>JAJQHD010000037.1 GCA_021199855.1 Oscillospiraceae bacterium
CTTCGTTGGATTTTCTCTTTTTCTTGGGTCATATCAGTTTAACACGGACATTTTTGAGATATTTTTTTCTCGTTGATGCGATTTTTAGTTTTCTGAGTCTTCCGGCAAGGTATCAATAGTCTTTGCTGGAGCTGGAGCATTCTCCTCTTCCCTACTGCTCTCTGAATTTCTCTTTGCAACGTCAGTTTTGATAAGCTTATAGATTGCTGAGAAGAGTGGGACGCAGATTAACATTCCTGGGATTCCAAAGAGTCCTCCACCAACACTGACTGCCGCCAGCACCCACACAGATGGAAGACCTATCGACTTGCCAACAATCTTTGGATAGATGAAGTAGTTGTCAACAAACTGGAGAACCAGAATAAAGAGAACGAATATTACCGCCTGAATAGGATTCACTGTAAGAATCATGAACGCTCCTATTACCGTCCCTATCCATGCGCCAGCGATTGGAATAAGTGCAGTGAGACCTATAAGTGCGCCAATCATCGTCGGATATGGAAGACCTAAAATCAGCATTCCTATTGTGCAGAGAGTTCCCAAAAGAAGTGCCTCCGTGCACTGAACCACAATGTAGCCGTGGTAGCTTTCGTTGAGAGTTCCCAAAATATAGTAGACTCTTTCATGCCACTTGGGCTTCAGATATGTGGTAGAAAGATTTCTGAATTGTGCTAAAAGCTTATCTTTTGCTGACAGGAAGTAGACAGAAAATACCAGACCAACTAAAGCTGTTGACAAAACCGATACTACAGTAGGAGCAACGCTTGTAACAGTGTTTACAGTTCCTTGAATATCGTTGATGACGTCAGTGATGCTTGTAGAAAGAAGTGAAATAATTCCGATGATACTGCTTACATTGGATGCAATTTCGCTCCAATTAATCCCCTCAAGCCATTCTATGATGCTTTCAGGCAGAAGTCCTACAATTGTTTTATTCTCAAGAATAGATAGAACCAGCGATGGAAGCTGATCGATAAATGTTCTTATGCAGGAAACGAACTGCGGGATTACAAGCAGAAGCACCAGGACTATAACAAGAATTATAGTCAGGTAACCTAAGAGCATACAGACAGGTCTGCGGCTCTTTGCCACTGTCTTTTTCTCGCTGTTCGGAAAGTAGTGTTTTTCGTAAAAGCTTGTTGGAATATTCACTATATATGCAATTATTAGTCCTACGATAAGTTGATTTAATGCATTCATGGCGATACCGAGAGCGGCAAATATGCTGTCGATGAAGTGGATTATCAAAAAAAGTATGACTGCGCTTACTACAGCCTTGAAACAGGTTTTCCAGTCGAGTTTCATACAAATTTTCCTTATGTTGTTTGGACAAATATCATTGATTGTCCATAGATTGTCTGAATGTTACACTTGAAAAATTGTCGATTTTTTTGTACAATAGTATTATTGTTTTCAAAGAAAGAGAATGGAGGAATGAAAGTGGCAGACTCAAATATCACAAAGCGTGCTCTTGCATCAGTACTGAAGGAGCTTATGACAGAAGAACCTTTCTCCAAGATAAGTGTTACTGACATTTGCGAACGATGCGGCATGAACAGAAAGAGTTTCTATTATCATTTCAAGGACAAGTATGACCTTGTGAACTGGATATTCGATTCTGAGTTTTTGTTACTAGTCAAAGACAATTCAACCAAGACCAGCTGGGAGCTTTTTGATGTTCTCTGCTGTTATCTTTATGATAATCGAAGATTCTATAAGCCGGCTCTTCAGATTGAAGGTCAGAACTCATTTTCCGACCACTTCAGAGAGATGCTCAGAGTAACACTTCGTTCAAGCTTCAGCGGACTTATGGATGAATATGAGGACTTTCAACTTAACTTCTATGCAGATGCTCTTGTGTGCACTATCGAACGATGGCTGACTTCGAAGAAATGCGATGCACCTGAGGATTTTCTTAAGAAGATTGCGTCCTGTGCACGTTCTTTTTCGAAGATATCTGATAAAGTTCTCCCTCCTGAGAATTGATTATTCCCGCCGTTTAGTTTAAAAACGACGGGATTTTTTCTGCATCTTTGATTTCCATCTGATAAAGCTTATCCAGAGGTTCTTTTTCTTTTGTGAGAGTATCCACTCCGCAGGTATCGTCGGGCGCAAGAATGAGAACCTTGCCCTCGGCTTCGAGCCGTTTTGCAGTTTCGAGCTGTGAATTGTAGTGGTCTGCCCTGCCGCTTATTTTTTCGGCTGAGATTGGATATTCTTTTCTTATTCTCTTTGCAACCGCAATATCACGCTTCGGAAGCCGCATGACGTCACGTGGCTTACTAAGGATAAGAACTACTTTATCACAACCCATTGATAGCGCCTTCTCAATAGGCACAGGGTCACCGAGTGCGCCGTCATAATAAGGTTCACCGTCTACAAAATATGGCTTACATACATACGGAATTGAGCAAGAAGCTTTGACAATATCAAGGTTGTCCTGCTTGACATAATCCTTCGTGAAGTATTTTGTTTCGCCGGTAATCGAATTCTCCGCTACAACCAGAAGCTCTGTCGGGTTCTTCAGCAAAGCTTCAAAGTCAAACGGACATTCACCGCTCTTGTTACTGAGTGTACCGTAGATGTAGTCCATATCTATGTATGAGCCTTTCTTCACAAAATTAGAAAGGCTCATGGATTCTTTACGATGGTTGTAATCGATGTAGAACTTATAATTTCTGCCCTTCTGACCGGCAAGAAATGTGCAGATATTAGCGGCACCGGCAGAAACACCGATTCCCAAATCAAAAGTTATGCCCTGTTCGAGGCAATAGTCCATAATGCCACAGGCATAAATTCCTCTCATACCGCCGCCGACGTCAACAATTCCTGTTTTCATATTGATTCCCTCTTCCAGATACTATTTGATAATTTTAGGATAACACATTTCAAAAATTTCCGCAAGGGTCTGATTCCTGAAATTACATTCGTTACCTGAATCATCAACAGATATAAGCTTTCCGGATTCGTTGAACACCGCTACACATGTATCATCCGAAATGATTTCATCAATCATTCTGACCGTTCCCGAATATTCCATTGGGACGCTTGCGGCTGTTCTCGTGTCTCTTAGCTTGTAAACCTCGTCATACACTTCGTTATAGCCGTTATAATCATCATGAGACTTGACGAAGAATGTCAGTACTGGATGAAGCTCATCTGCGATGTTAAGCTGCTCTTCACACATTGGCTTATTACTATATTCATACCAAAGAGAATACAGAGCCTTGCTACTTCTCAACTGCTCGCAAACCTTTATCGCAGAATCGGAATATTTGACGCAAAGCATCAGGTTCTTGATTTCAGAAGCCTGTTCCAGCAATCCGTTTTCAATACTTTCAGCATCTGAGAAGAGAATAAAGGCACATTCCGATTCTTCATCAAATATTTCGGTCAGTTTTTCCGGAATTTCTGAGCAGAAGAAGACGTATGTGTAGATTCCGAGCCTTACACCCTGCTTGATGACTTTCGAGTATGCTTCTTCGGAGAAGGAATCAGAGTCAACATAGAAGGTTATTGCCCAAGGGATGTTATAACAATGTTCTTTTTCAAGATTTCTTATTGTTTTTGCCCCAGCTGTGAAGCTGTTGTAGCCGATGTTCATTCCGAATTTAAGAATATTTGCCGTTCCCACATTTTTGATTGCGTCATGGATAAGTGCATAGTAAGGGCTGTTCTCGTCTTCAAGCATGGAATGAGCTATACTTAAAAAATGCTTCTGAAACCTTCCAGCGGAAAGACCAAGCGCCAAATCGACGAGATTTCTTGATTCCCTGTCGGGATTGTCACGCATTGCTTCCAGCTTCTTGCCTACGTATGTTTCGATAATAGATTTTGCGTTGTTTTGAGTTACTTTCTGTTCCATTAGAAATCCTCTTTCAAACAAAATTCAGACGTATTAATTATAAACTGCTGTCCTTTTTTTAAACACGGACAAATAAACTGTTTTGTCCCGAAAAGTAACACTTTTTTGTGAGGTCCGATTTTACCACACTTTATGCCTTCGTGTCCGATGACAAATTTCGCTATTTGATTTAGAATACAATCAAGAAAGCGGAAAATACTCTGCGCAAGAAAGGACAAATGGTTATGAAGAAAAATCTTCTAAAGAATTTCGGAATCAAGCAGGCTTTTAACTATCTCGAAAAAATCCGGAGGAAAACATCCCCAAGCTCGTGAATACACTCGAAAAAAGCTACAGCGGTGACACTTTTCAGAAACAGATTGCTGTAATAAAGAAGTCGGTCGAAGAGAAGGATAACTGGTATCAGTTCATGATGAAACTGTATGACCTTGACCCGGGCGTTCGGAAGACGGTATTTGAGAACCTGCTTCTTAATGACAGCATAAACGGATATGCTTATCAGCAGGAGATGTCGAAGAAGTATAACTGCAATATTCCGTGGGCGATTCTTCTCGACCCTACGTCTGCTTGCAACTTACACTGCACTGGCTGTTGGGAGGCTGAGTATGGAAACAAACTCAATCTTAGTCTTGAAACCATAGACTCTATTGTCAAGCAAGGTAAAGAGCTTGGCTGTTACATGTACATCTACACCGGTGGCGAACCGATGGTAAGAAAGAATGACTTAATCAAAATCTGCGAGATGAATCCGGATTGCGAGTTCTTGGCTTTTACGAATGGTACGCTAATTGATGATGACTTCTGCAAAGAAATGCTCAGAGTCAAGAATTTCGTTCCCGCAATCAGCCTTGAAGGCTTTAGGATGCAAACGATTCAAGACGCGGCGAAGGTGTTTTCGATAAAGTTCAGAACGCTATGAAGCTTCTTAAAAAGCACAAGCTCCCGTTCGGAATCTCTGCTTGCTACACCTCGCATAACTGCGACGACATTACAAGCGAAGAGTTCTTTGACATGATTATCGACGCAGGTGCACTCTTTATCTGGTTCTTCCACTACATGCCGGTTGGAAACGATGCGGTTACCGAGCTTCTTCCCTCACCTGAACAGCGCAAGAAGGTTCTAAGAAGAATCAGAGAATATCGTCACTCGAAGGCTATCTTCAGCATCGACTTCCAGAATGATGCTCAGTACATAGGCGGTTGCATTGCAGGCGGCAGAAAGTATCTCCACATCAACGCCAAGGGCGATGTTGAGCCTTGCGTATTCATCCACTATTCAAATGTCAACATCCACGACTGCACGCTTCTGGATGCTTTGAGGAGTCCTCTCTTCCAGGCATATCACGACAACCAGCCGTTTAATGATAACATGTTGAGACCTTGCCCGATGCTCGAAAATCCAGAAAAGCTGAGAGCTATGGTCAAGGAAGCAAAGGTGACGAACACCGACTATCAGAGTATCGAGAGTGCGGATCACCTTTGCGACAAGTGTGAAAGCTACGCCGAAAACTGGAAGCCTACTGCAGATAAGCTGTGGGATGAGATTCAGGCGAAAAAGGCAGAGGCGAACTCGAAAGGCTGATTCACACCTTTAATATTTGCCAGCACCACTTTCAATCATATTCTTTCCTTAGGCGGCGACCCGAGCCGCAAAAAACAACGGAGTCGTAGAAATACGACTCCGCTGTTTTTACTGTAATTTTTTACTCAACCGACTTCAGTGATTCTGCCATGTCTATAGCAGATATCTTCTTTCGCAGTATCAGGTCCGTTATGATTGCAAACAGTATTACCAGCACCACTGTAAACACAAAGCTCATAGGGCTGATTACAACTTTGAACGAAACCATATCAACCTTAATCTGCGACATTACAAATGCATGGAGAAGCACACCCAAAGGAAGCCCTATTACTATTCCCATCAGTGTAAGGACGATATTTTCACGGAAGACATAATCATTGGTCTCACTCTTTCTGAAGCCTATGACTTTGATTGTGGCGATTTCTCTTGCGCGTTCGGAAATATTGATGTTTCCGAGGTTAAACATTACTATGAATGCAAGTGCGGCGGCACAGAAGAGAATGAGTGCAACAACATAGTTGAGGCTTTGCATCATGTTGTCAATCATCTGTCTTGTGTCGTTTACAACAGTGACAGCTGAAATCCCGTCTATATTCAGAAGCGTTGCCGAAACGCTGTAATGGTCAGCATCATCAGTAAGACTCAGCATGAGTGTTTCAGACTCGTAGTTTTCTCCGAAAATTTCTTCATAGGCTTCACCGGTCATGTAGATATAGTGCTGTACATAATTATCTACGAGTCCGGAGACGGTGGCTTCTGCCGTCTCACTATCGGTTGTATATACGGCAATGCTGTCCCCTACGTCAACGCCTAGCATCGAAGCTAGCTTTTCAGAGATAAGTACTCCACCATCTGTCGGGAGTGAGACCGTTTCTTCGTCCAGGTGAAGGCTTATCACATCACTGAAATTCTCATCATCAGAAACGATATAATAAGCGGTCTTGTAGACGTCGTTTGCGCTTACATCCGTGGAGTATGACATTGAGATTGCCTGCGCTTCGATTACATCAGACAACTCGTCAGAAATATTCGAAATATCATCTTCGGTAATTTTATCCGAGAATGTTACTGAAATATCGTAGGTCAATATGTCGTCAAACTGGAAATTTCCGAGATTTGAAACCGAATCATTAATTCCAAATCCAGTGAGCAGGAGTGCAGTACATCCTGCGACGCCCATAAGCATCATTATCATACGCTTCTTGAATCTGAAGATATTGCGAAGAGTTACCTTGTGCATAAACTTCAGGCGAGACCAGATTGGCGTTATTCTTTCTAGCCATATCCGTTTTCCAGCGGCAGGAGTCTTTGGTCTTATCAGGTCAGCCGGCGGGCATTTAAGCGCACCACGGCATGATACTACAGTAGTTCCGACTGAGCATACAAGCGAAATTGCAAGCGAAACAAGGAAGTAAGCAGGGCTGAATATGTAGATAAAGCCCTCTATATTGTAAAGCATTGTATATGCTTTTAAGATTACAAGTGGGAAGAGGAAGCTTCCTAAGAAATATCCCGCAACAGAGCCGATTATAGCGGCACCACCAGAGTAAATAACATACTTTGCAAGTATTGCACCCTTACTGTAGCCGAGAGCACTGAGAATGCCAATTTGAGTTCTCTCGTCGTCAATCATTCTTGTCATGGTTGTTGAGCAAACTAGTGCCGCAATCAGGAAGAAGAATATCGGCAGGAATCTTGCGACGTTGCTAACAATCAGCGAGTCGCTCTCAAAAGTAACATAGCCGGAATTAATGCTTCTTGTGAAGACGTAAAGAGTAGGCTCTTCCAGGTCATCAAGCTCAGCTCTTGCGTCAGCAATTTCCGCCTCTGCATCGGCAATTTCTTCTTCAAATTTTGCAACACCGTCCTCATATTCGGCAAGACCGTCGTAATATTCAGTCCAGCCGTCTTCCAATTCTGTCAGACCTGATTCATAGTCAGCCAAGCCATCTTCATACTGCTGTTTTGCATCTTCTATTTCAGCCAGACCATTCTCATAGTCGTCAAGCGACGAATAGTAAGCTTCCCAGCTTGCATCCAGAGTTGCTCTTGCGGCGTTATATTGGGCTAATCCGGCGTTGTATTCTTCTTCTCCAACTCCATATGCTTCAACGAGGGCTTTTGCCTCTTCAAGTGTTACTAATTGTTCAGAGAGAGTGTCCTCGGCAGCATTGAGTTCTTCAAGAGCATCGTCAAGCTGAATTTTGGCGTCTGCAAGCTCTGATTCGGCTTCTTCAATTGCAATCAGGGCATTTTCAAGTTCTGATTTTGCGTCTTCAAGCTCAATTTCGCCATCCTGTAGTTCGGTAAGTGCGTCCTGAAGTTCAGCCCATGCGTCATCAAGCTCCTGCTGGGCTTCTGCACGGTTTTCTTCAAGTTCGTTTTCGGCGTCGGCAATTTCCGCTTCGGCGTCAGCGACTGTTTCGGAGAATCGGGTGTTTATAATTATACCGGCTTCGCCCTCCATAAGCTCTGAGAACGAATCAATCATATCGTTATATTCATCTGTGTACGGATCGTATTTTTCGGTACTCGTGACATACACTTCGGTGTAGTATTCGCTGTTGAAGCCTTCCTCGGGGATAATTATGAAGCCGGTTATGCTTCCGCTTCCAAGAGATGTTGTGCCTCTTGAGATGTCAAGATATAACGGCGAACGGCATATTCCGACTATGGTGTATTCGGTATATGCAAACGTGTCAAGTGTATCTTCGCTATTGCTGTCTGAGATGACAATAGTGGTTCCGATATCGTATTCGGAGAACACCTGCGAGTCAACAATACATTCATTTGCGGCTTCTGGCATCCTGCCTGAGACAAGCTGTGGCTCGTTTACGCCACTTGTCAGCATCATGGCATGATACACAAGTTCCTCTCCACTACTATCCGAGATAAAATCAGCATTTATTGAGCCGACTGCAGTTTCAACTCCATCTATTTCTGAAATTTCAGCAATATCTTCATCCTCAAAGCCTATTGTCGAGATAAGTCTTAAATCGTAAAGTTTGGTTTCTTCGAGGTAATCAAACTCGACTGCAAGCATAACAGAACGGGTCTGTCTGAGCCCTGCGAAAAAAGCAACTCCGAGCATGATGATAAGAAGTATTGCAACAAACCTGCCCATACTTCCGGTTATGCTTCTTCTGATGTTTTTACTGTAAGCTTTTTTCATAGTAGCTTCACCACTCAATATTCTCAACGGGAACGATATGGTCGTTCATCTTGACCGAATGAATGGTTCCGCTTTTGACGCGGATGATTCTGTCTGCCATTGCTGACAGTGCTGAATTGTGCGTGATGATAACTACAGTCATGCCGTCGTTGCGACAGCAGTCCTGCAAGAGTTTTAAGATTGATTTTCCGGTTTCATAGTCGAGGGCACCTGTGGGCTCGTCACAGAGCAAGAGCTTCGGCCTCTTTGCAAGTGCACGGGCAATCGAAACTCTCTGCTGTTCTCCGCCGGAAAGCTGTGCCGGGAAGTTATCCAGCCTGTGGGAAAGACCAACGGCAGTAAGAGCATCCTTAGTCGGAATAGGATTCTTGCAAAGCTGGGACGCAATCTCGACATTTTCAAGAGCCGTGAGGTTTGGAATCAGATTGTAGAACTGGAATACAAAGCCGATATCGTGGCGGCGATAATCTACCAGCTTGTCTTTCTGAAGACTGCTGACATCGACGCCATCCATGATTACCTTTCCGCTTGTAAGGGTGTCCATTCCTCCGAGGATGTTAAGAAGTGTTGTCTTTCCTGCTCCTGATTCTCCGACGATTACACAGACTTCGCCCTTTTCAATCGTAAAGCTTGCTTCCGACAATGCTTTTACTTCCACATCGCCGGTTTTATATATTTTTGTTACCTTGTCAAATTCAATAAACGAGTTCACTATATCACTCCTCATAATTCTGTCAACAACATTGTAACGTATTTTGATTTATCTTTCATGAATGTATTGTGTGAGGGTGATGAAATAGAAAAAGAAAGCAACACACTTTCCAAATTTTTGTCGTAAAAAAATTTTCGGATTTTCTGAAAAACATGTTGACAGCAAAAGCTGTATATGATATAATTGCCTACAATACTGGTAGGTTTTAATCCAGTAAAAAGCTCAAAGGAGGATAATACAATGACTGTATACAGCAAAATAACCGACTTGGTAGGCGGTACTCCCCTTCTCAGACTCAACAATTACCTGAAAGAGGATAAGTATTACGCTGATATTCTTGCAAAGCTCGAATATTTGAACCCTGCGGGAAGCGTCAAGGACAGAATTGCTAAGGCAATGATTGATGATGCGGAGGCAAATGGCAATTTGAAGGAAGGTTCTGTCATAATTGAACCTACCAGTGGCAACACGGGAATTGGTCTGGCAGCAATTGCAGCTTCAAAGGGATATAGAATTATCCTGACTATGCCGGAGACTATGAGCGTAGAGAGAAGAAATCTTTTGAAGGCTTATGGTGCTGAGCTGGTTTTGACTGAGGGCTCAAAGGGAATGAAGGGCGCTATTGCGAAGGCTAAAGAGCTTGCAGAGACAATTCCCAACAGCTACACTCCCGGACAGTTTGTAAATCCTGCCAACCCGAAGGCTCATTTTGAAACGACGGGTCCTGAAATCTGGAACGACACTGATGGAAAGGTTGATATTTTTGTTGCTGGTGTTGGAACGGGTGGAACTGTAAGTGGCGTTGGAAAATATCTGAAGGATCGTAATCCTGATGTCAAGGTTGTAGCCGTTGAGCCGGCTGGCTCACCCGTTCTGTCAACTGGTGTTGCTGGATCTCATAAGCTTCAGGGAATCGGTGCCGGATTTGTGCCTGACACTCTTGATACAAGCATTTACGACGAGATAATAACTATCGAGGATGAACAGGCATTTGAAACTGGCAGAAAACTTGCAAGGTCTGAGGGACTTTTAGTAGGAATCACATCTGGGGCTGCAGTGTATGCTGCTTCGATACTTGCCAAACGTCCTGAAAATGAGGGCAAGATAATTGTGGCTCTTCTCCCTGATACCGGTGACAGATATCTGTCGACGCCGATGTTTGCGGAATAAATCAAAACCGTCTGCTGGTCATAGCAGGCGGTTTTCGCTATTCATAATATCCTGAAGTGTTATGCCATCAAGGTAGTCGGTTATAGTTTTATATAGCCCTTGCCAGACCGGGAGCGTCGGACAAATATCTTTGCGACTGCACTCTATCGGGTTACATTCAAGGCAGGATACCGGTGCAAGGCTTCCTTCGGTAAGTCTCAGAATCTCCCCCACCGTGTATTTGTCGGGAGTTCTGGAGAGCCTGTAGCCGCCCTGATATCCCCTGTTTGTTCTTAAGATATCTGAGCCGTTGAAGGCTGGGATTATCTGCTCAAGATATTTTTTCGATATATTCTGCCGTTCGGCTATGTCTTTAAGCGAAACGTAGCCATCGCCCTGATTCTCGGCGAGGTCGACGAGCATCCGGAGAGCATATCTGCCTTTTGTTGATATTTTCATAGTCAGTACCACCTGTATTTTCGATACTCTAATAATAACATATATTCAGTAGGTTTTCAATCACTTTTTGATAAAAATCCTCTGGAAATAGATTGCCGCACGAAGTGGATAATTCCGTGCGGCAAACATATATGGATAGAGGTACTGACCTAACTGGCAAAAATTATTCGTTCTTGATGGCTTCGAGTGCCGAAAGTCTGGTTGCTCTGATTGCGGGATAAAGTCCTGAGACTATACCTACTGCAATTGCAAGAAGCACCGCTACGCCGTCAAGCCACGGCGGGATTACGGAAAGTGCAGAGGTTGAAGCGTCGATTCCAAGCATGGACATTCCTCCTGCACTTGCAAGATAGTTTACAGCCGCAGAAGCTCCATAACTAAATCCGACGCCTAACACTCCTCCGACAGCCCCGATTATACCGGCTTCGATAAGGAACATTCCACGTATATCGGAAAGCTTACAACCGAGGACCTTCATAATTCCGATTTCTCTCGTTCTTTCGTAGATGGACATTACCATCGTGTTGGCGATACTGATAGCCGCCACAATGAATGCTACGACGCCGATGGCACCCAAAATAGCTCTTAAGAACTTTGTCTGATCCTGAAGCTGGGTGAGATATTCCATTGAGGAGTATGTCTCATAGCCCATTTCGTTGAGCTTGGCTTCCACACCCTGAACATACTTTGAATCTTCGACCAATACTATAACTTGGTCATAGATATTCTGTCTGTTGTCGGCTGTGCTTTCTCTCTCCTCGGGTGTGTAATCATAGCCGTAATACTTAGCTTGATTTTCTTCAAATTCATCGGTGAGAGCAAAAACTCCTCCTACGTCCATATAAACACTAGAATCATAATCGCCATTACCATCTGATACAAGTATTCCAACGCAATTAGCTTCAATCAGTTCAATCTTTGGTTTTGATGTGTCAACCGCGCTTTCGCCATACGACCAATACCATGTAAACTGGTATGTGTGATTACTGCCTACAGGGTTAAATGGCAATTCATCGTCTTCTGTTATCGTCTTCCACCATATCTCGTCTTCCTCTCGCATTGTGTAGAAGTAGAAAGGCATGGCGTAGGTCATAACAAAGTTTGTTGTTCCAACATCGCTCTCGTCAAGGAGCCGACCATAAAGAATCTCATAGCCCATATCCGCCATTGAAGCGGCGTCTATGCCAATAATCGACATTGAAGAGCACTTCTCGGTGTTGTCCATTATCAGGTAGCCCCAGTAGTAGAGATACGGTGAAACCACCTGAACATGGTCCATTTCACTTATTTCCTCAATGGCAATGTTATCAAGAACTGTGTTCGATTCCGTATAGACGTATGTACCGCTGTCTTCGTCGTATTGATACGAGCCGCCATAGGAATAGATGGTTATCTGTTTAAGGTTTGAATAGGAGCTTATCTGGTCTTCAAAGCCCTTATTCATACCGATGCCTATCGAAAGCATTATAACGACTGCCGCCGTACCGATTACAACTCCGAGAACGGTTAGCATACTTCTTGCTTTACGTCTTAGAAAGTTGGAAAAGGCAAATCTTACGATATCCGTTTTTCTCATAATCAGTCATCCCTCCCTATAGGGAAAAGCGGAATTTATTCATCATCGTCGTCATCATCAAGACCGTCAAGAAGCGCCTTCTTTTTCTTGTTCTTGATAACTGCAACCACTATGACTATAATCACGATTATTATAACGCCGGCACCGACACCAATCGCAATTTTTGCTACGTTGCTCAGGCTACCCTCAGAGACGTTTCCTCCACTTGTATCTACAGAGAAGTCGTCGTCGAAGTAGTAGTCATCACTCCAGTAATCACTTTCATCGAAGTAAGTCGTCTCCTGCTCTTCGCAGATTAAGACATCGAATTCGTATTCGAGGGTGTGCTCGGCACCTGATTCATCCTCAAACGAGAAGGTGAGAATAGCTGTCCTAGTCTCCCCCACTGCGCTGGGGTCGTTAGCGTAAATCATTCCGCTGAAAAAGTCATAGCTCGATGCGCTGAGGGTGCCATAGTACTCGGTAGCCATGTAGAAGTCTCCACCGACACCGATTGTAAGACTGCTCATTGCGGTTTTTGACTTATTGAAGAACTGGAAGTAGATATTGCAGCCCTGAGAGCCATAGCACTCCGTCGGAGGCTTCCACTCCATAAGCTCAAACTTGATAGCCTGGGAGACCTGCAGATTGATTGTAATCGAGTTGCTACTTGCAGAATAGCTCGTGCCATTGTCATACTCAAAATCATATCTGATTGTAATCGGATATGTACCCGCACCGGCAGTGGCGCTGGTCTTCAGGGCAATTGAATACTCCATTTCTCCGTCAGTGGGAATCTCCTCAGTGTAGAAGGAAGTAGTGCCGTCGATTGCGGAGAAGATATTTGTGCTTGTTGTTGAGTTGCTACTGCTTGCGGTCTCGACATCAACCGTCATATTCTTTATAGCTTTGTCGTGGCTTGTGTTTCTTAACGTGAAGGTAAGAGTAAACTCCTCACCAGATTCAACTGTGTCGACATCAAGAGTATAGCCGGAAACGATAACCTTCGGTTCAAGAGACTTTTCGGTTGAGGATTCTGTTGTGTCCGACTTCTCGGTAGCTCTCAGATAAATATTGTACGTTTCAGAGTGCTGATTTCCTGAGTTGTCGATATAGGTTACAGTTGCCTGTAGTGTGTGCTGTGCGGACGGATATTCCGGGAAGATAACTGGAAAAGAGGCGGTTATTGTGCTTCCGCCGGCAACGGTTCCGCAGTCTACTGTGTCGGTGTAGGTGTTGAGAACTAAACCGCCGAGACTTGAAAGAACGACTTTGACGTTATTTGCTGTATAACCAGTGTTGTTCTTAAAGCTCAAAGTAAGATTTGTCGAGAGATTCGACTTGCCTTTACCTTCAGGAATTGACGCACCGGTAAGAGTAAAGCTCGGAGTGTCGTTATCCTCATCAAGAGTTACCTCGGATGACTCTACATCGATATTGAAGGTTCTTGAATCGGATACCGTCGAACCGGTTGACGAAGTACAGGTTACTATCAGTGTTACCTGATATCTTCCGGTTTCAAGAGAACTGTCGGAAAGAACGGTTACTGAGTTGTAGCCGCTATGGAGCTCCTGCTCGGCAAGATACCCGGAGAAGCTGAAGCCGGTTCCCGAAATAGATGCTGTAGTCTGTGCGGTTGAATCCCAAGTAGCATAGCTATATGAGCCGTAAGTGTACTGATAGTTCATGGTGGCGTTACTTGCAAGCGTGAAGCCAATTGTGAAGGTCTCGCCTGCATTTATCGACTGACTGCTGATTGTGGGATTCTGGATGCTTACGCCGTATGTAGTGGTGATTGTGGGAGTGTTGTTGACTGGTTCATCGCCGTCTTCCTCCGCGAAAACTCCAAGCGGAAGAATGCTCATTACGAGCAAAAGGCTGAGCATGATGCTTAATATCTTTTTCATGGTGTAATGTCCTTTCTTTGCTTACTTATACTGACTCGGCAGCCTTTATTATATCTGAGGCTTCCGTGGAACCTACTGCAATCTGTTTTGAACGGTTGTCTTCTACAGCGGAGATTACTCCGTCGGTGATGTGGTAAATCTTATCGGCATATGCCGCAATCTCGACGTCGTGGGTTACTATGACCAAAGTCTGGTGATTTTCTCTTGATATTGAGACCATCATTTCCATGACTTCGATTGTTGTTCTCGTGTCGAGGTTTCCTGTGGGTTCGTCTGCAAAGACTATCTTCGGCTTCGCAACGAATGCTCTGGCAATACCGACGCGCTGTTGCTGACCGCCGGACATCTGCGTGGGTTTATGCTTCATTCGCTTCCCTAGCCCTACAAGCCGTAGCATTTCCTTTGCTTGCTTTGTCCTGACTTTACGTTTGACTCCTGCAAATGCTAAAGGCATACTGACATTGTCGATTGCGTTCTGAGTAGGCAGAAGATTATACGACTGGAAAACGAAGCCCATGTTCTTCTGCCGGAACACGGCGAGCTTTCGCTCGCTCATCTTGTCCACTCGTTCTCCGAAGATTGTTACTGAGCCTTTTGTCGGCTTTTCAAGCCCTGCCATCAGGTTTAAAAGCGTAGATTTGCCTGAGCCGGATGTTCCCAAAAGGCAGACAATCTCATCTTCATAGATAGTCAAGTTTACGTTATATAAAGCTCTCACTTTTTCTTTTCCGATTACGAAGACCTTTGACAGATTATCTATTATGATTGCCGGTTTCTTGCCTGAATCTAGCTTGGGTTCTTCAATCTGTACCTGCTTGATTGCCGTTTCTGCAATCTTGTCTGGCGTGGTTGAAGACACTTTACGCAGATTGAAGTTGAAATCATCCGGACTTGTATTTATATTATTATCCTCTGGAAGGATAACGGTTTCATCATTCATACATTGTGCCATCCTTTCTTCCTGTGATATTTATATTATAGGATATTTTCTAATCCATTGCAATACAGACGGACAAATCTTAATCAATTCTTAATAATTGTGCCGTTTCTGATGTTCTCACATCTTTCCAATTACTAATACACATCAGACTCTCCAATTATTGCACTCGTAGGAATAATTTTTTTGAAAAAAATCAGCCGCCTTTTTCGGGCGACTGATTCGGGAAAATCCATGAGTTATTCTCCGGGATCATTGTTTTCGGAAGCTGGTTCTACAGTTGCGGGCTTCTTTTTCTTAGTCAGGACGACAATCACAACTGCAATCACTACTACCAGCACTACAGCAACAATTGCTACGACAATTTGCCAGGTTTCAACTCCACTTGAAGGCGTTTTCACAAAGGGATTCACCGCCTCCTCTGCAACGACTTCGATATAATCAGCGTTGGCTGGCATATCGATTACAAATGTGGTTACACTCTGTGCAGGGAGATAGTTCCTGACTTCAGAATAGGAGACTTCGTTCCAATAGGAATACTTATACCGGTTTTCGTTCCCTATCGTCTGATAGCCGAAGGAATCGGTTATTTCTGCGTCACCAATGTCAAACGTGATTTCGTCATCTTCATCTGTATTATTTACAGCAATGATAGCAAGTCTGGAGTCATCGGGAGCCTTGAAGGCTACTATCGTGGAGTTTGAGTCGTTTTCGACCTCAACACGCTCATAGCCGCTCTTGACGTACTTGGAGAAATGCATCATTATATAGTGATTTCCATTTCTCGTGATATCAGCGTCACTACTTGAACTGCCTAGTTCGATAAGACAGTTGCCACTGTCGAACGGCCAGACACCGTTCCAGTAGAGATAGGCACTTATTCCCTCATAGATGAACTCGTTTGCCATCTTTTCTGCGTGGTTTATGTATTCGTTGTAGTACCACTCGGTTTGCCAAAGGGTGTAATCACCGTAGTAGAGGTCAGCAACTTCAGAATACGTTGTGGGAGTATTCTGACTGCCGTAGAGGTGATGGGCAATTACTTCAAATGTGTCTGCACCACCGTTTTCAATAAGAGGCGTAAGATATGCCTCCAACCAGCTTGCAGTGTCAGCCATTACTTCGGCACCTGTTATGCTGGGAGCATACTCACCGAAGGCTTCCTGGAATGCTTCATAAACAGCGAGGTGAGCTTTCCAGTAGCAACAGTGGTATTCGTCCTCATCAGCTCCGAAGAAGAATCCGGCTTCATTACGGGCATTGCCATTTTCATCTATCTGGAAGCCTTGAAGCTCAGTTTCGTTAGAGATTGAGAAGTAATCAACCGGTATTCCGGCGTCAAAGAAGAGCTGGACGGACTCGACACAGAACTGAGCGAGCTCATCATACATATACTCGCCGTTTTCGTCTTTTGCAAGAGTGTAATAGGTATAGCCGTTGTCGTCAAGCTCGGTGAAAGCGACGAAGTCGAGGTCTCTGTCATACTGTCCCCAGCTGGTTACAAGAACAATCGGCTCAATTCCACGCTCCAAAGCTGCAGAATAGAAAGCATAATATGTCTGATATCCATCCAAGGCGCTTTGATATTCGTCTCCTACGTGATTCAGATCTCTGAATCTCAGAATGTTGAATTCGGCATCATTGAAGATCCAGTCATATGCAGTCTCAGCGTTTACGTTGTTTACGAGCCAGTCGCTGTACCATGTGTATGAAGCACCAAACCCGTCAATTGTCTGATACGTTGTGTTCATATCTATACTGACTGTAGTTTCTGCAAAAGTCTCGACACCGAGAGCAGATACAGTGAAAATCAGCACCATAGCAAAGGACAGAAGCCTTAATAATTTTTTCATAAAGTAACCTCCCAACAGTTTTTACTTGTTACTATGATAACATAAGCAAGCGGTTCATGTCAATTGACAAAACTGAGAAGATTATTGACTAATCCTGAGAAAAGAAAAATCGCTGGCTGTTACCGACGATCTTTCAGAAAAAAATATAGAAAGGTGGATTATGCTACAACGAAGAACTTGACGAGGAAGATAAGGGAAATGACAATTGTCAGCCAGGAAACTTCCTTGAACTTGCCGGTGCAGAGCTTGATTACGGTGTAGGTGATGAGACCTAAGCCGATTGCATGTCCGATAGAACCGGTTATCGGCATACCGATAAGCATGATTGCCGCAGGAGCAAGCTGTGAAAAATCGCTGAAGTCGAGATTCTTGAGTCCGGAGAGCATGAGAATTCCGACATAGACAAGTGCTGATGAAGTTGCAGCCGCAGGAATTACAGCAGCGACAGGCGCTAAGAAGATGCAAGCTAAGAACAAAATACCGGTTGTAAGAGCTGTAAGACCTGTTCTTCCTCCTGCTTCTACACCGGAAGCAGACTCAACGAAGGTGGTAACGGTGGAAGTACCGGTCACAGAACCGACAAGAGTACCGACCGAGTCGGAAAGAAGAGCTTCTTTCATCTGAGGCATGTTGCCATTCTCGTCAACCATGCCAGCTCTTGAAGCGGTACCAACGAGAGTTCCGATGGTATCGAACATGTCTATCATGCAAAATGTGATGATAAGAGTGATTACAGTGAACCATCCGATATCAAACAGAGTTGAGAAGTTGAACTTGAAGAGAGTGGTTTCAGCCATATCTCCGAATGCAGGGAGGAAAGATGCATCAGCAAGGTCGGCAAAAGGATTTACGCCAAGGAAAATAGCTTCCCCTGCCCAGTACACAACAGAACCAATGAGCATACCCAGAAGCACGTTAGCTTTGATGCCATAGTGCCTCATTATAATCATTGCAAACAGTCCTACAAAGATTGTAACAACAGTGAGAACCATTGTCGGGTAAGCGGTATCACCTACCATGGAGTCTTTCAGAACGGATGGAGTCAGAGAGCCAAAGAAGTCTCTAAAAACATAAAAGCAGTTGCTTTCGGGTTCAGCCGCATCATAAACGCCTACATTTGAGCCGAAGCCGATGTTTAAGAGCATAAGACCGATTGCAGGAGCGATTGCTGTTCTGATTCCAACAGGAATAGCCTGGACTATCTTGTCTCTGATATTGAAGATGGAGAGGAAGAAGAATACAACACCCTCAATCAGGATTATGCAGAGACCTGCCTGATATGCCTGAAGGTAGGAACAGCTTGCAAGTGTTGCGATATTTGCAACTACAACAGCAAAGAAACTGTTCAAACCCATGCCTGGAGCCATTGCAAAAGGCTTGTTTGCCAGGAAAGCCATGCAGATTGTGCCAATTCCGGAAGCCAAGCATGTTGCCATGAATACGCCGTTCCAGAGTTCAGTGCCCTCAGCACCAAAATTCGTCAGCAGATTCGGGTTCAGAGCAATGATATACGCCATTGTCATGAACGTGGTCAGACCTGCAAGGATTTCGGTTTTGACTGTAGTGCCGTTCTCTTTGAGCTTAAAAAGTTTTTCCATGTTTATCAATCCTTTCGGTTTTGCAAGAAAGATTTTATCTTTTCTGCTATTGTTGACGAACCATTCACCTGATGTTCATCGATTCATCACACAATATATAGTACACGATAGAACAAGAAATGTCAACAGGTTGGGGACGATTTTGAAAAATAATTTGTAATAGAAATTTCGGATTATCAATGATTTTGTTTTGGTCATTATTACCACAAACGCAGATCTTGTATTGCAATTTCGCTCTTCGCATGTTATAATACAATAAATACACACAAATTGAATCCTATTGAAAGGTGATCATTTACTATGAATCTGGTTCTGACTGCGGAGCTTCAATCGAGATTTGCACCGCTTCCTAAAAACATGCACATTATATTCTGCATTATTGCAACTGTTGTCTTCCTGGCACTCTATCTGAGAAAGCGCAAGATTGTTGACTTCCTCTGGCTTTTCGTATGTGACCTCCCGTTGATCCTTCAGTTTTACGGCGACCCAACCACTGCGGCAGTTGTCGGAGTTTGCGAAGTTATACTTCTGATTGCTATATTCGTATTCTGGATTCAGGACAGAAAAAATTCTAAAAATCAGCTTGATGATGAATCCGGAACGGATGGCGGAGATGTTGACGATTTGAAGGATGTCGAACAAGCAGTCAAGGTTGAGCGCTCAAAGCTTGCCGGAAATGATGCCGATGACAATGTAATCAATCAGGCATTTGACGGTTACAATCCTTGATGGAGGGTTTTCTATGTCAAGAGCTGTTATTCTGGATGCTGACACTGTCACAAGCGGAGACGTATCGCTTGAACCGCTTACTTCCCTTATAGATACGACTGTTTTCGGATTCACTGCACCTGATGAGATTGCTACTAATATTGGCGACACTGAAATAGTTCTCACAAACAAATGCAGAATCACCGAAGAGGTTTTCCTGAAGTGCCCGAATCTTAAATTTATAGGTCTTTTTGCAACCGGTTACAATAATATAGAGATTGAAGCCGCCACGAAGCATGGATGTGTTGTAGCGAATGTTCCCGGGTATTCATCCGATGCAGTAGCACAGCACACTTTTGCCCTGATTCTCAATCACTTCTCAAAGATTCACGAGTATAACGAGTACGTTCAAAGCGGAAGCTGGAGCAAATCGAAGCTGTTTACGCACTTTGAAATCCCGCTTAATGAGCTGTCAGGCAAAACTATCGGAATAATTGGCTACGGTGCTATCGGAAAATCGGTTGCGAAGATAGCTCAGGCGTTCAATATGAATGTCCTGGTGTACACAAGAACGGGTTCGATTAATACCTTGGAAGAGGTTTTGAAAGGCTCAGATATCGTCACTCTTCACTGCCCTCTGAATGATGGCACTAAAGAGCTGATTAATGCTGAAACGCTTTCGATGATGAAACCGACTGCCATGCTTGTGAATACTTCACGAGGCGGAGTGATTAACGAAAAAGACCTGGCGGAGGCGTTAAAGAACGGAAAGATAGCATTTGCAGCGATTGATGTTCTTACAATGGAGCCAATATCGCCGGAGTGTCCTTTGCTTGGGCTTCCGAATTGCGTGATTACTCCTCATGTAGCATGGGCTCCTATTGAGACAAGAGTAAGGCTCATAGGGCTTGTCAGAGACAACATCAGGGCATATCTTGAAGGCAACCCAATCAATAACGTAGCAAGATAAAATATAGAAAAGGTTTGATATATATGAAAGATAAACTCAAACGAGTAGTTATAAAAGTCGGCACCTCTACCCTCACCCATCCTTCCGGACAACTCAACATCCGGCATGTTGAGGAACTTGTCAAGGTTATTTCGGATATCAAGAACTCGGGAGTCGAAATAGTTTTAGTCACTTCCGGAGCTATCGGGCTAGGTGCAGCAAGACTTGGAATGAAGGAAAGACCAAAAGACACTCCCACAAAACAGGCTTGTGCCGCTGTGGGACAATGCGAGCTGATGAATATCTATGAGAAGTATTTTAACGAATACGGAATCGTTGCCGCACAGGTTTTACTTACGAAGTTTGTTCTGACTGATGAAAGAAAAGAGAATGTCATCAACTCGCTGGGTAAAGTTCTTGAATTGGGAGCTATACCAATTGTCAATGAAAATGACGTTGTTGCCATAGATGAGCTAGAGCTTGAAGTCGGGGAAAATGATACTCTCGCCGCAATTGTTTCTGTATTGACGAAAGCAGATACGCTCATCATAATGTCGGACATAGACGGTCTATATGAATGTGATCCGAAGGTAAACAGTGATGCGAAGCTGATTTCCAAAATCACTGAGATCTCGGATGATTTGCTGAAAATTGCCGGTGGCTCGGCTTCAGGACTTGGAACCGGCGGAATGGCGACAAAGCTCAAAGCGGCTAAAATTGCACTCAGTGAAAATATAGATATGATGATTATAAACGGCAAGCGTCCGACTAATTTGTACGACGTATTTGACGGCGAGCAAATCGGAACGCTGTTCACGACTGATAAGGAGTGAGATTATGACTGATTTTGAAACCATCGGCAGGAATGCAGTTGAAGCTAAAAAAGAGCTCTCCTGCTCGTCTGTAGACTTCAGAAATTCGGCACTTATGCTTATTGCGGATTCACTTGAAAAGCACAAGCGCGATATTCTGGAGCAGAACAGAATTGATGTAAAGTCGGCTGAGAAAGCTGGCATAAGCGACACTATGACCGACAGGCTTTATTTGAACGAAAAGAGAATTCTTGATATTGCCGACGGAGTCAGAAAGGTAGCCGCTCTCCCCGACCCTGTCGGAATCGTTGAAGGCGGAGAGATAAGACCTAACGGACTCAAAATCACGAAAATCAGTGTTCCGATGGGAGTTATCGGAATCATATACGAGTCGAGACCAAATGTCACCGTTGATGCAGGAGTTCTCTGCCTGAAAAGCGGAAATGCCGTAATTCTCAGAGGCGGAAAAGAAGCCATCTACACAAATACTATTCTGGCGATGATTATGCGTGATTCTGTAGCAGAAGCCGGACTTCCTATAGACTCCGTTCAGCTTGTTGAGGATACCACCCGTAAATCCACTGAACAGATGATGAAGGCGAACGGAGTTATTGACCTGCTTATCCCTAGAGGCGGTGCCGGGCTCATAAACGCCGTTATTCAGAATGCAACCGTTCCTGTTATTCAGACAGGCACCGGAAACTGCCACATTTATGTAGATTCTTCTGCGAGCATACCGATGGCGGTTGATATCGTCGACAATGCGAAAACTTCGAGACCTTCTGTCTGCAACGCCGCAGAGACTCTTCTTGTCCACAAGGATATTGCCGAGGATTTCCTTCCTGCTCTTAAAAAGAGGCTTGACAAGTCCCATGTTGAACTGAGAGGTTGCGAATTAACGAAGATGATTCTTGGAAAGTCTGTTGTTCCTGCAACTGAAAAAGACTATGAAAAAGAGTTTTTAGACTATATTCTCGCAGTCAAGGTTGTTGACAATATCTACGAGGCAATCGAGCATATTCAGAAGTATTCATCCGGACATTCTGAGTGCATTGTAACCGAAAGCGTTTCTGCCGCCGAAGAATTCCAGAAGAGAATCGATGCCGCCGCAGTTTACGTCAATGCTTCAACGAGATTTACCGACGGCTACGAATTCGGTCTGGGAGCGGAAATAGGAATCTCCACACAGAAGCTCCACGCAAGAGGACCTATGGGACTTCGGGAGATGACGACTTACAAGTATATCATAACAGGTAATGGACAGATAAAATAAACACTGAGGTTAATTATGTCTACAGATAATGAAAACAAAAAAGAAGAGATTATCGAGAGCACGAATTCTCAGACAGTTTCCGATGATCTGACAAGTCTTGCCGACGCCGCTGGCATTATTGAGGCTATCCCTGAGGAAAAGCCTGCTGAGCCTGTGGAAGAGCCTGAACAGTCGACTGAAAATACAAAGAAATCCAAGAGAAAGAAGAAGCTTAAAGAGATTTCTGAGAACACAGAAAAAGAGCGGAAAGAGGTCATGGAAATCCTTGACGACGCTTTGGACGAGGACACGGAAAGTCTTGGAGTTTCAGAAGATGAGGATTCAGAAGAATCATCTTCAATTAACATAAGTCTTTCTCAGATTTTCTCCGCTATCTTTGGTTTGATTGTACTTGGATTTGCGATATTTGGTGTCGTTACTGCTGTCATTGATTACCGGGATTATGTCGAATCTAAGAATGATAATTCTGCACTGATTAACTCTCTTGAAAGGCTTGTCCTTCCGCTTTCTGCGGCTGATGTCCCATCTTTTGAGAGCACATCGCTTCTCAATCAGGATGTCATCATCACTGCGGCTTGTTGGGATGTTATATTGAATCCTTCTTCGACATACACTTCTGAGAACGGCTACTACTCTATCTCCTATTTCGAGATTGATTCGAGGATTATAAAGCTCTTCGGCTCGGGTCTCAGTTATACTCACGGAACCGTCGGCGACGAAGAACTGAGCTTTAAGTATGACGAAAGCACAGGAATGTACTCGATTCCGGTAAGTCCACGTTCGATGGCGTACTATGCTGTTGTACAGCGTATTGAGGCAACCGACGACGGTTACACGATTGAAATCGCTTATTACATGCCTATCAACGAATGGACTTCGACGGATAACTCTCCCGAAAAGATTACGACCTGCACAGTTACAGGTTCAGGACTCAGCTACACCATTTCATCGCTTCAGGTCAGTGAAATCATAAGTGGCAATCTTTGATATGATTTGTCTTAAAAGCTGTGGGATTCTCCTACAGTTTTTTATTTTGAAGTGACTATTTCAACACCTGTGAAGTAGAAGCTGATTATTTCGTAATAACTGTAACCGGCTTCTGCCATCTTATTTCCACCATACTGCGAAAGTCCTACAAGATGTCCGCTTCCGGATACTCTGAAGATGAACCTATCAAATTCGCTTGAATAGGATACAGTGAATCTCGCCGAAGGGAGATTAAGCCAGGAGGAAAGCTGTTTGCCGGTGATAGTTTTGTCTCCGGCAAGAGTAACCTCTGTGACATATCCGGTATCGGTTGATGAGGTTACCTCTATCCATTCAGATGGGTCGCCTAAAAGTGTTACGCCTTCATTCTGAGTGGTTATTCTTGCAAAAATTTCGTCTGAAGTATAGTAGAGCTCGGTTATGTAATCGCTGTCATATTCACTTTCTACGCTCATAAGATATGGAACATCTTCGCCCAAGACTGTGAGTGCACTTTCACTGACTCCGCCGTTTGATACGCAATACGCTGGTGCTATAATATTGCCATTATAGGTGGCATACTCCCCTATCACTTTGCTGACAGCACTGCGGACTTTTCCCATACAATCTGAGTCATATACCAGCCGGACATACTTGTTCGTATCGGTACTGATGTCACAGCCAAAAAGCTCTGTGGTCGGTGAAGCTTCCTCTTCAAGCCGTCTTCCTAAAATATATGTATACATGAGAACCGCCTGTGCTTTGATCAGTTCAGGTTCAGCGTCCATCTGAAGAGTTCCAAGTACTGAATATGTCAGGTAGTCTTCTATAGACAGCGTCGTTACTGATTCTTTAGTGACGTCATAGACGTTTACCTCTTCAATCATAGGATAAGCTTTAGGCTCTGTATTCTGCGATAGTGCAGGCAGTGCTTCTTCTTCACTTTGGAAGAAATACGCTGAGCCCTCAGAAATCAGTACTGCTATTACAGGAAACGTAACGAGAGCTATTGTCACAAATAAAAGCCCTCTGAGCACATTTTTCACGTCTATCAGCCTTTCTAACTTGATACTTTAAGAATAGCACCTGATGGGCGGGCATATTGTCGAAGTGTGGACTTAAAAATATTTGGCTTGGAAGTATTGATTTTTTCGGGCTCATGATGTATAATGGCATGGTGTCTGGAACTTGATGTTTCCGTAGCTCAGCTGGATAGAGCGACCGCCTCCTAAGCGGTAGGTCGGGTGTTCAAATCACCTCGGAAACGCCATAAAGTAAAACCGCCGAAGTTGCCCTCGGCGGTTTTGTTATTTACGATTAAAATCAGACGTTGAATCTGAACAGCACGACGTCGCCGTCCTGCATGACATATTCCTTTCCTTCGGAACGGATGAGTCCCTTTTCCTTTGCGGCAACCATGCTTCCGCAGGCTTCCAAGTCACTGAATGCGATTACCTCGGCTCTTATGAAGCCACGTTCAAAGTCGGTGTGAATCTTGCCTGCCGCCTGAGGAGCCTTTGTGCCCTTCTTGATTGTCCAAGCGCGACATTCGTCCTTTCCGGCAGTCAGGAATGAAATGAGCCCTAAAAGCGAATAGCCTTCTTTGATTACTCTGTCAAGCCCAGAGACTTCGAGACCCAAATCTTCAAGGAAAAGCTGTCTGTCCTCTTCTGCCATGTCGGAAAGCTCGGCTTCAATCTCGGCACAAATCGGGAGAACTGCGGAATGCTCGACTTCTGCTATATCTTTGACTGTAAGATAATTCTTCGAGGTGTTTATATCCGCTCTGAAATCGTCTTCTGAGAGATTTGCGGCGTAGATGACCGGCTTCTGTGAGAGAAGCGGAGTTGAACGAATCATCTCTTTTTCATCATCGGTAAACGGATAGCTTCTTGCAGGCTTACCGTCAGTAAGGTGAGCAAGCAAACCTTCAGTCAGTTCGATATCCGCCTGATACTTCTTGTCGCCCTTGACCATCTTCTTTGCCTTGTCAAGACGGCGTTCCAGAACTTCGATATCGGCAAATATTAGCTCCAAATCTATAGTCTCGATGTCACGTTTCGGGTCGACAGAGCCTTCAACATGAATGATGTCGTCCGACTCAAAGCATCTGACAACGTGGATAATTGCATCACACTCACGGATGTTTGCTAAGAACTTGTTTCCGAGTCCTTCACCCTTCGATGCTCCCTTTACAAGCCCGGCTATGTCTACAAATTCGAGAGTTGCCGGAGTAAACTTTGTTGGGTTGTACATCTTTGCGAGCTTGTCGAGTCTTTCATCTGGAACACTGACGACACCGACATTCGGCTCTATCGTACAAAATGGATAGTTAGCCGACTCTGCACCGGCGTTAGTAAGCGCATTGAAAAGTGTACTCTTTCCTACATTAGGAAGTCCTACCATGCCTAATTTCATGTCAAATAATACCTGCCTTTGTTATCTGTAGTCAACGAAGCCGACCTTGCGGGAAGCCTTTGTGAGAATCTTGTTTGAAAGTCTGAATGCACGCTGTGCACCGTCGGTGTAGCACTGCTTCAGGTATGCTTTGTCGGCAATGAGCTTAGCATATTCGGTTCTTACCGGTTCCAGGCTGTCAGCAACTGCTTCACCTACTGCGAGCTTGAAATCGCCGTAGCCCTTGCCGAAGAATTCGCTCTCGATTTCATCCATATTCTTGCCGGTAACGCAGGAATAGATAGTCATCAGGTTATTGATTCCGTCCTTGCCCTCAGCGTATCTCACTTCAGTGTCGCTGTCTGTGACTGCACGCTTGAACTTGCGGATGATGGTGTCCTTATCGTCTAAGATAAGAATGCATGCATTCGGATTGTCATCAGACTTCGACATCTTCTTTGTCGGGTCCTGAAGACTCTTGATTCTGGCACCGGTCTTGGGAATATAAGCTTCCGGAACGGTGAACATATCACCATAGCGCTGATTGAAGCGAACTGCAATATTTCTTGCAAGCTCTAGATGCTGTTTCTGGTCTTCACCAATCGGAACCAAATCTGCATTGTAGACGAGAATATCAGCCGCCATAAGTACCGGGTATGTGAAAAGTCCTGCATTGACGTCGTCAGGATGCTTCTGGGACTTGTCCTTGAACTGGGTCATACGGGTGAGCTCGCCGAACTGAGTGCAACAGGAAAGAATCCAGCTGAGCTGAGCATGGTTCGGGTTGTGGCTCTGAATGAAGACTATTGACTTTTCCGGGTCGAGTCCGCAAGCAAGAAGCAATGCATAGCACTCTATTGTCTGACGCCTGAATGTTGCCGGGTCTCTTTTGACTGTCAAAGCGTGCTCATCTACTATTGAGTAGATGCAGTTGTATTCGTCCTGAAGTGGTTCCCAGTTCTTTATTGCCCCGAGATAATTTCCAAGAGTGAATATGCCTGTAGGCTGTATACCGCTGAATATTACTTTCTTAGCTGTGCTGATTGCTTCGCTTGATTCTGCCATGATGATTCCTCCATATATAGTTTTGTTTTATCCGTAGATTGTAAGACCGTCAGAAACGGTGAGTGTGAGCTCATTTCCTCCGGAATAGGTGCCGCCAGTGCAGATATTGTCGATGCTTTCGCCTTTCTTATAGGTTCCGCCATAGCTTATTGTAACCGTCTCGCCGGTCACAAGCATTGATGACGAGAAGAGAACATTCTCGACCGGCTTTGTGGTCTTGAAGACAAATTCCTCGCTTCCGCAGGAAATCCTGATATAAGAACCGGTTGACACTGCGCTTGCAAACGATACGGAAATGGTATTCTGATTGGCTTCACTCGGATTCTTTGCAGTTGAAGCGTAGCCAAGCATAAGAACCGTTCCGCCATCGACAGCGAAGTTGCCTTCATACTTCAGTCCTCCGTCAGAGTTGCCATTTACAATGACTGTGCCGCCGCTTATTGTGATATCGCCCTTTGAGTCGATGGTATCGTCATTCGAGCTGATATAGATATATCCGCCCGTGATATCGACGTTACCGTCAGTGGCGTCTTCATTGGAAGCGTTTATTGCATTTGATTTGGCATTGATATAGACCGTACCATCGCTGATATAGACATTTTCACCTTCCAGACCTTCACTTGAAGTGGAGATTACTGTGGTACCACCGGTAACAGTTACCGAGCTGTCACTGTGAACGGCATCATCACCTGACGAGAGATTCAACACGCCATCCGAAATTTTTATTTCCCCTGCCGCGTGAACCGAGTCGTCCGCGCTGTCGATGACAATGCTTCCGCCATCTACCGTGATTGAACCTTGAACGCATTTAAGACCCTTTGCGCTGTCAGATGTGGTCTCATATGCTCCGCCGGCTGTTATGATGCTTATAGAGCAGTTGGAGATTGTGATTCCAGTCTCAGCCTGTACGCCGTCATTTCCGGCTACCAGAGTAATATTGGAATCGGTGAAAGTAGCGTAGCCAAGAGTAGCGTCGGTATCGTTAGTAGATCTGAGAGCGTCCTTGCCGGCTGTGACATTGACGGTTGAGTTCTGAATAGTAAGGCTGTCCTTGCCGTTGATGCCATTGCCGACAGCTGTTACAGTTACATTTGTATTGATTATCTTGAGAGTATCTTTGCCTATGATTCCGGCGGCAAAGTTGCCGTTGACGATGAGGGTACCAGTGCCACGGATGATTAAATCATCTTTTGCAAATATTGCGGCATTAGTCTCTTCGGAAGCTGAGTCGCAGTAGGACAGCGAGAAGTCATAGCTGGAACCATCCGAAATGGTGTTTTCAGTGTTGCCATTCAGGAGAATTGTGCATGTTCCGGCTTTATATACATAGATTGCCGAGCCGTTTGAACAGGTAATGTTGGCACCGTTCAGTATAAGAACAACATTCTGGTTGACAGCATTTACGATTATTCTGCCGTCGTCGAGAGTTCCAGTAAATTCATAGGTTCCTTCACGAGTGATGACTATATCTTTATCTTCAAGTGTGACTCCCGATTCATCGCCTGAAACGCTTACAGTTAAACCGGAAAGTGTAATTACAGTATCACCACTTTCGTCTGTAGTTTGAACTGCCTGGGTAGCATCTGCAAGTGAATATTCGTTCAGAAGCTCTTTGTAAGTGCCGGTGCCGTCAGTTTCTTCATCAACTGTTGATACATCTCCGGAACCCAAAATTCCCTCAACAGTTTCACTTCCGCCGAGGTCCAGAATCCACAGTACTGCTACAATGAGCACTACAAGTATGATGACTATTATCACTATAGTTCCTATAGATTTTGATGTTCCATTTTTCTTTGACATTCTATTCTCTCCTTTTATGTTGACAATCTCTTACTGTGTATTATAGCTTTTATTTTGCCGGTCGTCAACCTTATTTTCGTAAATCTCGTTGAAGTCGTAGAGCTTGCCCTTTGTTTTGTAGCCGACCATTGTGTCGAGACAAACATTGTGGATGCTGTTGAAAACACTCTTGCAGACTCTTGGGTTGTCTTTCTGAAGCTGTTTCAGAAGATTTTTGACTTCCTGCCTCTTAGAGTTGCTTTTACATTCCTTGCAGTTCTCGGTGAAACGGCAGGCGCACTGGATGAATTCGAGGTTGTTATATTCCTTCCACGCGATTATATCGTCCTCATGTACGCAATAAAGCGGTCTTATAAGCTCCATTCCCTCAAAGTTCTTCGAGTGAACCTTCGGCGGCATTGCCTGAAGCTGAGAGCTGTAGAACATGCTCATTACGGTTGTTTCCACTACGTCGTTAAAGTGATGCCCGAGAGCAATCTTGTTGCAACCGAGCTCTTTTGCTTTGTTGTAGAGATGCCCTCTTCTCATTCTGGCACATAGATAGCAGGGATTGCGATAAGTGTTATTCGCAACCTGGAAGATGTTTGTCTCGAAAATCGTTATCGGAATATTCAGAAGCTTTGCGTTTTCTATTATTTTATTGCGATTCAGTTCGTTATAACCGGGGTCCATCACGAGAAAGATAAGGTCAAACGGAACTTCACTGTGACGCTGGAGAATCTGAAGAAGCTTTGCCATCAGCATAGAATCCTTGCCACCGGACATACAGGCGGCTATCTTATCTCCCGACTCGATGAGCTTATAATCCCTGATGGCAGTCATGAAAGGTGTCCAGATATCGCTTGAAAATCTGGTCTGTATGCTACGTTCTATTTCCTGATACGGTTCAAGGCTTTTAGCCATTATCTCATCTCTCCTATTGCCTGGGTTATGGTTCCTCCGCCGACGACATAATCGCCCTGGTACAAAACCACTGCCTGTCCCTTTGTCACAGCTCTTTGCGGTTCGTCAAATATGAGTTTGAATCTGCCGTCTTTCAGAGGCTCAACTGTTGCCGGAAATTCTTTTTGGCGGTATCTCGTTTTGGCGGTTACTTTAAGACTGTCTGTCAGCTTGTCGAACAGAATCCAGTTTACATCGTCGGCAATAAGACCGGTACTGTAAAGCATATTTTCCGTTCCGACATATACGATATTGTTATCCATATCTTTATCATAGACATATACCGGCTCGCTGTATGAGATGCCTAAGCCTCTTCTCTGTCCTATTGTGTAGCCGACTGCGCCGTGGTGCTTGCCTGCGACTTTGCCGTCAGAGAAGATGAAATCTCCTTCCGGATAGCTCTTGCCGGTAAACTTCTCCATGAATGATTCATAGTCACCATTGGGAACGAAGCAGATGTCCTGGCTGTCGTGCTTGTGGGCATTCAGGAAGCCTTCACGCTCTGCCAGAGCACGGACTTCAGTCTTTGTCATCTCGCCAAGCGGAAATTTTATGTGTTCGAGCTGATTCTGGGTTAAAGAGTACAGAACATAGCTCTGGTCTTTGGCGGTATCAACAGCTTTTTTTAGCAGAAATCTTCCGTCACGCTCTTCAATTCTGGCGTAGTGCCCGGTGCATATGTAAAAAAGTCCTCTTCTCTCAGCTAGTTCGAAGAGCTTGCCAAACTTCATATATCGGTTGCAGTCAATACAAGGGTTCGGGGTTCCGCTGGCTTCATAAGTACGTATAAACTTTTCGATAATCTTCTCTTTGAAATAGGAAGTGAAGTTTGCGACTTCAAAAGGAATTCCGAGCCTTGAAGCACATTCAGCAGCATCTTCAACGTCTTTTTCGGTACAGCAGGCGTGAAGATTGTTTGTGGCGGTATCATTATTCTGATAGAGCCGCATTGTTGTGCCGAGGCAGTTATAGCCTTTTTCAAGCATAAGAAATGCCGCAACGGAACTGTCAACTCCGCCACTCATGGCTATTAGAACGCCGTTTCTGTCAGGTTCCATAGGTTCTACACTTCTGAAAACAATATCAGTACTTCTCATACTCGCTCTCACAGCTTCTCATCGCCAGAATAGTTTTTTCTATAAGTTCATCCAGTGTCCAACCGAGCATATCTGCACCGTTCTGAATGACTTCACGGGAACATCCGGCGGCAAAGTTAAGAGTTTTGAACTTCTTCTTGACGGATTTGAGCTCAAGGTCCTGAACACTCTTTGATGGTCTCATGATAGCAACTGCACCGATAAGACCTGTGAGCTCATCGGTTGCATAGAGCACCTTCTCCATTTCATGCTCAGGCTTTATATCGACTGTAAGTCCATAGCCGTGGCAGGCTGTTCCGTGAATTATTCTTTCATCCAAGCCCCGGTCTCTCATTATATCCTGACTTTTAATGCAGTGCTGGTCGGGATACATTTCAAAATCAAGGTCGTGAAGAAGTCCTATGATTCCCCAAAGGTCGACTTCGTCTTTGTATCCCAAAGTCTCGGCAAAGTATCTCATTACGCCTTCGACAGTTACAGCGTGACGGATGTGGAAAGGTTCCTTGTTAAACTCGTTCAGAAGCTCCCATGCTTCATCCCTTGTATAGTTCAGTTTTTCACTCATGGCTATTCTCCTTTACAAAACGAAAAACCTATCAAAAAAATAGACTTTAGACATTATAGCGCATACTGGTGTGTCTTGTCAAGATTTATGGCATAAAAAAGCGAGGCAGAGTCGCCTCGCAAATTTATTTCAGGCTATTCCGGCTACATTATCTACAGGCATTGATACGATAAGTCCCTTTGCCGGAGAATTTAATCCGCAACTCTCGCCGATTGCCTTCATGATAGGAAGCTTGTCCTCCTGCGACGAAATTATCATTATAATCTCTCGTTCCGGCTGGACAGGGACTCCCCAGAATTCATATGCGTCTTCGTTTACGGCTTCCCTGGCGTGCAAAACGGTTCCACCAGTTGCACCGGCAGCTCTTGCGGCATCCATTACATCTTCTGAGTAGCCTTGATTCACTATCGCCATTATAAGAGCATGTCTTGGTTCGGGCATTTCGTACACATTCCTTTCTTTGCCTATAAGCTTTTCAGCGTCCTCAGTGTATTGCGAATTGAGCTTTTTGAGCCGATTTAAGAGCACTCCGCTTCCGCCAGACAAAACCGTGCTGAATGCAATTCCACTGTTCGGAGTGTTGAGTATCAGCTCTTTGTTCAGCTTTTGTAACATCCTGTCAGACATCGGCTTCGGGAGAATACTGATGAGAATCATTTTATCGATATTTCCAAGTCCCAGTATCTCCTTCAACTCGCTTGTTGCTGTACCTTTTCCGTGGAAGCGGTAGTAAAGAGGAATTCCGCTTTGTTTTAGAAGCAAATTTGCCTTATCCGCAAGCTTCGGGTTCGAAATTACAAACAACATTCTGAAAGCCAGTCGGTCATTCTCCATCCTTTCCTACCTCCTCAAAATCTACAATTTCGTCAAAGTCTTTGATAATATCCGATTCTGTTATCGCAATAGCCGCCCTTTCTGCCTTCTTCTGCTTCAGCTTATATGAAAGCCCCATAAGCTGAACTGCTATAAGTGGCGTCAGAGCAACGAGTGCAACAACTCCGAACGCATCGGTCATTATATTTCCGCCGAGAGCCTCACACGCTCCTATACTGAGCGGAAGGAGAAACGTGCTTGTCATAGGTCCACTGGCTACTCCACCGGAGTCAAAGGCTATACCCACAAATATATCAGGCACAAATCTTGACAGAACTATTGCAATAATATACCCAGGTATCAGAATATACTGAATCGGTATGCCTAAGATTACTCTCAGCATCGAAAGCCCTACTGACACCGACACGCCGATTGACATGCAGGTGTTCATGAGTTTTGCGGAGACGACCCCGTTTGTAACGTCAGAAACCTGCTTGTTTAAAATCTGGATCGCAGGCTCCGCTTTGACTATGTAGTAACCAATCAGCATTCCAACAGGTATGAGAAGCCATTTCATATCAGATGAAGCCAAGTCCCTTCCGATTACAGTTCCGACTTGTGAAAAGCCTACATTCACACCGGTCAGGAAAAGTACCAAGCCGATAAATGTATATACAAAGCCAACGAGTATCCTCTTAATCTGAGTCCGGCGATAACGGTGACTGATGAACTGGAAGACCACGAACATGCCGAGTATCGGCAGTATCGAAATGAAAACTTCCCTTATGTACTCAGGAATTGCAAACAGAAATTCCTTTGCGGCATCCTGAGTTGTAACAGCAGATGATAGCTCGGTAGATGCATATTCTGAGCCGGTCGGCTTATAAAAGATTCCCAAAATAAGAACGGCAATTATCGGACCTACACTCGAAATAGCTACAAGACCGAAGCTGTCGTCTGAAGCATTTTTGTCACTTCTTATCGATGCCATCCCGACGCCCATTGCCATTATGAACGGAACGGTAATAGGACCGGTCGTTACACCACCGGCATCGAATGATACCGCCAAAAATTCTGATGGGACAAAGAACGAAAGCACTATGACTATTGCATATAGGATAAACAGTATATTTGAAAGCTTGATCCGTTTACTGATTCTGACTACTGCCACTGAGAAAAGGCTACCCATTCCTACAGCTACTGCCCATATTAGAATTCTGTTCGGTATTGACGGAACCTGGTTTGCAAGAACCTGCAAATCAGGCTCAGCGAGCGTAATGATTGTGCCCATAATATAGCTCGTCACCACCGCAATGACGGTATTACGGGATTTTGAAATCATAACGCCAATGCCCTCGCCAAGAGGCGTCATAGCCATTTCTGCACCGAGTTGGAAGAAACCCATGCCGACAATAAGCATGACCGCACCAGCCAGGAACATTACAAACGTCCCAAGCTCTACAGGAACCAGCACAATGCTCAGTACAAGTACGATTATTGTTATAGGTAAGACGGAAGCAAACGCCTCCATTGTTTTCTCTCTTATTTTAGGGTTCATTTACCTCGCCCTCTCAAATTGCTTCAATCACCTTCCGGAATTACGATTCATAATACAGTAATAATACAGGATTGATGATTTTTTGTCAAGGCGAAAACGGTAAACAGTTTTTCGAAAATGGTGAGAGCGACTCCAGTTAGGAATCGCTCCACTAATTTTACTTCATCTTTTCGTTAAGTTCCGTGACAAACCTGTCGAGCATATCTACGCTGAGTATTCCTCCGCTGAAACCAACCAGCTTCGATAGCGGCAAGTCGATTGAAAGTGCAGATATATCGAGCTTTAAATCCTCAGTCAGAAGTTTATTCAAGGCTTCTTTCGAGATTGGATTAGCATTGAGCTCATAAACTCTTGAATCGGTTGTAAAGGAGGTCTTGTTCGTGCGTGAGTTGTTTACTTTGACGGAAGCCATCAGTGGCAATTCTCTTGATGACGCACCAACGAGAATCTTATAGACGGTGGTATCAACCTGCCAGTCGTGAGTTTCGACATCATAGAAAGCGAAACTGCGTTTGTTTAGAGACATAGTGACGGTTTTTTCTTCACCGGGTTCGAGATAAATCTTTCTGAACCCTTTGAGTTCCCTTACGGGTCTTGAAATAGACGGATAGGTCGGCTCGACATAAAGCTCGCATATCTCTTTTCCGGAGACACTGCCGGTATTTTTGACTTTGAAGCTGACTTCAAGAGAGTCACATTCTGAGATTTCGCTTGTTGAGATTTTTATATCGCTGTACTCGAAATCAGTATAACTGAGACCATAGCCAAACGGATACATCACATCAAGATTCTTCTTGTCATAGTACCTGTAGCCGACATACACGCCTTCGCTGTAGGTTGCTGTTCCCTTTTCGGGGAAGCTGAGAGCTGTCGGGTTGTTTTCGAGCTTCAGTGCCCAGGTTTCAGATAGCTTTCCGCAAGGAACTGCATCGCCAAGCAGAAGATTAACACAAGCCCTCGCAACTGCCTGTCCGCCGGTGTACATAGCAAGAATTGAATCTGCATTTCCACTCCATTCCATCTCTACGGGTAAGCCCTGGAAGAGGACAATCACAATCGGTTTTCCTAGCGCAGAAAGCTTGTTGAACAGGTCAATCTGATTCTGAGGAAGGGACATCGTCCATCTGTCGAAGCCCTCGCTCTCCATTCTGAACGGCAGACCCATGCACATTATGATTTTGTCCAACTTTTCGGCGATTGCGATAGCTTCTGAAACTAGGTTGTCGTCGATTGAATCGTCCTGAGTTTTGAAGCCTCTGGCATATGTATAGTCGATATTCTTGTCGTCAAGAGCCTGCAACAGATTCGAGACCTCGGTTGCATTGACACAGCTACTTCCTCCACCCTGATAGCGGATTTCTTCAGCAAATGCTCCTATCAAAGCGATCTTGTCAGGCTTAGCAAGCGGAAGTACTTTGTTATTATTTTTTAAGAGTACCGCACTTTCCTCGGCGGCTTTCATGGCGAGCTCATTGTGAGCGGACATGTCGGCTTTGTAATTTGCAATTCTGCCTTTGACGCCCTTTTCTACAAGCTCTATAATTCGGAGGACGTTTTTGTCTAGCTCTTCCATAGAGAGTTTTCCCGACTTTACAGCTTCAACAATTGCGGCATTGGCAGACGGAACTGGTCCGGGCATGCGGATATCGAGACCGGCTTTTACACCGTTGACTGGCTCATTTGCGGCTCCCCAGTCGGAAACTACGACACCTTCATATCCCCAATCATCACGAAGAACATCGGTGAGGAGATACTTGCTTTCGGAGCAGTAATCGCCATTGAGCTTGTTGTATGCGGACATTATCATCCACGGTTTCGCTTCTTTTACTGCCTCTTCAAAGCTTGAAAGGTAAATTTCTCGAAGAGTTCTCTCGTCGATAACTGCATTAACGGAGAATCTGTCCGTTTCCTGATTGTTGGCGGCAAAGTGCTTGATGCAAGCGCCTACGCCTTTTGACTGAACTCCTCTTATGTGTCCGGAAGCCATCTTTGTAGCGAGTAGCGGGTCTTCCGAAAAGTATTCAAAGTTTCTGCCACAAAGTGGAGATCTCTTGATATTAACTCCGGGTCCCAGAATGACCTGGACGTTGTTTGCAAGACACTCTTCACCGAGGGCTTCGCCAATCTTATAAATCAAATTTTCGTCCCAGCTGTTTGCAACTGTTGCACTTGATGGGAAACAGGTTGCTGGAACGGTTCTGCCATTTTCCTCTTTTCTCAAGCCATGAGGACCGTCACTCATCATGATGCTTTCGAGCTTTCCCTCAACGTCAACCGTTCTCCAGCAGTCCTTGCCGGACGTCAGGGACGCCTTTTCTTCAAGTGTGAGACTTTGTAGTATTTCCATAGCTTTTATCATATCAGTGTCCTCCATTCGGAATAAATCAATGCCAATTATAACATTCGTGAGCTTTCTTGTAAAGACATCTTGCATAAATTATTTGACACAGTGATCCTATTCGTGATATACTGATTTCACTTGGAAATTATATTGGAGGCTTTTTTATGAAAACTGTTGATTGCAAAATTGATATGAACGCCGCTGTTCCGTTCAACAATCAGGTTGATTTCTGCATTGGTACCGGACGGATGGGACTTGCGCTTCAGAGGCAATACTATGAGCAACTGAAACTTGTTCAGGAGAAAATCGGCTTCAAGTACATCCGTGGACACGGGCTTTTCTATGAGGATTTAAGCATTTACAACGAGTACACCGACGAAAACGGTGAGACTCATGCTGAGTACAACTTCACATATCTTGATGTAGTTATGGACATGTACAAGGAGCTTGGGCTTAAGCCATTCCTAGAGATTGGTTTTATGCCGAAAAAGCTTGCTTCGTCAGGTGAAGAAGTCGGGTTCTGGTGGAAAGCTAACGTCACTCCTCCGAAATCCTATGAGAGATGGTGCGAACTTGTAACTGCGACCATCCGCCATCTTGCGGACAGATATGGCTTCGATGAGGTCAAGACCTGGTACTTTGAAGTCTGGAATGAGCCGAACCTCGGAGGCTTCTGGAAAGACGCAGATTTAGGGAAATACTGCGAGCTATATAAGCATACTGTCTCGGCAATCAAGGCTGTAAGCCCCGATTTGCGTGTTGGCGGTCCAGCTATCTGCGGAGTTGACGACGAAAGATGGATGAACGGATTTCTCACTTACACCAGTGAAAATAACATCCCACTTGACTTCATCACCAGGCATCACTACACGATTCATGCACCTGAGACGGTCGGACACTATCAGTATCCGGACATGATTGACAGGGAGAGTGCGGATATTACCGTCAAAAATACCCGGAAGATTGTCGACAGCTTCGAGAAGTACCGTGGCTTCGACATTCATCTCACGGAGTTCAACACGTCATATTCCCCTATCACCCCGCTTCACGACACCAACATGAATGCTGCTTACCTTGCCGGTATGCTGGCTGAGCTTGGAGATATTCACGCTTCCTACTCATATTGGACTTTTGGCGACGTTTTTGAGGAGCACGGTGTTCCATTTACGCCTTTTCATGGTGGATTCGGACTTGTTGCCAATGGCTGTATTCCGAAGCCTACGTTCCATACCTTTACCTTCTTCAAGAATCTCACCGGCAGATGTATTCATCGCTCGAAAGAGCTTATTGTCACTGAGGATAACGGCAAGCTTCATGGCGTTGCCTGGAACTCCATCATCAACGACGAACCGCTTGAAGATATAAAAATCTCAGCATCGTTCAGCCTCCCCGACGGCGAATACTGCATGATTACAAAGACCGTCGACGAAGTGGTCTACAACCCCCGTAAACTCTGGCACGACATCGGCGAACCCGCCAATCCCACTCCCGAGCAGAACGAGTTACTCCGCTCAGCGGCTTATCCGCTTGTCAAATCCCAGAGAATAATGGCGAAAGATGGCAAGATTGATATCGAGCTTAATCTCACTCCAAATGCGGTTGTGTACTTTGAAGTCTTCGAGGCGCCGATTAAGTCGGACAGAGGGTTTGAGTATAATAGGATTAATAGGACTGTAAGATCGAAATAGAAGTTAGAGGCTGTGCCATTTGGTACAGCCTTCTATCTATCCTGCAAAAAACTCATCGGCTAGAGTCATTAACGGGCAGTGAAGAAAAATCTTCTGAACCGCAAGATTACTTTACCGTCACCCATAACGGGATAATTTTTCCTGACTCTCTCGAGAATTTCATTTTCAAATTCTAATCCGTCCTCTTCGCTAAGAAGTGCCAGATACGGGCGTATATGAGTGCCCTTGACCCATTCGAGCAATGCTTCGTGATTTGGCAAATCATGATAGTAAATCGTTTCCCAAGTCCGGAAGCTACTTGAACAGCCGGAAAGAATCTCGTAATATTCATCCGGATTTAGCGTCCACTGCCTTGAAACACTGCTCAGTTTAAATTCCGAAATAACGTCTTTTATAATCCTGAACAGCGGCTCTTCCCCGTTCATCGGAATCTGTATAGCAAGCGCTCCGCCGTCATTAAGCTTACTCATGAGAAATGGAATAAGTTCTTTATGGTTTGGAATCCACTGCAAGCAAGCATTTGAAAATAATAAATCGTATTTATCAGCAATTTCTCTTGCGTCTCCCAAATCGAAATCAATATCAGGATAAGCTCTTTTTGCCTTGTCTATCATATCCTGCGAAGTGTCAATTCCCAAAATACGAGCATTAGGAAAAACAGCCTTAAGCACCGCCGTACTATTCCCGGGACCGCAACCGATGTCAAGAACTGTCCGAGGATTTCTATCCTCTATTCTTTTAGCCAAGTCTATCGCCGGTTGGGTTCTTTGAGCTTTGAATTTTAAGTATTGGTCTGAACTCCAGTTGAATATTATTGATACTCCTCTAAAAATTCATCACAGAACTTATTCCACACAACTTCATATTCACTATGGGATACAATTTTTAAGTCATATGGCGATAAAATATTTCTCTTCTTAGCTTCTTCAGCGAATGCAACTATGATATCGTTTGATTCTGTTGTAAAGCCCATTATTTCATCGAATCCTAAGCTTACAGCCAATGCAAGCCGTGTATGACCATCAGCGGATATGTATCTGTTGTTATACTCGACAAGCGGGATAAATACGTCCTCAGGCTTTTCTATAAAGCTCGACACAGCTTTTAATTTATCCTCATCAATATAAAATTGCGAAGGCTGTATATCCTTCAGGCTTACTTTGAATAATACTACCGCTGGATATTCCCAAATAAGAGTTCCGTCTTCCCTGTAGAACTTAGTTATATGTTCGGCATAGTACCTGAAATCGTCGATGAGTTCGTTTGGACAGTCTTTTCCCTACATATGAACTACCGCAGAATTGATGCTTATTATCTCAAAGCCGAATGGTTCGCCGTCAACAAGAAAAGCTCCGTGTTGTTTCAGGACACGTTCTGAAAATCTTTTGTCCGTGTAGCTGTTGATTCTTTCGATTTTCAAACATTATCACCCCGCATAATGTATGTGAACTAATTATAAACTTATTGTCGGAAGTTGTCAATACAAGCGGAAAGAAAACTCTTAAAATAAGACCGAGCCAATATCCTGCCCGGTCTTATTAATTATGCAAAAGTTGTCTGGGATTCGTTTTCGGGTGCCTGCTTTCCTATGAAGCTGAGGCGGGGTTGTTGGTCTCGCCAGGAAAGTTTATCTTCGGATGAGATTAAAACTGTATCACGCCCTACCAAATCAATATCACTGTATCTTATAATCATGTCGCTATCTCTTCCTAAGATTCCGAAAAGACGGGGTCTTCCGTAGACTATTACGGAGGCGATTGAAGCGTCGTCGGTGTCGATTTCTATATCGCTGATTTTACCGAGCATGGTGCCGGTTTTTGTTTCTATAAGCTCCTTGCGTTTAAGTTCAGTCAATGTGCATTTCATAAAAACTCACCTCAGTCAAATAATATGACTGAGGTGAGCAATTTAGTATTCCTGATTTCCGGTTACGAATTGGATGCTGAGGTCTGACAGCCGCAGGTGGCGTCTTCAAGGCTCTTCGGGAAGAATTCGTTTGACGGGAAACTGATTTTCTCGAATAGTTCGCAGGGGCTCTCTGTGTTGGAAACACATTCCTTGCTTGGGACTGAGTAGTCGTATGACGGCACCATGATTGGAACGGTTCTTGCAAGAGAGACTATCAAAAAGACTCCGAGAGTCACATAAATAGCCTTTCTTGACGCTGACAGAACGGCATTCTCTGTTGTAACGTCCATGATGCAAGCTGGAGACGGGACAGCAACAAGCCGGATTCCAAGTACTATCGGGTCAGCAACTGCAAGAGTAGCCTTCGGCAGATTGCTGTAGCTACATCCGGTGGCGGTTACTGCTCCGTTGTCGCTCGAAGTAAAGTATTTCGTGCCTCCGTCGCTTCCGTAGAGAATTACCTTCTTGGTGAATGTAGCAGTTCCAGTTACGGTTTCAGCAGGTGAAGACGCCGAAGCCGCAAGGTCGATTTCCACGTTGAATGTGTAAGTAATGTCGACCGAGTAGAAGCCTTTGTTGAACGGTATCGGCTCAACCGAGAAGTATACGCTTGTCACCTCGGCGCATCTTGCCTTTGCATAGTTTGCCTCGTTCACAAGTTTAATTGACTCGAAATCCTGAAATGTGACTTCCAAATCCTCTAAGCAATCCCTGTCGGAGCAACTGTCGAATATCCGCTGAGCTTCAATGGTTACCGCTTCCTTGAAGCCATATGGGTTAGATCCGAAATCAGCCATTGTATATCCTCCTATTAAGTATTAAAGTTATGAAACTTCTCTACATATTATTCGGATATACAGGGTTTAGTGACTGGCAATTTTGACTCAAAAAAGTACAGGACGAAAACCTATATGCTTTCGTCCTGTACTTACTAGCTTAAAACAATGTCATCTGCGATTCGAGTGGCATATCTCCAAATGCGCCTAAAGCTACCAACGAATCTATAGTAGTCTTTGAAACGCCTGCCTGGCTTCTGAATTCCTCAACGGTGATGAAGTTACTGTTCTGCGCCGCTTCGTAGATGGCGAGCGCCGCACTCTCTCCTACTCCGCTTACGGATACAAACGGCAGACGAATCTTTCCGTCTTCTATCTGATAAATCTTGTAGTGAGACTTATGTATATCAATCGGCAGGAATTCGATGCCACGACAAAGAGCTTCGTTGATAATCATAAGAGTATCAAGAACGCCGTCCTCTTTATCGGTTCTATCACCCTTCTGGCGATACTCTTCAATCTTATTCTTGGCGGCACGTTTTCCTCTGACAGCGGTTTCGGCGTCAAAGTCTTCTCCACGGACAGTGAAGATTGCCGCATAGAATTCCAGAGGATAGTGAACCTTGTACCAGCTAAGACGAATTGCAGCTGTGACATATGCCGCGGCATGAGCCTTCGGGAACATGTACTTTATCTTCATACAGCTGTCGATGTACCATTCGGGGACATCGTGGTCGCGCATCGTCTGCTTCATTTCTTCTGTCAGAAGCTTCGGAGCGTTGCCCTTTCTGACAATCTCCATTATCTTAAACGAAAGACTCGGATCCATACCGTGGTAGATGAGATAGGTCATGATACTGTCACGCGTTCCTATAACCTGGTCGATGGTACAGGTGCCGTTTCGGATAAGTTCAGATGCATTGCCGAGCCATACGTCGGTCCCGTGGGAAAGTCCGGAAATCTGAAGAAGGTCGGAAAAAGTCTTCGGCTTACATTCTTTAAGCATTCCACGGACGAAGCCGGTTCCCATTTCAGGAATTCCGAGAGTACCGGTGTTGCAGAAAATCTCCTCTTCGGTTACTCCCAAAGCTTCAGGAGAAGTGAAAAGCGAATAGACAAGCGGGTCACTCATCGGGGTTTCTGTTATGACCAAGCCGGTCATGTCTTCGAGGTATTTATAGAGTGTTGGGACATCGTGTCCGAGCTCATCGAGCTTTAGGATTGTATCGTGAAGTGAGTTGAAGTCAAAATGCGTGGTGACAATATCGGAATCGGCTTTTTCGGCAGGATGCTGAACCGGCGTGAAGTCGTAAACGTCGTATTCACTCGGAATTACAACCATACCGCCCGGGTGCTGTCCGGTCGTACGTTTGGTACCGGTACAACCCTTTGCGAGCCTTTCAATTTCAGCTGTCGGAAGTTTCAAGCCCTTGTTCTCCATATATCGCATGACGTAGCCATAGGCAGTTTTGTCCGCAACTGTGGAAATAGTACCAGCTTTGAAAACCTTATCGGAGCCGAAAAGCTCTTCGGTATATTTATGAGCACTTGCCTGATAGTCGCCGGAGAAATTAAGGTCGATATCGGGAGACTTATCGCCGTTGAAGCCCAGGAAGGTCTCAAACGGGATATCATGACCGTCACGGTGCATAAGTGTGCCACACTCAGGGCAATTTTTCTCGGGAAGGTCAAATCCGGAACCTATTTCGCCGTTTGTGAAGAATTCAGAATGTTTGCACTTAGGGCAGACATAATGTGGAACCAGCGGATTTACTTCGGAAATTCCAGCCATTGAAGCAACGAAAGATGAACCTACTGAGCCACGTGAGCCAACCTGATAGCCATGCTCAACCGAGTTGGCAACAAGTCTCTTTGCAATAACGTAAAGAACCGCGAAACCGTGCTTGATAATAGAGTCGAGCTCTTTATCGAGTCGTTTCGAAACGATTTCGGGAAGTGGGTCGCCATAAATCTCACGTGCTCTTCTCTGGCAGATTTCGACAAGCTCTTCATCTGCGCCATCGATATGAGGAGTAAATGTTCCTTTCGGGAATGCCCTCAAATCCGGGTCAGTCATATCGGCAATGAGGTTTGAGTTGGTGACAACTACTTCATATGCCTTTTCTTCACCTAAGTATGCAAAATCAGCCAGCATTTCCTCAGTGGTTTTCAGATATAATGGTGAAGGTACCGGCGAGGCAGGATGTGTAACTCCTGTTAAAATAGAACGGTAAATGGCGTCGGAAGCATCCAGGAAATGGACATCGCCCGTTGCTACAACCGGAATCGAAAGCTCCTCGCCAAGTTTTACAATTGTGCGGTTGAAGTTTTCGAGCTGTTCTTCGCTTGTGACAGAGCCGTCGTTCAGCATGAATGCATTATTCTCTATCGGCTGGATTTCGAGATAGTCATAAAAACGTGCAATATCGCAGAGCTCGTCCCATGGCTTACCCTGGAATACCGCCCTGAAAAGCTCCCCTCCCTCACAGGCAGAACCCACTATCAGTCCTTCACGATGAGCTATAAGCTCCGACTTCGGAATTCTCGGTGTTTTGTGATAATATTTAAGATTTGAATCGGATATCAGTATGTAGAGATTCTTAAGTCCAACCTTATCTTTGGCAATGATAGTCTGGTGGAAAGTCGGAAGCTTTGATGTGTCAGTCTTCGCAACGGCGGCATTTACACCTTCTATTGTCAGCTCTTTGTCTTTCTCCATGAGGCGTTCAGAAAGTTTCATGAAGATTCCTGCATTGACCTCAGCATCGTCACACGCTCTATGGTGATGGAAATCGCCTAAATTAAGATTCTTTGCAACGTAATCAAGGGTGAACTTCCCTAATTGCGGAAGCATTGCTCTTGACATCGCAACTGTGTCGAGATATGTGAAGTCGAATTTCTTTCCACAACGCTTGACTGCGGCTTTTATAAAAGACGTATCAAATGACGCGTTATGTGCAATCAGAACCGGATTACCTCCACAGAACTTCATGAACTGGTCGAGAGCTTCGTCCTCATACGGCGCATCTGCAACCATACTGTCATTGATACTGGTGAGTTCAGTGATTCTCGAAGGGATGTGTCTGCCGGGGTTGACGAATGTAACCATTCTCTCAACCACCTGCAAGCCCCTGACCCTGACAGCACCGATTTCGATAATCTTCTCGGTTACAGCTGAAAGTCCGGTTGTTTCAAGGTCGAAAACTATGAATTCATCAGTGAGCTTTCTTTGGTCGTGACCGAAATAGACATTCGTCTCATCGTTGACCTGGTAGGCTTCGACACCGTAGATAACCTTAAAATTGCCGCCTTCTTTGCGAATCTTGTCGACCTCGTACATAGCGTCCGGGAAGCCCTGAACCACACCATAATCAGTGATTGCAATTGCAGGCATTCCCCAGTTGTATGCACGCCTTACAATCTCATTGGAAGGCGCAATGCCATCCATTATTGACATATTTGAGTGGCAATGGAGCTCAACACGCTTAACAGGTGCGTTATCCGTTCTCTTGACTCTTGAAACAGAGCTTATATCTTTGGGTCTTATATTTATCTCATTATCATAGGTATCGAACTGAACATCACCATTCACTATGATGGTCATGCCTTTTTTGAGCGTTTCAAGCAGGGCTTCGCCCTTTTGAGTCAGTTCTATCATCTTCAAAACTATGGAGCTCTTGTAATCGGTTACCTTGATAGTAATTATAATACGCTTGTTGTCCTTGCTATTGCGGGAGTCTATGTCAAAAATATCGCCTAGTATAGTTGTTTTTGTGTTAACAGCGGCATTATAAACCTCCGGGATAGGCATAATCTCAATCTTGCCAGTGATCCGCTTGCCCATAACTACAGTTGCTTCAGGGAGAATATCGTCAGATGGAGGTTCGATTTTGTATGTATCGGCAGGAATAGCATGGGATTTGTCTTTCTTTTGACTTGGAGCGGCAACCATTCGCTCGCTTACAAGCTTATCAAGCTCAGCCTCACGGGATGGCGGGGTGTAATCCGGAACAGGGATATTATCTCCAGCTTGTGCGACAGGCACAGCTGGTACAGCATCACCGGAAATTTCAACAGTAATATTTCTTGAGAACCAGGAATTTATAATCTTCGGAAGGGCATCAGTAACGCCGGCATTCCTTATAAATGTTTCTCCGGAGTTTCTGAGATGAATTTTCAGGACATCGCCCTCCAATTTATAATCCGCTCCATCAAAGAAACCGTTTACAGGCAAACGCTTTTTGAGTTCGGAGATAACAGTTGGCATCATGTCTTCAGTCAGCATATGGGGCTCAAAACGAGGGCTTATGTAGACTTCATTTATCCCGAGTGCGCGCTTCAGTCCATACTCAAAAGCTTCAAGCTCAGCTGTTGTTACAGTGCACGAAAATTTGACCACAACAGCAACCTTGGTGTGGTCTTTTGAAAAGCCGAGTTTCTGAATTTCACCCGATTTTATAGACTCGGGAATTATGTTTCCGTACGCGCTGAAAAATTCGCCTACTGTTTTGAACGCCATTGTACACCTTTCTTCTGCCCTGCGATTCAGAGCTTGTCTATTTCACTGAGAAGAGCCGCAAATGCGTCCTCCTCAGAGTACTTTCCAAGTATTTTATCCTTCTTGAAGATGACTACCGAGCCATCTCCTCCGGCTAAGCCGATATCGGCTTCCCTTGCCTCGCCGGGACCGTTTACTATACAGCCCATTACGGCGACTGTTATGTCCTTATCGACATTTGAAAGAGCCTTTTCGACCTTATTTGCAAGAGAAATCAGATCGATTTTCGTTCTGCCACATGTCGGGCAGGAAACAAGCTTTACTCCGCCACGAAGGTTCAGGGCTTTTAGGATTGAGATTCCTGCTTCGACTTCCTTTACCGGGTCGTCGGTGAGTGAAACTCTTATTGTCTCTCCTATTCCGTCAGCCAGAAGTGAGCCGATTCCGATTGATGACTTGACGAGTCCCATGTTATATGTACCGGCTTCGGTTACTCCCAAGTGAAGCGGATAGTCGGTCATCTGGCGCATGAGGCGATAAGCGGCTATATTGCGCCTGACATCGGAGGATTTTATCGACACGACAATATCGTTGAAATCGAATCTTTCGAGTAGCTCGATATGCTTCATTGCGCTTTCGCAAAGAGCTTCCGGCGTCGGAGAACCGTATTTTTCGAGGATTTCCTTTTTCAAAGAACCAGAATTAACACCAATTCTTATCGGGACGTTGTGACTTCTGCAACAGTCGGCAACTGCTTTTACTCTGTCCATTGAGCCGATGTTTCCGGGATTGATTCTTATTTTGTCAATACCTCTTTCACATGCGGCTATCGCAAGACGGTAGTTGAAGTGAATATCCGCAACCAATGGAACGCTGACTTCATTCTTTATTGCAGGAATCAGATCGAGCGCTTCTTCATTCGGGATGGATGCTCTTATAATCTCGCAACCGGCTTTTTCAAGGGCTACAGCTTGCCTGACGCTTCCCTCTATATCGTCAGCTCGGGTATTCAGCATCGACTGGACATAGATTCTGCCGTCTCCCAGAGTGAGATTTCCTACTTTAACTTTTCTGACAGCCATTATGGCACCGTCCTTTAAAACAGCTTTATTACGTCATTCACTGTAACAACCAGCATAAGAAGTAGCATTGCCGCCATTCCGATGAAGTGCACCATTCCTTCATGCTCCGGCTTGACAGGTTTTCTCCTGATCCCCTCGATAATAAGGAAAACAGCTCTTGAACCGTCAAGTGCAGGAATCGGAAGAAGATTGAATATGCCGACATTTATCGTAATATACACGACAAACGTCATGAGCGTTTCGAGCATTTCGGTAAATGCTACGCCCTGAGAAGTTGTGCTCACAACTTCGCCTATTGCGTCAACTATACCCACAGGTCCCGAAAGGTCGTTAATCGAATACTTGCCTTTCAGCAGGTCGGCAAATGAAAGCCATATCATTCTTGAAACGGAAACTGTCTTTCTTGCAGAATAGCTCACTACTGATATCGGCGTTACTTTTTCGCCTACAACCATAAAATCAATATAGAGTGTTGAAGAACCATCTTCAGAAACTGCTGATTCAAATGTAACGCCCGAAAGAGATACTTTTTCACCGTCACGGACTACAACCATGTCAAAAACTGCGTCTTCGTCAATCTGGAATTCATAGGAAATGTCAGTGTCGGTGAAAATCTTACGACCGTTTACTTCGACTATCTTGTCGCCAACTTCGAGTCCGGTCACGTGAGATGAAGTGTCTTCAGTGTAGAATTGAGCTACTGTAGTAGAGACTATCGCATCCGAACAGGCAGTCACGATAACAAGAATAAGAAATCCGAGAACCAGATTCATAATGGGTCCTGCCAGAACAACAAGAAGTCTTCTCCACACCGGTCTGTTGCGGAAAGCTCTTGGGTCTTCGCTTGATTCGTCCTCGCCTTCCATTGCGACAAATCCTCCGATTGGAAGGCAACGAAGAGAATAGGAAGTTTCCTTCTTGCCCCATGAAACTATTTTTGGACCCATTCCAATTGAGAACTCATTTACTCGAATACCCATAGCCTTTGCAACAGCAAAATGCCCGAGTTCGTGGATCATGATTATGACTCCGAAAATCAAAATCGCTACTAAGATATAGACTATTGTCAAGGTATCAATCCTTTCCGAGTTTACTGGAAACAAATTCTCTTGCCGACTTGTCTGCTGTGAGAACATCATCAAGGCTTTTAACCGTATGATGCCCGATATTATCAAACGCACTTTCTGCGAGTCTTGCTATGTCGTTGAAGCCGATTTCGCCATTCAAAAAGCTTGCTACAGCTGTTTCATTGGCAGCGTTTACAATTGCCGGTGCTGTAGTATCGGCGATTTCTGCGGCTTTTATGCAAATACCAAGGCACTTGAACGTCTCGAAATCCGGCTTCAGGAAGCTTAGTGTTCCGTAATCTGTTAGAGACAATCTCTTCACGTCTGATTCCGGTCTGTTTGGATATAGCAATGCATACTGAATCGGGATTCTCATATCAGGCACGCCGAGCTGAGCTATTATCGAGCCGTCATTGAACTCCACTGCCGAGTGGACAACGCTTTCTCTGTGAATAACCACTTCAATCTGCGAAGGCTTGACGTCGAAGAGCCACATTGCCTCCAAAAACTCAAAGCCCTTGTTCATGAGGGTTGATGAATCGATTGTTATCTTTGCGCCCATGTTCCAGTTTGGGTGCTTCAAGGCGTCTGCGGCGGTCACATTTTCAAGCTCCTCAAATGTCTTTCCGAAGAATGGTCCGCCGGAGGCTGTGAGTATTATTTTATGCAAATCCTTGCGGTTTCCTGCCTCTAATGACTGGAATATTGCAGAATGTTCGCTATCTACTGGATAAAGCTTGACACCCTTTTGCCTGATTGCCTCGGTGACCAACATTCCGCCGGCAACCAAAGTCTCTTTATTGGCAAGAGCTATGTCTTTTTCGGCGTTGATAGCCGCAAGAGTAGGTTCAAGTCCGACCATTCCGACAACAGAATTGAGTACAACATCACAATCAGGTTCACATGCCGCTTCACGGAGACCATCCATGCCGGATAACACGGTTATTCCGGTTCCATTCAATTCGTCTTTGAGCGGTTCGGCATATTCCTTGTCATAAATGCACACAAGCTTTGGCTTGAATTCAAGCGCTTGCTCCGAAAGAAGCTTCCAGTTTGACTTTGCCGAAAGGGCAGTTACAGAAAGCCTATGGCGCTTTATGACATCGAGAGATTGAACACCTATTGAACCGGTTGAGCCCAAAAGAGAAACTTTCTTCATCTATATCCCACCTATCAGAAAATTCCTATTCCTGAGGCACATAGCGCCATAAACGGAGCCACGAACACGACACTGTCGAATCTATCGAGAGCTCCGCCGTGCCCCGGGAAGAGATTACCATAATCCTTGACATCACAATGACGCTTGATTACAGATGCGAACAGGTCGCCTGCTACTCCTAAGAGCGCACAGCCAGCGCCAAGAAGCGCCATCAGTATGTAGTTTACATGTGCCTCTGCCATCGTCAGGTCTACAATGAGTCCGAATACCACGAACAGTATAACATCTGTCAGAATTCCGCCGATAAAGCCTTCAACTGTTTTCTTCGGGCTTATTTTCGGGCAGAGCTTGTGCTTGCCTAAGAATGTTCCGACGAAGTATGCACCCGTATCGTCAAGCCACGCTCCGCAGAATGTGAGTATAAGTGCGAGAAGTCCGAACTGCTCACTTGATGATTCGATAACGCAAAGGCTGGACATAGCAATCGATATAAGCAGAGAGTAGAGTGCTACTGTCGAGTAGACTCCGACGTCGGTCTTCTCATAGCCGATAAAGACGTCCAGTGCGTACAATACGATATATGCAAAAATTACTGCCAAATATATGTACATACTGTTTTCCCCAGACAAAAATCTCACTGCAAGTGGGAAAAAGACGGACAGACACAGGCTTCCAACAAAAAGTGCACTCTTCAGAAGCTTATTTACACGGAAAAGTTCAAACATCATGATTGCTGTAAGAGCAACAACAGCTAAATTCAAAACTATAGCGCTGTGGAAGCACAGAACAACCGCCAGAAGAGCAAGCGATACTACAGCTGTAATAATTCTTGTTTTCAATTATAGTCCTCCATTTTTTAGTTCATGACTCCGCCGAAGCGTCTGTCTCTGGATGTATAATTTTTTAGAGCTTCTATCAGCTCGTTTTTTCCAAAGTCGGGCCACAATGTGTCGCAAAAATAGAATTCCGCATAAGCACATTGCCATATCAGAAAGTTTGAAATTCTCTCTTCCCCACCGGTTCTTATAAGCAGGTCGACCGGAGGAATATTACCTGTATCTAAAAATGAATTTACTAGCTCAGGCGCAATCTGGTCTTCAGTGATATAGCCTTCTTTTGTGAGGACTGAAATCTTCTTTACAGCTCTGGTGATCTCATCGTGTCCACCATAGTTGACGGCAATAAGAACCGTAAGACCTGTGTTGTCCTTTGAACCCTCTTCGTTCTCAGCCATTTTCTTTTGAAGGCTCTCGCTGAGTTTTGCTCTGTTGCCAATAAATATGAGCCTTGCATTTTCATCTGTATATTGCTTAAGGGTGTCGAGCTGTTCGTCGAACAAGTCCATAAGACCTTTTACTTCGTCATCAGGACGGCTCCAGTTTTCGGTGGAGAAGGCATAGAATGTGGCGTATTTGATTCCGATATCATTACAAGCTCTTATAATGGTTTTGAGAGCCTTTGCGCCCTCACGGTGACCGTAATTTCTGGGCATGAGGCGCTTTTTCGCCCATCTGCCGTTACCGTCCATTATAAATGCAACATGCGTTGGAATTTTAAGATTAGTATTCTCGTTTGCCAAGCTTATCCCACCCTGATTTCATCTTTCTTTCAAGCAAACAGTCTCACCCCGAAGGGTGAAACTGTCTGAAATATTAGTTCAAAATCAAACGGAAAGAATCTCTTTCTCCTTGATTGCAACCTGTTCGTCGACAAGAGCGATATACTTGTCGGTAAGCTTCTGGATATCCTTGTCGAAGAGCTTGACATCATCCTCAGTGATATCGCCGTTCTTCTTCATGGATTTGATCTTCTCATTGGCGTCACGTCTTATCGAACGGACAGCTACCTTTGAGTCCTCGCCAAGCTTTCTTATATCCTTTGAAAGGTCTTTACGGCGCTCTTCACTCAACTGCGGGAATGTAAGTCTGATAACAGCACCATCATTCTGGGGATTGATTCCCAAATCGCTTGCCTGGATGGCCTTTTCAATAGCTTTGAGTGAGGACTTATCCCATGGCTGGATTACAAGAACTCTTGCGTCCTGAACGGAGATGGCAGCCATCTGATTGATAGGAGTCTGAGAGCCGTAGTAATCAACTGTGATTCTGTCGAGTACTGCCGGATTTGCTCTTCCGGCTCTGATTGCCGCAAAATCTGAAGCAAGAACCTTCAGGGTCTTTTCCATTTTGTCTTTAGCGTTGTTCAAAGTATCTTTCATTGTGATTCCTTCCTTTCGGTGTCAGTGTAGTATAGTTCCAATATTTTCACCCATAACGGCATCAAAAATATTGTCGGGATTTTCAAGACTAAATACGATTACAGGGATATCGTTTTCCTTGCACATTGAAGCGGCTGTTGCGTCCATTACTCCCAAATGCTTTGAAACAACATCGTCGAGGTCAAGCTCATCAAACTTAACAGCATCTGGATATTTGTGCGGGTCTTTATCGTAAACGCCGTCGACCATTGTGGCTTTAAGCATTACATCTGCTTCAATTTCAGCGGCCCTTAATGAAGAAGCTGTGTCAGTTGAGAAGAACGGGCTTCCGGTTCCGCAACCGAAGATGACTATTCTACCTCTTTCGAGATGCCTTACTGCCCTATTTCTTATATATGGTTCTGCAATCTGATGCATTTCAATTGCTGTCTGGACTCTTACCTCTGCGCCTAATGCTTCGAGACTGTCGGCGACTGCAAGAGCGTTCATAGCTGTTGCTAACATTCCGATATGGTCGGCTCTTGTTCTGTCCATTGCGCCGCTTGAACGTCCACGCCAGAAATTGCCGCCTCCGACGACTATTCCAATCTGAATTCCGGCATCATAGCACCTCTTAACACTACGGCAAATGTTCCCGATAGTGTCGAAATCAAGTCCGGTCTTTTTATCACCTGCAAGAGCTTCTCCGCTCAGCTTCAAAAGAACTCGTTTGTACTTCGGCTCCATAAACAGCACTCTCCATTACTAATATTTGATTTTCCTTTAACAAAGCACTACTGCCTTGCCTTTATCTAATTTTACCTTAAAATCGCTCCAAAGTAAATAGCTTTCACGCAAATCTCACGAATAAATTTTATTCGGTTCTAACAGGTCTCAGCATAAGCTCGTTGATTGCAACTCTGGGAGACTTGCCCTCGAAAAGCACTCTGTTTACTTCGGTAGTTATCGGCATATCAACGCCGTATTTCTTAGCGAGCTCCAAAGTGGCTCTGGCGCAAGCATAGCCTTCAACTGTTCCAATCTGGCAGACAGCTTCCTCAGGCTCAACTCCCTGACCGATTAAAACTCCAGCACGGTAGTTGCGTGAGTGCATACTTGTGCAGGTTACGACCAGGTCGCCAAGTCCGGCAAGACCGCTGAATGTGTCCTGTCTGGCTCCCATCGCCACTCCCAGACGTGTAATCTCACTCAAACCTCTTGTCATGAGTGCGGCTTTTGTGTTGTCTCCATAACCAAGTCCGCCTACAACTCCTGAGCAGAGTGCAATTACATTCTTGACAGCTCCGCCTACTTCACATCCGATTACATCGGAATTGACATATAGTCTCAGAACATCGTCAGAGAAGCTCGACTGAATGAGACGTGCGGCTTCTTCATCTTCAGAAGCAACTGCCACTGCTGTGGGCATTCCTCTGCCGAGTTCTTCCGCATGAGAAGGTCCTGAAAGGACAGCAATTGTATTATCAGGAAATACTTCACAGATAACCTCGCTCATTCGCTTAAGAGACCCATCCTCAAGACCTTTAGCACTGCTTACGATTATTGCGTCCTTATCGACATAAGGCTTCGCCTGTTCACAGACTGAACGGACAAATTTTGACGGAATTCCGACTACAACAATATCTCTGCCTTTTGCGCAGGAAATGTCCTCACAGAGGCTCACAGACTTCGGAATTTGAACTCCGGGAAGCTTTGCACGAAGTTCTCCGGTTCTTCTGATTGTATCGAGTTCGTCCTTAAAAGCACTCCAGACGGTTACGTCGTGACCGAGACGTGAGGAAGTGCAAGCAAGAGCAAGCCCCCATCCGCCTGAGCCTAAGATTGTGATACCTGTCACTTGCTTTCTCCTCGCTTTCTGAATGTGAATTTTGATTCTGTGTGGGTTCTGAGTCTCTGAACATTGGGATAATGCCTTACAAAACAGAAGATTCCCATTGTAAGAGCTATGATGACGTGAATAGCTGTATAAACATTCAGCTCTCCATACATTATCAGGTCGGCTAAAATGTAGCATATAGGATATGCAAAACAGCAGGAAATCGAGCTGAGCGACACATACCTTGTCGAAATGAAGACTACAAGGAATACAATCACTGCAAAGAGAAATACAAGTGGGTTTATGCAGATGGTGCACACAGCCGCAATAAGGATTCCCTTTCCGCCTTTGAAACCGTAGAATATCGGGAAGCAGTGTCCCATCACGGCAAACATTGATGCAACCATGCAAGCGGTGATAACACTGTGCTCATCGACTGAAAAAAATTCTGACCAAAACAGTGCGGCTCTTGTTCCGAAAACAACTATTAAACCCTTGAGAACATCGATAATCAGAGTCATAGCGGCACTTATGCCACCGAATGTTCGATAAACATTGGTGAGTCCTGCATTATGGCTTCCGAAATCACGAATATCCTGTCTCTTTATAAAGCGAACAGAAATAATTGCAGAATTGAGGCTTCCTATCAGATAAGAAACAACCGCAACTACAAGTAAAGCTAGATAGTACAATTTGTCAGCTCCTGTTATTTGGTGTCCTGATTGTCTCTTTCACGGACAATAATGCGTATTGGCGTTCCTTCAAGTCCTCCGAAGGTGTCCCTTATCTGATTCTCCAAGTATCTGCGATAGGAGAAGTGGAACAGTTCCGCCGAATTTACGAACATTACGAACGTGGGCGGATTGGTCGAAGGCTGAGTCATATAGTATATTTTCAGGCGTTTGCCCTTGTCAGACGGCGGCTGAACTCTGTTGACAGAGTAAGCCAGGATGTCGTTGAGCTTGCCTGTGGATATTCTCATTGAATTATTTGCGTAGACACGGTTAATAAGCTCAAAGAGCTTTTCAACTCGCTGTCCTGTTTTAGCAGAGATGAAGACGAATGGAACATAGTCCATGAAGCTGAGCTTTTCACGGAGGTTGTCCGAAAAATCCTTCATGGTGTTGGTATCTTTATCGATAACGTCCCACTTGTTGACAGCAACTATACAGGCTTTTCCCTGCTCGTGTGCATAACCGGCAACTTTGGAATCCTGTTCGGTGAAACCTACTGATGCATCAATTACGATTACGGCAACATCAGCTTCATCAACTGCCATATAGGCCCTGAGGACGCTGTAGTGCTCGATATTCTCGTAGACTTTGGATTTCTTTCGGATTCCGGCAGTATCGACGAAGGTATATTTACCCCATTCGTTTTCTACTTCGGCATCAGTTGCATCTCTGGTGGTTCCGGCAATGTTAGAGACGATGGTTCTCTCTTCTCCAACTATACGATTTATGATAGAAGACTTGCCGACATTCGGCTTGCCAATTACGGCAACACGAATACTGTCCTTGTCCTCGTTTCCGTCGCTTTCAGGGAGATTCTCCAGAACACGGTCGAGCAAATCTCCGGTGCCATAGCCATGAACGGAGGAAACCTCTACCGGGTCTCCGAGTCCAAGATTATAGAATTCATAGAATTCCGGCTCAGGTGGTCCCAATCTGTCGCATTTATTGACACAGAGAACAATCGGCTTTCCAGACTTCTGAAGCATTGAAGCAACTTCATAGTCGTTGGCTGTTACTCCGGAACGAATATCGGTTACTAAAATAATTACAGATGCTTTATCAATCGCAATCTGAGCCTGACGCCTCATCTGGACGAGAATAGTATCATTAGTTTTAGGCTCGATTCCTCCGGTGTCTACAAGCATAAATTCACGTGCACGCCATTCGCATTTTGAGTAAATTCTGTCTCTTGTGACGCCCGGGGTGTCATCAACTATCGAAAGTCTCTTGCCTATGAGTTTATTGAAAAGTGTGGATTTTCCTACATTGGGTCGCCCCACAACGGCGACAATCGGCAAAGCCATGCTCCGCCTCCTTAAATTCAGAATAATGGCGATGGTATTAAAAAATCAGAGAAGGAAATGCTCCTTCTCTGATTTTGAAGAAGACAAAGCTTCGTTTAAAGACTATGCTTCCTTCTCGATAACCATGGTACCCTTATAGTAGCCGCAGTTACTGCAAACCTTATGCGGTGAGGTCAAAGTACCGCAATTGGAACACCTTGAAAGTGCCGGAGCGTCAAGCTTCCATACGCTTGAACGTCTTTTGTCTCTTCTTGCTTTGGAGACTTTTCTCTTCGGTACTGCCATTTTCAGCACCTCCTCCTTGACAAATTATGACATAGCCACTTTGCGTCGGAATAGTAATCATTCATCACTATCACAATCGCAATCACCGTCGTTGAGATTCTTGCCACATGTCGGGCAGATGCCCTTACAATCTTCACGGCAAAGAATCTTCGTCGGCATTGAAAGCAGCAAATCTGAGATAGCTAACTCGTTTAAATCGAGAGTTTCGCCGGAGCAATAGACATACTCTTCATCGTCGGGCAGATTTTCGTTATCTTCATCGCCTCTTACGAGAATATGAGCAAAGTCCTGATTATACCGGCGGGTGAATTCAGCAGAGCATCGGTCACAGATATGGGAAACAGTATAGTCGAGGTTATAGCTAAGTGTTACAACACTGGCACGACTTGTAGTCTTTCCTCTAAGGCATACGGGAGTTATGAACTCTCCCACGCCTTTATACTTGTCCATTTCGCTCACAGGGATGTCGGTTTCGACCGGACGTTCTCCGTCCTCCCAGTCAAAAAGCGGCTTAAGCTTCAGCAGCACATTACACCTCAGAATATCACAAACATTATACTTTAGCGAGCGGAGAATGTCAATACTTTTGAAAAATTTTGCTTCCATCGCTCGAAAACAGATTTCATCTCCGCCGCAAAAAGCCTTGATTACGGCGGAGAAGCATACTTACAATAGAATTTTAGTGCTCAACACGCTTCAGGATGCTCTCAGGAAGATTCTCCTTATCCTCAGAAACAGTGAAGACGATAAGAATGTCGGGAGCAACGGCTTCAATTCTCTCGAAGAGAAGCTCGAGCTCGTCATAGTTTCTGCCGCCAATCTTAAGAATTCCGTCAACAAAAATCTCGGATATATCATAGTTTGCGGCAATAGTTCCAGTGATGAAGCCGTAGAACTTGTCGTAACTGTCAATCTTGTAGCCATCGACATCAACGAGTCTGACACTGTAGGGTATGTCATAGGTAAGCTGCATACTCTTCTCGATGCAGACGATATTTCCCTTTGTGTTAGCTACTGCGTCCTTGATAAGATCAAGCAGTACCTTGGTTTTGCCGGATCCCTTTTTGCCGGTGATCAGTTTAATCATAGTAACACTCCGTTTCCGCCCTTTCGGGCTGTTATTGCTTTATCCAACGACTAAAGTCAGTTGAATCAGGTTGTAATTATTCAGCTTTAAGCTTTTCTTCAAGCTCTGACTTGCGGTCTTCATAACCGGGCTTCCCGAGAAGTGCAAACATGTTCTTCTTGTAGCTCTCAACACCAGGCTGGTTGAACGGATTTACACCGAGCATGTAGCCGGAAAGTGCGCAAGCCTTCTCGAAGAAGTAAACCATCTCGCCGAAGTTGTACTCGTCGAGCTTATCTACCTCGATGATGAGGTTCGGAACTCCGCCTTCAGTGTGAGCAAGAACTGTTCCTTCCATCGCCTTGCGGTTTACGACGGACATATTCTGGTTAGTAAGGAAGTTCAGACCGTCGAGATTTTCAGCGTCATTTTCAAGGAACAAATCCTTCTTCGGATTCTTTACGTCGACAACAGTCTCGAACATGATCCTTGAACCGTCCTGAACGAACTGTCCCATCGAGTGAAGATCGGTTGAAAATATTGCGCTTGAAGGATAGATGCCCTTGTTGTCCTTGCCTTCGCTTTCGCCAAAGAGCTGTTTGAACCACTCGTTCATCATTGCAAAGCAGGGTTCATATGACACGAGCATTTCGACCGACTTACCCTTGCGGTAAAGGATATTTCTCAGTGCGGCGTACTTCTCGCAATCGTTCATATCGTCTTCAAGATATGCTTCTCTTGCGGCGGCGGCACCTTCCATAATCTTGTCGATATCGCATCCAGCAACTGCTATCGGAAGAAGTCCTACTGCTGTGAGAACCGAATATCTGCCTCCGATGTCATCAGCGATTACGAATGTCTCATATCCTTCGGAATCGGAAAGCTCTTTCAAAGTTCCTCTTGCCTTGTCAGTGGTCGCAAAAATTCTGGTCTTTGCCTCTTCCTTGCCATACTTGTCCTCAAGAAGCTTCTTGAAGATCCTGAAAGCAAGTGCAGGTTCAGTAGTAGTTCCCGACTTGGAGATTACGTTTACGCAGACATCCTTGCCCTCACAGATGAAGAGAATCTCGTCAAGATAAGTAGAGCTGATGTTGTTGCCGACGAAGTAGATGTCGGGCGTATCCTTTTTGAGGTTGTTGTAATACGGGCTTGTTAAAAGTTCGATAGCCGCTCTCGCACCCAAGTAGGAGCCGCCAATACCGATTACGATAAGAACGTCTGCCTTTTCCTTGATTCTTGCCGCGGCGGCTTTGATTCTGGCAAATTCTTCCTTGTCGTAGTCGACCGGAAGGTCAACCCAACCGAGGAAGTCGTTGCCCAAGCCACTGCGTGTTGCAAGTGTGTCATAAGCGGCGGTTATCTGAGGACGAATTGCATCAAGTTCGTGAGGATTCACAAACTTTTCAGCGTACTTTGTTACTAATTTAATAGACATAGCTGTCATCCCTCTCATTTGTCTTTGTCTATATTCTAACACGAAACGGTCAATAATGCAAGGAATTTCAGTGAAAAATATTGTGCAAATTCGGCAAAATGTTTCTCTACCCTGTCAGCATACTTCTCAAAAGCTTAAATACTGCGGACAAAATATTCATTCTGTCGATATTTTCCGTTGCAACGATTGAAATAGCATATCTTTCTTCATCATCTACAAGAAACACTACCCTGCCGACTTTGTCACCGATACTCACCGGTGCGATAACATCATCGAAGTATTCAATCTTCATCTCGACTGATTCGAGTTCACTGTTTCTTACGACGAAACTTCCAAGTTCTCTGATATCAGCGTTCACTTCAGGACTGACACCGCCACTCACGGAAACCGGCTCCACATAGATATCAGTTTTCTTTGGAGTGTAAAGTGTATAGGCAGCAAAGCCGATATTCATCTTTTCACGAGCTGTAGTGAAGCGTGCATACTCGTCCGGCTCACCTAAGATAACGCAAATCATCGTAAGTCCGTTTCGCTCGGCTGAAGCTATCAGGCAGTTAAGGCAATCGTCGCTGTAGTAGGCTTTCATTCCGGTTATGCCGTTGTAGCTGAGAATCATGCGATTTGTCGAGACAAGCTCGGTTTTGCCGTCACGGACGGTAGTCATCCAAGTCGTGAAGTATGGAACAAGCTCATCATAGTGGGACAGCTCCGAAGCAAGCGTGGCAATATCACAAGCGGTTGTGATGCTGCCGTCAAGCGTCCCCGTCGGGTCGACATATGTTGTCGATAACATTCCGAGCTCTTCGGCTCTCTGATTCATAAGCATAGTGAAGTCGTCTACGTTCCCCGAAACAGCTTCGGCAATTGCTACTGCGGCGTCGTTGGCGTTGCCGACGGTAATTGCCTTGACAAGCTCATCAATCGTTATTTCTTCGCCTGTGTTGAGCCAGATTTGAGCTCCCTGCTGGGCATTGGCGTTGGCGGAAGTTTTCACAACTGTGTCAAGGCTGAGTTCTCCCTCGCCTATCGCTTCCATCAGCAAAAGAAGAGTCATCAGCTTAGCTGAATGGAAAGCAGGAAACTCCACATTGCCGTTGTCGGAATAGAGAAGAGTTCCTGTAGTCCCTTCCATCAGGACATAAGAATATGGCACTGAGGTCTCTCCACTATCCGTAGCGAATGCGGGGACAGTCTCCCATAAGATAAAATAAAAAGCTACCAGAACGGTGATGATTCTATGAAAGAATTTCAGAAAGAATTTCATAGCAAGTCTCCAATACATTTGATAGTCAATACTATGAGACGAGCCGTGGGAACTATTCATAAAAAAGACCGACATGAAGCCGGTCTCTCTTTTTACTTTACGATAAACTTGTCAATCTGCTTGAGGAGATCGTCGCAGTTCTCAGTGTGAGCCTGGAGCTCAACGGGCTTTTCCAAATCAAGGCTGAAAATGCCCATGATAGACTTTGCGTCGATAGAATACCTGCCGGAAACAAGGTCGATGTCGTAGTCACAAAGAGTGACAATGCTGACGAACTCCTTGACGTCGTTGATTGTTTCAAGTTTAATTTTTACTGTTTGCATTTTGCGTTACCTCCGATTTGATAAATTCCTTTGGAAGCTTTAATATTTGCTTAGTTTCCAAAAGCCTACTTTCAGTATAACAGAAATTTTCGGCTTGTCAAGAGGGTATTTGGGGAGATTTTTGAGAAAAAGTGAAGATTGCCAGGTTGACAGGGAGGAAAATTGGAGTTATGATTGTCAATGTTCAAATGTTTAATCAGGAGATGAGCTGATGACCGTATCTTACTACACCTTCGGCTGCAAGGTGAATCAATATGAGACTGACTGCATTGCGGAGCTGATGGAACGGAACGGGTTTGTGACGCTTGACGAACCGATGGCGGCGGATGTGGTTATTATAAATTCCTGCACCGTTACACAGGCGGCGGATGTGAAGCTGGGACAGCTTCTCCGGCGGATAAAAAGGCAGAATCCAGAGGCAATAACGGTGGTTGCCGGGTGCTATCCTCAGGCGCACGGTGCAACCGAGCTGATAAGTGAAGCAGACATTATCGTCGGCGAGGCGAATAAGACCAAAATCCCGGAGCGGGTTTCAGATTTTCTTACAAAGAAAGAACAACTTTGCGAGATTCTTCCCCACCAGAAAGGCGAAAAGATGGAAATGATGAGTCTTGAAAGACGTGCCGACAAAACGAGGGCTATCATCAAGATTCAGGACGGGTGCGACAGGTTCTGCACTTACTGCATTATCCCCTATGCTCGTGGGCGTTCACGCTCGAAGCCGATTGAGGAGATTAGAACTGAGGCAAGCGAACTTGCTTTACAAGGTCACAGAGAGCTAATTTTAGTGGGAATTAACCTTTCCTGCTACGGTGAAGACTTGGGAGAAATCGACCTTGCGGATGCGGTTCATGTGGCTTGTCAGTCAGAAGCTGACAGAATCCGACTTGGGTCGATTGAGCCGGAAATGCTGACTGAAAACATAATAAGACGATTATCGCAGGAAGAAAAGCTTTGCCCACACTTCCATCTTTCCCTGCAATCCGGGTGCGACAAGACGCTTGCGAACATGAGAAGGCGGTACAATACTGATGAATATCGGAAGCTGCCACAGCTACTCAGAAAATACTTTCCCGGTTGTGCCGTCACCACCGATGTGATGGTAGGTTTTCCGGGTGAGACTGAGGAAGATTTTGAACAGTCTGTGGAATTTGTAAAGGAAATTGCCTTTGCAGGTGTTCATGTATTCCCTTACTCCGAGCGTGAGGGGACTGTTGCCGCCAAAATGTCCGAAAGCGTTCCGAAGGCTGAAAGATATCGCCGTGCGGAGATAATGTCCGATGCCGCAAAAATCGGCGAAGAAGCCTTCCGAGAAGCACATATAGGCAAGACAGTCAGCATTCTCTTTGAGCACGAAAAGGACAGCGATTTCCATCAGGGGCATACTAAGGACTATCTTATGGTGAGGGTACCGAAGATTCAGGATACCCTATGGAAAGAAATAAGAGACGTCAAAATTACATCTTGTAAAGATAATTGCCTTTACGGAGAAATAATTAATCCGACTGCCGATTGACAGCCGGATTTTTTATTTTCACTTACTCGTTTCCTCTGACATACATCTCCGCCTGAGTCTCGAAGAAAGTATAGTATAGTCCGTGCAGATTCATCAGTTCTTCAAATGTCCCATACTCCTTTATCTGACCGTGGTCGAACACGGCAATCTTGTCGCAGAAGCGAGTGCTGTTGATTCTGTGGGAGATGTACACCGTGAGCTTGCCGTCGGATATGTCGGCAAAGTTGCGATATATTTCACATTCGGCAATGGGGTCAAGTGCGGCTGTCGGTTCGTCGAGGATAAGGACGGGAGAATCTTTATAGAGCGAGCGCAATATTGCAATCTTCTGCCTTTCTCCGCCTGACAAGTCTATCCCTGCTGCAAACAGTTCCTTGGTGATAGGCGTGTCCAAGCCACGATACATCCTCCCAATTCTTTCTTCCATTCCAACGCTCCGGCACAGCTCCATGAGCTTTTCTTTTTCCTCATCTGTAACCTCGCTCTTTCCGGCGACGTTTTCAAGAATGGTGAAAGGGAACAGGAAGAAATCCTGATTTACTGCCGAGAAGATTTTCAGGTTATCCCGGTAGTTTATCTTCTGGATATTGATTCCGTTGAGGAGGATCTCACCCTCTGTCGGTTCATACATTCTGGTCAGGAGTAACGTGAAAGTCGTTTTTCCTGCTCCGTTGTAGCCGACAATTGCGAGCTTTTCTTTACTGCTGAGCTTCAGGTTGATGTTTTTCAGGACATAGGAAGTGCTGTTCGGATAGCGGAACGACACATTCTTGAACTCAATTTCGATGTCGTCAAGGTTGAGGTCTTCAAGTGTCAGTCCCTTGTCATCATCAAACTTACTTTCATATGTAAGGAAAGATTTATACATATGGATATAGCTCAGGCTGTTGTTGAAATTCAGCATATTCGTTGCAACATAAGAGAATGCAGACATAAAGCTGATAAGCGACGCTACGCCCATTGTGAACTCACCGACCGAAATTGTGCCCTTCAGCGCATCTATTCCAATCAACAGATAAGCAGAAATCTGGAATATCGTGGTGAGGAGGAAAGTTGCTAAGTTTATCACACCGTCTTTCTTGATTCGGCACAGGTTAAGGCTCAGTATATTTTTCTGGAAGTGCTCAATCTTACTGAAAACATATTTCCGAAGATCAAACATATCAATGTCTTTCTTTGCGGGTATGTTTTTCGGAATCTGAGACACATATCCGAGCCTTCGCTGCTCTCTTGAAGAGTCGTTCTGAAATTGGAGATTGTACTTTTGCCTTACGATTTGCAAAACCGACTGCAACCCAATCAGAACCACAGCAATAAGAAACAGCCACTTGTTCAGCATCGTCATAATGGCAACTATACCTATAAGCGAGATGATATTCGACAGTGTATCAAATACCGTTGTAATACTAGTAAAGTAATTGTTGCCCTGAGCAATCTGATTTGTGAGTTGTATGCTGTCCTGAAAAGAAGTATCGTTGAATTGCTCATAATCCATGTTCAGGCACTTCTGGCTGATGTCGTTATTAAGCTTGTTGGTAAACTTCAAGAAGAGATATTCTTTTATTTTTCCTAAGTAGATGCTGATAGCTTCGAGGACAAATATCGACCCGAACATCAGAAGAACATAGAAGACAATCTGTGAATAAGCCTCTTTCTGAGAAATGCTGTCTATAATCAGTCCCGACAATATAATATTCGGAAACGGTCTTAAAGCATTGATAAAGACTGTAACAAGTAGTATCAGAAATAGCCTTTTATCATACTTCCATATCTCCCGAAACGAGCTTATCATATCATCTAACTGTACTCGTCTTTTCTCTTTCATATCCTACCTCGCTTATTCCATATTAAGGGAGACAAACATATCGTGAATCAGCGAATCAACCGAAAGCTGAGAAGTATAGCATTTGTAAACTCCCAAGCCGGTAAGCCTGTCCATCATCTCACGCTCGGAACCGAAATCGGTGAATACCATCGCCAGAATCACAATCTCAGAACCAAGCTCTTTGATTTTCCGTACCAGTTCAAAGATGTCATAAGCCTTGCCGTTAGAGATAAAGACAATCTGCGGGTGGAGCTCCGCCACTTTGCCCATAATATCTTCTTTCGCACTGACACGGTCAAACTCATATGTGTCCGGCACCTCGTTCTCAATCAGGTCACTTATGGTTATCGCTCCCTTTTTGACCTTCTTCTCCTGAATAAATAGTACTTTGATTTTGTCCATATTTTTATCTATCCTCACGAAGCATTTCCATGATGGAATACTTATTAATACTCAGCTTCGAGCCGAAGCAGATTGCAAATGTGATCAGAAACACTATAATCAGTATACAAATTAATACCGACATTGTCAAACCATATCCCGCCAGCGTTGTGAACATCGTCCCGAGCACCGTAATCGGACTTGAACCTTCTGCAATAATCGAAATGTTCATCACGAGATAATACACAAGATAGCTTCCAATTGCTATAGCAATAGACACAATGCTTCTGACAACCGCTCGCCGTGCAAGCTCAAAATTCCTTTGCCGCTTCGACATGCCGATTGCCTGCAAGATGCCATAACGCCGTTTTTCGCTGTCAGTCTCAAGTCGCAATGTGCTTACAAGTATCAGAAGCACAACAATCGTTATGCACACGCCGCTTATCATGGTCATAATCATTGATTGCTGATATACTTGTGCATTGGCATTGTTAATCTCACGGAAGTTATAGAGCTTGTAATATGTAGCTTCAAATGGTCCCCCAGTAAGAGTGGAGGATTTATACACTATCTGGGAGAGTAGCTTTGTCACTGCAGTATCCACTCCGAGATCTCCTGCGTTCAAGTTAGTGAAGATGAAGCCCTGATTATATCCGACCTCCTGCTGTCCACGCAAAAATCTTTCGTTTTCAATCCACCATTGTGTGCCCTCGGGAATCTGGTCGACAATCTCCTGCAGAACCGGCAGAGCGCAGATTACGTAGTAGTTGTAGTTCTCAATCGAGTATCTGTCGGAGCGGTCGTACTGAAGTAGCGAAACAAGTGTCTCATCGCTCTCAATAAGCTGAACAGCACCGATATTTACATCGACACTCACAAGCCCCGAGCTCTCAAAAATGCTTTCATCAAGAGTTGTATTGCCGTGCGCACTGTGATAACTGTCGAAATGGTTGTAATCTATTGAGATTGTAATATCTGAGTTTTCTTCCGGAACAACTGAAACAGCCTCACTTTCAGTCACATACATTGTTACTGTTTCGCCGGTGCTCACATTGATGGCTTCCATTTCGTAGTATGTGCCGTCTATTCTATCAGCAGCAATCTGGACTATAACGCTTTCTCCGCTCTCATAGGCTTCCTGGTCAACGCCGGTTGTGTCAACATACCTCTGCAGGTCATCCCAGTCCATAGTGATAGCAACCACAGAATCGCCGGACTCTTCATCAGAGGTGGTTACATATGTGTAAAAGTCATTGAACCCAACAAAATCGGTGACGCCCTCAAGCGAAAGAAACTCATCTTCATAATCGGACAAATCAGGAAGAGAGAATTCGTTTCTTAAAAAAGTTCCGTCCATTTCACTGATGTAATAAGACCAGAGCGAAGTCCAATAGTTATACTCGCTCACCGGTTCTGCAAGGTTCACAGTCGTAAACACTGCCGAAATACACAGAAGCGTTGCCATAAGCATGATTAAAGCTCTTCTGAAACCGACAACGACTTTGTTCTTGCTTCTCTGCATACCCATTCTGCCAGTCAAAGGAGTTGAGAGTGCCACTTGGAAAGTGATCATTCTGACGGCTAATATTCCCATGAGCCATAAAGCAAGTGCAGTCAAAAGATAATTCCATGGAATACTGACGGCAACGTCAACAGAGCCGGAATATACACTCACGCTGAGTAAAAGTTTGATTCCCAGGAATCCTAAAAGTATGCCAAGCAAGATTGCCGGAATCGCAAGCATAAGGGTTTCCAAGAGAATAAGAAATCTTAATTGCCATTTTGAGCCGCCGATACTGCGGAATCTGACAATTCGCTTGACTTCTACCTGCATCTGCAAAATGTATATCATGACAACTGCAAGTATAGTTATCGCAAGAATAAGCACCAGATAAACCATATTTGTCTGTGCTGCTTCGCTTTCCATCTTGATAACTGAATTTATGGTGCAGATTCTGATTGCCGAGCCTTCACGGGTATTGTAAAGGTATTTGTTCACATCCGTTTCAACGCCACTCTCCATGCCGGATTTGACAGTGAAGAAATAGGTTGTTTCTGTGCTTAGGCTAGTGATTTCGCCAAGAGATTTTTCTGCTTCAGCAAGAATGTCCGCCATCGCTTCTTCCGAGATAATAGCTGTGTTCAATGTTGCATCGATGTCCCAAAGCCCCGTATATTCGCTTATAACGCCGACAACATTAAATGTTCTTTCAACAGTGACAGAATTGCTGTCATTCTTGAATGTCCATTGCATAGTTATATTTGATCCGGTGGTTGCACCGTAGCCGACCTTGTTCAGCGACGCCGCCTCGATGGCGATTTCATCTGAGCCGCTCGGCATATGCCCGCTTTCAAGCCTGATGCCCATGTCGACAAGGCTTTCGTCAGCTGTTCCTATCTTGAGCGAGCCTTGTGAAATCCCTCCGACCATAACCGAAGCCGTGCCGTAATTGACGCTTGTACCAACTTCATCAACCCAGTCTTCACTTTCAAGATATTCAAGATCACTGTCGATGCCGTCAGAAATCGCACCGTACCAACTGCCATAGGTGTCATAACGGAGCTGTGAGTTGGTTTCGGCGATGCTTGAAGTGTAACTTAAGAGTATAATTGCAAAAGTGAACGATATGAGCAGGACGAAGAAGATAAGAAGCGATTGCCGCCTTCTTCGTTTTATGCCTTCAAAGGCAAGGGAAAATATAGTTTTCAGCATGATTGTGTTTCTCCTTTTTTACAATCCGTTAAACGATAGTAAAAGTGTAACACAATTTTATATAAATGTCAACATAGTTCTACAGAAATTTCCACATTTTTTTACATAAGCCATTACAAATAAAAAAGCCCGGTTTTGCACCGGGCTTTACTCAAATTCAGAATGTACAGATTAAATCATGCTCTCTTCCCAGCAATCAGGAGGAGTGAGACCGAAGAAGGTTGCTACTGTCGGAGCGACATTGGCAAGACCGAAATTGCCTTCCTTGATTCTCCAGTCGTGGTCGTTATCATAGATAATGAACGAAACAGGGTTCAAGGAGTGTGCGGTTCTGACCTGAATCTGACCCTTCTTGTTCTTTTCGAGCATCTCATCGGCGTTGCCGTGGTCTGCGGTGATGAGAACGATGACTCCGAGCTCGTCTGCAACCTTCAGAACTCTTGCAATTCCGAGGTCGACAGACTCAACACCGGTGATGGTGGCATCGAGGTTTCCAGTGTGTCCGACCATGTCGCCGTTAGGATAGTTGCAACGAATGAAGTCGTACTTTCCACTGCGCATAGCGGCAATGATGTCGTCGGTGATTTCGGCAGACTTCATCCACGGGCGCTCATCGAAGGGTACGTTGTCGGAAGGAATCTCCTTGAAAGTTTCGAGCTCTTCGGAGAACTTTTTCGACTTGTTGCCGTTCCAGAAGTAGGTTACGTGACCGTACTTCTGGGTTTCGGAAACGGCATACTGCCTGAGACCATTTGCAACCAGAAGCTCGGAAAGAGTATTCTTAATTTCCGGAGGATTAACAAGGAACTTCTCAGGAAGCTTCAAATCTCCGTCGTACTGGAGCATACCGGCATAGACGACATCCGGCTTCTCTCCCCTGTCGAAGGCGGTAAAGTCCTTATTGTCAAATGCCATCGAAATTTCGAGAGCACGGTCGCCTCTGAAGTTGTAGAGGATGACAGAGTCGCCGTCCTTGATTTTTCCGACCGGCTCGCCATTCTCGGCGATTACGAATGCGGGCAAATCCTGGTCGATTACGCCGTCGATTTCGCTTCTATAAGTCTCAATAGCCTCTTTTGCTGAAGAGAACTGTCTTCCCTGTCCGTGAACGTGGATGTTCCAACCGACTTCAACCATGCCCCAGTTAGCCTGATATCTGTCCATTGTAATTTTCATTCTTCCGCCGCCGGAAGCAATCCTGGCGTCGAAAGTAGAATCATTGAGAGAAGCAAGCAAAGTTTCGAGCTCATCGACATAGACGAGTGCTGAGGTAGCGGGAACATCTCTTCCGTCGAGAAGGATGTGGCATCTTACATGCTCTACTCCGCACTCTTTTGCCCTGATAATCATCTGCTTCAGATGGGAGATGTTTGAGTGGACGTTACCGTCAGACAAAAGTCCCAGGAAGTGTAGAGTCGAATGGTGGGACTTGCAGTTATCTACGAGCTCATTCCATGTATCAGATTCAAACATTTTGCCAGATTCGATGGACTCGTTTACGAGCTTTGCACCCTGAGAGTAAATCTGACCGCAACCTAAAGCATTGTGACCGACCTCGGAATTGCCCATATCGTCGTCAGAAGGAAGTCCGACAGCGGTACCGTGAGCTTTGAGTCGGGTATTTGGACGCTCTTTGAGGAGCTTATCTAAGTTCGGTGTATTTGCAAGTGTTACGGCATCTCCGAGACCGGTCTTTGAGAAGCCAACACCGTCCATAACTATGAGTAAAACAGGTTTCATTCGCCATGCTCCTTTCAACCGTTGGTTGCGGCGTTAATGATTGTCGCAAAGTCGGGAGCTTTGAGGGAAGCACCGCCGATAAGTCCGCCGTCAACATTGGTCTTGGAAAGAAGCTCTACCGCATTTCCTGCGTTCATCGAGCCGCCATACTGGATAGTAATCTTCTCAGCGACATCTGCGCCATAGAGTCCAGCCAGAACATTTCTGATGAAAGCGCAGACCTCCTCTGCCTGGTCGGCGGTTGCGGTCTTTCCGGTTCCGATTGCCCATACAGGCTCGTAAGCGATGATGCAGTTCATAAGCTCATCAGCAGAAATTCCTGCGAAGTCAAGCTTAATCTGACGGGAAATTACTTCCTCTGTGATGCCCGCTTCTCTCTCCCAGAGAAGCTCACCGACGCAAACAATGGGCTTGAGTCCAGCTTCGAGAGCTGCTTTGGTTCGCTTGTTTACAGTCTCATCGGTTTCGCCAAAGTACTGTCTGCGCTCGCTGTGACCGAGAACAACATACTCTACTCCGACTTCCTTGAGCATATCTGCACTGATTTCACCAGTGTATGCACCAGACTTTGCAAAGTGGCAGTTCTGAGCGCCGACCTTAATATTGGTGCCAGCAGTAAGTCTTACAGCGGTTTCAAGGTTTGTGAACGGAACGCAGATTACTACTTCACAGCCTGCATTTTCACAGAGAGGCTTCAAATCGGTGATAAGAGTCTCGGCTTCGGGACGAGTCTTATTCATCTTCCAGTTGCCGGCGATAACCGCACGGCGAATATCTTTTTTCATGAAAACAATCCTTTCAAAATGTATTACAGACGGAGCGGAACTTGACGCTCCGCTCCATAAAGGGTTTCAATTACTTGTCGGCGATAACGTCGATTCCGGGAAGAACCTTGCCTTCGAGGTATTCAAGAGAAGCTCCGCCACCGGTGGAGATGTGGGTCATCTTGTCGGCAAAACCGAGGTTAATGACAGCTGCAGCAGAGTCGCCACCGCCGATTACGGTTGTAGCGTCAGTCTCAGCAAGAGCCTTTGCAACAGAGAGTGTTCCCTTTGCCAAAGTCGGATTCTCGAATACACCCATAGGTCCGTTCCAGACAACAGTCTTTGCAGTGTGAACTTCGTTAGCGAAGAGCTCAGCGGTCTTCGGTCCGATATCAAGACCCATGCAATCAGCGGGAATATTGTGAGAATCTACGACAGTAGTCTCAATCTCGCCGTCGATAGGATCAGGGAAGGACTTTGCAACAACGGTATCAATCGGGAGAAGAAGCTTCTTACCCATAGACTCAGCCTTATCGAGCATCTCCTTGCAGTAGGAAAGCTTTTCGTCGTCTACGAGAGAAGTGCCGATTTCATAGCCTTCAGCTTTAAGGAAGGTATAAGCCATGCCGCCGCCGATGATAAGCGTATCGCACTTTTCGAGGAGGTTAGAGATAACATTGAGCTTGTCTGCAACCTTTGCGCCGCCGAGAATAGCAACGAAAGGTCTTACAGGGTTCTCAACTGCGTTGCCGAGATATGTGATTTCCTTCTGCATGAGGTATCCAACAGCAGTCTCTTTAACAAACTTTGTGACACCTGCAGTGGAAGCATGAGCTCTGTGAGCAGAGCCGAAAGCATCCATTACGAATACTTCGTCGTCAACCAGATCTGCGAGTTCTTTAGAGAAGCCTTCACCGTTCTTGGTTTCTTCGTTGCCACGGAATCTTGTGTTTTCGAGAACGACGATTTCGCCCTCATTCATTTCAGCTACTGCCTTCTTGGCATTCTCGCCTACTACTTCGTCATCCTTAGCAAATGTGACCTTTGTGCCCTCCATGAGTTCTGCAAGTCTTTCAGCCGCGGGCTTGAGAGAGAACTTGTCCTCGGGACCATTCTTCGGCTTGCCGAGGTGAGAGCAAAGTACAACTTTGCCACCGTCCGCAACTAACTTCTTGATAGTGGGAAGAGCCGCTGTGATTCTGTTGTCGTTGGTGATAACGCCGTCTTTAAGCGGTACATTGAAGTCAACTCTTACGAGAACCTTCTTTCCCTTCACACTGATGTCGTCAATACTGACCTTGTTTAATCCTGCCATTGAATATATCTCCTTTGCTTTTAATAATACTATTCAATGTCGCAATTAGCGACCATAGATATTATATAAAATTTCTCCGAAAATAGCAATAGGTAACCCCGAATTTTTCCAAGAAAAATTCCGCCGAAGACCACTTTTTGTGTAAAAATAAGGTTGTCGTCGGAATATATTGAGCTTTATCTGTCTTCATGGAGCATTTCCATGAGGACATACCTATTGAGTTTGTGCTTCGGAATAAACAGCACAAGGCAGACTATCAGAAGCATTCCCACAATCAAAGCCGGAATGAGAATCGATATATCTGTGAACCTTGTAAGGTTACTGAAATAACTTCTAATTATCGCCGTGACTGTTCCGCCATCTGAAAGAGCACTTCTGTTTGTGTAGACACAATAGCCAAGATAGCCAGCCCAAGAGATAACAACCGCCGAGACATCACGGATGAGTGCTTGCCTTAAGAAGCTCAGTCTTTGCTGATTTTTCGACATTCCAATAGCTCGGAGTACGCCGAATTTCTTCTTTTCCTGTTCCGATTCAAGCCTGACGGTGCTTGTAAGTATGAGAATAACTACAAGAGCTATACAGCCTCCGCTTACAGACAGAAGAATCAGCCTTTGAAGCCAGTTCTGGGCTATTGCGTAATTGTATTCCCGCAAGCTGTTCATGCTCAGCCCTGCATTTGAAGCTATGCTCGCAATTACGGCATCCGTGGAAAGAAACTCTGCTGTGGAGTTGGCGTAGATATATGAAGATCTGTAGCCCACCTCTTCGCCGGAAACGTAGGTTATATATCTTGTTGAGTAGCTTTCATTTGTCAGACAGTAGCCCTCTGGAATCATATCAACCATCTTCTGCATGAAGTTCTTCGAGCAGACTATGTAATAGCTGCAACCAAGTGCGTCCGAAACATAGGTCTGCACTTTTTCAAAGCTGACGCCACCGACGGTTGTCGTGATTTCCGAGTGCTGAATATCGACGTCATCCAGTATATATTGACCTTCACGGGATGAAGCGTAGCATGAATACATATCAAAGCCAATGGTGACAGATTCACCGATTTCGGGAGTTTCAAGGTTGCTATCCGATACGACTGAAAACAGGACAGCGTCGCCGCTCATGAAGGCTTCGTAATCAAGATTGGAGAAGTCGAAGTTATAGCCATATGTGTTTTCGTTGTGCCAGTCGCTTGGGTCGTCAATCACGACAAGCTTGACATTATCAATTTCAGTCGTCCCGAAAGTAATATCGGTGATGTCCTCTTTCGAGTCGCTCTGTACGTCTGTTATTCCCGGAACCGACAGGATGAGGTCTATAGTTTCATCAGTTACCTTAGGGGTTGCATATGTATTGGCAATCATATATGACCATGTCGACGATACACTGTCGTATGTGTAAGCGGGATATATGACATTGAGCGCAGTAAACACTATCGCAAAGCAAAGTATCAGAGACAGTACATTTATGAGTGCACGCTGGAGTGCCTGAGATTTTCTTTTGCTTTTAGCACCCATAGTCATCCGACCGGTCAAAGGTGTCGAAAGGACGGTTATGTATGTAACCGCTCTGACCAAAAGGATTCCTATAATCCATACAAGTCCGGCACAGAGAATGATATTAGTTGGAACGCTGACGACAATATCAACCGAGCCGGAATAAACACCAAGCTTGAGAATAAGCCACATTCCGACGGCTCCCAAAACAGTCCCAAGAATTATTGCAGGTATGCAGAGAATCAGCGATTCAAGAGCAATCAAGGCGAGAATCTGCCGTTTTGAAGCACCTATGCTCCGCATACGAACCGTTCTCTGAACCTCTTTCGGCATATTGAGAATATAAATAACCACAACTGCAAGAAGAGAAACTAAAAATATGATGGCAACATATAGAATATTGAGATTTGCTTCTTCGTTGGTTACGCTGATTGTATAGTTGGTAACCGCTCTTCTTGAACGCAAGTAGGAATCGGAGGTAGCTTCATCTTCATAGCCGGATTTAACCGAGTAGAAACAGGTTGAAACGGAGCCGCTGACAATGGCGGTCTCGTTGGCTTCCGAAACAAGTGCCTTGGCGGCATCTTCGGTGATAATTGCACTGTTGAGTGTGGTATCTCCCAGCACCGACCATATGCTTGAATATTCCGTGATAACTCCGCAGAGGGTATATGACTTTTTGACATACACAGATTTTCCGTTTATTCCGGTATCGAATATTACGGTGATTTCGATCTCCTGTCCCAGCTCGTAATCGTAGCCGAGAGCCGAGAGAAGGTCTGCCTCCATCGCAATCTCATCTTCGCTTTCGGGAAGCCGCCCGCTGTTCATCGATATTCCTAAGTCAGTCATAGAATCGCTGACAGTGCCGATACCGGAGCTATTAACAGTGGCGTATGTAGTAATAGTTCCGGATTCTTCGAGCCACTCAGCACTCTCGATATACGAGATATCCTTTTCGGTGGAGTCAGCAATCATGCCGTACCATGAGCCGTATGTAGTTGTTCTATACTGTTCATTGGTCGCAGCGATGCTGTAGCTGTAGCCTAAGACTATAAACGCAAAAACAAACGAAATAGTCAGGACAGCAAGGATAAGAAAAGTCTGATTCCTGCGGCGTCTGAGACCTTTGAAAGCGAGTTCGGAAATTGTTTTGAACATATTATTTCTCCTATCTGTCCTCACGGAGCATTTCCATAAGGGTATATTTATTCAGCCCGAGCTTCGACGCATAGCATATCATGAACACCACAGCAAATGCGGCGAGATTTACGAAGACTATTGTGGCAGGAGACGAGAGCAGGATTATATTGTCCATATAGCTCTCAATGACACTCCATGCTGTTGCACCGGCTTTTATAGAGCTCCAGTAGCTGACTATAAGCCTGAGTATGAACACTCCCCAACCGATTGCGAGAGCGGCAAGCGAACGAAATAGAGCTGTGCCTGCAACCCTCAGATTTCTCTGCCGCTTTGACATTCCGATGGCTTGCAGGATTCCGTAGCGTTTCTTTTCACGCTCGGTTTCAAGGCGGATTGTGCTTGAAAGAATGATGAGAGTCACAACCCCGATTGCCGCACCGGCGACGAACAGGAGAATCAAGGTCTGGCTGAACGACTGGAGCTGAGTCGCATATCGCTCACGCCAGTTGGACATGCCCCATCCTTTATAGAACACGTATCTCGAAACCGCAGAGTCGGTTGAAAGATATGTGGCGTTTGAATCCGCGAAGGCATAAGCGTGCATGAAGACTGCTGTGTCGCCGCTTGTGAAGCTATCCGCATTGTAAGCTATCTTACCGGTTTCCGGAAGCGCATCAATCATTTTCTGCAGGAAAGCCTTTGAGCAGACGATATCGTAGGTGTTGAACCAAAAGCAATAGTTATATCCACTGCCGTTAAGCAACTTGAAATTATCGACCGTTCCAATTGTGGTTGTGATGATATCTGTGCCGGACAGCGAAACGGTGAGGCTTTCTCCCGAAACAGGAACAACGGAAGTCGTGTCTGTGCTCGGGATTATGATCATAATGCAATCGCCGTTATGGAAGGCTTCGAGGTCAATCTTTGAGAAATTGAAGGCTCCGTCCCAGCCGTCGGTCTCATCCACCACATAGAAGGTGACACCCTCCGCAGTTACATCACCGAAGGAAACGTCTGCGGAAACGCGAGTATAGCCCCAGGCTCCAGTGATTCCGGGAATTTCAGCAATCTCATCAAGCTCTTCGTCGGTGATTTCACCACGAAAGTTGTCAATAAGATACGAAGGGTTGGCAACCCTCAGCTGATATGCAACAACGGTCGGAAGTGCTAACTACAGTGCAGAAAACAGCAGACAGAACTATAATCGCAGTTTTCTGAAGCCTCCGGGAGTTCCGCGCTTTCCTAACCTGCATCCCCATTCTTCCGGTCAGAGGAGTGAAGAGTGCCACCTGAACGGTGAGAAGTCTGACCATAAGGATCCCAACGATCCACATGACAAACATTTCGGCAAGAACTCCCATAGGAATGCTCACAATTACGTCAACCGAGCCGGCGTAGACGCTGAACCGAAGTAGTGCCCAGAGTCCGGCTGTTCCGACAAGAGTTCCTACTATAAGAGAAGGCACCGAAATGATAAGAGTTTCGAGCATCACAAGTCCCAAAGCCTGTCCCTTGGTTGAGCCTAGGCTACGAAGGCGCACGATTTTTCTTATCTCAGACTGCATCTGGAGTATATAAACGATAACGACCGCTAACAGCGAAACAGCGAAAATCATCACGACGTAAATCATATTGATTGACGCATCGGAGGCGTTACTGACGTATGCGGAGTTTACAGTAAGGGTACCCTTTGAAACAGAGTAAAGGTAGGAAGTCATTTCACTCTTGATGCCGGTGCCCTCGGTATTGATGGCAAAATAGCAGGAGGTGACGGGAGAGTCAAGCTCCAGGCCTTGAGCCGAAGCCAATTTCAATGCCGTTTCGTAGATATCCTCGGCGTCCTCTTCAGTGATGATAGCGCTGTTTAAGGTGGTGGCACTGCCACTCGACCAGACGTCGGTGTATTCGGAAATAACTCCGCAAAGGGTATATGTCCGCGATACTAAAACTTGCTCGTCACCTGCGTGAAGAGTAATAGTCAGAGTGATATCCTGCCCCAAGTTGTAGCCATACCCGAGCGAGCTCAGCACGTCCGCTTCCATAGCGATCTCTCCTGATTTTTTGGGAAGATGCCCGGAGTTCATCGAAACTCCAAAGCTTACGAAATTATCGTCGATAGTGCCGATGCCGGAGCTCCCGACCGTTCCGTAGCAGGTGGTCAAGCCATAGCTTTCGAGCCAGTCGGTCGATTCAAGATATGCTATATCATCGCTGTCTGCATTCGCAAAGCCTCCGTACCAACTGCCATAGGACGAGAAGCGATAGTTTGAATTGGTCGCAACGATGCTCTCGGAGTAGCTTATCGTCATAACTGCAAATGCAAGCGAAATAATCAGAACCACCGCAATCAGCAGTGTCTGCGACTTCTTTCTGCGAATGCCCTCAAATGCGAGTCCAAAAATTGTCTTGAACATATTATTTCTCCTATCTGTCTTCACGGAGCATTTCCATGAGGGCATATTTATTCAGCCCGAGCTTTGAGATGTAACATATCAGGAACACAACTATAAACAGCAGGACAGTCATCATAACCGGATTTACACCTGAAGATTGCACGGAAACTACTACCGTGCTTTCGCTTGTAACTCTTCCAATGTTCCGGACAAATGCATATAGCCTGTATGCTCCCCAACCAAGGGCAACTGACATGACTGAACGCACAAATGCAGTTCCCATCAGTCTCATATTTCTCTGCCGCCTCGACATTCCAAGAGCCTGCAGGATGCCATATCGCTTCTTTTCGCGCTGGGTTTCAAGCTTTATTGTGCTTGAAAGGATGATAAGAACAACAATTGCTATGCATCCGCCACTTACTGCATACATGATGATTTGTTGAAGATAGCTTTGTACGTGGGAAGAGTTATACTCTCTTTCGTTATCCACAAGTGTAAGCTTTGAAGTTGATATAAGCGTTGAAAGAGTCTTGTCGGTTGAGATATACCCTGCGGTTTCGTCGGCATATGCAAAGAGCGTGTTGAAACCGACTGTGTCGCCTGCCATGTAATCGCCTGAACCGTATGATGTAGAGTTCCACGTCACATTTTCCGGAAGCAAATCAACGAGGTTTTGCACAACAGCACGGGAGCAAACAATGAAATATGAATCGTAAATCGAAACGCCGAGAATTTCGATAATAGCAGACTTTGAAGATGTTACATCAGAGATTTCAGTGTTGACAGTTGCGGCTTTTACAGACTCGATAATGTTGTTGCCCTCTTCGTCTTTTGAGTATACGTCTGTCATAACGGAAAGCGATACCAAGTCTCCGGTCTCAGGTGCAGAGGATGACTCATCAGAGTATAACTCCCCATTTACATAGAGATCATAGTTGTCTGTCCTGACAACCAGAACCTGTTCGCCGTTCTCAAACGCTTCAAGGTCTACTCCAGACATGTCAAAGAACTCCGACCAATCCTGAGAAGAATCGATTATAAGCAAGGTAGCATTTCCAAGGTCAGTGTCGTCAATGCTCAAATCTACATCGTAGGTTGAAAAAGCAATGACCGATTCGATTCCCGGGACGGAAGAAATATCTATTATGTTGTCTTGGGTGATGTCCGGTGGTCTGTCTGTTGACATAAAGGAAAGTCTCCGGCTGATCAGATAGTCATAATTCTCGGAGAACAATGAGTAGCCTAAGATGGGTCTCTGAAGAATGGAGGTTGTGAATATAACCGTTCCACAGAAAGCTGTCGCCATCAGAAGAATAAGAACTTTCTGGAATCTCGTATAAAACCGCTTCTTTCTTACTTGCATTCCCATCGTGCCCGTCAATGGCGTCGAAAGAGCAACCTGGATGGTTATGAACCGGACTACAAAGATACCTAGGATCCAGGCAAGAGCAACTATAAGAAGAACTTTAATTGGTATGCTCACTATAACACTTACTGAGCCGGAAAAGACACTGAGTGTCAAAAGAAGCCAGATTCCGAATGCTCCGAAAAGTGTGCCTAGAATCAGTGACGGAATTGTCAGCATTAAAGTTTCGATTGCAATCAAGAACCTTATCTGTCCTTTGGTTCCGCCGAGACTTCTGAGACGGACAATTCGCCTTACCTCCGACTGAATCTGAAGTATGTATATCACGACAACAGCAATTATGGCGACAACGAATATCAGCACTACATAGACTGTGTTGTAGTCTGCCTCCGTTTCGGTTGCAGACACTGAAGAGTTCAGGGTTATACTCTGCTCACTCATCACGCTCCTGGTGGATTTCAGATAAGCATTGACAGTAGTTTTTATGGTGTCTGAGTCCGCATCTGACAAGACAGTAAAGAAGTATGACGTAACAGGACTGTTCACTTCTGTTTCTGCCTCATCTGCTGCTTCGGCTAAAAGTGATTCTGCGTCTTCCGGAGTGATTACAGCACTGTTTAAATCGATTTTATTGTATAAGCCCCAGATGCTGGTGTAGCTGTTTATGATTCCGGTTAGAGTGTATGTTCTCGATACTCCAACGTAATCCGTGCCGTCTTCTGTTTCGTAACCAAAGTAGGGATAAATGGTTATTTTTTGTCCCAGTGTGTAGTCATAGCCAAGAGCTGAGAGAAGGTTCGCCTCCATGGCTATCTCTCCGCTTTCTTCCGGAAGCCGACCTTCCAGAAGCTGCGGTCCCATAGAAACGAAGTTCTCATCAATAATTCCTATGCTGTAGCTTGAATTGCTTGTCCTGACAGTGCCATAGGACACTGTAGTGCCGACTTCGTCAACACCGTTTGTGCTCTCCAAAAATTCAACATCGCTATCATAGCCTATAGGAATCAGTCCATACCAAGTTCCATAAACCTCCGAGCGATATTCAACATTAGTAGCCGCTATACTGCTCGTGTAGCTTATCATCATGACAGCAAAAGCGAACGAGATTGTCAGGATTGCGACTATGAGAATAGTCTGATACTTTTTTCTTACTATTCCCTGCGAGGCTAATGAAAAGATGGTTTTTAACATAAGTATTCTCCGTTTCAGGTTCACTATTCTATATTTGTAGTTATAAGTATACCATGTCCAGACTCAGATGTCAATAGACTATACACTACTTTTTTAGATTTTTGTAACATAAAAAAGCCGGACTTAGCCGGCTTTTGTGTTTATACAAGAACTTACCTGTCCTCTCTCAACATTTCCATAATGGTGTATTTATTAATTGTTAGTTTTGAGCCAAAGCAAATTATGAACGTAGCAAGGAACGCAACTGCGAGAATCGCAAGCAATACTGGCACAGTCAATCCATACCCCGCCAGCGTCGTGAACATTGTGCCGAGCACTGCAGCCAGACTTGTACCAGAGGCGATAACCGAGATATTCATCGCGAGATAATAGCATAGATAGCTCACAACCGCCACCGCAATAGCAATAGCGCTTCTGACAATCGCATGCCGTGCAAGCTCAATATTTCGTTGCCGCTTCGACATGCCGATAGCTTGTAGGATTCCGTAGCGCCGCTTCTCACTGTCAGTCTCAAGTCGCAATGTGCTCACAAGAATCAGAAGAACAACGATAGCTATGCACACGCCGCTCACAACAATCATGATGATAGATTGCTGATAGACCTGAGCGTTGGCGTAGTTGATTTCACGGAAATTATAGAGCTTGAAATATTGGCTCTGCTCCGTTTTATAATCAGTGGTGTAAGTGTATACGATTTGCGAAAGGAGCTTTGTTACACCTGTATCAACTCCGAGCTCTTCTGCATTCATATTTGTGAAGAGGAACCCTTGATTATATCCGACCTCCTGTTGTCCACGAAGGAATCTCTCGTTCTCAATCCACCACTGAGTACCTTCCGGAATCTGGTCGACGATATTCTGAAGCACTGGTAGGGCACAAATTACATAGTAACTGTAATTCTCAAGCGAATATCTTCCGGAACGGTCATATTCAAGAAGTGATACAAGGAGCTCGTCGCTCTCAACCATCTGTAAAGAGCCGACATTAACGTCAACACTCACCAAGCCTGAGCTCAGAAGACTAGTTTCATCGAGAGTAGGACCGAGAATAGCTGAGACTGTCAAGGAGTCTCCATAGTCGCTGAAATGACTATAGTCTATAGATATTGTCAAATCAGAATTTTCTTCTGGAACAGTCGAAATAGGATCAACATATCTGGTAGTTTCAAATGTTGTAAGTTCACTTGCTACAGAGACATTAAATTCAGAACCATCAAGTCTGTCGCTTGCAATCTGCACAATTACGCTTTCTCCGCTTTCGTAAGCTTCTCTGTCTATGCCCGAGGTATCGACATAATTCTTGATGTCATCCCAATCCATAGTGATAACAACGGCAGAATCTGTTCCAGCATTATCAGAGGTTGAGACCAATGCGTAGAAGTCATTGAAGCCGACAAAATCGGTGACACCCTCAAGCGACAAAAACTGGTCTTCATAGAGGGACAAATCCGGAATTGAATAATCACTGCGGACATTGGTTCCGTCGCTTTCACTGATGTAATAAGACCATCGGGATGCCCAATAGTTATACTCGCCTGACGGCTCAGCAAGGTTGACTGTTGTGAATACCGCAGATACACACATGAGTGTCGCCATGAGCAGGATAAGTGCTCTTCTGAAGCCACCAACAAGCTTTGTCTTATCTCTCTGCATTCCCATTCTGCCGGTTAAAGGCGTTGCGAGTGCGACCTGGAAAGTAATTATGCATACAATAAGTATGCTTACAAGCCAGAGTGCGAGCGCCATCAGAAGATAGTTCCAGGGAATGCTGACAGCTATGTCAACCGAGCCGGAATATACGCTGACGCTGAGAAGGAGCTTGACACCTGAAAATCCCAAAAGTATTCCCAATATGACTGCCGGAACTGCGAGCATAAGCGTTTCTATGAGGATAAGTAGTCGAAGCTGACCTTTGGAGCCGCCGATGCTGCGGAAGCGGACTATTCTTCTGACTTCAGATTGCATCTGAAGCATGTAAATCATGACGACTGCCAGGATAGTTATTGCTAAAATCAGTACGAGATAGACCATGTCGGTCTCGGACATTTCGCTCTCCATTTCCAGAACGGAATTTATGGTGCATGTTCTGATAGTTGAGCCAGTGCGGCTTTCATATAGATAGCTGTTGACTTCATCTTCAATACCATCTTCCATACCAGAGCTTGCAGTGAAGAAGCAGGTTGTCTCCGCACCTGGGCTATTAATATCGCCGAGAGCATCAGTCGCCTCAGCGATTATGTCAGCCATAGCTTCTTCGGAAACAAATGCAGTGTTGAGTGCACAGTCAATATTCCAAAGACCGGTATATTCGCTGATAGCTCCGCAAATCTTAAATGTTCTCTCGACTGTTGCAGTTTCGCCTGCTTCGCTGCTGAATTCAAACTGCAAAGTGATTGTCCCACCGACACCGTAACCGATTTCCGTAAGTGTTGCCGATTCTATCGCTATTTCGCCAGAATTCTTCGGTAGACTTCCGTTATCAAGATAAATTCCCATGTCTATAAGTGATTCGTCAACAGTTCCGATGCCGCCGAGTGAACCGCGCTCTATATCGCCATTCTGCGCATCCTTGACGATTATTGAAGCCGAGCCATAGTTGACACTTACGCCGACATCGTCAACAAAATCTTCGCTTTCAAGATACTCAAAATCGCTCTCGACACCATCCGTTATCGCTCCATACCACGAGCCGTAAGTGTCAAGACGAAGCTGAGAATTGGTCGAGGATATACTGCTTGAATAGCTAAGGAGTATTATCGCAAAAGTGAACGACACGAGCAGGACAAAGAATATAAGAAGCGACTGTCTCCGCCTGCGTTTTATGCCTTCAAAGGCAAGACCGAAAATTGTTTTGAACATAAATTTTCCTCCTATCTGTCTTCTCTTAACATTTCCATCAGCGTATATTTGTTGAGAACAAGTTTTGATATGTAGCAGATTGCTAGAATAACTGCGAATACTACTACAGTCATCACTATCATGGTCACATCTGAGATATATCGGGTTGTGAGTTCAGACATGTAATCCGAAAGAAAGCTTAAAACTGTTGCGCTCTCTTCTTTGAGAGAGTTAAGATTTCCGAATATAACCGTTATGAAATATGCTCCCCAGCCCAGTACAACTGCAACTGTGGCTCTTATAAACGCTGTTCGCATAAGTTCGAGATTTCTCTGCTTATGGGACATACCGATTGCCTGCAGGATACCGTATCTCTTTTTCTCACGCTGGGTTTCGAGACGGATTGTACTGAATAGGATTATGAGGACAACAACTGCAATACAGCCGCCACTGACAAAGAGGAGTATTACCGACTGGAAATTATCCTGAGCATAGGTTTTGTTGACCGTGCGTTGATTTGAGTTGATATTAATATTCAGATTGCTGATTGTTGACGTGAGAGTTTTGTCGGTTGCAGAATCGGCAATATTCCTGTCCGCATAGACGAACAAGTCGGTAAATCCGACCTTGGAATAATTATAGAAGCCTGAATTGCTTGTCCCTCCGTACCACTTGATGTTGTCGGGCATGGCACTTAAGATCTTCTGGAAGTATGCACGTGAGCAGACAACTGCAAAATCGCTTCCTGTACTGCCTATGTAGGAGTATGACACGGAATCCACAATGTCTATATCCATGACCTCACCATCGACGAAGGCTTCGATTGCGCCTAAGAATGTATCAGGGCAGAGAGTTATGGTGTCACCTTTACTGAATCCGGGATTATAATCCTTTGATGTGAATGCAAGAAGAATTCCGTCGCCGTTTTCAAAGGCTTCTGTATCAATTCCTGATAAATCGAATACGCCTGACCAGTCCTTGGTTGAATCTATGACATAGATATAAGCGTCCTTAGCTTCACTGTCAACGAGGACGTTGATTTCCATTTGGGTGTAGCCTCTTGCGTTATTGATTCCGGGAACAGAAAGAATAGCCTCGATATTTTCATCGGTAATGACTTCAAGGGAGTTGGTATTATAAAGCTCCTCCTGATCGCCTGCGTTTACGTTGGCTAAATATGTCCACCTGCTCAGTGAATAGTCATACATATTGCTCCAGTACTTGTAACCGTACAAAGGCGAGAGCGAATTTAAGACAGTAAAGATGACTGAGGCACATAAAACTATCGACATTGTGGAAATAAGAATTCTCTGGAGCCTGACATAGAACTTCTTCTTTTTCGTTGTCATGCCCATTCTTCCGGTCAGAGGAGTTGCAAGGGCGACCATGAAAGTCACCATTCTGATTACCAATACTCCCAGAATCCAGAGAACTATAGCCGATAAGAGTATTCCCCACGGAATCGAAACGGTAACAGCAACTGAGCCGCCGAAAACAGACAGCCTGAGAAGAAGCCATGTGCCGATTGCGCCCACTATCGTTCCTATAATCATTGCAGGAATGCAGGTTATAAGGGATTCATAGGTTATGAGTAGAGCAAGTTGTCCTTTTGTTGAGCCGAGGCTTCTTAAATGCACTATCTTCCTTATCTCAGTCTGCATTTGCAAAACATATATAACTATAACAGCTATAAGACTGATAACAAAGATCATTGCGATATAGGTTATATTGTAGTCAGAATCCGTTTCATTGGAGCCATAAGCACGAGTGTTGACTGCAACCGACTTGAGGCTTGAAAGTAGTCCCTCGGGTCGTGATTCACGGAGATAATTATTGACATCCATTTGCATCTCTTCCTCGTAGCCGTCAATAACCGTGAAGAAGTAGGATGTGCCATATGAGTTTGTCGCGCCTTTGGCTTTAGCCTCACTCACTACAGCTTCAAGAGTGTCTTCTGTAACTACTGCTCCGACAAGAGTTGTATAATCGGAAACAGCCCAGAGTTGAGTGTAGTCGGAGATAATTCCACAGAGAGTGAAGTTTCTTCTTACGCTGACAGCCCCGCCGTCTGAATTCATATAAGAGATATTGAGGGTTACCGTGTCCCCTACTTCACATTCCAGACCCAAGGCACTGATAAGTGATTCCTCAACAGCTATTTCATTGTATTCCTGCGGCAAACGCCCGTCGATAAGGGTTATTCCCATGTCTGACAGGTTCTCATCTATCGTGCCGAAGGCAGAAGTATAATAGGAAGTAGAGATAGTGCCACAGCTTGTGCTTACGCCGAGCGAATCGAGCCATTCCTGGCTTGTCAGGAACACCTCGTCACCATCCATGCCGTTGCCAATTGCTCCATACCATGAGCCATAAACAGAGTAGCGATAGTCCTTGTTTGTCTCGGTTATACTGTCTGTACTGCTTATCATCATGACTACAAATGCAATTGAAACAGCCAGTATTGCGACGACAAGAATCGTCTGACTTTTCCTGCGACGAGTCCCCTCTAGTGCTAGACTGAAGATGTACTTGTTCATGATTATTCCTCCTTTTCTTGATTAAAGTCTATCATATTTCACGGTTTTTGTCAATAACAATTGAGCAAAATAAAAAAGCCTGATATCTCAGGCTTTTGGACAGTTATTACCAGGAAAATCTCGTCAGCTTTCCTTCCCTCGTCAGGTCAGGATAATCCCACTGGCGGAGGATTTCATAGGTTGCGATGGCAACGCTATTTGAGAGATTCAGGCTCCGAAGTGTGGGACGCATGGGAATCCGGACACAGGTGTCAGGGTTATCGTGCAGAAGCTCTTCCGGAAGCCCCTTATCTTCCCTGCCGAAAAGAATGTAGCAGTTGTCCTCATAGCTGACGTCGCTGTGAACATGTCTGCCTTTGGTGGTGAAGTAATAGTACTTGCCACCCTGAGTCTTCTCAAGGAAGTCGTCAAGATTATCGTAGTAGGTTATGTCAAGCTTGTCCCAATAGTCGAGACCCGCACGCTTTAAGTGCTTATCATCCACTTCAAAGCCAAGTGGTTTTACAAGATGGAGCCTAGCGCCTGTTACAGCGCAGGTTCTTGAAATATTGCCGGTATTCTGCGGAATCTGAGGCTCGACAAGAACAATATTCAGGTTCATAATACCTCCTTAAAGTGCCGAATAGTCGGTAAAGCTGGTTCTGTTGATGAGCTCAGGCAGGCATTTTTCAAGCATAACGCCTTCTCTGGGGTTGGTGCCATAGCCGTAAGTGGTCTTGATGGCATACTCCAGGAATGATGTTGCCCTGCACATGGCAATCGGAAGGCTGTCTCCAGAAATGAGACCGCCGGTGAGGACGCTTGCAAATAAATCACCAGTTCCGGGATAATGCTTCAGAATGATTTCGTATGGAACTCTCCAGAAAGAGTTATTCTTTCGGTCATAGCCGACATTGCAAGCACTGCCGTCCATCATCGGGACGCTGGTTATAACGACTGTGTCGGGACCTTTTCCGGAAAGGCGGACGAGCATACTTCTGATTTCGCTTATTGTGAGGCGAGAAACAGGGTATGGTATTCCAAGAAGTATTGAAGCCTCAGTGAGGTTTGGAGTTATGACGTCTGCTACAGAAACAAGCTCAGCCATTCGGTGGCAAAGCTCGTCGGTATAAGTTCTATACCTCTTCCCCTGGTCGCCCATTACAGGGTCCACAACTTTCAGGGCGTCAGGATACGCCTTGAAGAAATCAAGACAGCAATCTACCTGTCCACCTGAGGCTAAAAATCCTGAATATATGCAGTCAAAGCTGACTCCGGCTGTCTGGTAATGCTTCAGAGCCTGAGGAATATATGCGGTCATGTCTTCCATGACGACATCTCCGAAACCACTTGTGTGGGAGCTCATGAGAGCTGTCGGGACAGCACAGACCTGAATTCCCATGATTGACAATGTAGGAAGTATAACTGAAAGCGAGCATCTGCCGATACCGGAAAGGTCGTGAATTGCCGCTACTCTGTGTTGTTCGTTCATTTTTATATCCCCTTCAATTTCATTCTGAACTTTTACGATTATATCACTTTTGCCTTCGCAAAACAATCTTTTATGAGTATTTTTTTGAAAACAGTGCAAACTACAATTACCAAGCCGAAAAGGAGAGATTATAATGAACATGAATATTCCTTCACTCTGCAAAGGAATAGCTGTGGGTGTGGTGACAGGTGCGGCAGTCTATGCTGTCACAAATGCCACTAAATCGAACAAGAGAATGGTAAAGTCGAATGCAATGAAGGCTGTCAGAAATGTGAGCTCGATGCTTGAAGGGCTCGGGTGTATGTTCTCTTAGTTAACCCGCAAAAAAATGCCGCCATTGTTATGATACAAAGGCGGCATACATATTTTATCTGATGGTTTTCTTCTTTTTGCCTGAACCGGATGACCTGGGCGTGGAGCTGTTACTTGTTTCTCTCTTCGGGAAAATTCTGCCGGATTTTTCCTTCGGCGGTGCTTCTTCAAGCTCGGGAGCGTCGACAAATACAGTTTCGCCGTCTTCATCAACATAGTCAAGTTCAGGATTGCGCTCTCCTCTTTCATCATAGTATGGCTGGATGACATACTTTCTGATGACCGGATAGCAGTTGAAAGCATACAGGAAAGCCATAAACGTAGGGAGTATGATAATCAGAATCGCTGTGTACGGGAAGAAAATAACGACGCATATAAGAACAATCGCGGTAACGACAAGATTGATAACAGAACTCTTGATGTCGATTGCTGTCAGAAGGAACGAGTTCTTGAGTATCTTCCAGAGCCCCAAATCGGTAGTCACTATCAGGAAGTAGATGTAGAAATGCATCATCAGGAAGATAACCGAGCAGATGAGGCAGACGGCAAACGGGATATAAAAGGTATTATTGCTTTCAGCCATATTGTAATACATTGGGAAGGAAACCGAGACAGCTGAAATAAACAGCATATCTATGATGCCCATGATTGCGCCCTGCTTGAAGTTCACCTTGAAAGCTCCCCAGAAGTCATGCCACAGAAAAGTCGGCTTTTCTATTGACATATTTCTGCAGAGCTTTGCCATCGCACACGTCGCAGGACCTATGATTATTCCGCATAGTATTACAATGAGATAGAATGCAAGATAATAAAGATTAGAATCCTCGCTGATAAAGAACTGCATTACGATTATTCCTGCAAACATAGGCAAAAAGCAGATGATGTAGATGAAATTTAAAAGTATCAGCTTTGAGAAATGCCCGAAATAGAGCTCAAAAAGCCTGAAAAACGGGAGCTTCTGATCGGGATTTTTGGGAACACCCTTGCCGGGTTCCTCGTATTTTGAAAAAAGACCCATGATTTAAACATCCTTTCGGTTCGCTAAAACAGTCCGTGCGCATTCATCACGCTTAACGTAAGACAGCCAAGTGCGCAGACTACAGCACAGGAGAGAAGGTATATGAAAAACCTGAAAATGTACTCTCTGAATTCGTTTGCCATTCCGAGGCGATTTTCAGTTGTTATCGAAATTGAAAAGTAACCCATCGACATTGAGACAGCATCTCTTGCCTGCAAAATGAGAATGCCAGAAGAAATTACCGAAAACGGCAGAAACACAAGAAGCTTTGGCAAAACGTCATCGCAAGCATATACACAACTTGCGATAAGTCCGAGTCCAAGACCTTTTAGCGAAACCAGCATTACTTCCAACGGTTGAAACACAGCTGAGAATCCCATAAGAAACACTATGATAACCAGCATCGCCGAGCTTACAAAGAAAGTAAGAAATGACTCAACCATATTTTCTCTGTACGTAAGAAAGCTCGTCTCAATTAGATTCGAGATATCGCTTTCGGAAAGATTGATTCCAATAAGTACTCCAACAGCAATTCCAAGCACCAACGCGACTATAAGTACGGTTTCCTTTATGTCCCTGCTCATTTCTACCGCCTCCATGTCCATACTATGAGGACAAGTCGGCAAATATGATACTTATTCTTCCGGGAGAGCTTCACCTGCTGCAAGCTCTTCCTGACGTTCCTCTTCTTCAAGAGCATACGCTGTTTCAATCTTCTTGAGAAGCTTCAAGATATCCTCACTCTGACGAGGAGTTTTCTTGAGTTTACTGAGAGCAACGACAGTTTTTCTTGCATTTTCGTTCTCATGCTTACGCAGATAGATAAGTCCCAGGTACATGCCAGCCCAGACTTTTACTTCATTGTTGCGTGATTTGAGAAGAGGCATGAAAGCATTTTCCGCTCCTTCATAATCCTTCTGAGCATACAAAAGAAGTGCACTTACAAATTCCATCTCGGATTTATCATTGGCTTTTTCTGAAAAAGGAACTCCCAGATCGATTGCAAAGCCAGCATTCTCAAGATTGCCTGTCAGAATAAATATGTATGCATATAAAGAATAGTAATGCGAAGCATCATTGATTTTGAACTTGTCGATATCCACATTTCTGAGAATATCAAGCGCCGCATCATAACGTCTGCCATCGCCATATTCCTTTGCAAGGCACAGGTCGTTGACTGCTTCGAGATAGCTTCCCTTGAAGTGATTTTTCTTCCTTTCCAGAAGCGCGAAATATTCGGCAGAATATCCGGTCTTTCTCAGCACTTTCCTTGCCTTTGAACGCTGGGAAGCCAGTATGCACTTGACAGCAAAATACACTACCATGACAATCAGAGCTATCGCAAGCATCACACATGCAAGACTCAGTCCAAAGCTGAAATTGTCTTTGACGAACTGAGGAAGCTCGTTTCCAGCAATTGTCCCTTCAATTACAAGCCCAAAATTCAAAAACGGGAATATGCTGTATAAAAGCGAATCATCAAGCAGCCCCAGAAACGGAGCCGCAATTAGAAGTGCCCACAAAAACAGCGTCAGGCATATCATCCATATCTTGAAGTTTTTTATTTCAGTACGCGTCCTTATCATATAAACACCTCAAATTAGGCACGGCTCGATGCCGCCCATTCACATACAATTAGTGTATCATATTTTCGCGATAATTACAACCACTTTTTTTGCCCGAAATGGAGTTTTGTAAAATTTCATATTTCAGATAAGGTGATTCAATGAAAATATTACGCATTAATTTTCTTCACATTTTCACACTAAATGCTTGACAATTTTACGGGGCTATGCTAAAATTCTAGTGTTAAATAGTTTTTATCAAAACTTCATTGAAAGGATAGTGTTATTAATGGCAAACACCAGAAAAGAACAATACGAAAAGTGCATCAACCAGTTTGCAAGATTTGACCGTCTTCGCAGGCAGCAGATTGACAAGTATGTTGATACCCTCGGCTTAAGAGGAAGCCAGCACTCTATGCTCATCGAGGCAAGCCGCGATTCGAGACTCTGCCAGAAGGATTTGGCTGAGAAAATGGAGATTTCTCCTGCTGCAGTAACAGTTACTCTTAAGAAGCTCGAGACTCAGGGCTACATCGAAAGAACTCCTTCTTCCGACGACTCAAGAGTCAACAACATTGCAATCACTTCCAAGGGCAAGAACATTGTCAAGAAGACCAACGATTTCCTCGCTGTTATTGATGAGACTGCTTTTGAGGGCTTCACTGATGAAGAAATCGCCAATTTCAGTGGTTACATGAAGAGACTCATCGAGAATCTCAAGGCTTACGCTAATGCTGAAAATTGAAAGGAGCTAAAGGGTGAAACGCTGGTATAAATATATCAAACCATATCTGCCACTTTTCATCATCACTCCTATTTGTATGCTCGTTGAAGTTTTCGGCGAGGTCATAATCCCCAGGCTGATGGCAATTATTATCAATCAGCAGAATGCCGGGACGCTGACTCTCTCAACCTGTATACTTGTTATGCTCGGAATAGTTTTTTGTGCTATCGTAATGATGGCGGGCGGTGCCGGTGGCTCCTATTTCGGAGCCAAGGCATCGGTCAATTTTGCCTGCGATTTGAGGCAGGATGTATTTGAGAAGGTGCAGACCTTCTCTTTTGCAAATATCGACCGATTCTCCACAAGCTCGCTTGTCACAAGACTCACAAACGATATTACTCAGATGCAGAACTTTGTTAATCAGCTTCTGAGAATGGCGTTCCGTGCACCTGGAATGATGATTATGGCACTGATTATGGCTATAAGCATTAGTCCTTCCCTCTCAGCAGTTTTCGCTGTAGCAATTCCCGTACTGCTATGCAGTGTCGGTCTTATTATCTTCAAAGGCTTCTCAAGGTTCCAGACTGTTCAGAAGAAACTCGATGGCTTGAACGCAACTGTACGTGAAAACGTAACAAACGTAAGGGTAGTCAAGAGCTTTGTAAGAGAAGAAAAGGAAATTGACAAATTCGGCAATGCAAACGGCGATTATAAGTCAGCTTCTTTAAGTGCCATGAAGATTATGATTTTCATAGGTCCTGTCATGACACTTATCATGAACGTCACAACAATTTGCATAATCTACTTTGGCGGACAGATAGTTCTTGATAACGGCATGGAGGTCGGAGACCTGACTGCATTCATCATATATGCGGCTCAGATTCTTTCATCTCTTATGATGGTCTCTATGCTTCTTATGACCTCTTCGAGAGCACTCGTCAGCGCTAGAAGAATCTCACAGGTTCTCGATGAAGAGCCAGACATATCTGATGAAAATGCCGCCCACAAGGAACTCACTGTTCAGAACGGTGAAATTGAGTTTAAGAATGTCACCTTCCGTTATTATAAGAATTCTGAGGACAGTGTTCTCACAGATATTAACCTCAAGATTCCCGCTCATTCTACTGTTGGAATTGTCGGTTCGACCGGTTGCGGCAAGACGACTCTTGTTTCTATGATTGCGAGACTGTACGACACCGACGAGGGCGAGGTTCTTGTTGACGGAGTCAATGTCAAGGATTATTCTCTATACAATCTCCGTGAAGGAATCGGAATGGTGCTACAGAACAACACCCTGTTCTCCGGAACCATTGAAGAGAACCTTCGCTGGGGCAACGAGAATGCAACTGAGGAACAGATAAGAACTGCCGCACAGAGTGCTCAGGCTGACAAGTTTGTATCCTCCTTCAAGGACGGATACCAGACGGCTATTGACCAGGGCGGAACGAACGTCTCAGGCGGGCAGAAGCAGAGACTTTGCATAGCACGTGCTCTTCTTAAAAATCCGAAGGTTCTGATTCTTGACGACTCGACGAGTGCTGTCGATACCGCAACTGAAGCTCAGATAAGGCTTGCGTTCAGAAATGAACTCAAAGACGCCACAAAGATAATCATTGCTCAGAGAATCAGCTCCGTCAAGGACGCTGACATGATAATCGTCATGAATGAAGGCAGGATTTCTGGAATCGGAATGCATGACGAGCTTCTCGAAAATAACGAGGCATATCAGGAGATTTACTACTCCCAGAATGACTCTGAAAAGAAGGCGGTGTGAGTATGGCAAGAGACTTAACAGCGCTTCAAAAGCAGTATAACAAGAAAGCCGCCGACCAGAAAGGCGGACCCGGCGGAGGTCCTGGACGCGGTCCAAGAGGCGGACGTGGAGACGGTGGAAGACCTAAGGATACCGGCAAGGTAATCAAAAGACTGGTTGAATACATTGGTCAGTACAAGTTCAGACTGGTTCTGGTACTTCTTTGTATGCTCATAACTACGGTCACTTCCCTCTTCTGCTCATATCTGTTGGCACCGATTATAAACAAGCTGACTGTTGCTGTAACAGGTGTTGAGCAGGAAATGAGTACGATGGAGAAGTTTGCTGACAACATCCTGAAAAACATCACAGGTGACTGCGAGATAATGGAATACATAGTAAGAGTTGTATTGGTTCTTCTCTGTATCTATCTCGTGGGTATTGTCACGAACTATCTGCAGTCCAGAATCATGGTAACAATTTCGCATAATGCGATTGAGAAGATAAGAAACGACTTGTTTGAGAAGCTTCAGAAGCTTCCCGTAAGATACTTCGATTCTCATCCGACTGGCGAAATAATGTCGAGGTTTACAAACGATATCGATAACATCGATACCATGATAAACAATACTCTCACGTCGCTTATATCCAGTGTCATCACTCTTGTAGGTACATTTATCTTCATGATAACGACAAACTGGATTCTGACGATTGTCACGATTGTATTTATTCCGATATTCGCTTTTGGCGGTTCGGCGATTGCAAAGCGTTCATCTAAATATTACAATGGTCAGCAGGCGGCTCTGGGAGCTGTCAACGGCTATGTTGAAGAAACTATCACCGGTCAGAAGGTTGTAAAGGTATTCAACCACGAGGAAACTGCGGTCGAAGAATTCAGCCAGCTAAATGACGACATGCGCGACAAGCAGTTCAGAGCGCAGTTCTGGGGCTCTGTAATGGGTCCTATCATGGGCAACACTTCTCAGATTGCTTATGGCGTAACAATAGGCGTCGGAGGAATACTGATGCTAACTGGCAACCTTTCAACAGGTGCTCTGACGGTATTCTCGAACTACTCTAAAGAGTTCTCACGTCCGATAAACCAGATGTCCCAGCAGATGTCTACCATCTTTGCGGCTCTTGCGGGAGCTGAAAGAGTCTTTGAGGTCATGGATTCCGAACCGGAAGTTGCGGATTGCGAAAATGCTCTTACAACTCCTATTCAGGGCGAGGTTGTCCTCAAGGATGTTACATTCGGTTATGTTCCCGACAAGATAGTCCTTAAGCACATCAGCCTCTGGGCTCATCAGGGACAGAAGATTGCGTTTGTAGGTTCAACCGGTGCCGGCAAGACTACAGTAACGAACCTTCTTAACCGCTTCTATGACATCAACGAAGGTGAAATCCTGATTGATGGTCATGAGGTCAAGGAGTACAACCGCGAATACCTAAGAAAGAATATAGCTATGGTTTTGCAGGACACTCACCTGTTCACCGGAACTGTTATGGAGAATATCCGCTATGGCAGACTTGATGCGACCGACGACGAAGTTATCGCCGCGGCTAAGACTGCAAGTGCTCACTCATTCATAATGAGGCTTGAAGACGGCTACAATACTGTTCTCGAAAGCGACGGAGCTAATCTCTCGCAAGGTCAAAGACAGCTTCTGAACATCGCAAGAGCGGCTCTCTCGAAGGCTCCGATACTCGTTTTGGATGAGGCAACGTCCTCTGTTGATACAAGGACCGAGCGCCACATCGAGCACGGTCTTGACAGACTCATGAAGGGCAGAACGACCTTCGTTATCGCCCACAGGCTTTCAACTGTAAGAAATGCGGAAGCTATCATGGTTCTTGAAAACGGCGAGATTATCGAACGCGGAAACCACGACGATCTCCTGAAGCTCAAAGGCAGGTACTACGAACTGTATACCGGCAAGAAGGAGCTTGACTAATCCAAGCATAAAAATTTCCGAGGCAGAGATGCCTCGGATTTTTATAGCTATGGCACGAAAAAAGCACCTGATTTCAGGTGCTTAAATCTTGGCGGAGAAAGAGGGATTTGAACCCTCGCGCCGGTAACCCGACCTACTCCCTTAGCAGGGGAGCCCCTTCACCACTTGGGTATTTCTCCAGGTGACTGTGGTTTCTTGCCTATCTCAGCAAGCGACTATACTATTATAGCGGTAGTTGGGGCAAAAGTCAAGTCTTTTTTTACATTTATTTTTTCAGCCTTCGATTTCTGCATTTTCAGTCTCTATGGAATCCTTAGTTCCCCACTTTGTCGTCTTGAAGAATGCGATGGACATTACAGTTGAAATGCACCATCCGACGGGCCAAGCACACCAGATTCCGGTTATACCGAGTGATGTCTGTGAAAGTACAAGCGCAAGTACTACTCTTATAATCAGGTCTGTGAATGTCGCCGCCATGAACTTCTTCATAAGTCCTGCACCTCTGAGAACGCCGTCAGTTACGAGCTTTGCGGCAACAACAAAATAGAACGGCGAGATGATTCGTAAGAACGAAACGCCGACATCTACAGACTCCCCTGTCGGGCTTTCAAGGAACAGATAGAGAATTCCGCTTGAGAAAATCCAGTAGACAAGAACAATCGGAATGCAGAGAACAAAAACAATCTTGAGACCCGCCTTCCAGCCGAGGTTGATTCTCGAATATTTCTTTGCGCCTAAATTCTGAGCTGTGAAACTTGAAATGCCGTTGCCGAGAGTCGTAAGAGATGTAACAACCATGTTATTGAGCTTAACAGCGGCTGAGTAACCAGCCATTGCGGCTGTTCCAAAGCTGTTTATAACACTCTGGATTATAATGTTTCCAACGGATATGAAGCTCTGCTGAAGGATGCTTGGGATTGCAACCACTGCAAACTGTTTGACGCAATCCCAGGAGAATACCTGAACCTTGCCTTCTGTTTTGATTTTTGAGAACCTCAGGAAGACTACTGCAACCGCCAGAATACAGCTGATTCCCTGACAAATGAGGGTTGCCAACACGACGCCTGCTACGCCCATATCGAAAACAGCAACAAAAAGAATATCTACGCCGATATTTGCAACAGATGAACACATCAGGAAGAAGAACGGAGTTTTTGAATCGCCGAGAGCTGAGAAGATGCCGGTGGCGATATTATAGAAGAACATGAACGGGAGACCGCATATGTAGATGTCGAGATAGAGCTTGGAGTCAGCGAATACATCGTCTGGAGTGTTGATGAGTCTTAAAAGAGTTCCACAGAATATCAGTCCGATAATCATTAGGACTGCGCATAGAACTGCGCTTACGATAAGCGCTGAGTATACGGCTGTTTTTAGTTCCTTATACTTCTTAGCGCCGAAAAGCTGTGCCGAAATTACCGAGCAACCGATATTGCATCCAAATGCGAATGCTATGAATATAAGTGTAATCTCGTAACTGTTGCCTACTGCGGCAAGAGCGTCGTTGCCGATAAACTTTCCGGCAACAAGACTGTCGGCTATATTGTAGAGCTGCTGAAATATGATGCTTCCGAATAGCGGTATACAGAATTTCAGTAGCACCTTCGTAGGGTCGGATGTGGTTAAATCTCTGTTCATCTTTTTCCTCCGGACGTTAAAAAACGTAAAAAGCTATTGACTGATTTCCAAGCACATATTATAATACCAATATGAATTTCAGTCAATAAGACTAGTCGACTTTTTCAGACAATTTGTTTTATTCACACGCTTTTATCAATACCGGTTGAAAACTTTTTTAATTTTTGCGATTGCTACAATGAGGTGACTTTATATGAAATTGATGATTGCATCGGATATTCACGGCTCTGCTTACTATTGCAGGGAGCTGATTGAGAGATTCAGGTTGGAAAAGCCCGAAAAGCTTATACTCCTGGGCGACATATTGTACCACGGTCCGAGAAATGCTCTTCCAAAAGACTACAATCCGGCTGAGGTTGCAGAAATGCTGAACGAAATCAAGGATAGCATACTTGCAATCAGAGGGAACTGTGATTCGGAAGTAGACCAGATGATGCTGCACTTCCCTATCCTCTCAGACAGCGCACTTGTCTATTTTGAAGGACGTGAATTTTACCTCACACATGGGCACAATGATGGCGAGACCAATCCTCCGCCGATTACAAAAGGCACTATCCTCTTATGTGGACATACGCATGTGCCGAAGTGTCAGAACTATGACGGTTATATCTACGTCAATCCCGGTTCAGTTTCTATACCGAAGGAAGACAGCCCACACAGCTATATTGTCATAGAAGACAGCACAATCATATGGAAGGATATTAATGGAAACGTATATATGAGGCGGGAGCTATAACAAAAAGAGGACACTTTATACCGGTGTCCTCTTTAGTCTATCTTCTTTTGCGGAATATTCTCGAAATTCTCGTTTTGCGCTTGACTTTCTTACACTCACGTCTTTCGCTACGCCTTACTCTTCTTTCGGCGCTCTTGCGTTTGTGCTCTTCGACGACAGACATGGGTGCCAAAGCCGTTGATTTAGCCATGGAAGCATCGCGACCTATCCAGCCGGCGATATCCGAATCCTCAAAGTCATAGACAAGCTTCTTTGAATAAGCTTTCTCATATGCCTCAATCTTCTGCTGATAGTCGGTCTCCATCATGATAAAGCTGTTTTCACGGGAAGATTTATTCGGGTCGGGATATATGGGCTTTAAGATGCGGATGACATACTCTGTTTTATAGAATTCATCATTATCCATCTCGTCAGTGTCGCGGATTTCAACAAAGCACGAGATAATCGGAACATTGTTTTCGGCGGCGTAATAGTAGGCGCCGCGCTTGGGAGGACGAGGCTTGCGATAGTTAAACCACATTTCCTGTTCGGGGTAGATAAGAATAACCGAATTCTTTTTAAGCTCCTGCCTGATTTTTTCAGCAAAGAATTCGGAACGACGCTCTTTCTGACTTGGGAGAGGGATCGTGTCAGCATTTTTCATGATGTAGCCGAGTAAGCCACCCATTGCAAGGTTGGTTTCCTGACTGACAATACACATGTGCTTGTGACCGGTCCTGCGCATTGCAGTACGGACTATCGTCGAGTCAAGAGGATTGAAGTGGTTGCTTGTAACAATCGCTCCACCGGTGATTCCGATGATATTCTTTGCACCTTCAACCCGAGTCTTTCGGTTTACCATTCTGGAAACAGAATCAGTGATTGCTCTTGCGCAGAGAGTGTCTACACGTTTCTTCAGAGTCTTGCTATTGGCAATAAACTCATCGACAAGCGCATTCTTTTCGTCACGGGAAAGCGAGGCATCGTCGACCTCAACCTTGCTGTTGAAGTCCTGCTCTGCTACCTTCTCTTCGATATTCTTAATTACTTCGTCCTTGTGGCTTCCTATAATCATATACGAATCTTTACTCCGTTATCATACATTTTCTTGAATGTTACCTCGTTTTTATCCAGAACAGATGCCTTGGAAATAAGCTTCATGAGTGTATCGCTATCAGCCTTTTGCTTGGATTCGTCATAATTTGCCTTAAACTCAAGGATATCGTTCTTAAACGGCGACATTTCTGCGTATTTCCAGAAATATTCTTCATAGGGTATGTTGTCATAGCACCAAGGCTTTTGGAAAAGATTAAAATGTATCAGCTTAGGATTGGGATTAAGCTTGACATCACCGCCCTGAGGAGGCATGGTGTCCCAATCATCGGAAAGATATTTGATATTGCCGTTGCACATAGCGTTTATGTAGTCCTGGTCAGGTGCGACGGTGTCAAAGTGATACTCATTCATGAGGCTTAGGAAATGACCGCTGAAATCTTTTTCCCGCATCGTCTTTAAATCCATCAGAAGTATACCAGAATTTATGTAGTCATCTGACTGAGCTCCGACTGCGTTTTCCGTATAGTAAACCAAATCAGGAACACCCTGAATCGAACGGTCACAGCAAGCACCGATTATATTGCCTTCAAGGTCGGTATTATATAGCTCAGAAATGTCGCCCGGGACGATTATGTCGCTGTCAATGTATATGCCCTTGTCATACTGTGGGAACATATCTGCGATGAAAATTCTGAAGTAGATGGTAAGTGTGAAGTAGTCGCATCTCAGTTTGTTCTCTTCTCTTGCAACGATACCATGGAATTCATCTTCCATTTTGGTGAATTCAATCGAAAACGGCGGTCTTACACCGGTCTTTATCTTTTCAATAGACTCATCGGTCAAATCCTGATGGAGCACGTGAATAATGTACTCGTTATCTTTGGATGCGTTATCAACCATTGATCGGATTGCACAGTCGAGATAAGGTGCATAACCTTCATCGACTGTAAAGAATATTGGGATTATTGACATACTGATGTTCCTTTCATTGTCTGTTTTTAACGATTGACCCATAGAATACTGTATACTCAGAGAGCAAATCATCGTATTCATGTAGCTTTAAAACTTCGTGAAGCCTCGGGATATCCCACGGCTTTACGGTAACTGTTCTTATGTACGGGAAGAAGCGGAAGCTGGTTGTGAAGTGTTGCATAACGGTGTCGGATTTGAGCTTTCTTTGCTCGTTGAATCTGCGAGGGCAGATTTTCTTCGAGATGGCAAGCTTGTTTATAGCCGACTGGTCGGGCATGAACATCTCTTTTTCACAGCAACGCTTGCGGCAATTCCTGAAAAGACCGGTTTCCTTTATCTTTGACATATTCATAAGGAGAACGCCGGAATTGAGGTAATCTCGCTTGAAGGGATTTTTTCTGAAGAACCATCCGCCGTAGTAGTCAAGAACTCCTGCAACCTCGTAATCGGTCATATCCTGATTATAAAACTCGCCCGGGTCTAGACGACAAACGACATCATTGTCAAGATACATAATCTTGTCGGGGATCTCAGAAACCTCATCAGAGAAAAGCCTTAGCATACAGAACGGTGTGAAGCGGGTGCCCATATTGACGGTGGGAACTTCATTCTTGAAATGCTCGGAAACATCTATAAGCGTGATACTGTCAGAGTCATTATAGCCCTTCATGTACTTTTCAAGAGCAGATATGACATCATCCTTGACCGGCGAAATATGCTTTCCCTGAAAGTCCATTTCCGCTGTCAGGACCCATACGTGAAGTTCATCATGAATATTTCTGAGAAGAGACATGACGGAGATTATCAAGCCTCGCTCTATATTCCCGTCACCGCAGTAAAGTACGTTCATTCTGACCCTTTCTTCACATATCTGATGTATTCGTAGGTGCTGTTTTTGCTTCTTTCGACCATTGTCTCGTGAATCTCGTCGCAAAGCTTGCGCTGAGCCTCTTTGGATTTCAGATTTTTATCCGGATAAAACGGTCCGTCGATGTAGACTGTAGTTTTAGGCTTTCTGCCAAATCTGCGCATCTGGTATGTTGTAGTCATACAGTAAGCCGGAGCGTCGAACATCACAGGAAATCTGAAGGACGTTATCGGGAAAGGTCTTACAAATGTGCAGTTCTGCCAGAGGTGCGCCTCTGGATAAACTACAATAACCCGTCCGTCTTCGAGATGCCTCTTGATTGCATCCAGAAACAGCTTCATATGCTCCATAGAATCTGGAACCACAATTCCGCCGATTATGGGGATTATCTTCCCGATCACCGGAAGCTCAAGATTATCGACGCCTGCAACAGAGAAGATTCTTTTCGGGAAGACATACTGCGTGGGAGAAAAAACATCTCCAAGAGTCTGGGTGTGATTGCCGTAGAGAACGAATCCGGTGCCCTTGCACTTTTTGAAAGCTTCCCTGCCCACAACTTTTGTATGGAGAGCAAGTCTTGAATGTAAGAAGCCGAAAATGAAAGCCAGAGAGTAAGCTATCCACGAAAAGAAACGGTATATCTTATTTGTGTGATACCATTTATAGCTTTTCGGAATAACGCCTTCCGATTTGCCGCTGTCAACAAAATCATCGGTATACTCTTCGTAGTAACGAACTTCCTTCGGCTCACAATTCAATCTTCTCACTCCCTGCAGAAAAATACTACCATGTATTATAGCATATTTTTTGCAGTTCGTCTACAGCTAATTTTACCAAAACCTCGTGAATAAATCAATCCACAACTCATATAACTCTGCTCTACTTCTTGAATTTAGGCAGTAGAGAGGTCAGTAGACAAATTCTACAGCAACAAAAAACAGGCAAGCTGTTGAACCTGCCTGTTTCTGATTTTACCTATGTTTTAAATATCGCTCTGACGAAGTTGTAAATATGAGGTCTTATGACATTGCCACCGTGATACCCGTCCTTAGCATAATTCCACAAATGCGTAACTCCGTTTTCTTCCAGGATATTGTGATAAGTCTCAGGAGTCGAGTAAACGACCGTGTCATCGGAACCAGCGCTGATTAGAAGCAGGTAAGGCGACTCATCCTCAAATATCATATCCTCTGCATCAATCAGATCATCTGTTAGCCCGGGTGCAGGACATATTGCTCCGACATAGCCGAATAGGTCAGGGCGAGTGAAGCCTATGTAAAGCGATTCCCTGCCGCCCATTGAGAAGCCGGTTATTGCGGTGTAATCACGACCGGTTTTGATGGAGTAGTTCTCCTCAATGTAGGGCATTATCTCATCCACCAGCATGTTGATAAAGTTATCGTAGAATGCATTATTCTTTGCATTCAGTCCGTCACAGGTATCCTGAGAATCACTGGCGTAGATGTTCGGGAAAACTACAATCATCTCTTCTGCTTCTCCGTCTGCTATAGCACTTCCGATTATTTGCTGTAGCTTGAGCGAAGCGTCACCTGCGTCAAGAAGCGAATCCTCATTGCCCCAGTAGCCATGAAGTGCATATAGAACGGGATACTCTTTGTCCTCCGAGTATCCTGCAGGCAGAAGGACGTTAAATTTCTTATTGCGGTTGCAGACATCAGAGTAGATTGTTAATTTCTCGAAAGTACCATACTGAATACCCGAAATGGTTTCAGTAGAGTCGCTCGGCTCACGTTCTACTAATTCCATAATAACCTCCAAATAAAGAAATACCGCAGACTTTTACATCTGCGGTAAATTGGCTGCGGCTCTAGGATTCGAACCTAGGGAATGCTGGAGTCAGAGTCCAGTGCCTTACCACTTGGCGAAGCCGCAAAACAAAACTATGAGAGACTTTGGCTGGGATAGGTGGATTCGAACCACCGGAATGACGGAGTCAAAGTCCGCTGCCTTACCTCTTGGCTATATCCCACCGATTATTGACAGCGTTTCGCACAGCTTTTATATTATAGCAGGGTGTCACGAAAAATGCAAGCCCTTTTTGCAAATTTTTTTGAGATTTTTCTTTGAAGATTTTATCTTGTCCGGAAGACTCCGACAATATCGGAGTCTTCCGGACTGTAAAAATCACTTAGGGAACAACGGAAGCTTTTCGAGGAAGAATATATCCTTTCTCTCGGCGGCATCGCCTTCAGCAAGAACTGCGCACTGACCGACAATATTTCCTCCGGCATACTCTACGAGCTTGTGGACAGCTTCAAGGGATTCACCAGTAGAGATAACATCATCGACAATAAGGACTCTTTTGCCCTTCATGAAGTCTGCTTCGTTCTGGTCGAGCCAGAGCTTCTGCGAAGATGCAGTAGTAATGGACTTGACGTCTACAGAAATGGGATTACGCATGTAGAGCTTTGCCATCTTTCTTGCGACAATGTAGGTTACACTGTCACCGATTTCACGAGCCATTTCGTAGGCAAGCGGAATTCCCTTCGACTCTGCGGTGATAATGACATCGCACTCGGGAATCTTCTTGACTAACTCCTTTGCGCAGGCAACAGTCAGCTCAACATCCGAAAACATTATAAATGCGGCGATGTCAAGATGCTCGTTTACCTCGCACAGAGGCAACTCTCTCGTCAGTCCGGCGACGTTAAGTGTATAGGTCTTGGTTTCCATGATACATTTTCCTTTCTCGAAAAAATTTCTCAATATAAGGTCTGTGAGGTTAGCCTCAGACCATTCCTCCTAATTTTGCACCGCCCAATAGATGGAAATGCAGATGCATGACCGTCTGACCAGCAGACTCGCCACAATTTGAAACAACTCTGTAGCCGCTTTCATCAAGCCCTATTGAATGAGCGTAGTCGGCAATAGCCTCGTAAATTTTTGCGACAACTGCGCTGTTTTCGGGAGTGATTGCACTTACCCCGGAGATATGCTCCTTCGGGACGAAGAGAACATGAACAGGAGCTACCGGCGATATGTCCTTGAAGGCATAAACGTATTCGTTTTCAAAGACCTTCGTTGATGGAACATCGCCGCCTATGATTTTGCAAAACAAACAATCTGACATTTCACACTATCCTTTCTATCATTTTATGAATTCAGATACAACTTCTGCGACCTGTGACAAAGCAACATCAATCTTAGTGGTATCGCCTACTCCTGCCATTGCAGAGTCAGGACGTCCTCCACCCTTGCCGCCGGTGAGAGAAGCAACCTTTCCAGCAAGCTTTCCGGCAACTACGCCCTTGGCAATAGCTTCCTTGCCGCAGGAAACAGCCAGATTGCCGGTGCTTCCATTTATGCAAGCGATAACACAGACGTTATTTGCCGACTTGTCCCTTACCGTTTCGGCAATGAGTCTTATGTCGTCAGGCTTCAAGCCGTCAAACTTGGCGTGATAGATATTCAATCCGTTCAGTTCCTCACAACTTGTGAGAACACTTTCAGCTCTTATCTCTGCCATAGCAGCATGGAGCTTTTCGTTCTCCTTTTCAAGAGTGTGGACTTCCTCGGAGATGCCCTTGCATTTCATAACGAGATCCGATGAATTGCTGAGCTTCAGAGATGCCGCCGCTTCGTTAATCTGGGAGGTTTCCTTGGACATGAGGTCCAGTACTCCCCAACCGGTTACAGCTTCGATTCTTCTTACACCTGCGGCAACAGAAGATTCGCTCACAATCTTGAAGAGTCCAGCCTGAGAAGTGTTGTCAAGGTGAGTTCCTCCGCAGAATTCGAGGGATGCGGTATTATCATCAGTTCCCATCTTTACAACTCTGACGGTTTCGCCATACTTTTCTCCAAAGAGAGCCATTGCGCCGAGCTTCTGGGCTTCAGCAATCGGCATTACTTCGGTTGTGACATCCATACTTGAAAGAATCCATGTGTTGACAAGCTTCTCAACTTCGGCGATTTCTTCCTTCGTCATTGCTGAGAAGTGGGAGAAGTCGAATCTGAGTCTTTCGCTGTCGACAAGCTGTCCTGCCTGATGGACGTGGTCTCCGAGAACTTTTCTCAAAGCCGCCTGCAAGAGATGCGCGCAGGAGTGATTTCTTCTTACAGCCATACGGTAATTTGCATCGACCTCGAACTGAGCTTCTTCTCCAACCTCGATTGCACCTTCAACGACTCTTACCTTGTGGGCAATCTTTCCACCGACAGCCTTTGTTGTGTCTAAAACTTCGCACTTGCCTGTTTTGGTGGTGATTACTCCCCTGTCTCCTACCTGTCCGCCGCTTTCAGCGTAGAACGGAGATACTTTTGAGACGATATAGACCTCGTCGCCGATTCCGGCATATTCGAGGAGCTCCTCGTCATTTGCGATATAGTCGATAGTTGAGTGATCGCTCAATGTCTCATAGCCGACGAATTCGGTTGAGTATTCTTTCGGCATCTTATGGAAAATAGTTTCATCAGCGCCCATGTACTTTGAGTCGCCTCTAGCGGCTCTTGCGGTTTCTTTCTGGTGCTTAAGGGCTTCTTCATAGCCTTCCTCGTCACATTCAAGACCCTTTTCTTCAAGGATTTCTCTTGTCAAATCAATTGGGAAGCCGTAAGTATCGGAAAGAGTGAAGCACTTTTTGCCGTCGAGAACTGTCTTGCCATTTGCTTCAAGCTCATCGATGTAGCCGTTAAGGATTCCAAGACCTCTGTCGATAGTGGCATTGAAGTTCTTTTCTTCGTTTGTGAGGAGCTTTTCAATGTAGTCGTACTTGTCTTCGAGCTCATTATACTCAGACTTTGAGGAGTCGACAACGGTCTTGACAAGATCTTTAAGGAACAGACCATTGATGCCTAAAAGCTTTCCATGTCTTACAGCACGTCTTAAGAGTCTGCGCATTACGTAACCTCTGCCTTCATTTGAAGGAAGGATTCCGTCGGAAGCCATAAATGTGACAGCTCTTATATGGTCGGTGATGACTCTTATTGAAACGTCTTTCTTATGGTCTACGCCGTACTCACAGCCAGCAATTTCACAAATCTGGTCTCTTACAGCCTTGATGGTGTCTACATCGAAAATTGAGTCAACGCCCTGCATAAGAGCCGCAAGTCTTTCTAGACCCATACCGGTGTCTATGTTCTTCTGAGCTAACGGAGTGTAGGTTCCGTCCTCGTGGCGCTCATACTGAGTAAATACGAGGTTCCAGAATTCCATGTATCTGTCGCAATCACAGCCGACGTGGCAATCCGGTTTGCCGCAACCGTATTCCGGTCCACGGTCAAAGTAGATTTCCGAGCAAGGACCGCAAGGTCCGTCGACCCCTGCTTCCCAGAAGTTGTCTTCCTTACCCATGCGATAGATTCTGTCCATCGGAACTCCGGCTTTTTCATGCCAGATTTTCTCGGCTTCGTCGTCGTCTTCATAGACGGTGACATAAAGTTTGTCCTCGGGAATTTCGAGAACTTGGGTGACATACTCCCATGCCCAGGTGATGGCTTCTTCCTTGAAATAGTCGCCGAAGGAGAAGTTACCGAGCATTTCAAAGAAGGTACCATGGCGTGCTGTCTTGCCGACATTTTCGATGTCGTTGGTTCTGATGCACTTCTGGCATGTTGTCATTCTGGTTCTTGGAGGAACCTCCTGACCGGTGAAATACGGCTTCAGGGGAGCCATACCTGCAATTATGAGAAGAACGCTCTTGTCGTTCTGGGGCACCAGAGAGTAGCTCTTATGGCGAAGACATCCCTTCGACTCAAAGAATTTAAGATAGCTCTCCCGAAGCTCATTGAGCCCCATCCATTTCATAAACATCTTCCTTTCAGATTCTTTTTATAGGCAAATAAATATGCCCCGACCCACAGAACATGGGGCGAGGCAATCGCTGTACCACCCAATTTTATTATGCGAGAAACTCTCGCATAATCTCATACGGCTGTAACGGTGCCAACCGTTGCGGTTTTCCGCAAAGCTCAGGGGGAGCACCTGCATCCGCACACGAACTCGCACCGACCGTTCGCTCTCTTAGTTGCGGCTTTCGCAGTCATTCCCTTCAACGCCTTTAACCAAAGACAATTATATTCGCTTTTCTCCCGATTGTCAACCGTTTTGAAAAAGTTTTATTTGAGTTATTCCTTCAAAAGCCCGTAAAACTCGTTCAGATCTGACACCGAATATTCCTGTCCGTAATCCGGCTTCTCGCCTGCTCTGTCAATAAGAACAGAATGGCAACCAAATCGCTTGGCTGTCAGGATATCCTTTGGCTCGTCGCCTATCATAACCATCTCGTAAGGCGACAGATCATAATGCTCTGCGATTATTTCAAGCCCTTTTGGAGACGACTTGCGATAGCCGCAGGTGATTGACGAGACGTACATATCGAAATACGGCAGTAGTTCCGCAAAATAACTCTTGTGAAGCTCGTCCGGCATACCGGTTGCGACGTCAGTCAGAGTACAGACGATATAACCATCCTCACGAAGCTTTTTCAGTATTGGCACAGAGTCCGGATAGATATATGGTTTAAGATTCATGTGCGCAAAGAATTCTCTTATTACGTCAGAAAGATTAAACTCGCAGTTCCAGTCTTTCGTCACGTCCGAGAAAATCTCCTCCGGCGTGAAATCCTTTTCACGAGGCTTGATTTGCGGGCTGTATGAACGATAGATTTCTATCGACTTTTCAAGCTCTTCATCACTTATTGGAAGGTCCAGAACCTCCCTGACATGATGAAGCGCCGGTCCGTAGTAGTCAAGCCAGGTGTTCGGCATATCTATGTATTCCATCAGTGTTCTTCCGACGTCGAATACCACCGCTTTGATTTTCAATTGTATTCCCTCCTGATTAATCGCTATCAGGTATTATACACGATTTCGGGAGAGTTTGCAAGAGATAATCAGACAAACTGCGAGTTATAAAGAGTCGCATAGAAGCCGCCGCTTTGCATAAGCTCGTCGTGAGTTCCACATTCTGTGATTTCGCCATGCTGTAGCACAAGGATCATGTCAGCATTCCGGATTGTCGAGAGTCTATGTGCGATTACGAACGATGTCTTGCCGTTCATAAGCTTTTTCATGGCTTCCTGAATGAGAATCTCAGTACGGGAGTCGACGTTTGATGTGGCTTCATCTAAGATTAGCATGTGGGTTTTCTCATTCATGAGCATAGCTCTTGCAATCGTTATAAGCTGGCGCTGACCTTTCGATATGTTTACGCCGTCGTCGGAAATGATTGTGTCATAACCATTCGGGAGTCTCTCAATATACGACTCCATCTTTGCAGCCCTTGCGGCTTCCCTGACTTCCTCCATGGTTGCGTCTTCTTTACCATAGGCGATATTTTCGTAGATGGTTCCGCCGAAGAGCCAGGTGTCCTGCAAGACCATCGTGTAGGCTCGTCTTAAATCACTTCGTTTGAGGTCGTGAATCTCGGTTCCATCGACGGTGATTTCGCCGCTGTCAGGCTCGTAGAAACGCATCAGAAGATTGATTATAGTTGTCTTGCCTGCTCCGGTTGGTCCTACTATTGCGATAGTCTTTCCCTGCTCGGCTGAGATGTCGATATTCTTAAGGATTGTTCTGCCCTTTGTATAGCTGAATGTGATGTCTTTCAGTTCCACATCACCCTCGACTTCATTTAGAGGCAAAGCATCGGGAGAATCTGCCGGTTCGGGACTTTCATCAATAATTCTGAATACACGTTCAGCCGCCGAGAATGCCGACTGAAACTCATTCATTATCTGTGCGAATTCGTTTATAGGTCCCGCAAACTTTCTTGAATACTGAACAAACTTTGCAACACCGCCGAGAGTTATGAAGAAAAGCGAGGCTTCCTTTACAGCTCCTGAACTTGAAAACATGTACATTATACCGCCGAGAATCATTATGAGCGACAAAGACAGGTTGTTGACAAGTCCGACTGACGGTCCCAAGAGTGCACCATAGTATTCTGCCGTGTAGTCTGCGTCCATAGCTTGCTTGTTTCTGTTGCCGAAGCGTGATGAGATTTCCTTCTCCATGCCATATGCTGAAATTGTCCTGCCACCAGAAAGCATTTCCTCTGCATAGCCGTTGAGCTCTCCAAGCTCAGATGAGCGCTTATGGAACAGCGGACGAACTTTTTTCGAGCGATACTGTGTCATGATGACCGAAATCGGGACGGTTATCACGAACACGATGATAAGTGGCTTCGAAATTTGCCACATAAATATTAGTGAGCCGACAACCGTGTAGATGCTCGTCAGAACCTGAACCAAGTCGGTAGACAGGGACGTGTTGACAGTATCAATATCGTAGGAAATACGGCTTATCATGTCGCCGGCAGGATGGGTGTCAAAATAGCCAATTGGAAGGCTTGTGAGCTTTTCAAAGAGTTCACGGCGCATTGTGTAGACTATCTTCTGGCTGATATGAATCATCAGAACCGACATTGCGTAGGAAAGAACAGCCGAAACGACGTAGCAAACGAGCATATATATGACATTCTGCCAAACCGCATCAAAATCAACATTACCTGCTGAAGCCATAGCATCAATTGCGTCGCCAGAGAACTGCGGTCCCATGAGTGCAAGCTGATTCGAGACAAGGGTCAGGACAATAGCTACTGCGAAGAGGAACTTGTGCTGAAGGATATACTTTGAAAGCCTCAGGAGAACGCCGTTACGGGTCTTCTTGTCGAGTTTCTGGGTCTCTCCCTTCTTTGACCCGCCTTTTATGTCATTCTGTAGCTTATTCAACGAAACCACCTCCCATCTGTGATTCACTTATCTCACGGTATTCAGTACAGTTTTCCATCAGCTCGTCGTGAGTTCCATAGCCGATGATTTCTCCGTCATCAAGTACTAAAATCTTATCACAACTCTTGACAGATGAGACTCTCTGCGCAACTGTTATAACTGTTGAATCGTGGATATTTTCTGCAAGAGCTTTTCTGAGATTTGCGTCGGTTTTGTAGTCGAGTGCCGATGAGCTGTCGTCCAATATCAGAATATCAGGTTTTGTGGCAACGGCACGGGAAATAAGAACTCTCTGCTTCTGTCCGCCGGAAAGATTTGCGCCTTTAACAGCAAGAACGCTGTCGTACCCGTCTTTCTTTGCGGAGATGAAGTCGTCTGCCTGAGCTATCTTTGCGGCTTCCACTATCTCCTCGTGTGTGAGATTTCTGCCGAAGCGGATATTTTCTTCAATTGTATCTGCGTACAGGAAGTCATTCTGCATAGCACTGCCGAAGAGAGTGTAGAGCTTTTCCTTCGGAATGGTTCTTATGTCTTCGCCATCGATATAGATTGCACCGTCTGAAACGTCGTAGAAGCGCATCAGGAGCTTAATAAATGTTGATTTGCCACTACCGGTGGCTCCGATTACGCCGAGTGTACCACCGCGTTCCACTTCCAGATTGATGTTTTCCAGATTATTTTTCTTGCCTTCATAGGAGAACGATACATTCTTGAAGACGATATGCTTGTCGGTTACAATATCAGGGTACTGTGATTTATCGGCAACCTTCAAGTCTTCCTCACAGAAGAGAATTTCATCGACACGTTTTGAGGAAGCTTCCGCTTTTGTGAACATGACGAAAAGTCTCGTTACACCCATAAGCGCATTTGAAATAAGGGTAAAGTACTGCATGAAGGCAATTACCGTTTCCGGAGCTGAAGTTCCACCCTGGATTCTGTATGCGGCCAGGACTACGACTACGACAATACCTAAGTTCATAGAAAGCGTCATAATTGGGTTGACAAGACCCATTGTGATGTTTGCTTTCTTTTCGTCTTTGACGAGAGCTTTGTTTGTAACGTCGTAGCGACTCTGCTCGTAAGTTTCTTTTGAAAGAGCCTTGATAACTCTGATACCAGAGACGTCCTCACGGACAACTCGGGTCATGCCATCAACTGAATGCTGGACTTTGGTGTAAAGCGGGACGCCCTTCATGGAAATGAAGCACACAACCACAAAGATTATAGGTACCATTGCTATCATGACAATTGCAAGGTGAGCGTCCATAAATAGTGTGATGAGAACGCCGCCTATAAGCATTATCGGCTGTCTGATGCCCATTCGCTGCATTGTGCCAAGGAAATGACGGATATTGTATGTATCGGTCGTGATTCTCGATTCCAAAGATGCGATTGTGAACTTATCCGTCTGTGCGGCAGATAAGCGAATAGTTTTCTCGAACAGGTCCTGTCGAAGCTTCTCTACTGCTGTTCTTGTGAGAAGCTCCGAACGGCGATTAGCGATTACATTAAGAGTGCATGCAAACACAGAGCAAGCAACCATCAGTCCGCCCCATAATAGAATTTCAGATATTTTCTCGTGGACAACTATGCTTCCCAAAATATAGCTTAAAATATACGGTAGTGCAAGTTCGGCAATAGTTCCGATAGACTTGATTGTCATAGCAACTACCACAGAGCCCCATATTGGTTTAAGATAGCGCAAAATCAGCTTCACTGCTTATCTCTCCCCTCGTAGTATTCTCTTGCCCGGTTGGCGACCTTTGCAAGAAGCGACTCAAAAGTCTCCCTTTCCTCGGGCGTCAAGTCCTCAGTGATGTAGTCGTTCCATTCGTTGGTGGCTTGCATGACGGCAGGAAGGACTGCATTCAGCTTTTCTGTCGGATAGCAGCAGAGTCAGTCTTCGACTGCTCACGGATTATGAAGCCGTCTTCTTCAAGGTGTGCAAGATTTCTTGCAATATTGCTCTTATTTACAAAAACGTGCCTTCCGAGCTCTTCTGCTGAGATTCCCGGATGGTGAGCTATCGGAATGATGTAGGATAAGTGCCACGAACATAGACCTTCGCAAAGCTCATTTTCACGAAGTCTGTCGGCTCTGAAAAGATTTCCGCATCGGCTGATTACGTCTGTCTGTCTTAGTATTTTAGGCAAAACAATTCTCCCTTTCTGCGCATAATAAAATAGTTGCATTCGCAACAATTGCGTTCGCAACTAATTATAACATCCCATTCTCAAATGTCAAGTGTTTTTGCAAAATAAAAACCGCCTCGAAAAGAAGCGGTTATGGTGAAGATAATAGGACTCGAACCTATGACCCCCTGCACGTCAAGCAGGTGCTCTACCAGCTGAGCTATACCTTCATTTGAGAACAAAATAGATTATACTAAATCCCGAGTCATTTGTCAAGCCTTTTTTTCAAAAAAAGATTTTTTGAATGTAAAAGAACCCGCCGATGACATCACTCACCGGCGGACATGACAGATTCAATCTGTATTCTTCATCCAGTCAGGGTCGCCGACTCTGAGAACTCCAATCGTATCACCGAGCCATTCAAGGCTGTCTTTGACCCAGTTGCGTGTACGACTGCAAATCCAGTCGGTGTTCTGCAAGCAGGGCTCACAAGTTGAGAAGCCGTGATTGGCATAACCATAGATATGCGCTTCAAACGGCACGTTATGGCGATACAAGGCATCCAGAAGCTGGATTGTATTCTCCGGCGGAACAGTGCCGTCAGTTCTTGAAGAGAAGATGAAACACGGACTGGTTTTCTCGTCGACAGCGGCTATAATGTCGGGGGCTGTCGGGCAATAGACATCGGCAGTCTCTTTTACGATAACCGGATAGCCCAGAATACATGCCTGAGGACGATATTTCGACATAGTAGCAGTTGCCGCGGCTAGGTGTCCTCCGGCGGAGAAGCCTATTACGGCAACCTTGTCCATGTCGACATGCCACTCCTCGCTGTTGTCCTGGATTAGCTCATAAGCCTGTTCGTAGTCATCAAGCGGATTACTCCACTTGCAATCTTCATTGAGAGAATACCTCAGAATGAAGACCTGATAGCCGGCTTGGAGGTAGACAAATGCAATCGGGTCGGCTTCGCGGTCGGAGCAATACGTATAACCTCCTCCTGGAAGAACTATCATTGCAGGACGCTTTTCTATCCCCCAGAATTCGCCACCTACAGGCTGTAAGTAACCCGTAAGACTGACGTTTCTCTCTTCGTTGAGTGTTATTGACACCGTTTGCATATTGAATCCTCCTGAGTTTTAGTATTCACTGATGAGGAAATCCTCGACTACGTCACAGAAATGGATTAAAGAAAGCCTATCATGGTTCATGCGATTTGCAAGACCGATGACTGCATCTTTATTTGCACTGATGTCGGGGATTTCTTCAATTATCTCATCAGAATCTACGGCAATGATTCCGTAAGTGGATAAGCCCTTACATTCGATAACCTTATATGTAACCATATTTTCACCTCCCAAAGGCTTTTTCGAGAAGATAATATCACATATAGGCTGTATTTCAAGATGAATTTTGTCGATGTAAAGGAAAAAAGTTTTACAGTGCTCAGACTTTATCGAAAATAAGCTTTGGCTTCTCGACAAACTCTTCCGAAATTGTGAGAGCGTCGGTATAGATGATTGATGAGCTGAGGAGCGTGTCCTGCTTGTTGGAGTAAAGTGTTGCAAGCAGTTCGCCCTTCTTCACTTCATCGCCTGTCTTCTTTTCGATTATAATTCCGGCTTCAAGGTCTATCGGGTCGCCTTTCTTCATTCTGCCTGCGCCTAGTGCCGACGAAGCTCTGCCAATCTGGGCTGTATTCATATGCTGTATGACGCCGTCATCTGACGCCCTGACTTCAAGGCTATACTGTGCCTTCGGGAAGAGCTCGGTGTTATCTGCCCAGTCGGCATTGCCGCCCTGAGCGGAAATCCACTGCTTGAACTTCTCAAATGCTGAACCGCTATCAAGGGAGTTTTCAGCCATCTTTCTTGCGGCGTCATGAGAAATATCGTGACTCATCGAAAGAAGAGTTGAAGCGAGCTCCAGACATAGTTCTCTCAACTCGCCTTTGGTTTCGCCTTTAAGTACAGAGATAGCCTCCAAAACTTCAAGCGAGTTTCCGACGCACTTTCCGAGCGGCATGTCCATGTTGGTAATCAGTGCGGAGACGTTCCTACCACATCTTCTGCCGATTTCAACCATCTTCTCGGCAAGAACCTTCGCAGATTCTGCATCGGACATGAATGCTCCGCTTCCGGCTTTGACATCTAAAACTATCGACTTCGCACCGGCGGCGAGTTTCTTTGACATAACGCTTGAAGCGATAAGAGGAATACTGTCGACTGTTGCGGTTACATCTCTCAAAGCATAAAGCTTCTTGTCGGCAGGAGTCATATTGCCTGTCTGCCCGATTACGCAGATGCCGATTTTTCTAGTCTGCTCCAAAAATTCTTCTTCGGAAAGCTCAGTTCGATACCCTCGGATTGATTCAAGCTTGTCGATTGTTCCGCCGGTGTGCCCGAGCCCTCTTCCACTCATCTTTGCGAAAACCCCGCCGCAGGATGCAACCAAAGGTGCTACAATAAGTGATGTCTTGTCTCCTACTCCACCAGTAGAATGTTTGTCGCAGGTCTTATTCCCAAACTCGGACAGGTCAAGCTGGTCGCCGGAATCTGCCATTGCAAACGTCAGTGTTGCGGTTTCGCGGTCGGTCATCGAATTGAAGCAGATTGCCATTGCTAATGCGGACATCTGATAATCGGGAATACTGCCGTCGGTAAAGCCGTCTATGGCGTATTTGATTTCATCGTCCGTAAGTTCATATCCTCTGCGCTTTTTGAGGATTATATCGTACATTGTCATGATAATTGCTCCTATCTTTCGAGTCTGTCCGGCTTGAAGCCGTATGGGAGAAGCTCTGCAAGCGTAACCGTTGTGATATCACTCTTTGTCACCATGTGGATTCTGAAATCGTCATCGCAGAACTCCCTCATAACCTGTCGGCAAACGCCACAGGGCGAGAAAATCTCGTCGTCAAGCACCCCGTCTTTACCACCACAGACGGCGATGCCGGTGAATTCACGCTTGCCATCGAATACGGCTTTGAAGAAGGCTGTTCTCTCGGCGCAGTTTGAAACGCCATAGCTTGCGTTCTCGATATTTGCTCCAGTATAGACGGTTCCGTCGGCGCAGAGAAGTGCGGCGCCGACTTTATAACCTGAATAGGGCGAATAGGAATGAGACATGGCTTCTATTGCCATCTTTGAAAGCTCTTCTCTCGTAATCATTCTCAGCCTTCTTTCAGAATTTCGCCAAGAAAGCTCTTGCCGTAGAAGTCGGAATCGATATCGAAATAATCGCAAACAGTAGAAGCGATGCCGGTGAACGACTGAAGAGTTCCCATGTTCACAGGAGTTACCTTCTCGCCGTAAACGATAAGCGGCACATATTCACGGGAATGGTCGGTGCTTACGTCGCCCGGGTCACAGCCGTGGTCAGCAGTAATCATGAGAATATCGTCCGGATTCATATCAGAAATAAATCCACCGAGCCAGGAATCAAATTCGTTCAGAGCAGTAGCATAACCTACGGCATTGTTTCTGTGCCCATAGACCATGTCAAAGTCGACGAGGTTTGTGAATACCAAGCCTTCAAATTCCATATTCTGTGCTACTATCGTATCTCGCATACAATCGGGATTGCCGTGGGATAAAAGCGACTTTGTTATGCCCTTTGCGGCGAAGATATCTGTAATCTTGCCAATTGCTATTACGTCCTTGCCGGCTGACTTCAGATTATCAAGCATCGTTACGGATGTCGGTTCAAGTGAGAAGTCTTTTCTGTCGGCGGTGCGGGTGAAGTTGCCAAGCTCACCTGTAAAGGGTCTTGCAATTACACGTCCGACTGCATTGTCGCCGGTGAGAATTTCCCGGGCAATTCTGCAATCCTGATAAAGTTCTTCAAGCGGAACTACATCCGTATGCGCCGCAATCTGGAAGACACTGTCGGCGGAAGTGTAGACAATAAGCTTTCCGGTCTTCATATGCTCTTCGCCGTAATCACGAATTACATCGGTTCCGGAGTAAGGCAGATTGCAGAGAACTCCCCTGCCGGTCTTCTCGGAAAACTCATTCAGTATTTCCTCGGAAAAGCCGTTAGGGAATGTCGGCATAGGTTTTTCAGAGATGATTCCTGCCATCTCCCAGTGACCGGTTGTAGTGTCCTTACCCATCGACATCTCACGAAGACGTGCAACAGATGCAGTGGGACTGTCGGTCTCTCCTAAGAATGGAAGACCTTCGATATTTCCGATTCCCATCTTCTGAAGATTCGGGATGTTTAAAATTCCTGTATTGTAACAGCTTCTCAGGGTATTGGTGCCCTCGTCGCCAAAAAGATTGGCATCGGGAAGAGCTCCACAGCCGACGCTGTCCAAAACTATCAAAAATACTCTTTTCATTTATCTGTCCTCTCAAAGACGAATTGCCGTGTTGAGCGCTATCTCCATCATCTGAGTAAATGAGTTTTGTCTCTCCTCAGCGGTGGTTACTTCGCCGGTAACCAAACTGTCGGAAACTGTGCACATAGCGAGTGCCTTCTTCTTGGCACGAGCCGCATTCATGTAAAGAGCCGCCGCTTCCATCTCGATAGCCATAACGCCCATCTTCTGCCAGCCGGGATTTGCGGTTGTATTGTCGCCGTAGAAGACATCGGATGAAAGAAGGTTTCCGACATGATACGTAGCACCCAATTTCTTAGCCTCTCCAACAGCTACGCTCAGAACTCCGAAATCAGCGATAGGAGCAAAAGTGCCCTGAAGTTTGAAAGTCTCGGCATATCTCGAATCGGTGCAGGCGCCCTGACCGAAGACTATATCACGGACGTGGATATTCTCCTGAATTGTTCCGGCAGAACCGATGCGGATGATATTCTCAACGTCGAAGAAGTTGAAAAGCTCATAGGAATAGATGCCTATTGAAGGCATACCCATTCCGCTAGCCATTACGGAAACAGGAACGCCTTTGTAAAGACCGGTATAGCCCTGAACGCCTCTGACGTTATTTACGAGCTTCAGATCTTCAAGATAATCGTGCGCTATCTTCGAAGAACGAAGAGGGTCGCCGGGCATAAGTACGGTTTTTGCAAAATATCCGCCTTCTTCAAGCTTGATATGTGGTGTGGATTTCATTTCACTCATTACAGTAGCTCCTTTTCTTTAACTATTTTTACTATTCTTGATGTTCCAAGACGGTTTGCGCCGAGTCTGATGAAGTCCTCAGCGTCTTCAATAGACTTGATTCCGCCTGCCGCCTTGATTTTAAGACCGTTAGTTACGTGAGCCTTGAATAGTGCGACGTCTTCCTTTGTGGCACCTGCTGTCGAGAAACCGGTAGAAGTCTTGATGAAGTCGGCACCGGAGTTAGAGACAATCTCACACATCTTAATCTTTTCCTCGTCGGTGAGAAGGCAGGTTTCGATTATGACCTTGAGAACCTTGTTGCCGCAAGCTTTTTTGAGCTCGGAGATTTCAGACTGGATTTCAGAATATTTCTTATCCTTCAGCCAGCCGATATTTATTACCATGTCGATTTCGTCAGCGCCATTTTTAAGCGCGTCCTCGGTCTCGAAAATCTTTGTTGCGGTTGTCGAATAGCCGTTCGGGAAACCAATTACAGTGCAGATTGGAAGCTTATCGCCGACATATTCTTTTGCCTGCTTAACATATGAACAAGGAATACAGACTGAGGCGGTATGATACTTCATTCCGTCGTCGCAAATAGCCTTGATTTCCTCCCATGTTGCAGATTGCGACAACAGTGTGTGGTCGCACATCGAGAGAATTGTTTTGATATCAATTTTCTGGTCCATAACTTTTACTCCTAACTTATGGTGTTTTATAATGCAAAGCTTATAGCTTTTTTACCAGTTCAAAAATCGCCGCTCCGGAGAATATATCGTATGTCAGCCCGGAAACATCATCGGCATTAAATACAAATTTCTCAGCATACCAGAGTGGAATACACTGGTAGGAACTGATAACGTCTCTTTCGGCTTCGGATATGGCGTAGATTGCAGCTGACAAGGTGGAATACTTGCCACTTGATTCAACTGCTTCACGACAGCCTTCACTTATGATGCCATAGCTACCGTCCGAAAAGGCTTCAATATAATCAAACGCCGAACCACTGGTTGATTCTATCTCCGCAAGACAGATATCGTAATCTCCGCTTGCAAGCCTTGAAGCATAATCCGACTCGTTCACTATATCGATTCCTATGCTTATGCCGAGAGTATCATTCAGCATTTCAGTTACAAGCGAAAGATAATCGGTGTACTCGAAGGTGTCGGGAACCATTATCTTCATGCCGGTTATGCTTTTCTTCTCGCTGTCAGTGAGGGTGAAGCTCCACTTATATTCGGCGAGCTGTTCGTTGTAAATCAGAATATCTTCAAGTGAGCTATCAGAATTCTTGCGATAATTCGAGCTTCCAACATAGGCATCATACGGGATTATGCCGTAAGCGGCAGTCAAAATGTCGGGAGTTTCCGATTCGATGGCAACTCTATCAATAGCCATCGAGATTATTTCGCCGACTTCTGTTCTTGACAGAATCTCGTTATCTGGATTTATGACAAGACCGCAGAAGTAAACCGAATAGCTCTTGTAATCGTAGTCTTCAAGCTCAGATTCAAAAGTCGATGAGATATAAATATCAGTCGTGCCGTCTGTAAAGTCAGAAAGCCTTACAGCTTCATCACTCTCAATCAGATAGTTTACACCGTAGGGATAGACATCATTGAATTCGCTGTAGTAATCGTTTCTTCTTAGGCGGACATAGTTGTCAGTGCCATACTCCTCATGAAGCCAGTATCTTACATAGAACGCACCGTTTGAAGCTATGCACTCTGATTCAAGACCATATTTGCCCTTGCAGGACTCAAAGAATTCCTCATTGCAGGGAGATGCAGGAAGCCTTGTAAGTAAACTCAGAAACTCAGCGTTCGGGTATTCGAGTGTAATCACCAAAATGTAGTCATCAATGGCGTGTACACCAATTTCAGTAAGCTCGACCTCACCAGTATAAGCCGCTTCTGAGTTGAGAATCGAAAAGTAGTCTTCGGCATATGGCGAACCTGTTTCCGGGTTGAACAGCCTTCTGAAAGCAAATTCGTAATCGTATGCTGTGACTGAGCCTTCCCAGTCGCCTGCTGTTTTCCACGCATATCTTTCGTCGAGATAGAACGTGTAGGTCAAGCCGTCTGCGGAAATAGTGTAGTCGCTCGCACCGGCTGTGGTAATTGTTCCGTCCGAATCCTGCCTGAGAAGTCCAACAAACATGTTTTTGAGGATTGCAATTGAGCTGTCATCGGTCGCAATCTGCGGGTCAAGGATTTCGGGATCATCGGAAAGGCTGATTTTGAAGATGTAGCCGGTGCCATCATCCGAGAAAAATTCAATAACTCTCTCTAAAGGGGAACAAGCCGTCATGAAAACAAGACAGCTTATTAGTAGATATAGTAAAATTTTCTTGTGGGATTTATAAGTCAACAGTAACAGCCCAGTTTTCCTCAGGCAATCCTTCCGTAAAATTTTCAAGAGTTTTGGGAACGTCAATTATCCGCTGGTTGGTGCTTCCTCTGAAGCGACATTCATAGCTCTTGAGAGCCAGTACGAACCTTCCGTCGACAAGCCAGTCAATGGTTTTCAGCAGCTCCATATAGCCGTTTTCTTCATTTGCATTTTTCAGAAGATACTCGACGGTATAGCCGGTGTATGAAATCACACCCAAGCCACGTTCTTTTAACTTTCTACCCAGTAAAGCTAAAGCACTTGCCTGGCAAAACGGCTCACCGCCGCTGAACGTAACGCCGTCCAGCAACGGATTCACGATTATCTTTTCGTAAAGAGAGTCCGTATCGTCATCATATCCTCCCGAAAAATCGTGAGTCTGGGGATTGTGACAGCCCTCGCAGTGATGAGGACAGCCTTGGACGAAAATGGTATATCTTATTCCGGGACCGTCGACGATTGATTCGCCGACGACTCCGGACATTCTGAGTTTCATAGTGATCCTCCAATGATTACTCAGTAACTGAGTGCTTGACTCTGTCTCTCTCCTCTGCACGCTTTGCGTCGTTGAATCGATCGAGAGTTCCTACGAGATAGCCGGTGATTCTGCGGATTCTCTCGAAGCCGTAGCTACCTTCATTCTCTTTTCTGCCGCACTTGGGGCAGGTGTCGCCGATTATTCCGGTAAAGCCACAGCAAGGGTCTCTGTCGACGGGATGGTTGATTGAGCCATAGCCGATTCCAGATTCTTTCATGAAGCGGATAATCTTCTCGAAAGCGTCGAGGTTCTGAAGCGGGTCACCGTCAAGCTCGACATAGCTGATGTGTCCTGCGTTGGTGAGCGCATGGTAGGGAGCTTCGATTCTTATCTTCTCAAATGCGCTGATTGGATAGTAAACCGGGACGTGGAAGGAGTTGGTGTAGTACTCCCTGTCGGTAACGCCATCAATGGAGCCGTACTTTTCTCTGTCCATCTTGACAAATCTTCCTGAAAGTCCCTCAGCGGGCGTTGCAAGAAGCGACCAGTTAAGGTGAGTCTTTTCAATTTCAGCATCAAGCCGTGCTCTCATTCTTGAAATAATCTCATAGCCGAGCTTTCTAGCCTCTTCGCTCTCACCGTGATGCTTGCCGATAAGAGCCTTCAGTGTCTCAGCAAGTCCGATGAAACCAACAGAAAGTGTGCCGTGCTTCAACACTTCGCCGATGGTGTCTTCTGAAGAAAGCTTCTCGGAATCGAGCCATACGCCCTGACCCATCAGGAACGGGAAGTTCTTGACCTTCTTCTCAGACTGAATCTTGAAACGAGCCATAAGCTGTTCGATGACCAAATCCATCATGTCATCGAGCTTCTTGTAGAACACGTCTACATCACCCTTCGATTCGATTGCAAGACGTGGGAGGTTAATCGAAGTGAAGGACAGATTTCCTCTTCCAGTGACGATCTCACGGGTTGGGTCGTATGCGTTGCCGATAACTCTTGTACGGCAACCCATGTATGCGATTTCGGTGTCCGGATTGCCCTCTTTGTAGTACTGAAGGTTGAACGGAGCGTCGATGAACGAGAAGTTCGGGAAGAGACGCTTTGCCGAAACCTTGCAGGCGAGCTTGAACATATCGTAGTTCGGGTCGCCGGGATTGTAGTTGATGCCTTCCTTGACCTTGAAGATGTGAATCGGGAAAATAGGAGTCTCGCCGTTGCCGAGTCCTGCATCCTCAGCAAGAAGGATGTTTCTTATAACCATTCTGCCTTCTGTTGAAGTGTCGGTTCCGTAGTTAATCGAGCTGAACGGAGTTTGTGCGCCGGCACGGGAGTTCATGGTATTGAGATTATGGATGAGCGCTTCCATCGCCTGATAGGTTGCCTTGTCGGTCTCCTTGACGGAAGATTCGTAGGCGAACTTTTGGATCTTTGCAATCTCTTCGTCAGAGCAGTATTTCTTGAGATACTCTGCCTCAGCCGCACGGTATTCGTCGCTCATGTCAAGAGTCGGAACCAAGCCTTTATGCGAAAGCTCATGGAGGTATTCCTTAACGTAGTCCCCTGCTCCAACTGAGTCGACGTTGTCGACAAGCTCCAGAGAACGGATTATGTTGTCACGATAGCGGTGCATAAAGGTCTTCTTGACGCCCTCAGCCATGTCATAGTCAAACTTTGGTATTGACTGACCGCCGTGCTGGTCGTTCTGGTTCGACTGGATAGCGATGCAGGCAAGTGCCGCATAGCTAGAAATTTCGTTCGGAGTTCTTAAGTGTCCATGACCGGTCGAAAAGCCGTTTTTGAAGAGCTTTGTCAGATCAATCTGGGTGCAGGTGGTTGTGAGTGTGTAGAAGTCAAGGTCATGGATGTGGATGTCACCCTCGGAATGGGCTTTCGCAAACTTAGGATCTAAAACGTACATCTCGTAAAACTCTTTAGCGCCACAGGAGCCGTATTTGAGCATAGTGCCCATTGCGGTGTCGCCATCGATATTGGCGTTCTCACGCTTGGTGTCGCTGTCCTTAGCGGAGCTGAAGGTGAGTTCTTCATAGATCTTCATGATCTTTGTGTTCATCTCGCGGACACGGGTTCTGTTCGCTCTGTAGAGAATATACGCCTTTGCTGTTGATGCGTGACCCTCTTCGATAAGAGTTCTCTCAACCTCGTCCTGGATTTCTTCTACAGTGGGAATCTTCTTCCCGCTTGCTTCTACAGCGTCACAGACTCTTCCGGCAATTTCGAGTGCCTGATCGTAGTCGGTGCCGCCTACAGATTCAGCTGCTTTATATATAGCGCTTGCAATCTTCTCGACATTGAAGGTGACTATTCTTCCGTCTCTTTTTTGAATCTTGGTAATCATTGTTCTTCCTCCGCTATGAGTATATTCTGCATCAGTGGTCATCTCAAATCAGGTTTAAGCGATATATTTTAAACCGGTAGATGTTGTTGTTGCGAAAGCCGTGAGACACAACATATTGGGCTTGACGTGTCAGTAAGTAAAGTATATGGTATCTTTGCTCTTTTGTCAAGACAAAAATACAGAATTTTTTTCGCTGGATTTTGTGTATTATGTCAAGCAAGGCTTTAGGCTTAACAAATGCGCCGGATGAAATTTTCCGACGCAAGTCTGTAAAGTCAAAAAGCTGATTAGATGAAATTCAGAGTAACCTCTAGTAAAGCATTATTCCTTTATTCAGTAGCAAATGCACTGTCCACAACGCTTTTTGCGGAGTCAAAATCGGAAATTATAATCAGAATATCATAGCTTCCATAGGTTATAAGCTTGGTATTCTCGATCTTCTGGACTTCTAGCGGGGCATAGCCCTTGAAATCATTGAGTCTTGACTCCAAAAATTCTTCAAGCATTTCTTCTGTTGCGTCCTGAATATCGTCGTCCGGCGACTTGAAAATTGCAATTATATCTGCCGAAATGTCCTCTGTTGAATACATGACGCAGTAATCTTCGTATACTGAACTGTCACAACCGAAAACGATATCTACAGTTTCGCTGTCGGCAAATGCAAAGCTTTCCGTCTCGCCAAGCGTTTCAATAATTTCAGTTGCCAGTTCCGTGGCATCTGGTGATGGAAGAGTGCCCCCACAAGCCGAAAACAGCATCAAAACGGCTGTCAGTGTACATAAAAATCCTATTCTACGCATTATACTTCTCCTTAATCTGCAACGTGTGTCAGTATGTAGTCGATGAAGAGCTCATATGTAGAGTATTTAAGGTGTACACCGTCGTTCTCGGCATATGATGACGGTAGCGAGCTTCCGCCGTCTTTGAGGTACGAGTTGATATCAAGATAGTGTATGGATTTCTCATTTGCATATTCCAGAAGAAGCTCATTGAAGCTGTCCAAATCACTATTGAGGATCGGTGTTTCAAGTGATGCCTCTTTATCGGAAGTCACTGGCGGAACTGAAATAATGTATATTTCCGAATCCGGGCAGGCGTTCATCAGCTTTTTCATGAACGACGTGAAATAGCTGTACATGTCATCAACCGAAAGCCACGCCGCACCGTTTGTGCCAAGCATTACGTAGATATTCTCCGGTTTGCTCTCCTTCAAGGCTTCTATAACGGTCATTGTGCCGTATTGAGTCTCAATTTCCTCAGTCTCTATCTTTGCAATGCTCATAGAAACGCTCGCGTAGACGCTGGATGATGAGACCAGACCATATGATGATAGTCCATAGGTTATCGAGTCGCCGATGAAAACACAGCTGTCGAGGTAATCACTTGACACGGCTTCGCTCTCGGGAACAGGATTTATTATCTCAGACGGTTCGGAATCTTCCGATTCTGAGTCAAGGTCAGAGTTGACTACGGCGTTTTCCTCTTCCTCGTCGTCGTTGCCTAAAAGTGACGCGAACGACGGGACATATATCTCCCTGTCCTCAGACAGTACTTCTTCAAGAGTTGTATTCTTCATATATCTGTAAAAGACCACGCCGAAAATTATGATAACGCCTAGAAGGACAATTCCAAAATTATATTTTACTTTCAGAGGCTTTTTGGTTCTTGATACATTAGCCATGGAGTTAGCTCCTTTTCATACGCTTTCTAGAACTTATTATATAGCAAAAAAGAGCGACTTTCAAGGAATTTTGCGAATTTTCATTATTTGTAACCCGGTTGTAACCATATTTCGGGATATGGGCTTGAAAAATCTGCGGGAATCGACTATAATACTTATATAGTTTCTGCTGTAAAAACCGTTTACAGCTTTTCAACAAAGGAGGATGACAGTATGTGCGGCTTTGTCGGCTTTACAAACACCATTCAGGATGCAAAAACAGTCCTGGAAAGACAGATGGACTCCATCAAACATCGTGGTCCCGATTCTGATGGAGAATATATCGATAATGATATCGCTTTGGGATTTCGCAGACTTTCTATTATCGACCTTGCAGGCGGAGACCAGCCTATCTACAATGAGGATGGCTCGATGGTAATTGTCTTCAATGGCGAGATTTATAACTATCAGAAGCTCAAAGAAGAACTTATCATGAAGGGTCACCAGTTCAAGACGAATACCGACACCGAGGTCTTGGTTCATGGCTACGAGCAATGGGGCAAAGATATGCTTAATAAGCTCAGAGGAATGTTTGCATTCGTAATCTGGGACAAAAAGAAAAAAGAGCTCTTCGGTGCCAGGGACTATTTCGGAATCAAGCCACTCTACTACACTGAGATGGGCGGAAGCTTCATATTCGGCTCGGAAATAAAGAGCCTGATTCTTCATCCGCTGTTCAAAAAAGAGCTGAACGAGTCGGCTCTTGAAAGCTATCTTACATTCCAGTATTCACCGTGCCTTGAAACCTTTTTCAAGGGCGTTTACAGGCTTCCTCCTGCGCACTCGTTCCTGTACAAGGACGGAAAATTAAGCGTTGAGAGATATTGGAGCGTTGAATTTGAAGCCGATGAAGTGCCTTCGCTTGACGAATGGGTTGATAAGATTTCAGACACATTCAAGGATTCGGTTGAAGCTCACAAGATAGCCGATGTTGAAGTCGGAAGCTTCCTCTCAAGTGGCGTGGATTCGAGCTATGTTGCAGCGGTCGCGAATGTCGACAAGACCTTCACTGTTGGATTCGGTGAGGATGAAAGATACAACGAGATAGGCTACGCAAAAGAATTCTCGAAGTTCATCGGTAAAGAGAACATCTCGAAGGTTATCACTGCTGACGAATACTGGGGAGAATTCCCGAAGATTCAGTATCACATGGATGAACCGCTTGCTGACCCTGCAGCTGTCGCGCTGTACTTTGTCTGCAAGCTTGCTTCCGAGAGTGTTAAGGTAGTACTCAGCGGCGAAGGTGCGGACGAAATTTTCGGCGGATACAACATCTACAAAGAGCCTGACGACGTTGCCATCTACAACAAAATCCCCCGCTCTATCAGGAGAGGAATCGGCAAAATCTGCGAGCACTTGCCTGCGCATCGAGGTCTGAATTTCCTTATAAGACGTGGCAAAGACCTTGAAGAGAGATTCATCGGAAACGCCTATATCTTCTCGGAAAAAGAGAGAAAGGCACTTCTAAAAGTCAAGACTGACGCTCCGAACGCTATGGAGATTACAAAGCCGTTCTATGATAAGGTCAGTGACAAAGACAATGTCACAAAGATGCAGTACTTGGACCTCAACATGTGGCTGGCGGGAGATATTCTATTGAAGGCTGACAGAATGAGCATGGCTAACTCGCTTGAACTGAGAGTTCCCTTCTTAGATAAAGAAGTTATGGCTCTTGGAGAGAAGATTCCCACCAAGTACAGAGTTACCAAAGAGAATACCAAGTATGCCATGAGGCTTGCGGCGCACAGAGCCTGCCCGCCGAGAACGGCAGACAAGAAAAAGCTCGGCTTCCCTGTTCCGATTCGTGTCTGGCTGAAAGAGGACAAATACTATAACATAGTCAGAAGCGAATTCGAGAGCGAAAACGGCAGAAAGTTCTTCAATACCGAAAAAGCAGTCCAGCTTCTCGACGACCACAGAAGCGGTAAGTACGATAATTCGAGAAAGATTTGGACTATCTATACGTTCCTGGTCTGGTATAAAGTGTACTTCTGAGGCGGAGATTGAAATAATCCCTCACAGGGTTTCCTGTGAGGGAATTTTTTATCTGTCGAATGTGAATCTTGAAAACTCAGCCAGTGGCTCCGGACTGTCGGATTTAAACTCGAAGTAGACTGCGTGCTTGCCGATCATTCCTGTAGTCAAATCAGCGGTTGCTGTAGTGTCACCTGCTTTCAGGTTCATTGTAGCAACGATTCTGCCGTCGTGAGTGTCAAGGCGGACGTTGACGGTTACATCCTGCAAGGCTGTAAGTTCAACAGTAACTGTCTTCGGAGCATTAGTGCCGAACTGGAGGTATCTATAGCCTGCAACTGTGCCATTTGTGATATTCACAATTGGTGCGGAGATGTTGTCGTCATGCTCATAAACCGGCTTTATGTAAGCCTGAGCGCTTCCGCCACGGAGATGGCAGGCGTAGCCGGCTGAAATGAGTTTATAGGCGTCCAAGCCGTTTATGTGAGCGCCCTGGGAGGTCATCTCAACAGGCTTTGAAGATACCGGTTCGCCATTTACATAAGTAATGTCACCGATGTAGATTTTGCCGTTCTTGTCCATTGCTACATCTACAGGTTCAATCATCGCCTGACAGGCGAATTCATCGGTTCCGGTGTGGCGGTGATAGAAGATGTACCACTTGCCGTTTATCTCGGCGATACTGCCGTGGTTGTTGCCCCAGCGATAGGTCATTTCTCCTGTTCCGTCGGGGTTGCGGAGAATCTCGCCACCGTTGAAGCTGATGTCTCCACCCATTTCATAACCTTCGAGCGGACTGTCACTATATTTGTATGACAGGAAGCCGTTATTCTCACCATAGACGCCTAGTTCAGGAACAGGAGTAGAATATCTCTTTGAATAGATATAGACGTATTTGCCCATCACTTTTCTTGGCGATGAAGCCTCAAAGAAGGCGTCTACCGGGTTTACGTGACCATCGTCAACTTTTATCCAGGAAGCCATTGCGTGACCCATCGGGTGGGCGTGGAAGGTTCCATCCTTGATTGTAGCCATGTCGTCGTTGAGCTCACAGCAGTAGCAGGCGCAGAAGCCCCAATAAGCATATACCTTGCCGTCGTCATCTACAAGGATTCCGGGATCGAAGCCCAAATCTGTCTTGATTGGATTCGTAAACGGTCCGGCAGGGTTTTTGGAACTTGCGACCATAATTCTTGAGCCCTTGCACTCAGCGGCATAGAGATAGAATGTGTCCCCTTTCTGAACGACGTCGGGAGCATAGAGAATGCTTCCATCCGTTGACTCATAGCAAACACCATGACAAGTCCAGTTTGTCAGGTCATCGACAGGCGCACTCCATACGACCTGGTCTTTTCCGCAATACTCGGTTCTCATTGTATCGTGAGAGCCGTAAACATAGACGCGCTTTTCGCTGTTATACTCGAAAACTCTCGGTTCGCCGTCGGGAACATGCTCCCAAAGCGGCATATAGGGGTTTGCGCTCTTAATGTACTCTTTCATAATAATCCTCCAAGTCTGAATTAGAGAAGCCTGCCGGTCAAAAGACAGGCAGGCTTCCGACATAGTCTAATTATAAGGTACTGCAAGGAAAATTGCAAGCCTATTTTTCTCTTGCGAATTTGCGCTGGAAGAACTTCACTATCTCGACCATCGGAATGATTAGGAAACCAAGAGCTATGGCTATCAGGTACTCATTCCACTCAACGCTCTCGAACTCGAATGCGGCGGCGATTACGGGAATCTCACAAACCAAAGTAGTTGCAACGAGTGAAGCTACAGCAGCTAAGAGGAGAAGCTTGTTCTGAGATCCGAGCTTGAAGATACTGCCTCTCTGTGAGCGCATATTCAGGCTATGGAATATCTCAGCCATTGACATTGTCAGAAATGCCATTGTAGTGCCATCTGCGCTGTTTGCAATTGAGAATGTACCGGTTTCCATAAAGTCGCCGATGAAATAGGAAGCAAGAACAAGAAGTGTTACCAAAAATCCCTGATATCCGATATCGAAGCCCATACCATCAGCGAATATTCCGGCTTTAGCATCACGGGGTTTACGCTTCATGATGTCCGGTTCTGCCTTTTCTGTTCCCAAAGCGAGTGCCGGGAAGCAGTCGGTGACAAGGTTAATCCAGAGAAGGTGTACAGGCTTCAAGATTGTAAAGCCCATGAGGGTGGCGAAGAAGATGCTCAGTACCTCGCTCATATTTGAGCCCAAGAGGAACTGGATAGCCTTTCTTATGTTGTCGTAGATTCGTCTACCCTCTTCAACTGCATTGACGATAGTTGCGAAGTTGTCGTCTGCAAGAACCATGTCGGCGACATTCTTTGTTACGTCGGTGCCGGTTATTCCCATTCCGACGCCAATGTCTGCCGCCTTGATTGAAGGAGCGTCGTTTACTCCATCACCGGTCATAGCGGTTACATAGCCGGCATTTCTCCATGCATTGACTATTCTTGTCTTATGCTCCGGCTGAACACGGGCATAGACGCTTATATTCATGAATTCTTTTGCAAATGTTTCGTCATCCATCTCGTTGAGCTGAGCACCGGTTACTGCCTTATAGCCTTGGGTCATAATGCCGAGCTCATTTGCAATGGCAACGGCTGTATCGATATGGTCGCCGGTGATCATAATGGGTCTGATTCCGGCTTCTCGGCATTCTTCAATGGCATCCTTGACTTCCGGACGGACGGGGTCGATCATTCCGCAAAGACCGATAAAGCAGAGATCATGCTCGAGGTTTGAGCCGTCGCAGTCCGAAGGCATATCATCCCAGAATCTTTCTGCACAAGCAAGCACTCTTAAAGCCTTGTCAGCCATCGCCTTATTAGCGGCGAGGATTTCATTGATGCACTCTTCTGTCATCGGCAGACGCTCACCGTCTTTTAGATAGTAGGTACATCTATGTACAACTATATCGGGAGCACCCTTGGTGTACTGGATAAAGCCGTTTCCGGTCGAATGGACGGTTGACATCATCTTTCTCTGTGAGTCGAACGGTGCTTCGCCTTTACGCTCAAGTCTTGCTTTCAGAGTAGGCTTGTCCAAGCCGAGAGTGTTTGCCCAGGCGACAAGTGCGGCTTCTGTTGGTTCACCGGTTACGGTACCGTCCTCCATAAGCTCCGCATCACTGCAGAGTGCCATAGCAGTTGCTATAAGATTCTCATTATCGCCATAAGAATCGACGACGGTCATCTTGTTCTGGGTAAGTGTGCCGGTCTTATCTGAGCAGATTATCTGGGCACAGCCAAGAGTTTCAACGGCGGTGAGTTTGCGGATTATGGCGTTACGCTTTGACATGTTGGTAACGCCTATTGAAAGGACAACCGTTACTACAGCGGCAAGTCCTTCCGGAATAGCGGCAACTGCCAGCGAAACAGCAATCATGAATGAATCAAGAACCAGTTCGAAGTTCATACTTCCAGCTCTTAACAGCTGGACAGCGAAAACGATAACGCAGATTCCAAGAACCAGCCACGTGAGAACCTTAGAAAGCTGATTGAGCTTGATCTGAAGAGGAGTTTCGCCCTCTTCTGCATTCTGCAATGCATCGGCAATCTTGCCCATTTCGGTGTCCATGCCGGTTGCAGTTACGACTGCTGTGCCTCTGCCGTAGACGATGGTAGAGCCCATGTAGAGCATGTTCTTTCTGTCGCCTAAAAGTACATCCTTCTCGCCGTCTTTGAGGTTTATAATATCTATAAACTTATTGACAGGAACAGACTCACCCGTCAGCGCAGCTTCCTCAGCTTTAAGGCTGGCGCTTGACAGGATTCGCAGGTCGGCAGGTACAGCGTCTCCGGCTTCGAGTATTACAATATCTCCGACTACAAGCTCTTCGCTCCTGACAGTAGTAATCTTGCCATCACGCATGACTTTTGAAGTTGCGGCGGACATCTCCTGCAAGGCTTCAATTGCCTTTTCAGCTTTGCTTTCCTGGTAGACGCCTAAGACAGCGTTTACTATTACAACAAACAGGATGATAATAACATCGGCAAAGCTATCGTTCTCAACGACCGCCAGAATTCCACTGACTAAAGCCGCAACCAGAAGAATTATAATCATCGGGTCGGCGAGCTCTTCTAAAAACCTTCTTATAAGGCTCTTGCCCTTTTTGGCGGCTAATACATTTTTGCCGTCACGTTCAAGACGTTTCCCGGCTTCTTCTGAGCTGAGACCATTTTCAGAAGAACCAAGTTCGTTTAGAACCGTTTCTTTTTCTTCACAATAATATCTCACAACAATTCTCCTTTAGTTTTTATCCGACAATACCGGTGATAAATATCTCAAGACCGATAGCTATCAGAATTACTCCACCTAAAATCTGTGCCTTGTTTGAAAGCTTGGTCCCGAATTTCTTTCCGATGATAAGTCCTGCGATGCAGATTACAAACGTGACTGCCGCAATTATCAGAGACGCCACAAGTGCCATCAGCCAATTGTAATCGGAAATGGTGAAACCAACTGAAAGTGCGTCTATTGATGTTGCAACGCCCTGAATCAGAAGTGCGACAATTCCTAGACCCATCCTTTCCTCTTCTGACTCACTCTTCTTTGTTCCTTCAGCAATCATTCTTCCTCCGATGAAGCCAAGAAGCAAGAGCGCAATCCACGGGATCAGCTTTTCAAACGTCGTGAAATACTGAACGATTGTATGTACACATATCCAGCCTATCATTGGCATCAGAGCCTGAAATCCGGCAAACACGCCTGCAATTTCACACATCTTGCCTTTACCCATTTTTGGCTCATTAAGACCGTTTGCCATAGATACGGAGAAAGCATCCATAGCCAATCCGACTCCCAGCAAAGCACTATTGAAGAAGAACAAAAAGCTCCACTCCATATAACTATCTACCTCCGTTAATGTTGTAGCAAAAACCCAAGTACGACTGCCGAGCCGAACTTGGGTGTATAAATCAGATATACGACACTTGTACAGCTTTACAGTTATACATGAGTCTCGCAATTTAAAACAAGCCAGATGTAGCCGCTTCACGCCATCTAAATGCTAATACGCTACAATCAGGATGTTGACTTGCTACACAGAAAACTGCGCTTGCTACTCCCTCACGGGATATTCACTAGTTAAAATTATATCACCTGAGGTTTACTCTGTCAAGCTTTTTTAAACAAGATTTTTGTGACTTTCGGCTCGAAAATGCTGTTTTTGGGACAAAGGAATATTTTTGTGAAGAAGTGCAAGCGCAGAAAAAGTCCCGTCTCACCACTATATGAGACAGGACTCACTTATTATTACTTGACCACTGAAAGCTTTGCCGCGGTATAGGTGTTCTCCATCAGCATGGCTATCGTCATGGGACCTACTCCTCCGGGTACAGGAGTTATGAATCCTGCAACCTTTGAAGCCGCCCTGAAATCAACATCTCCGCAAAGCTTGCCGTTGGCATCACGGTTCATTCCGACATCGATGACAACTGCGCCAGGCTTGATCATGTCGCCGGTGATGAGCTTCTGCTTACCGACTGCCGCTACAAGGATATCAGCTTCACGACAGATATCACCCAGATTTTCTGTCTTTGAGTGGCAGACAGTGACTGTTCCATTTGCCTGCAAGAGAAGCATTGCCATCGGTTTTCCGACTATATTGCTTCTTCCAACAACCACACATCTCTTCCCTGCCACTTCCGTACCGGTCGACTTAATGAGCTCCATTACTCCAGCGGGAGTACAGGGCGCAAAGTCGCCGCCACCGGTAACAAGCTTGCCGACGTTTATCGGATGAAAGCAGTCGACATCTTTTTTGGGAGTGATTGCCGCTATTATCTCGTCCTCGTCAATATGCTTAGGAAGAGGGAGCTGAACCAATATGCCGTGAATCTCCGGATTCTTATTGAGAGTATCGATAAGCTCCAGAAGAACTATCTCAGGCGTTTCAGCCGGAAGGACATACTCAAATGACTTGAATCCGACTTCCTCACAGGCTTTCTTCTTGTTTCTTACATATATTTTTGATGCAGGATCGTTTCCTACAAGAACCACTGCAAGACCGGGAGTTATCTTTGAGGTCTTTTCGAAGCGAATAGCATCCTTGCGAATTCTTTCCTTTACTGCCGCCGCAACGGCTTTTCCATCTATAATTTCTGCCATATAATTCCCCTTTGTAGTCTTAAATATTATTCCTTGTTTTCTTTTACACTTTCGGTTTCAAGCTCAGGCTTGGGTTCTTCGTCGGGGTCGGCTTCTTCTTCAGATTCAGATTCTTCTTCATTTGGAGCTTCGCCATCTTCGTTCAGAAACTCATCTGCAAGGATATGCTGATCCTCGTCGACAATATGCTCATTCTCTTCAAGGCTTTCGTTCTGACCTTTCTTTGTCTTTTTGTATGCTTCCTTGAGAAGACCCTTTGATTCATCGGTATCGCAATAGAGGACATAGCCTCCGAGCTTCTTTCCACGGATATACATGTACACAAGCATAATCACTGCAAACATGAAGCAGGCGCCGGCAAGAAGCTGTGAAACCTTGAGCGAAATCGTATCGTTATTGATAAGATACAAGCTGTCGGTTCGGAGTCCCTCAATCCAGAACCTGCCAAAGCCATACCAGCCGATATACATAAGGAACAGCTGACCGTCGAATTTACGATGCTTTGAATAAATATGAAGAAGTATGAAGCCTAATAGGCACCAGAGCGATTCATACAGGAAGCACGGATGTGCAAGCATATCCACAGCACGATTCGTTACTACGGAAGTGTTATCGGGATATACGAAGAAGTAGATACCATTCAGGATGCTCTTTGAGACCATTCCCCAAGGAAGCGAGCCGGCTGCTTCGGAATAACCATATGCCTCTTGATTGAAGAAGTTGCCCCAACGTCCAAGACACTGACCGATGAGGAAGCCCATACCAGCAAGGTCGAGCATTGGTGCAAGCTTGACTTTCCGGATTTTTGCCATTATTCCACCGATTAAAAGTCCACCGATTATGCCGCCATAGATAGCGAGTCCGCCATCACGGATGTTGAATATCTCCGCAAAGTCCAGAGTTCCCTCTTCTGTCATATAATTCTCAATGCTGAATACAACATAATAGAGTCTTGCGCCGATTATTCCGCCGATGAGACCGGCGAGAACCGTATCGGTTACTCTGTCGATATCGAGACCGAACTTACGGCATCTCGAAAATGCGTATATCATTGCGAGAACCATTCCAAGTGCAATCAGGAAACCATACCAATAGATGTCGAGATTGATTCCCGGAATCGTGAACATTACGTTGTCGATTGAAAGCCCATTCGGGAAGAGCTTGGTGAACAGAGTACTGTTCGGAAAATAGATAACATTGCCGTCGCTGTCGAGAAGCTCACGGACAAAGTTAGAAGTCATTGCTAAGGTCATATGAGGATACCTTTCATATAAATTTGGTGCTTATATCCATATCCACCTAGGCTATTGTATCACAATGCAAGGTTTATTGCAAGAGTTACACATTAATTTCATCTTTCATATTGCTTAATACATATATTCGTGGTAACAAGCATAGTTTTTCTTAGGAAAGATAAAGCGCGTACCGAAATACGCGCTTAGCTTATACGACATATAAGTAGAATCAGACGTCCATTTCCTTGATCTTCTTCAGGCAAGCCGGGCAAATATGCTTGTTGCCGAATGGAATGATATCCTCGCCTTCGCCACAGAGGGCACAGGAATTGGAGTACTTTCTGAGGATGATATTGTCACCGTCAGTCAGAATCTCGATGGGATCCTTGATGTTGAGATCCATAGATTTTCTGAGCTCCATCGGGATAACGATTCTTCCGAGCTCGTCGATTCTTCTTACAATACCAGTTGATTTCATAATGTCGTACCTCCTTGACGTTTATGCTAATATTATACAGCATAATTCGACATAATGCAAGTGCCAATCGAGGTAAAATTTCAGAAATTGGTGTGAAAAGGCAATTTTTATGTCATCTTATGAAAGGAGTATTAAGTATGATAGATTTTATACTTGCGGGAATTATCGCAATCTCCTGCATTTATGGCTTCATTAACGGTGGAGCAGATGCAGTCTCAAACGCAGTTCTCACCAGTGAACAAACTGCGGTCACGCTGACATTAAGCATCTTAGGAGCAATGGCAACATGGGGAGGAGTTATGAAGCTGGCAGAAAAAAGCGGACTTACTGACAAAATCGCACGTCTCATAAGTCCGGTTATAAGTCTGATATTCAGAGGACTCGACAAAAATTCAAGGGCTTTCAAGGCGATTGCAATGAACATAACTGCGAATCTGTTCGGTCTCGGAAACGCCGCTACTCCTCTTGGAATTGAAGCTATGATGGAGCTTAAAAATGAAGAAAACTGTGAAGAAATTGCATCAAGAAATATGATACTCCTGACTGTTATCAACACATCTTCTATCGAGCTCATACCGTCGACTGTTGCGACTTTGCGACTTACATATGGAAGTAAATCACCTATGGATATTCTGCCGTGCGTTATGATGGTTTCGGTATTGTCACTGACGGCGGCTGTTGTGTGTGCATACGTCTTCGACGGAGTCGGACGGAGGAAGAAGTGAGAATAACAAGTCTTGTCGTTCCGGTATTTATCCTAGGAGTGATTCTATACAGCCTTCACAAGAAAGTCGGAGTCTTCGACACATTCATAGAAGGAGCGAAGGAAAATATCGCTATTTGCTTTGACATACTTCCCTCTTTGGTTGCGCTTATGCTTGCGGTCGAGATGTTCAAGGCGTCTGGTGCTCTTTCAGCATTGACTGAGCTTTTAGAACCGATTACTTTTGTTATCGGAATACCGTCTGAATGTGTGCCTTTGGCACTTATGAGACCGGTTTCGGGAAGCGGTGCTCTATCGATGCTCGACAGCATTCTCTCAGAATACGGCGCGGACAGCTTTATCGGACAGGTTGCAAGCGTTCTGATGGGTTCAACCGAAACTACTCTCTACACAGTAGCAGTTTACTTTGGTGCCGTCAAGATAAAAAAGACATGTCATGCACTGCCATCGGCTCTCTTCGGTGATTTTACGGCGTTTTTGCTTTCAGCGCTAGCTGTGAGACTGCTTTTCGGAGAATAGCTCAGCGCTCGACTATTCTCTCTATGTGAGAAGCCTTGCCGGTTTTCTCGTCGAACTCGACCATGACAGCGTTTATGAAACAGGGAGTGTCGGCTTCCATAAATCTCACGGGATAATTGAGTCTCTGCTTTTCGATTGCAATCTCCTTGTTGACGCCGAGGACAGATTCCTCCGGTCCGGTCATTCCTACGTCGGTGATATATGCTGTTCCTCCAGAAAGTATCGTCTCATCGGCTGTCTGGACATGGGTGTGGGTTCCGAAAACTCCAGTGACTCTTCCAGCAAGGTAGTACCCGAGGGCTTTCTTTTCGGCTGTAGCTTCGGCGTGAAAGTCGACGAAGATGTTTTTGGTTTCTATCTTGGAAAGCACCTCGTCAGCGGTTCTAAAAGGATTCGCAAGCGGTTCCATATAGATTACGCCCATCAGGTTTACGACTGCAATCTGGCATCTGCCCATATCGAGGGTATAGTAGCCCTTTCCGCAGACCTCATCCGAATAGTTTGCCGGTCGAAGAAGATGTGGAACCGAATCGAAAATCTGGACGGATTCACGGCGCTTGAAAGCGTGGTTGCCGGTTGTTATGACATCGGCGCCGATTCTCGTAAGAAAATCGCAGGAATGGACGGTAATTCCGTTGCCGGAGGCGGAGTTTTCGCCATTGATGACGGTTACGTCTATTTTATATCTGCGCTTGATTTCGTGCAGTTTTGACGCGAGAAAGTCACAACCCGTCTGCGCAACGACGTCACCAATCATAAGTAATCTCATTCTGAAACCTCCTTGAACCCCCATCCGTCAACTCCGGAGCGCCTCATTGCCCCGAAAATACGGTCGGTGAAGCCTTTATCCACATGTTCACGTTCTCTCAGAAACTCTTTCATATCCTGCCGCTTGGTAACGCCATCGGCAGGACATTTTGATTTCACTATTTCAATATTATTTCTGCGTGCGGCGTTTTTAATCTCTCTTTCTGGAGCAAAAACAAGTGGTCTGATTATAGTAATATCACTTCTGTCGAGATAAGTCTTCGGCGAAAAGCAACCGATTCTGCCTTCTATAAAAAGATTCATCATGAATGTTTCGACGACGTCATTGTAGTGGTGCCCAAGCGCCACTTTATTGCAACCGAGTTCTTTAGCTTTGCTGTTGAGCGCTCCCCTACGCATATTGGCGCAGAGCGAGCAGGGATTGGATTCTTTTCTTATGTCGAAAACAATGCTTCCGATATCTGTTTTCTCTACAACATATGGGATGTTGTAATCATTGCAAAGCTTCTCAACCGGAGAATAATCGGTCTCAACTCCACCGAACTGAGGGTCGATTGTGAGAGCTGTTATACCGTAATCGATTCCGATAAACTGACGAAGGCGGACAAGCCCTGTAAGAAGGACAAGGCTGTCCTTTCCGCCGGAGACTCCTACTGCTATTTTGTCACCATCCTGAATCAGGTCAAATTCCGTAATTGCTTTACGCATGTATCCTAAAATTTTCTGCATGGCAAAGTCCTTTCTATACCCTGCATTATAGCATAATTTTTTCGCTTTGAAAATTATTTATCCGAAAAAGTAAAGTAAGAGAGGACAAAGTCACTCTCTTACTCCACCATTTACTTGGAACATTATATTATGAAGACAACTGTCAAAGTTAATAGTGCAGGTCTCCGGAAGAGAAGTCTTACATGCAATACTCTCTTTCGTCACCTTACATTATTATATTATACCGAATTTTCTGAAAAAGTAAAGTGTCAAAATCGCCGAATATTTGCATTTTTAAGCCCGTTTCATGGTTATATTGCACGATTTCGAGCTCACGATATGAAATTTTGAAACAGTTTTGACAATACCGCCGAGATGCGGGAAAATGGCGATAGCTATCCCTCCGTCACGAAATGCAACGGAGGGACAAAGAAATGTTGAACTGAGTTACTTCGAGAGTCTTTCCTTGAGAGCGTTGAGCTCGTAAGCCATTTCCGGCGGCAACTTGTCGCCGAACTTGGAATAGAACTCCTCGATGCTCTTGGTGTCCTCGAGCCAGAGATCCTTGTCAACAGAAAGGAGGTCAGCAATCGTGTCAACGGTGATTCCGTCGAGACCTTCGATGTTGATGTCCTCAGGCTTGGGCTCGTAACCGATAGGAGTCTCAACAGCGTCAACAGTGCCCTCGCAACGGCTGATAATCCAGTCGAGAACTCTCATGTTGTCGCCGAAACCGGGCCAGATGAAGTTGCCTTCGTCGTCGGTTCTGAACCAGTTAACGTGGAAGATCTTAGGAGCCTTGTCGCCGAGAATCTTGCCCATCTCGAGCCAGTGTGCCCAATAGTCGCCCATGTTGTATCCGCAGAACGGAAGCATAGCCATCGGGTCACGTCTTACAACACCTACAGCACCAGCGGCGGCGGCAGTTGTCTCGGAAGCCATGATTGAGCCTACGAAAGTACCATGCTGCCAGTTGAACGACTGGTATACTAACGGAGCGGTCTTCGCACGTCTTCCACCGAAGATCATTGCGCTGATCGGAACACCCTGAGGATTATTGAACTCGGGAGAAATGCAAGGGCAGTTCTCTGCGGGAGCAGTGAATCTTGAATTCGGGTGAGCAAGCTTATTGCCAGCGGCAGTGTACTCAATACCGTCGACCTTTTCGCCCTTCCACTCAGTTGCATTGACCGGCGGCTCCTTGGTGAGCTTCTCCCACCAAACGGTGTTGTCGTCATTGTTGATAGCAACATTGGTGAAGATAGTGTTCTTTCTTGTAGAAGCAAGTGCATTGTAGTTGGACTTTTCGTTGGTACCGGGAGCTACGCCAAAGAAGCCGTTCTCAGGGTTGATAGCGTAGAGTCTTCCGTCCTCGCCGGGCTTGAGCCAAGCGATATCGTCGCCGACTGTCCAAACCTTATAGCCCTTCTTCTTGTAGCCCTCCGGAGGAATAAGCATTGCAAGGTTGGTCTTGCCGCAAGCAGACGGGAATGCAGCGGTTACATATACAACTTCGCCGTTCGGCTTCTCGATGCCAAGGATGAGCATATGCTCAGCCATCCAGCCTTCATTCTTGCCCTGATATGAAGCGATTCTCAAAGCAAAGCACTTCTTGCCGAGAAGAACATTTCCGCCATAAGCAGAGTTGATGGACCAGATTGTATTATCTTCAGGGAACTGAACTATGTATCTCTTCTCAGGGTCAACGTCAGCCTTAGAATGGAGTCCTCTTACGAAGTCATCGGAGGTGTCGCCGAGATTCTTGAAAGCGTCAGCGCCCATTCTTGTCATGATAGCCATGTTGAGTACGACATAGATGGAGTCGGTAACCTCAACGCCGACCTTTGCCAAAGGTGAACCGATAGGACCCATGGAATAAGGAATTACATACATTGTTCTGCCCTTCATAACTCCATCATAAAGAGGTGTGAGCATTGCATACATTTCCTTCGGATCCATCCAGTTGTTGGTCGGTCCTGCGTCTTCCTTCTTGCGAGTGCAGATGAAGGTTCTGTCCTCAACTCTTGCAACATCGTTCGGCTTGGTTCTGTGATAGAGGCATCCAGGGAGCTTCTCAGGATTAAGGGCAATCATCTCACCTGTCTCGCAAGCTTCACGGCGGAGGTCATTGAGCTGATCCTCACTGCCATCGATCCAGACAACCTGGTCAGGCTTGGTCAGAGCTATCATCTCATCAACCCACTTGTTGACATTAGGGTTTTTTGTCAGTGTAGCCATAGTAGTTATCTCCTTTGTTATCATTTACGCCGTGACAAATCGTCAGATTTTGTCACATGCGCATATATTTTCGGGTACGGAGCCCGGAATTCTTTTTACAAAATCCGAACTCTCCTCGTTTACAATCATACACCCTTTCTGTCAAGAAATCAAGCACAAAATATAACTTTCACCGATTTTTCAGACAGATTGCAACACAAGAAGTAAGAATTTATCAATGTTTTATCAGAATTTGTCATTGCATTTGACTCTTGTATTTAGTACAATTTTAGTGAGAAGATTCTCAAATATAATTCGGAGGCAATACTATGGGCATAATCACTTTAAAGGAAGATAAGCTACTTTTTGAAAGACGGGATGAAACGGTTATTATTGAACCTTACGGATTGAACTGCATAAGGGTTCGTTCATCGAAAAACACCCGGCTTTCTGATGAAAAATGGACACTTTTAGAACCGAAGGATACTTCGCGCCCGGTAATTACTGGCGACAGCAAGATGGCTACTTTGACAAATGGCGATATCTCAGTCACTGTACTTGCGGACAATATTTATGGCGGAGAATTTAGATTCTCCCGCAAGGGCAAGGAAATTCTTGTAACAAAAAATGAGGGTGACTATGCCCGGAGGTATCTCCACACTGAGGGCGACAACTACAAAATAAGTTACGCCTTTGAAGCTAATCCGGGCGAACACATCTATGGCTTGGGACAGATGCAGGAAGACGTATTCGACCGCAAAGGAAGAACAACTGAACTCATCAACTACAACACATATTCGGCGATTCCTACATACTACTCTTCCCTCGGCTACGGTTTTATCTGGAACAATCCAGCGCCCGGACGATGCGAAACCACATTCAATCACACGATGTGGGTAGCCGAAAGTGCTTATCAGGCGGATTACTTAGTTTATGTCGGAGACACTCCGAAGGATGTCATGAAGATTTATTCCGACCTCACCGGTTATGCTCCCATGATGCCTGAATGGGCGGCTGGATTCTGGCAATGCAAATTGAGATATTCTTCGCAGGACGTGGTTCTGAATGTTGCACGTGAATATAGGAAGCGTGGAATAACACCTGATGCAATAGTTATCGACTTCTTCCACTGGAAAGAGCAGGGAGATTTCGCATTCGACCCTAAGTACTGGTCCGACCCGAAAGGAATGTGCAATGAGCTAAGAGAAATGGGAATCGAGCCGGTTGTATCGGTATGGTGTACCGCAAGCCCGAACAGCGAAAACTGGAACGAGATGTATAACAGGAATCTGGTTCTCGGTACAGAATCGGGACAGTTCCCCACTTTCGATTTCTATGGGATGATTACTTATATTGATCCGACAAACCCTGAAACGGCGAAATTCTGCTGGGACAAAATCAAAAAGAACTACTACGACAATGGAATCAAGAACTTTTGGCTTGACGAAGCAGAACCGGAAATTCATCCTCAGCATTTCTCAAATATTAAGATGTACGCCGGTAATGGCGCTCAGACGGCGCTTTTATATCCCTTCTACTACAACAAGCTCTTCTATGACGGAAGAATTGCCGAAGGCGAAACTGAGATAATCAATCTTACAAGAGCCGCTTACTTAGGGAGTCAGAGAGTCGGTGCGCTAGTCTGGAACGGAGATGTTGTTTCGAGCTTCTGGGCTCTTAAGAACAGCATCAAAAGCGGACTTTCGATGGCTATGTGCGGAATACCTTGGTGGAACAGCGACATCGGCAGATTCTGTTTTGGCGACACTGAAAGCAGTTCCTTCAGAGAGCTCTTGATGAGGTGGTTCCAGTTCGGGCTTTTCTGCCCGGTTATGAGGCTTCATGGCGACAGGAAGAGGCAATCTTACTATGTCGACGAGACCCCTGACACAATGGTTCCATCTGGCGGCTACAACGAAATCTGGCACTTTGGCGAGGAGTACTATCCCTACTATGTCAAAATGATAGAAACCCGTCAGAAGATGAGACCATACACCCTTTCTCTTGCTAAAGAAGCTCACGAAAATGGTACTCCTATCATGCGCCCGATGTTCCTTGAATTTCCGGATGACGAAAAGTGCTATTCTCTTGACGACCAGTATATGTACGGCTCAGACATTCTGTTTGCTCCAATTTACAATGAAGGACAGACAAAAAGAGAAGTATATCTGCCGGATGGAGAATGGGTCTGTGTCAAGGACTTCAAAGAGTATGCAGGCTCGCAGACAGTTACAATACATGCTGATATATGCGAATATCTCGCATTTGTGAGAAAAGGCAGTGACGTTATTTCAGCTTTCATGTGATTTACCAATATAAAAAGTCTCCCCGCAAAATAGCGAGGAGGCTTTTTCATACGAAGAATATCTTTGAAAGTGCCAGTTTTAAAGGCTTGCAGATTCCGATTACTATCAGCATCATTCCTAAGATGAAGAACGCCGCAAGTGGGAATCCAGACCAGCCGACGAAGCTTATGCTCTCAAATGTGATTGAAATAAACATCTCGATGAGCGAGATATAACCTCCGATTGCAATAAGAGCGCCGCCGATTATGAACAGATGCCCGCGCCTGACATATCGCAAAAGTGTCACCACTGTTGTCACAATTATGCCAGCAATTCCGGCTATAGGGAAAGCGAGACTCAAAAACCACCCGCCCTGCACCATCAGGTCGATATACAAAAGATACAGTATTATCGTTGCAAAGGCTATCGGCATAAATATAACGGGATTCGGATGTCGGAACCATTCAGGAAGTGCAAACGAGACATAGGTTATCACGAGCGCTCCTACGACATAGCCCGACCATGTTATGCCTCCTGAAATGTTGAAGTCAATCATGGTCACCATCAATCCTACAAGAATAAAGCATACGGTTACGATAAGCATTACTGCCGAACGGACGCTTTTTCTTGTTACCCGTTTAAACTCGGGATATGGTCTCGGGACGTCCTCCTGCTTTATATCGGGATGAAACACCGGAGTCTGGCAAAGTGGGCAAACATGCTCACAGTCTTTGAGTTCGACTCCGCATTTTACACAGTACATAAGTCCACCTCCTGTGGTTAATCGACATCACGTCGGTTGCTCTCAACCGTCACCTTGAAGCCGAGTTTTACAAGGTTCGTAAAGAACGCTCTTTCAAGCTCCGGTTCAACCGAGCTTCTTACAAAGTTAATTCTCATTTCATTTCCGTATGTGCAGACACCGCAGTTATACGGCGAACTGGAACGGACGCCGGGCATGATATCAAAATGCCGGACGTGCTCTTTCATTTCGTCGGGCATATCCACAACGCCTAGGTTCGAGATGGAAAGGCAGGACTGACCCTCTCCGAACTGATAGAATGCGATTCTCATTCCAATGTTTTTTATGAACAACGGAATAATTTGCAGTCCCTTAACGAGCTCGGCGTTTACGTTTGGCGTAAATTCCGCCTGCATGTTCTTTTTCGTGTTCTTCAGAGCAACCTGATGGCTGACTATCGAGACCAGTTCATCAAGCTCGTATTCGCCCATTCTGGGGTCTACTCCGACATTAAGAAAGAGTGAGAAATTCCGAAGTGTTTTGCTCGGGAAAAGCTTTCTGAGGTTTACCGGAATCTGAACACGGACGATATCTTGCTTTGAACGCTTCTTTTGGTGGAGCTTCTGAACTTCGATAAGCGACATCGCCATGACAGCCGCTATGAATGACGTTATTGTAACTCCCCTGCTCTTTGCGGCTTTGTGGATTTCGCTTGCATCAACGGTTCCTGTGGTGATATTTATGAATCCGTCCGGTTCACGGGTGCCACTTAAGCGATAGGATTTTGTATAGTCTCGCTTGGCGCTTACATTTCCACGATACTTCAGGAAGCTGTCTTCAAGCTCCTCCGGTTCCGGGTAGGATTGTCTGCTGAGAACTCCTTTTTCAGCCGGGATTCTTACGTCGTACTTCTGGGTGAAGTATTCGGCGAGAAGAGTTTTCAGGAAGATGATTCCGCCGGTGCCGTCAGTTACGGCGTGGAAAAATTCAACTGCCACACGATTATTGAAGTAGAGGACCCTGATTGCGCACTTTTTGACGTCATCAAAGGTACGGCTCATGAAAGGATAGCTTCCCTCCTGAAGTACCTGCAATGGTTTCTTCAGCTCTTCGAGATAATACCAGAAAAATCCGGTTTTCAGTCTTGCGGCGATTGTCGGGAATCTTCCGATTGTTACATTGAGGGCAGATTGCAGGATCACCGGGTCGACCTTCTCGTCAAGTTCGGCAGAAGCTCTGAACATATTGTACCAACCTCTGCGCTTGGATGCCGGGAAAATCTTTGCGGCGTTATCAAGTCGAACCCAGCGTGCGGTTTTTATTGGTATCAGCTCGCCAATGAAGTCTCTGATTGTATCATAGTCAGATTTCCGCTCTTTGACATCATACAATACGTAAGCGTGCCACAACCGGTCGGCTATTATGAGTTTTGAACGGTTGCCGTTATTCAAAAGCTTCTCATGAAGGCGCGTTGAATCATCAAGAAGGATCTCGTCACCGCCTACAAATATCAATGAGGGCGGGAGCTTGGTACCATCCTCAAACAGTAGTGGAGAAACGAATGGATTTGTTCTGTCATCGGCATAGCTGTCTGCATAGAAATTGAGTTGGTCAAGTGTAAGTGTCGGGTCTACTTCCCTGTTTGTCACGATTGACTCGCCGGAAGCAGTCAAATCTGTCCACGGAGAAATTGCGATAATTCCCGCAGGCTGAGAAAGCCCGAGCGTGCCAAGTTTGAGGCAAAGGCTGTAGCAGAGTCCTCCGCCGGCGGATTCACCGGCTAATATAATTCTGTCAGAAGGAAATCCGCTGTCCAGTAGATATTTATATGAAGCAAGCGCATCGTCAAGTGCCGCAGGGAATTTATTTTCCGGAGCAAGACGATAGGCACAGCAGAATACTTTTAAGCCGTATTCGGACGCAAGCTTTGAGCCGAAGCCCCTGGCATATTCAAGACCTCCGCAGGTATAGCCTCCGCCGTGGAGATATAAGATTACTCCTGCCGAACTACATTCGTCAGGAATTACCCACTCACAAGAAAATTCCGGAAAGTCCTGCTGAATGGTTCTTACAGACTTATGTTCAACAAACGCCATAAGGTCGCCCAGCAAATCCTGAGCTTTTCTGGCTTGCTCAAGAGTACTGCCAACAAGTTTTGGCTTCAGAATACTTAACTGTGAGCGGAAGAATTTCTCGGTCAATCGTGAGCCTCCGTTTCTTCGATAATTTGTAGTTCTATTGTAGCATATTCGGAGAGATTTAGCAAGAGTATAAAAAATCGCCGCCCCATTTTGTGGGACGGCGATATTATTCTACTTATGAACAGATTACTTCTTGTCCTTGATTGCAGCCTGAGCGGCGGCAAGACGGGCAATCGGAACTCTGAACGGTGAGCAGGAAACATAGTCAAGACCGATGTTGTGGCAGAACTCGATGGAAGAAGGATCGCCACCGTGCTCGCCGCAGATACCGCAGTGGAGCTCGGGTCTGGTCTTCTTGCCGAGAGTTACAGCCATATCCATAAGCTTGCCAACACCGGTGGTGTCGAGACGAGCGAACGGGTCTGACTCGTAAATCTTGTGCTCATAGTATGCAGGAAGGAACTTGCCAGCATCGTCACGGCTGAAGCCGAAGGTCATCTGAGTGAGGTCGTTGGTGCCGAAGCAGAAGAATTCAGCCTCAGTAGCGATCTCGTCAGCTGTAAGAGCAGCTCTCGGGATTTCGATCATGGTGCCGACCTCATACTTAAGGTCTACGCCAGCGTTCTTGATAACTTCATCAGCAGTCTTGACAACTACGTCCTTGACGAACTTGAGCTCCTTGACTTCGCCTACGAGAGGAATCATGATCTCAGGAACAATGTTCCAGTCGGGATGCTTAGCCTGAACATTGATTGCCGCCTTGATTACAGCGTTGGTCTGCATAACAGCGATCTCAGGATATGTTACGGTAAGACGGCATCCACGGTGACCCATCATCGGGTTGAACTCATGGAGGTCATTGATAACCTGCTTGATGTAAGCAACGCTCTTGCCCTGGGACTCTGCCAGAGCTTCGATGTCAGCTTCTTCAGTAGGAACGAACTCATGAAGCGGCGGGTCGAGGAATCTGATGGTTACAGGGTATCCGCCGAGAGCCTCGAAGAGTCCCTCGAAGTCAGCCTGCTGCATAGGCTCAATCTTTGCAAGAGCCTTTTCTCTTTCCTCAACGGTTTCGGAGCAAATCATCTCTCTGAATGCGCCGATTCTTTCAGGGTCGAAGAACATGTGCTCTGTACGGCAGAGACCGATTCCCTGTGCGCCGAAAGCAGCTGCCTGCTTGGCATCCTTAGGAGTATCAGCATTGGTTCTTACACCGAGTTTCTTGTACTTGTCTGAGAGTGCCATGATTCTTCCGAAGTATCCGGAGTTAGGATCAGCAGGAACGGTGGGGATAATCTCATCGTAGATGTTACCGGTGGAGCCATCGAGGGAGATAGGATCGCCTTCGTGGTAAACCTTGCCACCGAGGGTGAACTGCTTATTCTCTTCGTCCATCTTGATGTCGCCACAACCGGAAACACAGCAGGTTCCCATTCCTCTAGCAACAACAGCGGCGTGAGATGTCTGTCCGCCTCTTACAGTGAGGATACCCTGAGCATACTTCATGCCTTCGATGTCTTCGGGAGAAGTTTCAAGTCTTACGAGAACAACCTTCTCCTTGTTCTTGCCGTGTTCAACAGCATCTTCTGCGGTGAATACGATTGTACCAGCAGCGGCTCCGGGAGAAGCGGCAATACCCTTGCCAACGGGCTTAGCATTCTTGAGGGCGGCAGGATCGAATGTCGGGTGGAGGAGCATATCGAGGCTCTTCGCATCAATCTGCATAAGAGCTTCCTCTTCCGTAATCATACCCTCGTCGATAAGGTCGCAGGCAATCTTGATAGCCGCCTGAGCGGTTCTCTTGCCATTTCTGGTCTGAAGCATATAGAGCTTGCCGTGCTCAACGGTGAACTCCATATCCTGCATGTCTCTGTAGTGATTTTCGAGGGTCTTACAAACCTCGGTGAACTGCTTGAATGCTTCGGGGAACTTCTGCTCCATCTCAGAGATGTGCATAGGAGTTCTTACGCCTGCAACAACATCCTCGCCCTGTGCATTGGTGAGGAATTCGCCGTAAAGACCCTTGTTACCGGTAGACGGGTCACGGGTGAACGCAACACCGGTACCACAGTCATCACCCATGTTACCAAATGCCATCATCTGGACATTAACGGCAGTACCCCATGAATAAGGGATGTCGTGATCCATACGATAGACATTTGCTCTCGGGTTGTCCCAAGAACGGAATACCGCTCTGATCGCTTCGTAAAGCTGTTCCTTAGGATCATCAGGGAAGTCCTTGCCGAGCTGTGCCTTGTACTCAGCCTTGAACTGGTTAGCGAGGTTGTGCAAATCGTCAGCGTCGAGCTCAACGTCGTAGACGACGCCCTTCTCCTGCTTCATCTTATCGATAAGCTTTTCAAAATGCTTCTTTCCGACTTCCATAACGACGTCGGAGAACATCTGGATGAATCTTCTGTAGCAGTCCCAAGCCCATCTGGGGTTACCGGACTTCTCGGCGATGACGTTGACAACGTCTTCATTAAGACCGAGATTAAGAATCGTATCCATCATACCGGGCATAGAAGCTCTTGCGCCGGAACGGACGGAAACGAGAAGAGGATTTTCCTTGTCGCCGAACTTCTTACCGGTGATCTGCTCCATCTTCTCAACGTACTCCATGATTTCAGCCATGATCTCATCGTTGATAACATGACCGTCCTCATAGTACTGGGTGCAGGCTTCGGTGGAAATTGTGAAGCCCTGAGGAACAGGAAGACCGATATTGGTCATCTCAGCGAGATTTGCGCCCTTTCCGCCGAGAAGCTCACGCATGTTAGCGTTGCCTTCAGTGAAAAGGTAACAATACTTTTTACTCATACTTTTTTACCTCCAAGTTATTTGACCGATTTCATTCGATTTTGCCCATAAAACGGTTACAATAATTATATCAGATACTTCTCATTTTTTCCATACCCTTTGAAGAAAAAATATGCCAAATTACAAGTACAAAAATTGTGCATTTTTATACAAATTGCAACGTAAGATAGCTCTTGAAAGAATTTTTCGTTTGCGCTATAATAGATTGGGTTATAGTGGGCGTGAGAAATCGCCGTTAAAATAGAGCTCAGATTTTTTTGGAGGCAGTAATGGAGAACGCAATTATACTCGCCGCCGGCGCGGGAAAAAGGATGCACTCAGACAAGCCGAAGGTTCTCATGGAGGTGCTTGGGAAACCGATACTCTCATGGGTAACTGAAGCTTGTGAAAATGCAGGAATCGAAAATATCTGCGTAGTCAAAGGTTACGGTGCAGATGAAATAGACAGCTATCTTAACGGAAAATATGAAACTGCTTTTCAGTCGCAAAGGCTCGGAACAGGTCATGCGGTTACCTGCGCTGGGGATTTCCTCAGGAAAAATCCCCACAGCCACACTCTTGTTGCCTGTGGGGACTCGCCATTCATTGATTTCAAGACTATAAGAGCGGCTTTGGAGTTTCACAAGCTCAGCGGAAGTGCGGCAACAGTCATCACCGCTGACTCCCCTAACCCATTCGGCTACGGAAGGATTGTCCGCAAGGGCGGAGAGCTCAGTGCAATCATTGAGGAAAAAGACTGCACACCGAAGGAAAGGAAAATCCGGGAGATAAATTCCGGTTGCTACTGGTTTGACACCGAAAAGCTTCTTGAGTTCCTGCCGATGCTGACAAGAGAAAATGCTCAGGGAGAGTATTATCTCACCGATACAGTGGCTCTGATGTCTTCAAAAGGTCTGAAAGTTACTGCTTTCAAGACGGACAATTCTGACGCAATTTTGGGTGCTAATGACAGAAAAGGGCTGTTGAAGCTCAACGACATCGCAAGAAAGAGAATTATTGAACGGCACCTTGAAAACGGCGTTGAGTTTATCACGACTGATGGAATCACCATTTCGCCTGACGTAAAAATAGGCGCTGGAACTAAGATTTTGCAGTCCACTATTCTTGCCGGGAACACTGTAATAGGAAGTAATTGCGTTATCGGTCCTAATTCGAGGCTTGAAAATACTGTTGTCGGGGATAATTCGACTCTCGATAATGTCGTTGCACATGATGCTACTGTCGGGTCGCATGTTTCAATAGGACCGTTTGTGCAGTTGAGAGCCGGTACCATTATTAAAGATTATGCCCATGTCGGAGATTTCGTCGAAATCAAGAATTCGGTTATCGGCGAAGGCACCGCGGTTGCTCACCTTACATACGTTGGCGACAGCGACGTCGGAAGAAACGTCAACTTCGGTTGCGGAGTCGTGACGGTCAACTATGACGGAACTAACAAGGCGAGATGCACCATTGGCGACAATGCATTTATCGGGTGCAATACGAATCTGATTGCGCCTGTCAAAATCGGCGACTGCGCTTACACTGCTGCTGGTTCTACTGTAAACAAAAATGTTCCGGATGGCGCACTCGCTATTGAGCGTTCAAAGCTTGAGATAAAAGGGGGCTATTCCGAAAGAAAGCTTGCCAGACACATCGAAAAGGGCAAGAAGCTTGAGGAAAAACTCAATGATTAAGTCATAATAAAGGAAAACCACCTACCCGCCCGACTTCGGTTGTGCGGGTTGAAGGCGTGAATGGAGGATATACAATGGGGTTATTTACACGGAAAGAAAAAGAAACAGCCGGAAGCATTGAATGGCTGATTGTAGGATTGGGAAATCCCGGGTCTCAGTACGAGAGAACGAGGCACAACTGTGGCTGGCTGACGGCTGACAAGCTAGCGGATAAATACAATGTCAAGCTCAAGAAGCTGAAATTCAAGTCGCTCTGCGGTGAAGCGGTCATCTCCGGGAAAAGATGCCTAATTATGAAGCCTACTACTATGATGAATTCAAGCGGCGAGGCTGTTGTCGAAGCGATGAATTTCTATAAGATTCCGATTGAGAATGTACTTGTCATCTGCGACGATATTTCTTTAGATTTAGGAAAGATCAGGGTCAAGAGAAAAGGCTCTGACGGAGGTCAGAAGGGACTTCGGAGCATAATTTATCTTAGCAGCAAGGACACCTTCCCCCGCGTAAAAATCGGCATCGGTGCAAAGCCGAATCCGGAATATGATCTGGCGGCTTGGGTGCTTTCGAGATTCACTGACAAGGAATTTGTCACTATGAACGAAGCTTTTGACAAGGCAATTACTGGAGTTGAGCTTATAATTGACGGCAAGATTGACGAAGCAATGAATAGACTAAACTGACGTTAAGTCGTGAACTAAGAGGAACAATATGAGTATATTTTATGATGCCATAGACAGGCTTTCGTTTTTGCGGGAGCTCAAATCGGCAGTAAAATCAGGACAGCTCCCCACTTCGGTGACGGGGCTTTCGTCCATTCACAAGGCACATGCAATTCTCGGTCTTTCACAGGACAAACCGGTTCTGGTGGTTACTCCGGACGATGCGAGTGCTGTAAAAATGGTCTCGGATGTAAACGAGATGGCAGGAAAAGAAATTGCAGTGCAGTTTCCGGCAAGAGATTTGATTTTAGCCGATGTTGACGCTGTCTCACGGGAATATGAACAGAAGAGAATTTCTGCTCTTGAAAAGATACAAAATGGCAAGGCGAAGGTACTGATTTGCAGTGCTGAAGCCTGTCTTGAAGGGACAATTCCACCGGAAGTGCTCCGGGATATGAGCTTTTCACTCTCCCCCGCTGATTCGATTGACACGGGAAAGCTTGCGGAAAAACTCATCGAAATGGGATACACCCGTTATCCGCAGACGGAAGGAATCGGACAGTTCTCAATAAGAGGTTCAATTGTAGACATCTTCCCTGTCGGGATGAGTATACCGATAAGAATTGAGCTCTGGGGAGACGAAATTGACACTGTATCCACCTTCGACATCGAATCTCAGAGGCGGTTTGACGCTATCAAATCGGTTACAATCTCGCCTGCAAAAGAGCTTTTGATTTCTGGTGAAAATCTCGCTTTTGAGATTAAAGAACTCTTGGGGAAGGTCAGCGGCAAGCGCTCAGCAGATATTGAAAAGCACTTAAATCAGGATTTGGATTTGATAAATTCCGGACTTATGCCGGCAAGCCTCGACAAGTACTACAAGCAAATTTACGGAGAGACCTGCTCTGTTTTCGATTACTTCGAGGACGGCGTTTGCGTTATCTGCGAGTATTCAGACGTTCTGGAAAAAGCTAAAGACGTAACTGCACAGCTTAATGAAGATATAAAGCTACTCTACGAGGATGGAATTCTCTTCAAAGAGATGTCAGGATTCATGCTTGAACCGGCACAGCTCTTCCAGAAGGCTTTGAAAATGGGTTGCGTCTATCTCGACACGTTTATGCACGGGTCGGATGTCCGGCTAAAAAAGCTTATTTCAGCGGAGGCTTATCAGTCTTCAGTATGGAGTGGTGACTCGGCGACTTTGGACGATGAAATCGAGAACTACATATCCCGCGGTTTCTGCATGGTTGTCCTTGTCGGAAGCACTAAGGCGGCAAGCGTTGTCTCTCAGGATATTGAGAAAAACGGATATAAAGTGCAAAAGCTGAACGACAAGTCTGTCTATTCGGAAGGGCTTGTGTATGTCGGTGTCGGTTGCCTTTCGGGAGGATTTGAGTACCCGACGGCTAAGTTCGCCGTTATCACTCAGCAGAAAGTCTTTACGGCTCATAAGAGAAGCAAAAAGCGCCCTGACAATGCAGAACGAATCAACAGCATTTCGGATATTTCAAAGGGAGAGTTGGTTGTCCACAGCCTGCACGGAATCGGTAAATTCGAGGGAATCTCTAATATCGAGACAAACGGCGTCACTAAAGACTACATCACCATCAAGTATGCAGGAACCGATGTCCTGTACGTCCCGGTCACACAGCTCGATATGGTTTCAAAGTACGTGGGAGCTTCGGACGATGAGAATGTAAAGCTCAGTAAGCTCGGCGGAACAGAATGGGCGAAGACGAGGGCAAGAGTAAAGAAAGCCTGCAAGGACATGGCGGATGAGCTCATACAGCTATACGCTCAGAGACAGCTTGCAAAGGGCTATGCTTTCTCAGAGGACAACGTCTGGCAGACTGAATTTGAAGAGAGATTTGAGTATCAGGAGACTGACGACCAGCTCCGTTCTATTCAGGAGATAAAGGCTGACATGCAGAAGCCGGTTCCGATGGACAGACTTCTTTGCGGAGACGTAGGATTTGGAAAGACGGAGGTTGCCCTTCGAGCCGCTATGAAGTGTATTCTTGACGGGAAACAATGTGCTATACTTGTTCCCACTACTGTACTTGCTTGGCAACACTATCAGACAGCATTAAGGCGATTTGAGCATTTTGATATCAACATAGAATTAATGTCAAGATTCCGTTCTCAGAAGGAACAGAAAGTGATTGCCAGAAAGCTTGAAACTGGCGAAATCGACCTTGTAATCGGCACACACAGGCTTGTCCAGAATGATATCCGGTTCAAGGATTTGGGACTTCTCATTATAGATGAAGAGCAGAGATTCGGTGTTGCCCACAAGGAGCATATGAAGGAGCTCTACCCTTCTGTAGATATTCTGACTCTTTCGGCTACTCCTATTCCCCGTACCCTCAATATGGCTTTAAGTGGAATAAGAGATATGTCGGTTATTGAAGAGCCCCCGGCGGACAGATATCCGGTTCAGACATACGTTATAGAGTATCAGCAGGGCGTCATCCTGCAGGCAATTCACAAGGAACTTCGGCGTGGCGGACAGGTCTACTACATCCACAACAGGATTGAGACACTTCAGGCATGTGCATACAGGCTTCAACAGAATCTCCCCGGAGCTAAAATTGGCGTCGCTCACGGGCAGATGGATGAGAAAGAGCTTTCCGAAATCTGGCGACAGCTACTCGAACGTGAGATTGATATTCTCGTCTGCACAACTATTATTGAAACCGGCGTAGACGTTCCGAACGTGAATACACTTATCATTGAGGATGCCGACAGATTCGGACTTTCACAGCTCTATCAGCTCAGAGGTCGCGTCGGGCGGTCGTCAAGAAGAGCATATGCATATTTCACATTCAGACGCGGAAAAGTTTTGTCTGAGGTTGCTTCAAAGAGGCTTGAAGCGATAAGAGAATTAACGCAGTTCGGCTCAGGATTCAAGATAGCACTACGAGACCTCGAAATTAGAGGCGTCGGTTCGATTCTCTCTGCAAAACAGCATGGGCACATGGAGGCAGTTGGATATGACATGTACCTACAGCTTCTCGAAGAAGCCATCGCCGCTAGCAAGGGCGAAACCAAGCCGAAAGCTTCGGAAGACTGCCTTGTAGACGTCACTATTGATGCCTATATACCCGAGACTTATATTGAATCCCTCAAAGCAAGGCTTGAAGCCTACAGACGGATTGCATCAATTATAACGGTTGAGGATTCAGAAGATGTTATCGATGAGTTTGTCGACCGTTATGGCGAGCCACCGAAGTCGGTTATGGGACTTATAGATGTTGCGCTTGTCAGAAACGGTGCGGCACGGATGGGAATCAAGGAGATTACTCAGCGTGGCAACAATCTTATCTTCTACGTCACTGAAAATGCTTCTGTGAATTCGATCATGAATCTTACGAAGAAGTTTGCAGGAAGAATCCTCGTCAACGGCTCAGAGGGCGGATATATCCAGCTTACACTCGGCAAGAACGAAAAGCCGCTTCAGATGATGAAGGCGGTTGTTGAAACAATGCAAGCTGAATGATTAAAAAACGCTTCCGGATTTGCTCGGAAGCGTTATTTTTTTATGCCAATGTTTATTCTGTACGCAAAGCCTCTACAGGATCCTTCTTTGCCGCCATGCTTGACGGAACAAGTCCGGAAATAAGCGTCAGTACTGTACTTATAACTATCAGTATAACTGCGCTAACAGCAGGAAGCGATGCCGCCAGGTAAGAAATACCGGTAATGCTCTGGAGGATAATATTTATTGGAATCAGCAGTAGAAGTGAGATTATAATTCCCATTGCACCTGATACAAATCCCTCGATAAGCGTTTCGGCATTGAATACCCTTGAAATATCACCCTTCGACGCACCGATTGCACGAAGAATACCGATTTCCTTTGTTCTTTCGAGAACTGAGATATAGGTTATGACTGCAATCATGATTGAGGAAACAATCAGTGAGATTGCGACAAAAGCAATCAGGACATACGAAATAGCGTTGATTATCGTCGTCATTGAGGACATCAGAAGAGCAATATAATCGGTGTAGGATATCTGGTCGTCCTCGTCAACACTCGCGTTATACTCCTCTATCAATGTGGAGATTTCATCCTTGTCTTCAAACGATGCGGCATAGATATAGATTGTGCTGGGCGAGCCCTGGTCGACATAGCCTAAGAGAGACATATTCTCTTCATAGGTTGAATCTGATAAGCCGGTCGGGATATTCTCATCATATAGCGACTGGTATTCGTCATCTGTCAGCTCATATGAATCCAGCATCGCAGCTATTTCAGCATCACTGAGTGTAGAAAGTTGAGTTGAAACTGTTTCAGAATACTGCCGGGTAACCAAAGCAGAAAGAATCTGTACAATATATGTCTCTTTGGAGGTGGCGTCAAGCATCGACAGATATGACCTTATGGATTCCTCGTCCATCTGAGTCTGGCTGACAAAAGCCTGTACAAGGAGGTCTTCAATCTCTTCATCAGTCATCGTAGAACGGTACTGCTCAATAGCCGCTGATATATATTCGTCACTCGGAACGCTTGCGAGCGTCAGGTAAACATCAGCTTTTTCCGCGTCAGTAAGATCTGCAATCCAGTCATCTACTTCGTCTTTGATTTCCTCCAAAGAAAGCTCGTCGTCTCCTGTTGCAAATTTCAGTCCCATCAGGACATCAACTTCCGGATTTTCCATCTGTTCTGTTACCAGAGTACTAGATGATGTTCTTTCGATAATATATTCTGTGAGTGCTCCGGTGTAGCCGATAACTCCACTCATAAAACTTGAAGCAGAATCTTCACTCTGACGGATTATTCCGACTACTTTAAGCTTTATAGCATTATCAGAGTCGTAGAGAAGCTGAAGACCTGTTTCGGTTTCAGTAGCATCTATATATGTGGTTCCGTCCTCACTGAGCTGATACTTGTCGCAGTCAAGAATTACACGGAAGTCGAGGTTCATGATGTCGTCGTAGCTCCACGACTTTACACCACTGTCTTCATCGTCTGATTCTTCACCACTCATTGCGCTGATAAGCTCATCACTCGTGACAAGTCCCATCGCATAGAGCATCATGTCGTTAATCTCGTTGTTCTCGTCAACAACTATGACAATCTCATCATAGCTCTCGGGCCAGCGTCCAGAAATGACTTCATACTGCTCGGTCATCGACTCGTTTATGAGCTCGCCATCCATGCCGCTCAAAAGTTGTTGCCATGCATCAAGAGACATATAGCTTGTAAGCGTTGAACCTGAAATATCGACTCCCATGCTTGTATAAAGAGAAGTCATGAGGTCGGTTATATCAGACTTGACGATTTCACCATCAGAATTTGTGACATAGACGTTCATATCGGTGTCGTACTCATAGCTGTATGCGGAAGCATAGCTCTTCATCTCTTCGGATGTTTCGAGATATTCCTTGAATTTGACAAGGTTGTTTTCTCTTGTCTCGATATTCGTCATCGACTCCATCATGCTTGCCATGATACTGCTTTCGTAAACGGCATCGAGTTCATGCTCCTCTTCATTGTCGCTACTCGATGACATAAGCGAAGTCATAAGCTCGGTCATATCTACCTCGCTTGCACTGATGGTTATCGGGTAGGAAGATAGTGTATCCTCCTGAACCCTGTCGATGTAGTTCTGAACGCCAGTAGACACCGCTAAAATCAGAGCAATTCCTATTATACCTATACTCCCGGCAAAGCATGTCAGAATCGTTCGTGCTTTCTTCGTCATGAGGTTGTTTAGTGACAGAGAAAGAGCTGTTCCAAAGGACATAGACAGCTTCTTTTCCTTGCCGACTTTTCTTATTTCGTCGGGAGAAGGCTGAGATTCGTCTTCTATATAGGGATCAGAATCGCTCTGGATTACGCCATCAAGACAGCGGACAATTCTCGTTGCATACTGCTCGGCTAGGTCGGGATTATGGGTAACCATTATGACAAGGCGGTCTTTCGAAACTTCCTTCAGAATCTCCATAATCTGAATGCTTGTTGTCGAATCGAGAGCACCTGTCGGTTCATCTGCCATCAGGATTTCAGGGTCATTTACAAGTGCTCTGGCGATAGCGACACGTTGCATCTGTCCGCCGGACATCTGATTCGGCTTCTTGTTTAACTGGTCTTCAAGACCGACTTTTTTAAGAGCTTCGATTGCTCTCTTCCTGCGTTCAGCCTTGCCGACGCCAGTAAGAGTCAATGCAAGCTCGACATTTGCAAGAACTGTCTGATGCGGAATCAGGTTATATGACTGGAAGACGAAGCCTACTGAATGATTGCGGTAGGTGTCCCAATCGGAATCTTTGAATTTCTTTGTGGAACGGCAATTTATGGACAGGTCACCAGATGTATACTGGTCAAGTCCGCCGATGATGTTGAGCAAAGTTGTTTTGCCGCAACCGGATGGTCCTAAAATTGCCACGAATTCTGATTTTCGGAACTCGATGCTGATACCCTTCAGGGCGTGTATAGTTTCGTCACCGACGAAATAGTCTTTTGTAATGTTGGTTAGTTTTAGCATTAGTATGTCCTCCCCTGGCGAGGGGTCTCCTTTCACATATGTAATACCATTATCCGACAACTTTTTTCAAAAGTGTCTTATTATTGATTTTGTCTTAAAGTCTATAATATCATCACTTGTAGCAAAAGTCAATTAGCTTCGGCTATCTTTCAACAGCTTTTCACCAGTGCTTCACAGTGAGTTGTTGAAAGGCTGTTAAAAAAGCCGGCGTGGTTGCCGGCTTTCATGTTCTATTTGAAAAGCAGGCATATGCCACTTTCCTGATAATACTTTATTTTCGCTTCAATTGCCGCACGACTTACACCCAGATACTCTGCCAGGCAATCAATGCACAGAAACTCATCTGCACACCGAAGCACAAGCTTCCGATAAATTGCTATATCGTCACCATCAAGCTTATGTCCGCACTGACGGCAGGTATCGAAATTAGCCATCAGAGCTTTACGAGCTTTGCGCGCATGATAAGACAATCGTGAGCTTCGACATCAGCAGTGAATCTCTCGGCGTAAGTACCAACAGTTTCATGCTTCCAGCAGTCATACATTTCAAAGCCATAGCCAGCCGAAGACGGAAGTCCCATATCCCAGAACGGGAAGGAAGCACGTGAACCGAACTTATCGCCAAAGTTAAAGAGACCGATTGCATAATCGCCGTTTTCAAGAGGCTTTATGAGAATCTTGACCTGACCGTTATCCCATCTGGAGGAATCGAGAACGTACGCTCCCCTGCCCTCTGGATCCTGGTTGATTGCGATAACATCCTTGTTCATGAGGATTTCTTTTGTAACATCGCTCATGTTTCTTATGTCACAGCCAATCATCAAGGGAGAATTCATCATCGCCCAGAGTGAGAAGTGGGTCTTATATTCGGTATCAGTACAACCAAAGCCGCCGTCGCCAATGAAGTCGTTATTCGAGCCGCCGTGCATACCGACAACTAGCATGTCGATATCGTTCCAGCAATAAACACCCTGCTGGCTCTGTCTGCCGATCTGGGATTTTGCAAGGTTGACAATTGAATTCCAGCTGTCCTGAATGTCGCCGGTTGAGCGGAACATCTGGGCACCGGTTTCTTTAATCCATGAATAGACGTCGTCCTGACCCCAGTTGCAAGCGGAGAAAAGGATATCTCTGCCACAGTTGCGGAGTGCCATTCCCATTCTCTTATAGAGAAGTTCGCCGGGGATTCCCTTTGGCTTGAAGCAATAGTCATATTTCAGAAAGTCAACGCCCCACTCGGCAAAGGTGTTTGCGTCGACAAATTCGTGCTCGAAGGATGCCGGATAAGCCGCACAGGTGTGCGTTCCAGAGCAGGAATACATGCCGAATTTGAGTCCCTTTGAATGAATATAGTCGGCAAGATACTTCATTCCGTGAGGGAACTTTTCGGGGTCGGCTACAAGCTTGCCATTCTCGTCTCTTTCCTTTTTTGACCAGCAGTCGTCGATGACTATGTATTCGTAGCCGCAATCTTTAAGTCCGGATGCGACCATTTCGTCAGCCGCCTGCATGACAAGCTCTTCGTTAATATTCCATGTAAAGGTATTCCATGAGTTCCAGCCCATTGGCGGAGTGCGTCCCAAATTCTTAGGCATATAATATTCTTCCTTTCAAATGCAAGTATGAAATTATTATCCATAAAGGCTATACCGACACCCACCGGAAAACTGTCCGGAAAGCGCATTACAAGCCTGTTTACAATAAGATTATAACTCATACCGAAATGATTGTAAATATAAATATATGACACGTATCTGTGGACATCCACATAATACCGCCGTCAGCTGTTCCAGTAACCTTTCAGCTTATCGAAGAAGCCTTTTCTGGAAGCGGAATTCTTGTCTTCAAGAGAATCGTCGAACGCCTTTAACAGGTCGGCTTGCTTCTTGTTAAGGTTCTTCGGAACCTCAACCTTTACAGTTACATACTGGTCGCCGCGGTCGTTCTTATAGAGGCGCTTGACGCCTTTGCCGCGGAGTCTGAATACGGTTCCGGTCTGTGTTCCGGCAGGAACAGTGTATTTTACATTTCCATCGATTGTCGGGACTGTTATCTCGTCGCCCAGAACAGCTTGCAGGTATGAAATCGGAACCTCAGTATAGATGTCATTGCCTTCACGCTCGAAGAGGTCATCCTCGGTGACGTTTACCCTGATGTTGAGGTCGCCGAATCCGCCGCCGTTTACGCCGGCATTTCCGGCTCCCGGTACACGGAGTGTCTGTCCGTCATCAATTCCGGCAGGGACTTCAACTTCGCGGGAAAGAGTAGACCTGACTCTCCCCTGCCCCTGACATGTAGTGCAGGCTTCTCTTATAATCTTGCCACGACCGCCACATCTCGAACAAGGCTGTGTTGATTGGAATGTTCCAAATGTGGTTCTCTGATTTATTCTTACTGTTCCAGTTCCGCGGCAATCGGGACAGGTTTCCGGCTGTGCGCCGCCCTTGCATCCTGTGCCTTTGCAGTCGGGACAGGTATCATACCTTGAAACTTTGACATTCTTCTTGGTTCCTTTGCAGGCTTCCATGAAGCTTATTGTCATTTCCTGACGTAAATCCTGACCTCTTCTTGGTGCGTTCGCATTAGAAGCACTCGAGCGGGTTGAACCACCGCCGAAGAATGCATCGAAGATGTCGCCCATGTCTGCACTGAAACCGCCGAAACCGCCGCCAAAGCCGCCAGTTCCGCCATAAGAGCTGTATCCTCCAGCGCCCTGACCGGCTCCATAGTTCGGGTCTACTCCGGCAAAGCCAAACTGGTCGTACTTCTGTCTCTTGTCCTTGTCGGAAAGAACTTCATATGCCTCGTTGACCTCCTTGAATTTAGCTTCGGCTTCCTTGTCATCAGGGTGAAGGTCGGGATGATATTTTTTTGCGAGTGTTCTGTAGGCGTGCTTCAGCTCATCATCAGTTGCAGTCTTCTGAACTCCCAGAACCTCGTAGTAATCTCTTTTGTCCGCCATAATTTACTCCCATATTGAAATTTTGCCAATCCGCCGTGCCTTAAACCCGGCGGATTGGCTTTATAACGTCTATCTCAATCAGTCTGCGTCGGTGAAGTCGGCATCAACTACGTTGTCGTCTCCGCCATCGGAACCGCCGTTGTTGTCAGAGCCCTGCTGGTTCTGCTGTTCTGCGGCAGCGGCTGAGTATACCTTTGTGGCGATAGTCTGAATAGACTGTTCGAGCTCCTTCTCCTTATCCTTGATGAGTTCAATATCAGTTCCCTTCAAAGCTTCTTCGAGAGCAGAAATCTTGGCTTCGCAATCGGACTTATCAGATGCTTCTACCTTGTCGCCGAATTCCTCAAGAGACTTCTTGCACTGGAAGACCATCTGATCTGCCTGATTTCTTGCGTCGACATCCTCACGCTTCTTCTTATCCTCAGCGGCAAACTGCTCAGCTTCCTTAACAGCCTTGTCGATATCGTCCTTGGACATGTTGGTGGAGGAAGTGATTGTAATCTTCTGCTGTTTGCCGGTGCCGAGGTCCTTTGCGGATACGTTTACGATACCATTGGCATCGATATCGAATGTTACCTCAATCTGAGGAATTCCTCTCGGAGCGGGAGCAATGCCGTCAAGGCGGAACATGCCGAGCTGTTTGTTATCCTTAGCGAATTCTCTTTCGCCCTGAAGGATGTTGATATCAACTGCGGACTGATTATCAGCGGCAGTGGAGAATACCTGAGACTTTGAAACAGGAATTGTGGTGTTTCTTTCAATGATTCTGGTGCAAATACCGCCCATAGTTTCAAGACCTAATGAAAGCGGAGTTACATCGAGGAGAAGAAGTCCCTCCTTGACATCGCCGCCCAAGATACCGCCCTGGAGTGCGGCACCGAGAGCAACGCATTCATCAGGATTGATTCCCTTGAACGGCTCCTTACCGGTAATCTTTCTTACTGTATCTACGACTGCGGGGATTCTTGAAGAACCGCCGACCATGAGAACCTTGTGGATGTCATTGGTCGAAAGTCCGCTATCGGAAAGTGCCTGCTTAACCGGTCCTACTGTAGCCTCAACAAGGTCAGCGGTGATTTCATTGAACTTGGCTCTTGTAAGAGTATAGTCAAGGTGCTTCGGTCCGGCTGCATCAGCAGTGATGAACGGAAGGTTGATGTTTGAAGAAGCGACATTTGAAAGCTCAATCTTTGCCTTTTCTGCGACTTCCTTGAGTCTTTGCATTGCCATCTTGTCGCTGGAAAGATCAATGCCGTCAGACTTCTTGAACTCGCTTACAAGAAGGTCGATGATTCTCTGGTCGAAGTCATCGCCGCCGAGGTGGTTGTTACCGGCTGTAGCCAGAACTTCAGTTACACCTTCACCCATCTCGATGATGGAGACATCGAAAGTACCACCGCCGAGGTCATAAACCATAACCTTCTGGCTCTCTTCCTTATCGATTCCGTAGGAAAGAGCTGCGGCTGTAGGCTCGTTGATGATTCTTCTTACGTTAAGACCTGCAATCTGTCCTGCATCCTTTGTTGCCTGACGCTGAGAGTCGGTGAAGTAAGCTGGAACAGTGATAACAGCATCTGTTACCTTCTCGCCGAGGTAAGCTTCTGCGTCCTGCTTCAGCTTCTGGAGAATCATTGCGGAAATTTCCTGAGGAGTGTAACTCTTACCGCCCATATGAGCCTTGTAATCGGAGCCCATATGACGCTTGATTGAAATTACAGTGTTGTCATAGTTGACAACTGCCTGTCTCTTTGCGACCTGACCTACAAGTCTGTCGCCGTTCTTAGATACACCGACAACGGAAGGAGTTGTTCTTGCGCCTTCACTGTTGGGGATTACTACTGCCTCGCCGCCTTCAACGACTGCTACGCATGAATTGGTTGTACCAAGGTCTATACCTATGATTTTTGACATAATAAATCTCTCCTTATTAAGTATGATAAATTTGGATTTTGCTATTTTTATTCGGACTAACAGTTAGCAACAGCGACCATTGCTGGTCTTATAACTTTATCGCCACGCTTGTAGCCCTTCTGATAAACTTCGGCAACGACATTATCGCCGAGATTCTCATCAATGATTTGTGTTACTGCATCCTCGAGCTCTGGATTGAATTCCTCACCCTTCGGGTCGACTATCTCAACTCCGAGCTTCTTGAAAGCATCAGCAAGCTGATTCTGAATCATCATGACACCCGACTTGTACTTTTCATCAGTTGTCTCAGCACTGGCGGCACGTTCAAAGTTATCCGCCATCGGCAGGAACTCTTTTATTGCGGCTACCATTGCGTCGGGATAAATCTCCGCTTTTTCCTTCTGGGTACGCTTTCTGAAATTATCGTACTCAGCAGCGAGTCTCTGATACTTATCCTTGAGGTCTGAAAGCTCTTTTATTATCTCGTCGTTCTCTTTTTTGAGAAGAGTAAGCTCGTCTTCCTCTTCAGGCTCTTCAGGCGTCTCGACTATTTCGGAAACATCCTCGGTAGCTTCTTCAACTACTTCTGAGCTTTCCTCTTCTGAAGAAGCCTCTTCCGTCTTCTCGTTCTTTATATCTTCACTACTCATGAATTCACCTCATTATCGTCTGTTTCTTTTCGCTCCTCGACAACGTCGTCCGGAATAACTCTTAATTCATTCTGTGCGCCTTCGGCTGTCGAAAGAATTTCGGAAATCTTATTTGTGAAAAATTCAACGTAAGGAATGACTTTCTTGTAGTCGATTCTCATCGGTCCTATGACGCCCAGGTGTCCTGCAACCTCGCCGTTCTTTGTAAAATCTCCACTGACTAAACTCGAATTCCCGATTACGAAACTGTCGCTTTCGTCTGAGAAGAGAACGTGGATACCGCTGAAACTGTCGTCAATAAGCTCTCTCAATTCGTCGCTCGTATCGATGAAGGTCATGAGTTCATTGCGGTCGACATCAGTTCTTGTAATCAGATTCTTGGCTCCCGAGATGCTTATATCTCTCTGAGCCATGTCCCTCGACATATCAAATATAGCCTGCATGAGAGGAGACAGCGTCAAGAGATATGTTCCCATCGCGGTTTCAAGCTTTTCGAGCATCTCATCGCTGAATACGTTTATCGGAAGACCTTCAAGATTATCCTTGACGAAATCAGTGAAGTACTTTAGCTGGTCGTCAGTCAAGTCAAGCTGTAGCCTGCAGGTGCGGTTCTGGATTCTTCCCGTGGAAGAAATCATCAGGAGAACGTACATTCTCTTGCCTGTTGGGATAACCTCAACCTTTGAGATTACCGAGAACTTCGGGTTTTCAGTTGTGACGAATGTCGCACAGCTTGTGAGCTCCGCAAGAGCATTGGAAGCGGACTTGACAAGGTTTTCCTCTGAATAATCATCCTTCGGAAGCATACTTTCAAGCCTTTCCTGCTCATCTTTTGAAATCGGGTTTATTTCCATAAGGCGGTCGACATAGAGCCGATAGCCGCTGTAGGTAGGGACTCTTCCGGATGAAGTATGAGGTTGTTCGAGATAGCCCTGCTTTTCAAGCTCTGCCATTTCATTGCGGATGGTTGCACTTGAAGCATTGACATAACGCATTATTGATTTTGACCCTACTGGCTCGCCTGTTACTATATATTCGTCAACAACGGCGGCAAGTATTCTCATTTTTCGGTCGTCCACAATATTCCTCACCTTTGAATTTGTCTGTTGGCAATTTGAATTTTTAAGTGTTAGCACTCTTCTTTTCCGAGTGCTAATTATAGTATACCCCATTTTCGGCGAAAGTCAAGAGGTTTTTAAAAATTTTTTTGAAATCTTCCGACTGTGACAGATTTCGCACATTTGCCGCCATAAAATTATGCAAAAAGAACAAAAAGGAGAAGTGAAAATGCTATGCCGGTATATATAGAACCTAGCGGCGAGGACATCATCACAGCAAAAATCACAGGTGAAATCGATCATCACAGTGCAAAATGGCTTCGGGCGGACATCGACACCGCAATCAATGACTCTAAACCGATACTTTTAAAGCTCGATTTTTCGGGAGTTACGTTTATGGACAGTTCGGGAGTCGGGCTGGTTATGGGAAGAAATATTGGAATGAAAGAAATCGGCGGAAGAGTTGAACTTGTGAACATGCCGCCATACATTGAGAAAGTTATGGCTATTGCCGGGATGGACAAGCTTACCGGGACGGTTTTCGGGAAAGGAGGTAATCAGGATGGCAAGCAAGACTAAACCTATAAATGAAATGAAGGTGGTGTTCCCTGCCCTGTCTGTAAATGAAAGCTTTGCAAGAACGGCTGTCAGCAGTTTTATAGGATTGATGGACCCGAAGATGGACGAGCTTATCGACATAAAGACTGCGGTAAGCGAGGCGGTCACGAACTGCATTGTCCATGCTTACAGGGACAAGTCTGGCGATATTGAGCTTTCAGTAAAGGTATGTCCCGACAGAACAGTGTACATAAAAATCAAGGATCGTGGATGCGGAATCGAGGATATCGGGCAGGCTATGGAGCCGCTTTTTACGACTCATCCAGAAGAAGAGCGCTCCGGTCTCGGATTCTCCGTAATGGAGAGCTTCTGCGACGATGTAAAAGTTACTAGCAAACCCGGTTCAGGCACTACGGTCACTCTTCGCAAGAAGCTGGGAGTCAAGTTATAGGTTATTATGAGTATTCAGACCTTCACTAAAAATGAGGCTTTTCCGGACACGATTGAAGACGAGATTACAGTTGAGGGAAACCTGGGGCTCGTGCAGCTCTGTGCCGGGAGATTCAAGGGCAAAGGAATTGAATATGAGGAGCTCTACAGTGCGGGTTGTGTCGGACTTGTGAAGGCAGTAAAGTCGTTTGACAGAGAACGAGGAGTCCGATTCTCTACCTATGCCGTGCCGGTTATATTGGGAGAGATAAGGCGGCTATTCCGTGATGGCGGAAGTCTTAAAGTCTCACGGTCTGTCAAGGAACGGTCGCTTGTAGTTTCGAGAGCTTCTGGCGAGTTTGAACTTGAAAACGGAAGAGAGCCGACTTTGTCTGAGTTATCTGGGATAACGGGGTTCACTCAGGAAGAGATAATCGAAGCGATAAGTGTGAGTCAGCCTACAGTGAGCCTGACTCCTACAGAAGATGGTGAGCCACAGCTCGACTTGCCGGTGGAGTCCCCAGAGACGAAAATCACAAATTCGCTTGCTCTCGAACAGGCTCTGAATGAGCTCTGCGACAGAGACAAGGCGCTGATATATTGCAGATTTACTCTTGACCTCACACAGCAGGCAACAGCGGAAAGGCTTGGCATGACACAGGTTCAGGTTTCACGACGTGAAAAGAAGCTTCTTCTCTACCTTCGGGAAAAGCTTTTCTGATATAAAAAAAGTCCCACCTTTGAAGATGGGACTTTATTAGTTCTATTCGATGTATTCGACTGTAATTGATGTCATGTAATCCCGTTCACCCTCGGCGAGCTCGCCGACTTCGGAGTAATCGTAACTGATGGAAACGGTGTAGGTTTCGCCCTCCTGAAGTTCAACGCTTCGTACAGCACTTGTTCTGCCCTCGAAGGTTTCACTATAAACCGTCTCTCCGCTTGAATCGGTAACAATGACAGTCATTTTTGCCGAATTGGTTGACGGAAGATTTGAAATCGTGAAGGTGTAATCAGCGGTGTGAAGAGTTGTAAATGTCATCGCATCAGTGCCGAAGTATGCTCCACCATCCCACTCGCCGCTATACTCGTATGATATCGAATTGGAGTAGTCGGAAGCATACACTGCGGCTCCATAGAGTCCAAAGAGAATCACAACTGCAAGAATGACAGCAATTACACAGCTTCTCCTGGATTTTGGAGACGATTTAAGCTCTTCCTCACGCGGCATGACAACACCGACAGAGGTGTCCTCAACACCGCTGAGACGGTGAAGAACGATTATTTCCCGCATCTTCTTTGGTCTCAGAAGAATTATGGTGACTATGATATACGGGAGTGCAGATATGCACTGGTATGGCTCATAGCTGCTTATCGTCGAAGAGAGCGAACCACCAGCAATGAATCCGGAATAGAAAGCTCCGCAGAAATCGACAAATGCATGTATGAGAATAAGAACCCAGATGTTCCGGCAACGATAGTATATCGCCGTCAACGCCATTCCCATCGCACATGCCGATACGACCTGAACAAGCACCCCGACAGTATCGGACGAAAGCAGGTTTGACAGGTGCATCAGCCCAAAGACCATGCCTGAACCAATTGTTGCACACCATACTCCGGCTGAGTCATTGCCAAACTTATCTAAGAACAGGTTTGCGACAACTCCGCGGAAGAAGCTCTCCTCCGCAAATCCGATAAGAAGCACTGTTGCGACAAATACTAGTATCTGCCATACCGGATTGAGCTCGATGACATCCAGCAGTACAATTTCTGTAACAGAAATAGCAAGCGAATAAACCGAAATCACTACGAAATATCCGGAGCAGAGTAGACCGTCGCCAAGACCTTTGCCACGCTCATTCCATATCCACCCGTAGCCCATGAGTGCTACAAAGCCGATTCCAATAAGCGAAGTGACACACTCAACTGTTCCCTGATAGACATAGTCGCCGTTTGTCAGGAAGAAGTCAGGTCCGAAATAGGAAAGCAGGATTGCAGGCATCCAGAGTGCAATCATAAATACTACTACAGTGATAATGCTCCAGATTATCGGGTGCTTACTTGCGGTTGTTCTCATTTTATTTCTCCTTTTTCTGCGCAAAGTCCTTACGAAAGGTCGCTTATCGACTGCTCAATCTTTGAAAGCTTGTCCTTGGCGCGTTCTAGCTTTTCACGCTCTGTCTCGATTAGCTGTGCAGGAGCCTTCTTTAAGAAGCCTTCGTTATTGAGCTTTCCTGAGATGATTGAGATATCCTTTTCGGCAGAAGCCTTTTCGCGATTAAGACGGGCTAACTCCTTATCCTTGTCGATAATCTCACTGAGTGGGATGAAGAGTCTTGCCTGGCTGGTAACTGCAGTTACACAGCCCTCTTTTTCGACCTTCTCCATTATCTCTACTGAAGAAGCTGAAGCAAGTCTTTCAAAGAACATTATACCCTTGTTAAAGATATCAGCGTGTGAAGTTTCGATGAAAAGCTCAGCTTTTTTCGACGGAGGGACATTCATACCAGAACGAAGATTTCTAATCGCCTTAATAGCTTCGATAATCTTCTCGAAGTCGTATTCCTCCTCGGGATAGCTGAGTTCTTCCTCGTAAACCGGGAAGCTTTCGAGCATAAGAGGAGTTCCGCCCTTTAAGTTCTGCCAGATTTCCTCCGTGACGAACGGCATAAACGGATGAAGAAGCTTTAAGATTCTAATCATAGCCCAGACAAGAACCTTCTGTGCGGATTCAGCTGTTTCGCCGCCGGCTAGAATTCTCGGCTTGGTAAGCTCGATATACCAGTCGCAGAAGACATCCCAGATGAAGTCATAAAGCTTTGATGCGGCGACTCCAAGCTCAAACTTGTCGATATTCTCGCCTACTTCTTTTGCAAGAGTATTGAGTTTCGAGACAACCCACTTGTCTTCGAGGGTAAGAGTTTCGGGAAGTTCACCTGTTATCTCCATATCCTCGGGCAGGTTCATCATTATATATCTTGTGGCGTTCCAGAGCTTGTTTGCGAAGTTTCTTGCGGCTTTGACCTTTTCATCGGAATATCTCATGTCGTTTCCAGGAGAGTTTCCGGAAGCGAGCATGAATCTGAGAGCATCCGCACCGTACTGGTCGATAATCTCGAGCGGGTCGATGCCGTTTCCTAAGGACTTCGACATCTTTCTGCCCTGTGAATCTCTGACTAAACCGTGGATGAAAACTGTGTCAAACGGCTTTTCGTGCATATGCTCCATTCCGGCGACTATCATTCTTGAAACCCAGAAGGTTATAATGTCGTAGCCGGTGACCATTGTTGAGGTCGGATAGAAGTATTTTAAGTCTTCCGTGTCATCAGGCCAGCCAAGAGTCGAGAAAGGCCAGAGTGCAGAACTGAACCAGGTGTCGAGAGTATCGGGATCCTGACGCATAGGCTTGCCACAGTGTGGGCAAACTGCTGAATCTTCCTTTGTTACTATCATCTCGCCGCAATCATCGCAATAGAATGCAGGGATTCTGTGTCCCCACCAGAGCTGACGGGAGATACACCAATCGCGGATATCCTCCATCCAATTGAAGTAGTTTTTCTCAAATCTTTCGGGAACGAACTTGATATCGCCGTTCTTTACGACTTCGATTGCCGGTTTTGCCAAATCAGCCATCTTAACAAACCACTGAAGCGAAACTCTCGGCTCGATTGTGGTTCCACAGCGGTAGCAGGTACCGACGTTGTGCTCGTGGTCCTCAACGGATACGAGGTATCCTCCGGCTTCCAAATCTTCGACAATCGCCTTCCTAGCCTCAAATCTGTCCATTCCGGCGTACTTAGGGTAGTCGTCGACTATCTTAGCGTCGTCCGTCATGACATTAATTACAGGCAGATTGTGACGCTGTCCGACTTCAAAGTCGTTCGGGTCGTGGGCAGGTGTAATCTTTACAACACCGGTTCCGAATTCCATGTCAACATAGGAATCGGCAACTACGGGGATGACTCTGCCAACCAGTGGAAGTGTGACAGTCTTTCCGACGTAGTCTTTATATCTTTCGTCCTTCGGATTTACTGCTACTGCGGTATCACCGAGGAGAGTTTCGGGTCTTGTGGTGGCTAATTCAAGCCAGCCGGAACCATCGGTCAGAGGGTATCTCAGATGCCAGAAGTATCCTGCCTGGTCTTCGTACTCAACCTCAGCATTGGAAATAGAAGTCATGCAATGAGGGCACCAGTTGATGATTCTCTCGCCACGGTAAATCAAGCCTTTTTCATAGTACTTAACGAATACTTCTTTTACAGCTTTGGAACAGCCTTCGTCGAGGGTAAATCTCTCACGGGACCAGTCGCAGGAGGAACCGAGCTTCTTTAACTGCTCGATGATTCTTCCACCATACTTTTCTTTCCATGCCCAGGCACGTTCGAGGAAGCCGTCCCTTCCCAAATCGTCCTTTGTGAGGCCTTCCTTGCGCATAGACTCGACAATTTTGGCTTCGGTTGCTATCGAAGCATGGTCTGTGCCGGGAACCCAGAGAGTTGCGTAGCCGGACATTCTCTTGTATCTCACGAGAATATCCTGCAAAGTATTGTCAAGTGCGTGACCCATGTGAAGCTGACCGGTGATGTTCGGCGGTGGAATTACAATGGTGTAATGCTGTTTTTCGGGGTCTCTGTGTGCCTTGAAGCAATCGTTGTCGAGCCAATACTGATAAATTTTGTCTTCAACCTGTTTCGGCTCATAGAGCTTGGACATTTCCTTTTTCATTTTGGATGAACCTTTCCTTATAAAATTCCGCGAAATAAAAAATCGCCTCAAGAATATCTTGAGACGAGATAACCCGCGGTACCACTCAAATTGCAGAAAAAAGCTTTTCTGCCTCTTAACACGGATAACGCCCGCTTGCGGACGGATTCTACTAAGCATATGCCTTTCTTTCCGTCGGCTCAGAAGCTACCGGCACAGGTTTTCAATAACAGCTCGCACCAAATGCTGTCTCTCTTTAAAGAAAATTACCCTGCCGCTCCTCGTCAAAGCCATTTCTTTATGTATGATTATGATAACATAATCGCATGAGATTGTCAAGCATAAAAATAGCTGACAGGAATTTCAACCTGTCAGCCAGAAAAATCATGCTGTTTTTTCGCCTATATTCACTATCCGCACAATAACCGGACTCAGAATCACGTTGAAGAGAAGCTCGAAGAGGAAGTTGCCTCCTGCAAGAACCAGGAACATGTAAGTAACCGCATTTGCATAGCCGAGAGCTGACGCCCAACCAGCAACAGTATCATAGAAGAAGAGGAAGCAACCGATAAGGAAGATTCCAGTGTTGATAACTGGACAAACTACAGCCGCTACAACGGTTGCAACGTATTTGCTTCCCTTGAACTTCAGCTTGGTCACAAGGTTGAATGCCAAACCTGCAATGAGACCGGCACATGTTCCCTTAAGGACACAAATAAATATTGTTCCCGGAACATTTACAGCTAAAAATGCAGAAGCATCTCCAGAAATGAGAACCACTACGCCGAACACGAAGCCGAGCCATGCCCCAGAGGCGGGTCCACAAAGTGCCGCACCAACTACTATCGGGATGAGCACAAGCGAAATTGAGAAAACCCCGAATCTGATGAACGATCCTAAGAACTGCAAGACTACAACAATGGCTGTCAGCATTCCCAGGATTGTGAGCTGTCTTACGTTTACGGAATTTGTTTTTTGCATATTATCTACTCCTGACTGATTTCCGGAACTGACCGGTAAATCGCCGTATTTAAACTCACAAAGCAGATGATTTCAGGTTTTATCGGTTTTTCTGATAGATGGCATAAAGCCCATCAAGAAGAAGTCCGCCGTCAAGGATGATTCCTTCTGTCTTACAGTAAGGAACGATGCTTGAAGCAAGTCCTCCGGTTGCAATAACCTTGGCGTCAGTGCCGAGTTCCGAACAGTATCTTTCAATCATTCCGTCCATCATTGAGGCATTGCCTAAAATCACTCCTGAGCGCATTGAGGCTACTGTATCGGCACCGATTACATCGATTGTACCAGAATCAGGACTGATATCCTGAAGCTGGGCGGCAGACGATGAAAGCGCCTTGAGCGAGACATTTACGCCGGGGATAATCGAACCTCCGAGGAAGCTACCGTTACGGTCGATTCCGGAAATTGTTGTCGCAGTTCCGAAGTCGAAAATTATAAGCGGAGGAGCATACTTTAAAAGTGCTCCGACTGCTCCACAGACCAGGTCTGCCCCTAGGCTTGCAGGATTTCCGATTTTTATGTTCAGACCGGTTTTTATGCCGGCACCGACTACTACTGCATCGACCTGGAAAAGCCTTTTGACGGCATTTTTGAGAACGGTTGTAAGCTGAGGGACGACAGTCGAAATTGCCGCACCAGTTATATCCGCCTTATCGACACCGTAAAGTCTCAGTATGTCACCAAAAGCCACAGCGTACTGATCCTCAGTTTTCGAGGCTTCAGTCGCCACTCTTGAAGTGAATATGAGCTTTCCGTCGTCGTCAAATACGCCGAGGACTATATTTGTATTTCCAGCATCAACAGTAAAAACCATAGTCATTCTCCCGTGTGAGTTTATAGATATATTTTATTCGCTTTTGATTCAAAATGCAATAGCGTTCTTTAAATTTTGTGTGCTGTCACAGATTTATTTTCGATGTAAGTTTGCCTCTTGTGAAATTTTCTGTTGCAGTCCGGAGAGAAAAATCGTATAATTGACGTATAAAATACTAGTCAGGAGCACATTATGTTAGATATAAATAAGTTTCTTTCACTTGATTCGTACTTAGACGTTCTAAAAGCCACCGATGAACCGATATTTATTTACGGCATGGGAGACGGTTGCCTCAAAGTTCTCAGAGTATTTGACGAGTATATGATTCCCTGTGCTGGGATATTTGCAAGCGACGAGTTCGTGAGAGACAAGGTTTTTGAAGGGCATCAGATTCGCAGGCTTTCGGAGATTGAAAGCCATGTTGACAAATTCACGATTGTTCTTGGCTTCGGAGCAGGCTATGAGGAGATTCGGGAAAAAATTGATGAAATCGCAATGAGACATCGGCTCTATGTCCCGGACATGCCGGTTGTTGGTGACGGACTCTTTACAAAAGATTATCTTAAAGAAAACTTCGACAAAGTTTCGGAAGTATACGAGCTGTTAGCTGATGAGCAGTCGAGGTTCTGCTTTGAAAAGCTGATTGAGTACAAGATTACCGGGAAACTGGAACCACTGAAGGCTTGCGAGAGCTCGCCGTGGGAAAATATACTCAATCTCGGAAGTGACGAAATCTATGTAGATTTAGGTGCATACACCGGAGATACTATTTCAGACTTTTTGGAAGCTACAGGTGGATATTATAAAGCAATATATGCCGTCGAACCTGATAAAAGAAATTTCAGAAAACTGAGTGAGAACACCTCTTCCCTTCACGATATCAGCCTTATAAACGCCGCAATCGGAAGTGAGGACGGAGTTGCCCGTATTCGCAAAGGCGGAGGAAGGATGATACGAAGGAGCGATGACGGCGTAGAAATTCCTGTCAGAAGCGTAGACAGTATTCTGGGCGATTCTGATTGCTCTTATATCAAAATGGACATTGAGGGCGAAGAGAAAACGGCACTAATCGGTGCAAAAAACGCTATTGACAGGTGCTCACCAAAGCTGAACATTGCGATTTATCACAGGGTCGGAGATTTGTTTGAACTGCCACTGATGGTTCATGAGATGAATCCGGGGTATAAGTTCTATATCAGGCACTATCCCTATTACCCTGCCTGGGACACGAATCTGTATGCTCTGAGGAAATAAATTTGTAACGGAAACCCCGAGTTTGTAACCGAGTTGTCACCATTTGTAATCTTCCTGTTCTTGATTCCGGCTCAAAATGTGCTAAAATAGAAGCATAGTAAAGATACAGACAACTTCCGAGACGTTACGGTTCAAAACGGGTCTGCAAATTGCAGATGAAGCGTAAACGGTCCGATCTATATTATAAACTTCGCAGTTTCTCTTTTTCCTCCATCCAAAATATAGATAAGCAACAAAGGGATTCCCCTACGATGGGGCAATCCCTTTGGCTTATTATATCGATTTGTCAGTATGCGATATCAATATTCTGAGAATTTCTCAGAATCTTTTCCGTGGTCTGCCCACATTACAAGAAGTGTTCCATCATGAGCTGTTACCGTTACAGGCTTACCCACAGAGTGGTTGCTGACGCCGATTGGAAAGCTTGAAGATATCTCGCCGTTCTGCATTTCGTAGAATCCGCCCTCGATAGAGACTCCGTGAGAAATCCCGCTCAGTGAGAACACCGAGAAGATTCCAGTTGGTTCTATCGTCAGGTTATCACGGATAACAGTCATAACCATTTCCTGACTGTAAAGATAGCCACGTGCTCCATGCTCAGAGATATAGGAGAGAATCTGGATATTGGCGATTGTGTGGTCGATTCTGCCGCCGGTTCCACCGTAGATGTGGATTTCCTTGAATCCGTGTTCCAGGCAGTACCTGACAGCAAAGACCGAATCGGTGTCGTCTTTTTCAACGGGAAGCTTTATTATCTCGCCGGAATCGGGCTCCGAAGAAGAGTCAAAATCGCCGATTATCAGATTCGGCTTGATTCCGATGACTTCGAGAAACTTCATCCCACCATCGGCGGCGATTACAAAATCGCCTTCTTCCGGAACAGCCCGGAGAGGAACAGTCTCACCTGCGCCAAAGATAAAAACGCGGGACATGTCACTATGCCTTTTCGACTCTGAAGAGTCTCGGAGCAAACTTTCTCAAGAGAACCAGGACTACAACACAGATAATGATGTCGGGTAGCATATATGCACCGTTATAGAGGAAGCTATAAATAACAGCGCCCATTCCTTCGGGAGCATAGCCACCCCAGATGAGAACTCCGGAAAGGAAGCTACAGATGAATCTGAATACGCCGACAATTGCGGTTCCGACTCCTACACCAACGAGCTGGTTCTTGAAGGGCTTTGCGAATACTAAAGCGAGTCCCAGAACGGTGAAAGCTACGAGATAGTCAAGAAGGATGCAACCGACCTGGCTGAGAAGTGTTGTGCAGTAGAGGACGTTCTCGAAGCCGATAATCATCTGGAGTAACCCATGTACAAGACCGGTGAAGCAACCCCACTTGGGACCGTTGCGAAGTCCCATAAGGATTAACGGAATCATCTCAAAAGTGATTGAGCCGCCATATGGGAGGTTAAAGAGCTTCAGATAGGATAGAATGGTAGCGAGAGCTATCATCAGTGCTCCTTCGACTAGAATTCTGGTTTTCTGTGAGGATTTCATTTATAATAATCCCTTTCAATATGTATTTAAAACATCGCCCGAGAGAAAATTCCAACAAAAAAGCCCCGTCACGACGGAGCAAGCAAATTGCACTTTGAGTGAAAAGGCACTCGTGTGCTATACGCCCTACGTCGGCATTATCCGAATCAGGTTATGGGTCGGAGCGAAACGCGCTCCCTCTCAGCCTGCCCTTGCAAGCTCCCCTGTTTTATTGATACGATATTAGCACATTACGAAGCCTTTGTCAAGAGTCAATTTACATATTTTGCGAATTTTAAGCTCAAAGTGTTTTGCTTGACATAAGCCACTCTTTCGACTATAATAGAGGTATTCATCACAACGGATTTACGACAATGAATTGAAGGCAAATACACATGAATCTTGACTTTATGAAGGAATTTCACGAATACGCGGGAGTTAAGACCATAGGAATTCCGAGAGCTCTGCATTACTACAGGTACGGCAGGCTCTGGCTCGAATTTTTCCATGGTCTTGGGTTTGAATGCGTTGTAAGTGAACCTACTACAAAAGAAATCCTGACAAACGGCATCAACCGTTCAATCGACGAGGCTTGCTATTCCCTGAAGGTTTATCTCGGGCATGTCGACAGCCTTATCGGAAAGTGCGATGCTGTATTCGTCCCGAGAATTGCCGGGTTTAAATTAAGAGAAAAGTACTGCACGAGATTTGAAGCTTTATATGATGTTGTTTCTACAGTTTTCGCAGACAAGGGCATAAAGGTCATCACACTTTCGCACGACTGGAAGTCGGAAAACGACATCGAAGAGGACTATATCGAGCTCGGAATAAAGCTGGGAAAATCGCTGAAAGAGTCGAAGAAGGCTTATTCTCAGGCTGTGAAGACTTCACAACAGGCATCTTCAGCAGAGGCAAAAGAACAGCGTGCGATTCTGTCGCAGGAGGGTCACAAGCTCCTTCTGGCGGCGCACCCGTACATAGCACACGACCCTTACATTGGCGGACAGGTTGAAAACTTCCTTAACGGCTTGGGCTGTAAGGTTTTGTACGTCGACAGGGCAAACACAAAAGCGGCTGTCAAGAGAAGCCAGGCTATGGTGCATACTCTTCCTTGGATTGAGAGTCGGGAAATCCTGGGCACTATTGATTTGTACAAAAATAAAATTGATGGAATCATCCTGATGAGTGCATACCCGTGCTGTCCAGACTCTATGGCAAACGAGTATATTTTGAGAACTGTCAAGGACATTCCGATTCTACAGGTGACAATGGACGTTCAGGGCGGCACGGCAGGTCTTGAAACAAGGCTTGAAAGCTTCGTGGACATAATCAGATTCAGGGAAAGCGGCGGCTATGGCAAAGAATAATAACAAAACTATCAGCGGCAACAGAAGAAAAGTAGCACTTCCCACATTTGGCAACTATAACATTCCGTTCAAATATTTCATTGAACAGGCAATAGGCTCGGAATGTGTACTTCCTGCCGCACACACTAAAAAGACTGTTCACTTCGGCGAGCTCAACAGCCCCGACTTTGTCTGTACTCCTTTCAAGCATACTCTCGGAAGTATGATTGAAATGCTCGAACTTGGTGCTGACACTCTGGTTATGAGTGGCGGTCCGTGCAGGCTTGGATTCTATGGCGAGCTTCAGAAGAAAATTCTTGAAGACATGGGCTATGAGTTCACGATGATCGACCTCGAATGGCTGAAAGATATGAAAAAGAGCGAATGGCTGAAAGTCATTAAGTCAGTCAATCCGGATGTTAAGGTTCCCCAGCTTCTGGTAGAAGCGACAAACACCATGAAGATGATAAAGTACATCGACGAAATCGAAGAGCTTTATCACGCTAATTTGGGCTTTGAATCCAATGAAGGTGCATACGACAAAATCTATCGTGATTTTCTCTTTGATATGAGGATGGCGGCTTCCGGAAACGACATCAAGAACGCATACCGCAAGGCAAAAATCGCTATGGACGATGAACCTCTTAACAAGCCGGATATGCCGCTTCGTGTAGGTATCGTCGGTGAGTACTATACCATTATGGATAAGTTCTCAAATCTGGACGTTGAGAACAAGCTCTGCCGGATGGGAATTGAAGTACACAGACTGATGAACTTTTCTAACTACAACCTCGGCGGAAGCGAGCAGAAGCTGTTTCCTGCGGCTAAGAACTACATGAAGTTCCAGATGGGTCCGACAAGCGCAACAACCGTTGCCGCCGCTGAGAAGTATGCAAGGCAAGGGTTTGATGGCTTGATTCACGTAAAATGCTTCGGATGCACTCCGGAGGTTGACGTTATGCCGCTTTTACAGAAGCTGTCTCAGGACTACCACATCCCCGTTCTGTATCTCAGCTACGACACTCAGACCTCCGACACTGGTCTCGACACCAGACTAGAGGCATTCTATGACATGATATCACTTAAGAAGAAGGTACTTAAAAATTGAGTAAAGCTAAAGCATACATAGGAATCGACATCGGCTCAATTTCAACAAAAGGCGTAATTATAGACGAGTCAAAAAACATAATCGCATCGTCCTACTTGTGGACGGAAGGAAATCCGGTCGGAGCTGTGAGAAATCTTCTGGGAGTTCTCAAAGAGCAATTTGACGATGAGAAGTACGAAATAGTTTCCTCAGGAACCACCGGAAGTGCAAGAAGGCTTATCGGAGCGATGATAGGCGCAGGCGTCGTCAAAAACGAGATTACTGCCCACGCTGTAGGAACTACAACCATCCATCCGGACGTAAGAACAATTTTCGAGATTGGCGGTCAGGATTCAAAGATAATTCTGGTTGAAAACGGAATCGCAGTTGACTATGCTATGAATACCCTTTGTGCGGCAGGAACCGGAGCTTTTCTTTCCAGTCAGGCACACAGACTGGGTGTTGAAGTCGAAGAATTCGGAGAAATCGCTCTTAAATCGAAGCACCCGACACCTATTGCGGCGAGATGCACTGTATTTGCTGAATCAGATTTGGTTCACAAAATTCAGATGGGTCATTCGCGTGAAGACATTATTGCAGGTCTCTGCCACGCTGTTGCTTCAAATTACTTAAACAACGTCGCAAAGGGCAAAAAAATCGTCTCCCCCATCGTCTTCCAAGGCGGGGTAAGCAAGAATCAAGGCGTTGTCAAGGCGTTCTCGGACGAGCTCGGAGTCCCGATTCGTGTCGACGAAAACGGACATCTTATGGGTGCGTTCGGCTCGGCAATTCTTGCGATGGAGTCAAGAAAAGAAGCACCGTTCAGCTTTGATGTAGGAGAAATGGACTTCGTAACGAAGGAAGTCACATGCGGGAAGTGCTCGAACCACTGCGAAATTATCTGCGTTTCACGTGATGGCACCCTCATTGACTCATGGGGCAACAGATGCGAAAAGGGCGAGATAAAAGCTCACAAAAACAAGTAAAACCGGTAGCAAAACCGAGAGAGGAGTGTTCCCCGAAATGAAAAAGAAACTCTCAATTATTATCTGTGTTGTGTTTACATTCGTAATGCTTACATGCAGTGTCTCTGCTGTGACGTTTACACCCGACTTTGAGGTCTACTCGGAGGCGGCATATCTTGTGAGCCTCGACACAGGCGACGTTGTATACTCAAAGAATGCAGACGAACAGCTTGTTCCCGCTTCTCTAACTAAGATTATGACTGCCGCAATTCTTCTTGAACTGTATCAGGATGACATCTCCGCTCTCTCGACTACCTACGTCTGCGGAACGTCGGCTTGCTTCGACGAGCTTTATCTGACAGGCGCTTCTACGGCAGATATACAGATCGGTGAAATGGTTTCCTATAAGGATTTGCTATATGCTCTGATGTTACGTTCCGCATGTGAAGCGGCAAATATCATAGCATATAATGTTGCCGGAAGCCTTGAGGCTTTTGTTGAGATGATGAACGAGAAAGCTGAAGAACTCGGGTGTGAGAACACGCACTTCACGAACGCTCATGGTCTGTTTTACGAAAACCATTACACCACTGCATACGACATGGCTATCATCACTCAGTATGCAATGAGCCTGCCGATGTTCACTGAAATTGCTTGTACCGAAAGCTACACTATGGAGGCGACTTCCTATCACGAAGAGCGCACCATCATCCATACCAACTACATGATGTCAAAGACCAACGGAGGAGATTACTACTATGAGTATGTTAAGGGTATAAAAACCGGTACTCTCGATGAAGCAGGAAGATGCCTGGTTTCCCTTGCCTACAAAGACGGCTACAGCTACCTTCTGGTCACATTGAATGCACCGATGTATGATGACAATGGAAATACGGTTTACTACAACTTTATCGACCACAAGAACATCTACGAATGGGCTTTCAACAATCTTGTGTACACAGAAATAATTACCGGCACTGAGGAAAAAGCCGAGGTTGCCGTCGAATATGGCGACGGGCAGGACTATGTTATAGTTGTTCCAGCTGAAAAATTCTCGATGATGTGGAATACAAATATCTCGACAAGCTCGATTCACGAAGTCATAACGCTGAGTTCTGATGTCGTTGCCCCGGTAAGTGCCGGGGATGTTCTGGGAACCTTAGAGCTACAGTATGGCGGAGAAACTCTAGCGGTTATAGATCTTATTTCAGAAACCGACCTTGCACGTTCGGAAAGCGCAGAGACTCTTGCAATCATGCAGAGCTTTATCGGGTCAAATCAGTTCTACAAGGCGGCAATGTACAGTGCAATATTTTTTCTTGTCTATACTGTATTGATTATAGTTCTGAAGATTATAGTACATAGAGTAAACAAGAAGCGAGTGAAGGTGTACGCAACTCCGAAGCGTCAATCATCCAAAAAGAAGTGGTAAATAGTTCGGCTGGGTATCTAAATTGATACTCAGCCGTTTTTCTTATACTTCTTTTTCGTCAAAGTAAACCTCGGCGTCTATAAGAGACTTTTCTCTTGTGAGCTTGCCGTCTTTGAGCTTCAGTCCCAATACATCTTCGACAATCGCCCGATAATACCATGCCGCCGAGCCGGTGTAAATCGACCAGCCGCCACGAGAATAGCAGTTCTTGTTCGAGTAGACGTTGCCACAGATATAGTAGGGTTCGGTTTTGTATCTCTCATAACCGCCATTTTCGGAGCGAAGAACCGGGTTCAAAGCTTTTAAGATAGCGAAGCCTTCATCGGTAAGACCAGCTTCAATCAATGCCATTCCGAGCCAGATTGCGGCGTGGGTATACTGACCGCCGTTTTCACGGATGCCGTCGGGATAGCTTGCGATATAGCCTATTTCTGCTCTTGCATCATCACTGAATGCCGGATAGAATAGCTTGATTACACCGTTTTCGGCATCTGCAAGACTTGTATAAGCTTCTGAAAGTGCGGATTTCGTAAACTCCTTATCGGGAAGCTCTGCAAATTGCGCGAATGACTGAGAAATAGAATCGAGCTTGCAACTAGCGTAGCTTTCCGCTCCAAAAACAATACCTGAATCGGAGTAAGCTCTCAGATACCATTTTTCACCCTTGCCGCTTACCTCTATTGCCGATTCCATCTCTTTGATTTTTTCTGAAATATTGGATCCCGCTTTGCAGATTTTTGAAAAGAGTTTTAGAACGACCACATAGAATTCACTAAGCCAGACTGATTCGCCAATTCCCTTTTCGCCCAAGTTTGAGAAACCGTCGTTCCAGTCGCCAGTGCCAATAAGAAGTAAACCGTGTTTCCCGGTTCTTAAGCCGACATACTCGATGGCTCGGACGCAGTGGTCGTATATGCTTTCACGAAGTGCTGTTCTGTAGACTTCGCCGCAACGGTCACGGTCTGATTCTGAAAGAGCGATTCCTGCGGAATATGCTACTTTGACGTCAAGGATTGAACTGTCGCCAGTCTTGTCGACATATTCACAAACGGCATATACAAGCCAGAGTGGGTCGTCGGAGATTCTTGTTCGGATTCCTGTGGTCTTTTTTAGGGGAAGCTCATGCCACCAGTGCATTACGTCGCCTTCCAAGAACTGTGCTCCTGCCGCGCGGATGATATGTGTCCGACATTCGTGCGGATTTTCGAGGATAACCCCGATGGCGTCCTGAAGCTGGTCCCGGAAACCGTATGCTCCGGAAGACTGATAGAATCCGGTTCTTGCCCAAATTCTTGCGTGAAGAGCCTGATAGCGGAGCCAGTCGTCCGAGAGAATCCTGAGTTCGTTCTCCTGAGACTTGATTAAAAGCTTGTGCTCTCTGGTATCGCTCTGGATTCTATAATACTTCGGCATGAGAACTGCGGCTTTTTCGGTGTAAGCATACGACATATAGAAGTCGACTACGGTCTTACCCTGAAGATTAACTGTTGCCGCCGCTATTGCGTCTTCACTGACTGCGATATTCTCGTCCCAGTTGCCGCTGAGGAAAGCTTCCCTGTCAGTCTGGAAACTGCAATCAAGCGACGAAGTTATCGCCATAAAGCCGGTAATGGGAGATGCAGAGTTCGATATTATCAGAGTATTGCCCTTCTTTTCTGATTTCAGAAGATGAGAGTTTTTTCTGTTATTACCAAGGCATGGCTCGGTATAGTAAGAAAGCTCGGCTGGCTTGTCTACAGAGATATTCACACGAATCCGCTTGCACATACCCTTTTCGGAAACGCCGACTGTGACACTGCCACGGAAAAGCTTTTCTTCAAAGTGATATTCGGCGGTATATGGTGCGAACACCGCAGCTGATCCGCGGATTATATCGAAATACTCGTTGCCAATGTGAAGAATGAGATGCTCTCCGATGTTATCACGGCTGATGTCGTTGTCCCACGGAGTAAGGCGGAGCTCCCTTGAATTGTGGGCATAGGTGAAGCCTAACGAGCCTTCGGAAATAAGCGTTCCGAATTGCCTTGATGACAGAACATGGCACCACGGAAGCGGCGGCTTCGAGTTTATGACGTACTTGCCGCGGTAGAAACCACCACAAGCAATCTCCTCATCAACCGGTTGCTTCTTCGGGTGAACTGGCTTTATCTCTATCCCTAAGAAATTCGTGTCGGGCGATTCCGTCTCTATTTCGCCGTGTGAAATATGGCAGGCATACGCTTTCAGGAGAGTTACCAGTTCCTCACGAACCGATGAACGGTCAACAGGATAGATTCCGCCTTCGGAGTAAAGGAGTCCTTCGCAGGAAAGTTCTCTTGCAACTTTTACAAGTGCCATGTAGTGTTCCCTTTCGTATCTGCCGCAATCGTCGAAAAGTACTGCCATCTGCGCCTTGATTCCGGATAGTCGCAGGTCACGGAAAGCGTGGATATAGACAGACAGCTTGTCTGCATCAGATAGTTCATCGAAACTATAGAGAATCAAAGGCAGTTCAGTTGAGATTGAGAGCTCCCACAGCGTATTCAGCGGCAATTTGTTTTCAACTACCGCTTCCCTTCTCTCAGGCAAATTGCAGGGCGTGAACAGGACATTTCCGGCAAGGATTTCAAGAAGTCTTGAAGATGCAGAGCTGTAGCCGTGACAAGTCTCCGGCTTTCTCGTTTTCAACTCGCTTACCGTGTTTATAAGCTCGTCGTAACTGTCGGAAGCCAGGATAAACATGTCAAGAGTTGTTTCTCCCGACGACGGAAGTTTAACGGTAGTTTTCAGGAATATGCAAGGGTTCGGCTCGGAAATGAGACTGCTTGAAACGGCAGATGCTCTTTCAAGAAAATCGCCTGCTCCGTCAGGACGAGTCAGCACATCTTCCCTGTCGAAAGATACTAATCCCAAAGCATGGTCAATAAAGCCAACAGCCATATATGGCTTCTCCGAATTGTCGCAGTCGCTTCTTGTGACAGTGATGATGTCGAGATTAGGGTCGACATCGAGTCTTAAAAACATCTTGGCATAAGCAGGATGAGCCTGCTCGGCTTCATCAGGCATTAAAGATGGCTCGATATAAGAGCACAGGAATACTTCTTTTTCGGCATCGGAATTATTCTTTATCGTAAAAGTCCTCAGTTCGCATGGCAATGTCTTGTGGATGGTCACTTTCATCTCTGCAAAGGAATTGCGGTACACTACAAAGCCATCGCCGAATTCGACTGTATTGCCGGTGAAGTATGACTTTTCACCTTCAGATATAATTCCGAAAAATGCGCCATTTTGACGGTTCACAGCGTCATGTGTTCTTGAATAAACATTTCTTTCTCTATAAACAGGAATTGAAATTCCGCTGTCTGTGAGGACAAGGGTATATTCGCCGTTAGAAAGAAGTCTGATTCTAGGACTGAAGGGCGAAAAACTGCCGAAATATTCGGATGTCGGCGCTACAAGCTCTTCGCTCTTCTGATGCTTCGGCTTCAGGACGGTATCTTCATAGATGTTGCGTTCAAGCCGCACTTTTTCATCAAGAAGCTCGCTTGCGCCCATTACGTTTTTGTCCCGCATGAATCTCTGGCGGAAGATTCTGTTTTCAAGAACATTTACGGCGGAGATTATACTCATGCCGACGTGGTGGGACATATAGCTTTTGACTATACCGAAGCCAGAAGGCATATCCGGTTCTGTGAAGTCGAGTGCTTCATAGAAACCGTATCTAGAATAAATGCCGTATTTTTTTTAGGCGATTGAGATTCTCCATGCCAGTATCTCCGGAATAGCCAAGTGAAAGATAGGTTGAATATGGCGAAACTACAAAGTCCTGCTCCAAGCCTCTACGAAGACCCGTTTTCGGGACGCCGTGTGCCATGTAACGGTAAGAAAGACTGCTGTCGAAGCTGTAATAACCGCTTTCGGAAATGCCATATGGTCTGCTGAGTGCTTTTGCATATCTTTTCTGACACCAGAGCGCATATCGGAGGCTTTCATTCAGAAGTGAGCCCTCGGGGCTTTCCATAAGAAGCTCCGGCATGAAGTATTCAAACATTGTGCCGCTATATGATGCAGTTCCGGCATAGAAGCCACAGCTGAGTGACATTCTTGAAAGGCTGTACCAGTGGCTTTTTGGCACCTGATGGGAAGATATTGCATAGAAAGAGCCGAGCCTTGCTTCGCTCATGAGAAAGTCGTATCGGGAATTATCCAGTTTGCCGGTTTTGGGATTCAAGCCGATTGCCATAAGACCCCGGACGTCGTCGAAAAATACAGACAAATCGCAATCGGAAATTATCTTTTCAATTCTCGCTATAGATTCCAAAAGTTCGGGACAACGGGGCGTGTACTCTTTCAAGCCTTCTTTCAGTGCAACCATAGAGCAGATGAAATTGCCGCTATCGACGCTTGAAACATAGGGATTCGGGCAGATTCTTAGGGTCTTTGTGTCGTACCAGTTGTAAAGATTGCCCTTGTACTTCTCCATTCTTTCTATTGAATCAAGAGTTCCGCTGATGCGTTTTTGCATGGTTTCCGGGCTTATAAGACGGCGGTCACACGCGGCAAGAACTGACAAGAGATACATTCCGATATTGGTTGGCGACGTCCTGTGGGCGATTCGATAAACCGGTGCAAACTGGACATTGTCGGGCGGAAGACAGTTCTCCGACTCGTTGACATAGTCGGAAAAGAAGCCCCACATGTCAGCAATCTGAGATGAAAGTTCCCGTTTATTTTTCTCCGATAGGCTCTTGCTTGCGATTCCGGTTTTACGAGTTCCGAATAACAGTAATAAAGGCTGAAAAGCAAACAGGATTCCAAAGAATCTCACAACATAGCTCGGTGAGAAGACTAAAATCGTTCCCATAATCCATGAAGCAAAGAAGAACGAGAAGATGTCCGTGCCTGCTCCGTCATAGGTTGACGACACTGTCCATTCAAGGAGATTTCGTCCCGAAATCATCCTGACTATTGCCATTAGCATTGCCCGGGCGGATTTTAAGGCTATTGTCGGAAGAAGTATAAGAGAATAGACGAGTGTCGAAAGATTGAGTGCCGCGCCACTTATCATCGAGGAATAGAATCTGCGTGAACCGATGCCCTGATTCAGAAGTGTTCCAATCAGTCCGAGAAGATTTGGGACTAAATACATGATGATTGCGGCAAGTGCAATTTTCCCGGAGGCTTCGGGATAGAGAAACAGCCCAAGTAATAAAGTTGTGAAGACATCTATTGGCAGAAATGTGCGTCTTAAATTCTCCCAGAGCTTCAGCTTTGAAAGAAGGTCAAACTTGCGTGAGAATAGAAATCTCAGATTCTGAATGTCTCCCCTAATCCATCGGTCGAGGCGTTTGAAGTAGCTTACGGGATTTTTCGGGAAGCCTTCGGTGAAGATGACGTCGTGGGCATAGGCTGTCTTCATAAGCTCGCCTTCAAGGATGTCGTGCGAAAGGACTTTCTCGTGCGGAAGAAAGCTTGTGCTGTCCAGAAGCGACGTTATTCTTAGAAGTCCCTTGCCGCAGAAGGCTCCTCTGCCATAGACATCCTGCCAGAAGTCCATGCTTTCCAAATCGTAGCCGGAGATTGAGCCTATGCCGCCCATCGCTCTTGAAAAACCGGTCGCAAGTGAATCGCCGAGCCTGGTTACCATTCGTGGCGAGATTATGCCATAGCCGCTGTTTGCAGGGTGAAGAGCTATTGATAACAGGTCGGTTACTGAGTCCATGTAGGGCTCGGTGTCGCTGTCTACGCAGACAATATATTCGATCCCCACTAATTTTTCATAGCTGCCAAAAATGCGGTAAAAATCATGGTTGCCGGTCTTCATAAACTTCGCCAAGTCGACAATTACGCCACGCTTACGCTCGTAACCCATGAATTCGTCCTGAGTTTCTGAATAGGTGCGCTTTCTTATTATGCAGGAAAAGATGTTGCCGTTCTCATGATTAAGTCTGTCTGTCATATCTCGCAAGCTCTCGGCAATTGCCCTGTCGTCGCCAGTTACGGGAGTATGGGACGCTGAGAAATCGGCAAGAAGGCAGACTGAAATATTCGGTTGTGGGTTGGAAGCGTGAAGCTTCAGAAGCTTTGAATAGAGATTATCACTGTCGGTTGCGCTGTTTACTACTGCTGACATAACAATTGCGCAGGGAGTGCTTCTGACTTCTTCCGAATTAGTATCAAGACGAGGAAGCCTGATTCTAGGCACATGGCGAATAAGAATATCATTGACTACAGACTTCACGGCAGCATATGCCGGGCATATGAGAAACAGTGTTGTCCAAGGTTCTCCGATTCGCACTGTCAGTGCCAAGGTGAACATGAAGGCGATTACTACTTCCAGAAACTCTACAGTCAGGTCGGTAGCAATTCTCGACTTCGGGCACTTATCCGGGAAAATAACCGGCCTTGAACGATAGATTCGCTCACGGTACTGCTTCCTGGTCTTGCGGTCGCATTTGGAATAATATTCGTCTTTTGAAAGCTCTATTGCAACAGGATTGACGGTCTCATTGATTCGGTATTCGTCGAGGGAGTTCAGCTCTGAAAGCATGAAGACAGATTCCCGGATATTCTGCCCGGACTTTTCAAGAAGAAGATATGTCAGCTCGAATCTGAGATTTTCTGTATCACAGGGATTGATTATGTTCTCAGTTGCATAGTTGCTTATGAGAAAAATTATCTCATCCGTTGACGGGATTTTTCCTCCAAAATGAGATATGAGATAATCGGCAAGCGGAAAACCGTGGCTGAGCTCGGCTTTCGGGTCGCAACTGAGAAGATAGCCGATTGCATCGCTCAGAATTCGATAGTTATCCGCAAAGAAAATTTCGTCATCTGTGTTACAGCCGTCGAGGCAAAGAGTCTTGTATCGCTTTTTAAGGGTTAGGCGAATTTTTCTTATCCTGCCAAAATACTTACCTAATCTTGTACGTTCCTTCATATCCGTCGCCTTTCAAACAATATTTTGAGATATTATTTGCACCTCGGCGGAAATTATCCCCATATTCGGCTATTGCTTTTTTCTTTGAAATGTGATATACTAGGTTCGCTTTATTCAATCACAACTCTAGAAGGAGACGTTAATATGAAATATCTTGTTTTACTTTGCGACGGTATGGCTGACTATCCGGTAGAGGAGCTGGACGGCGTTACGCCTATGGCAAAGGCTTATAAACCGAATATGGACAAGCTTGCGAAGACCTCGGAAATCGGTCTTGTAAAGACTGTTGCGGACGGTCTGAAGCCAGGGTCTGACGTTGCGAATTTATCGGTTTTAGGTTACGACCCAGCGATTTATTATTCGGGACGTTCGCCTCTTGAAGCAGGTTCTATTGGAATAGACATGCTTCCGACTGATGTTTCGTTCAGATGCAATCTGGTTACTCTTTCGGATGAAGAAAAGTATGAAGACAAGACCATGGTCGACTACTGCTCGGGAGATATCTCGACTGCTGATGCGAAGATTCTGGTCGATTTCCTCAAAGAAAACTTCGACGATGAGGAATTCACCCTCTATGCTGGTGTAAGCTATCGCCACTGCCTTATCCAGAAAAACGGCACTCTTGATGTTGGCACTCTGACTCCTCCGCATGATATTTCGGGAAGAGTTATCGGGCAGTATCTCTCAACCAGTCCGAACGCCGAAAAGCTCATCAATATAATGAAGAAGAGCTATGAGCTTCTTAAAAATCATCCTCTGAACCTTGAAAGAGTCAAGCAGGGCAAGAATCCAGCTAACTCGATGTGGTTCTGGGGTGAAGGCGTGAGAAAGCCTCTGGCTCAGTTCAAGGACAGGTACGGGCTCAAAGCCTCCATGATTTCAGCCGTCGACCTTCTCAAGGGCATCGGCAAATTCAGCGGCATGAACGTCGTAAATGTCGATGGCGCTACCGGATATATCGACACCAACTTTGAGGGCAAGGCTCAGGCTTGCATTGACGAGTTTGCTTCAGGTCAGGACTTTGTCTACATCCACGTTGAAGCTCCCGACGAATGCGGACACCGCCACGAAATCGAGAACAAAGTCAAGGCTATCGAGCTTATCGACAAGAAAATCTTAGGTCCGGTTCTTGAAGCTCTTGAGGGATATGACGACTACAAGATTCTCATCATGCCTGACCACGCCACTCCCCTGGCTCTTAAAACCCACACAAACGACCCGATTCCTTATCTTATCTATCACAAAAATTCGCCGAAAGAAGGCGTTGACTGCCTCTGCGAGAAATCTGCGGAAGAAACAGGAAGATTCATTCCCGTGGGGCATACGATTATGGACAGGTTTATTAAGGAAGACTGAGAATTTTCGCATACAGAAAGCACCGCCAAATGACGGTGCTTTTATTATGTTCGGCTTAGTCTTCCCATGTATCCTCGGGAAGAGAATTGAGGAACGCTGTGAGTTCACGAGCCATTTCTTCCTGTTCGGGGATTCTCGGGTGTCCGGGGGTGGCTTGACCGCAACGGGTATAGGTGAAATGATATACCCTGTTTTCCTCGCCGCCGAGGCGGTTCTTGATTTCTTCGAGGGCTTCATCCCAAGCCGGGTCGTGCATGAGGACGGTAAGGGCTAAGACTATAGTTGCGTGGTTGGTGTGGGAGCGGGTATCTTCGATGATTTCGATATAGCGCTTCATCCACTTTTCGCGGTATTCGGGGTCGTGAATACAGCCGTTGTGCGGATGGTCGTCATTCTGCCCCACGGCGTAAACCATAACGTGCGGAACGAACTTTGAGAAGTCCCAAGAAGTTCTCGGAGGCATCGAGCAATATCTCGTCTTGTCATAGCAGGATTCAAGTCCCAAAGCCGGGTCTTCAAAATAACCGGTGCCGTCGAAGATGGCAATGCCGCCCTGTGCAGTGTTATAGACTTCGGCAAGGAGAAGGCAGGCTGTCATAAGGGAGTAGCTGTGCCATGAATTATCGTAAACTCCATCGTGATTCTCAGGGTCGCACTGTCCGACATAATCGACAGCATCGACAACCGAGCCTGCGGTTACCGAATCGCCATAAAATTCAATACGTTTCTTGGGCTTGGGGATTGGCTCTAAGATTTCGCCGTCGTCAGGGAGAACAAAACCCTTTAGTTTGAAATAGTGCCCTTCCATCCGCTTATATAAAACGCAGTCGTGGCGTGTGTTTTCAAGTCCCGAAGCAAGCAGAATCTCTGCCTCGCCATCGGGAATCGGGATGCACTTCTCCTCCCCGTCGATTACAAAGCCGATGAATCTTCCGTACCAGTACTTCAGGTTCTCTATGACTGCCGAAATCTCGGTACCCTTGAACGAAAAGCTTAAGTAGCTTCCCGTCCAGCAAAAAACTGCACTGTCGGGCTCGGAAAAATCGATTCTGCCGGAATAATTGAACTTGTCGCCTATGGGACTGATATGCTTCATGCCGCTTCCTCCGTATATGTGCTCTCAACCGCACGGTCGAGGGTCTTTATTTCGTCAAACGCTTCTATAATCTCCATGTCGTAGAACTCGCAGGAGCTTCTATCGTAGTGGGTGCCGGTGGTGTCCCAGAGAACAGGGCACATGCCTCTTATATATGCCGCTTCGCAGACGGCGGTGATATACTGTCGGATCTGGTCGGGCATCTTGTTAGAAGTCGTGCAACCGTACTCGCCGATTATAACGGGGATTCCGTTAGCAACATAGGTGTCATAGAGCAAGTCCATGATGGAATCGAGGTAAGCGTAGTCGGATTCAGTTCCCCATGTCGTCTCAGCCTTGCCCCAGGAGGCATCCTCATCAATTACTGCGAATGTTGAAGGCGCATAATAGTGAACCGAAATTGCATATCTGTTTGACGGGTCGTCGGGGAGAACGAACAGCTCGTCGCAGGTGAGCTCGGGGTCGGTGGCATAGCCGGCTATCAGAAGATGACGTAGCTCGTTATTGCCGCCGGAAGCTCTGACTATATCGACAAACATCTGGTTGATTTCACCCAGGAGTGCGAAGGCTTCTTCCTTGCCCTCCGTGGAGTTGCCGTAACGGTTCCAGATGTCGTCCCAACAGCCTTCTTCATTAAGAGACTCGAACATCAAGTCTAATGAGTAGTCCTTGAAGGCTTCCGAAAGCTGAGTCCAGATGCTTTCGTACTTCTCCTTGCATGTTTCCTTGTCGGTTGAGAAGTCCTCCCACCAGCCGCCATCCCAGTGGATATTGACGATGCACTTCATTCCGGCATCAAGAACCCAGTCGACAATTTCCTGAACCCTGGCTAAGTACTCTTCGTTGATGGTGTAATCCTCAGCCATCATATTTGACCAAGCGACGGGAACACGGATAACTCCGAAGCCCATGTCTGCATAACCCTGGATGATTCGCTCTGTAATTTCCGGGCTTCCCCAGACCGTCTCGTATTCACGAACTGTCGACTTTGTGAAGCCGGAGCACTCCATCGTGTTGCCTAAGTTTATGCCCAAGCCCATACTTAGGACAAAGTCCATCGTACTCATGTCTTCAGATGTTGACGAAGTGTTTGAACTGCTTGAACATCCTGCAAACACAGTCAGCATCAAAACCGCCGCTGTCAGAACGCATATAACTTTTTTGAATTTCACCTGTTATACCTCCACATAGTATTCTGTACCTTCAAGTATACAGCATAACGCACTCTTTTTCAAGAATTTCCGAAAATTTTATTTGCATTTTGAATGCCTTTGTGCTATACTATCCTGATATCTAAATAGGAGGTACGAAATTTGAAATTACTATTGTTTGATTTGGACGGCACATTACTTCACCACGACAAAGCCTTGTCGGAAAGAACCATAAAGACTCTTGAACGCTGCCGTGAACAAGGATACATATTGGGAATCGCCACTGCCCGCGGCGAATACAGCATTGGAAAATTCATCGACGCCTTCAAGCCGAAGGTTGTCATCTCAAACAGCGGAGCACAGGTAAGAGCTTATGGGGAAATAGTCCACACTGCATCATTCCCGGTTCCTGAGACAAGAAGAATCTTAGGACTTATCAAAGAAATCTGCGGTGACAACAACATCATGGTCGACACTGACGGCAGAGAATATCGAAACTTCATCTATGACGGCGACCGCCTCGGCTGGGACTGGGGCGAGATAGTCATCGACGACTTCAGTGACTTCAACGTCGAAGCCCTGAAAATCTGCGCCGAAATCCCCGACCCCGAGGTCGCCCAGCGGATGATAAACGCCATCCCCGAATACTACTGTGGCAGATACTCCGACGGCTTCTGGCACGAAATCGGTAAAAAAGAAGTCACCAAAGCCTACGGCGTCGAAAAGCTCTGCGAAACCGGACTCTTCAACCTTCAAGACATCACCGCCTTCGGCGACGAATTCACCGACATCGGCATGCTCAAACTCTGCGGTACTGGCGTCGCCATGGGCAATGCGATTCCCGAGACCAAGGAAGTGGCGGATATTGTCATTGGGACGAATGAAGAGGATGGAGTAGCGGAATATTTGGAAGTGCTACTTGAAACTGAATAGATGCAAAACGAGCGGCAAGCCGCTCTTTTTGCATCTTAGGAATTTAGCTACTAAATTTTGCTTTCCTACTCACTAGTAACTAACTGACATCGCAAACAGCTTCCAACTTCCGCTTTCCTTTGTCATCATTAGCTTAACTGTTTGAGTTGCCTTTTCACCATTACCTTTTCCGGTTAGCTCTACCACAACCATCGCAATATCAGAAATAGTTGTAACATCGAAGTCAACATAGTAATAATCACTACGGATTTCCTCAACATCAGCCTCTGACAAAGTATAATCATCGGTTATCTCGTATGACATCTTAAAGTTTGCACCACAGGTATTGGCAAATTGATCCATGCTGTCTTCTATTTTTTCGGATATGCCCGCCTCATAGAAATAACCAAGAAGTTCCTCATCGTACATACCGCTTGAAAGTGTCATAATTGTCTCAACATCATTTTTTATAAATGCTTTCATGACCTTTTTTGCCGATGCTTTATATCCTGAAGATATAGATGTTATTCCCACGAATATAGCCACAACGACCACAATTACTGCAACAATCGTGACCCACTTTTTTGCCTTAGATTCAAGTTTGATTGCATCTTCTCTTGCACTGGCGATCATTTCCGAATGCTCAGTGGTAGATGAAGGTGAAGATTCTGCAATAGTATTCCTGTTATTTTCAAAAGTCTCTGACATGTTTTTCCTCCTGATAAGTAATTATTGCTTTTTGAAAGCTCAGTTTTGCTTAGTAAGCTCAATTTTTTCTTTTATGATTCTGACAGCTTCACCGCTGTTGTTGAAAGCACGAATTGAGTACGAATTGTATTGCGTTGTGATTTGAACAATCGGTGCATTTCTACCAACAGAAACAGTAACACTAACTATATCGGTGTACTTTAGGTCGATCTTTGTCATAGGCTTAACAAAGCTGTTATCTGTTATGCCGGTTACGCCATTTTCATAAACATTGACGTGTGAGCGCATTCTCATTATACAGAAAGCCAACAGATATACGAGAACCGCACATATAACCCATCCGATAATAGGTCTGGCGTCAGGATTATTAAGTACACTTTTCCCTAAATCTCTATAGTATTCTGGAGCAACAATCAACACCCATACATCCATGAGTACAATTAAGAGTAAGAATACTACTGAAATGATTACAGCCGCCCATCTTCCTGCACCAGCCTTTGTTGACACTAATAATTTTCCTTTGTTTTCCATAAACTTTCCTCCTGAGATTTAATATATTTTAACCTATACCGGTTAAAAATGATTCTATTGCGAATTTTGCAAATAAGATTACTTAAGCTTTAACCCTGTAATAGGTTCATAGAGCTTTTTTGCTGTGAGTTTGCCGTTTGTATATTCATATACGTACCAGTAATCAATATAATCATCCGAATCGTAATGTGTCTCTTTTGTTAATACACCATCCGTGTATGTATAAACAATCCGATGTCCAAGCGAATCATAATCAGTTTCTGTGGTTATCGAATCGTCCTCCTCTTCAACTTGCGTTCCTGCGTTACTGCCACCGTTTCCGGCATTTGAATCGCATCCAATAAGTAGCGAAATCGCCAGCAAAGCAACAAGTACCAATGCCAATAACTTTCTCATAAACATCATCCTTCTAAATATATTTTTACGCATAAAAAATGCGCCCCAATAAGAGACGCACGAAAAAGTGAATCCCTCATTGTTGCCACACAATCCCAAATATTCGCAAAAGAAATCCGAGTACGAGAAACACACCTTTTACCAAAGGAAAAAGGACTTCTTTTGCTAAAAAATATTAGATTATGTGGCACAATTATTGTAACACACTTTATCGTATTTGTAAAGTAGTTTTTCAGAAAAAAGCAGAAAGAACGGTTCTTACGCCGTTCTTTCTTGTGAGGATTTATTCTTATACTTTCTCATGCACCCGGCTTTCGTGCTTTTCATAGTAGCCGATGAGTTCTCCTCGGGCATTTCGTAGGGCGACTATGTAGACGTCGGTGTCTTCGTTGTCCCAGTTTTTCGTGTAGGTGTAGACTTTGTTGAGGGTGGGGTCGGCAAGGAAGCGATTGAAGACTGAGAGGATTATTTCTTTTGAATGGGAATTGTGGCAGTCGAAGATTGACTTACCGATGAGGTTTGCACCACCACGTTTTGCGTAGCGGCTTATGGCTGTCGGGTTCATATATACGATTATGTGGTTCAGGTCACAGATGACGATTGGGGCATCATCGGCGTCGACTACGGCTTTGAAATATTCGGGCATTGGTACTCCTCCATATCTGAATTTGATGGCTTATTGTAGCATACTTTTTAAGGCTTGTAAAGTGTAAAGGCTTTTAAATGCAAAAAGAGCGGTTTTGAGCCGCTCTTCTCGCTTAAAGGAAGGTATTATATATTAGAAGGGATTTTCAACGGAGTAGTCTTCAAAGTCTACGAGCTCGCTTGCTCCAGTAATGTCGACAGTGGTCGAGTAAGATTCCACGGTGATGGTGTATTCGCTATCGCCGGTGACGTAGACGGTGCCGTCGGAGCTGAGAATGGTGACGGAGTTACCTTCTTCGTCAACTATCGTGCCTTCGCAGTAGAGGTTTGTAACGGTGCTGTAGTTCGTAACAATCCATGTCGAGGTGCTGTCAACATAGACGTTGCACTCACCGTTGCCACCATTGCCTGCATTCGATTCATCGTCGACGAAATAGCCGGTCAGGACACTGCCATCAAGCATGTAGAAATCAAGATTGCTGATACTGTCGTAGATGACGGCTCCTTCCATTGACTGCTTGCGGGCTGTGAAGTTGCAGTCGGCGCCGTTCGAGCCGGTTGTGCCCCAGCCACGCTGGTTCGAGTTGCCGGTGCATTTAAGGAAGAATTCACTGTCTTCGGCGTAGGTGATGTCAACGTCGCAAATTAAGAAGGTGCTTTCGGTGTTGGTTGTATAGAACATGCCGCCGTTATTGGCTGTTAAGGTGCCGCCAATCATGATGAAACTGCCGTTGCCGACTTCCGAGTCGCCGGACATGCTCTGATAAACTATTACGTTCCAGGTGCAGTCGTTCTGGGAGCTATCCTTCATACTGCCGGAAAGATCGCAGTCGAAGAGACGAATGGTGTTGAGACCTTCGATGCAGATTGCTTCGGAGGAATTGGCAGTCAGTGTTGCATTCGCAACGGTGATGTCAGCGGTGCTGTAGACTGCGGGAGAGCCGGTGCCGCTCGAGACATAGGTGCCGCCGTCGACGACCATTGTTCCGCTTCCACGGTCGCTTCTGATTGCCGCAGAGGACTCGCCGGAGGTGCTGACTGTCAGGTTCCATGCATAGAGGGTTCCACCACCGGCAACATGAATGCCGCCCGAGGTGTCCTGCTCGGTGGTGATGTCGGTGTCGCTGACATAGGCAACGCCGTCGCCATAGGCAAAGACTCCTGCACCGCCTGCCGAATCGGAGGTGATTGTCGAATTGATGATTCTTAATGTGCCACTGATTACGAGGGCACTTGCGCCGATGCCATAGAAGCTTGAATTGTCGCCGCCAGTGGAATCAGAGGAGATTCTCGAGATGGTGCTGTCGGAAATGGTGACGTTACCAGATGTGACTAAGATTGCATTCTCATCAGAGCCGGTAGAGGTGTAATCCACATTTGAGTATTTTCCGTCCTCAGTGTAGGTTACGACTGCATCGTAGCTGTTAACGCCTGATGATGAACCGCCGCCCATGCCGCCACCGTTAGAAAGATTGCCCATTCCGGAGGACTCACCGCCGACTACTATCGAAGTGATTTCGCCTCCGTCATCGACGGTAAATGTGAGGGTGTCGCCTGCCGAAATGTCTGAAAGAGTCAGGCTGTTGCCGTCGGTGTCAGTGATGACCGATTCATCGGGAACTATCAGGGTAACCGTGAAGGTGTTGTCGGAGCTTTCCGTGGGCTCTTCGATTACATCTGCGAGAAGTTCAATCTCGTAGTCTCCGGTTGAAGAAGCAGGCTCTGTGCCGCCTTCTCTACCTTCTCCTTCGCCTTCCCCATCAGGCTTGTCGGGAACTTCGCCGCCTTGACCGTCATCGGAGGGTATATCAGAAGGAACATCTCCGCCGCCCATATTGCCCATATCGCCCACGCCGTTCATGTCGCCTATCTGCACCATCATGTCGGAGTTGCCGGATGAAAGTGCCACGGATAGGGTTATCTCATATCCCAAGACTTCGGTAACGGTTCCCGAAAGAGTGCAGGAAACAAGAAATGCCGCACCGACTGCTGAATCGGAAACAGCAGTGTCAGAATCGCTGTCGCTATCGCTGACAGTTTCCGCACATCCGGAGAGCATGAAGACCATGCTGAGTGCTATAATTACTGAAAGTATTCTTTTAAGTTTTGAGTTCATAATCTGGGATTTCCTTTCTTAGTAAGCTTTACTGCAAGTATGATAACCTATAAAGCTTAAATGGACCTAAAAGATGTGTGAAACATTCAAGATAAATCGCCTTATTGCATCGAATTTCGGAAATTTGTCCGTGTTAAACTGATATGACCCAAGAAAAAGAGAAAATCCAACGAAG
>JAJQHD010000056.1 GCA_021199855.1 Oscillospiraceae bacterium
ACCCCTGTCCATTTTCTACCCCCTCTGTGTCCAGTTTTAGTATAGCAGTTCATCTATCAGAGCTTTTGGGAGAAGGAAGATAGCCTCACCCGAAGGGGAGGGGGACCGCCGCACGAAGTGCAGTGGTGGAGGGGTGCGCCAACCGAAGGGAGGCGCTCGGCAAGACGGCGCCAGCCGTCGTAGCCGATTGTGGAGGGGTTTTCTCAAAAAATCCTCCCTGTCCCTTGACAATCTCCTCTAAAAGGTTTATCATAAACAGAGCACAATTTTACAAAGGGGACGTATGCTATGCCAAAACTTCTGATTGACGAGATATACAAGAGTGTGAAAGGGCTTTTGCCGAACGAGGATGCCGCTGACGGTGCAACTGTTACTGTCGAGGGCTGGATGAGGACAAACCGCTCTAACAACAATATCGGGTTCATTTCCCTTAACGACGGTTCCTGCTTCACCAATTGCCAGGTGGTATATGAGGCAGAAAAATTAGACAACTACGGCGATATTTCAAAGCTATTGACCGGCTGTGCCATAAGCGTAACCGGCAAGCTTATCCATACTCCCGAGGCTAAACAGCCTTTTGAGATTAATGCTTCGGAAATAACTCTTCTCGGTGCCTGTGATTCAAGCTATCCTTTGCAGAAAAAGCGCCATTCTCTCGAATTTTTAAGAGAGATTCCCCATCTCAGACCCAGGACAAATACTTTTATGGCGGTCTTTAAAATCCGTTCGATTGTTTCCCAGTCGATTCACCAGTTCTTCCGTGAAAACGGCTTCAGCTATATCCATACGCCATTAATCACTGGCAACGACGCCGAGGGCGCAGGCGAGACATTCACAGTCACAACCCGTGAAGACGGCGATTATCAGCAGGACTTCTTCGGCAAACATGCCTGCCTCACCGTTTCCGGTCAGCTCCATGTCGAGCCGTTTGCATTGGCGTTAGGCAAGGTCTATACCTTCGGACCTACATTCCGTGCCGAAAACTCCAACACTCCATATCACCTCAACGAATTCTGGATGGTTGAACCGGAGATGGCATTCTGCGACCTTAAAGGCGATATGGCTGTCATGGAAGCTCTCGTCAAGTATATCATAAAAGATGTTCTGGAGAGTTGCCCCGACGAGATGAAGTTTTTGAACGACTTTGTTTCCGAAAAGCACGACCTTATAGATAAGCTTGAACACGTCATGAACTCCGACTTCAAGGTAATCACCTATACCGAAGCAGTCGACTATCTCCAGCACGCAGATGTTCAGTTCGAGAACCCTGTAGAGTGGGGAATGGACTTCTTTAAGGAGCACGAGGTCTATATCTGCGACCAGGTTGCAAAGGGACCGGTATTCTTAATCGACTTCCCGAAGGACATCAAGGCATTCTATATGAAGCTGAATCCCGATGGCAAGACAGTTGCGGCTTGCGATTTGCTTGCGCCGGGCGTAGGAGAACTCATGGGCGGCTCCCAGCGTGAAGAGAACTTCGACGTGCTGGTTAAGAAGATGGAAGACATGAACATGGACAGAAGCACTCTCGAATGGTATCTCGACCTCCGGAAGTACGGCGGAGTTGTCCATTCCGGATTCGGTCTCGGGCTCGAAAGAATCCTTATGTATATAACCGGCGTCGCAAATATCCGTGACGTCATCCCATACGCAAGAACACCAAAGAACCTAAAATTCTAACCAAGGAGGAAACAATGGCACAGAGTTATAAAGTATTTTCAGACGTCACCTGCGATATAACCAAAGAGATGATTGAGGAGCTTTCCGAGGTCACCTTCATTCCCATGAACATCACTGTCGGTGATGAAGGCTATGTCTACAGCTACAATGGCGACGGAACAATAACCATCGAAGAGTTTTACCAAAAGCTGAGATCAGGACTTTTCGCTTCGACATCACAGATTAATCCTGAGGTTTACGAAGAATATTTCGAGCCGGAGCTTCAGAAGGGCAACGACATTGTCTACATAGGTCTCACATCCGGACTTTCGCGGACCTTGAACGCATCAAGAGTCGCCGCAAGAAATCTTCTCGAACAGTATCCCGACAGAAGAATCGAGATTGTCGACCCGTTCGACGCCTCTCTCGGTCAGGGATTCCTCCTTTACGAAGCGATTAAAGAGATGAGAACCGGACTCAGCATGGACGAGTTTCTTAATTGGATAGAGGAGCATAAATATCACGTCTGCCACTGGTTCACCGTCGACACCTTCGAGCACCTGAAGCGTGGCGGAAGAGTCTCCGGAGCAACCGCTGCAATGGGCACAGTCCTGCAGGTCAAGCCGCTTCTCACACTTGATGACGACGGCAAGCTCCAGACGATTGCAAAGCCCCGTGGAAGAAAGCAGGCAACCGCCGCCCTCATCGAGGACGTCAAGAAGTCGATTCGCCCCGATATCGGCACATTCATCTTCATCGGTCATGCCGACAACCTGACAGCCGCCGAGGAAATTCGTAATGAGCTTAAACAGCTCTACCCGAATTCAACCATCGGAATCACTGACATCAGACCGGTAATCGGAGCCCATGTCGGACCCGGAATGACAGCAGTCGTTCACTGGGGAGACAGACACTGATTCTAATCTATATAATAAAAGCGGAGTGAATCCCACTCCGCTGTTTTTTTATTTCGACTTGTTCCGTTTTTCTTCGATGAAGTTCGTCGCTTCAGCATCGGCAATGTTGAGAGCCTGCGCCAGCGGATAATCCCGCAAGGCGTTTCCGACCAGCCTTGTGTCTTCACCCATCGAAAATCCCATGTGCCATCTTATCGCCATAGCTTCGTCTCGGGTCAGCCTCATGAAACCCGAAACGATATATACCGACTTCTCGCCGTGCCCGTAGGGGAGAGTGTCGTTGTAGTCATAGTATGGTTTCTTCTCCCACATCCCCGTATCGTCGTTCTTGACGTTTCTGTAGCTAAGTACATAGGTATTCGTCTTGCATATGTCGTGCAAGAGTGCAACAATCGCAATCGACTCATCCGTAAACTGTAACCCGAACTGGTTTTTCGCCCTGTCAGTTTCAAGATAGGATTTCAGGCACTCATATACGTTGATAGAGTGCTCGCAGAGCCCACCCTCAAATGAGTTGTGAAACCTTGTCGAAGCCGGAGCCGAGAAGAAATCGCAGTTTTTCGACTGAAGATATTCAAGGAGCTTGTCTGCGCCTTCGCGCTTGATGTTAGCTTTGTAGATTTCTATGAATTTGTTTTTATATTCCTGTGCAACTAAAGATAATGTCAATTAAATTTCCTCCCTTGATTTGTTCGTATCAATTGTAGCATAAATTCACGGGAACTTCAAGCCGTGTAGCCAAAATGTAATCTATTTTCGCCTTTAAGACCTTGCACTAAACCTAAAAAGGTGCTATAATATCATAGATAGTAATGTAGCGCAGTCTGCCTACTGTATTACAAACGAAAAGAGGTATTTGAAATGCCGAGAAGCATGACCGGCTATGGCAGGTCAAAGAAGGTTTTTGGAAACCGGGAAATAACCGTAGAGCTAAGAGCAGTCAATCACAGGTTTTTTGAGTTCAGTGCGAAGTATCCCAGGCAATACGCATTCATCGAGGACAAGCTGAAAGCTCTTTACGCAAAAGAAATCAATCGCGGCAAGGTTGAGACTTACATAACGATAGTCACAACTGACGGCTCTGATGTGAGCGTTGAAGTCAATACCGAGCTTGCAAGAAGCTACATAGAAGCTCTGAGAGCCGCTGGAACAGAACTTGAGCTCCGCGATGACCTGACTCTTTCCCAGCTTTTCAGAATCTCCGATATATTCGCAGTAACCAAGCAGGAAACCGATGAGCAGGAGCTGTGGCAGGAGGTTTCAGAAACCGCTTCCGAAGCGCTTTCTGGCTTTGTAGCCATGAGAGAAGCCGAGGGCGAACGTCTGAAAGCCGATATACTTACAAAGCTTGATTCGATAGAATCAATGGTCTGCGAGATTGAAAAGCGCTCCCCGACAGTCACCGAAGAGTACCAGAAGAGGCTTTACCAGAGACTTCAGGAGCTCCTCGACGGCAAGAACATCGACGAATCGAGAATCCTTACAGAAACCACAATATTCGCGGATAAGACTGCAGTAGATGAAGAGACGGTAAGACTTCACAGCCATATCGCCGCATTCAGAGAGCTGCTTGATGAGAAGGAACCGATAGGCAAAAAGCTCGACTTCCTTGTCCAGGAGATCAATCGTGAGATAAACACAACCGGCTCCAAGTGCTCCGACCTTGCTATAACAAAGATAGTGGTCGAACTCAAGAGCGCCGTTGAAAAGATAAGAGAGCAGATTCAGAATATCGAATAGGAGAGGGAATATGAACGTAGTTGACATCGGATATTCCTGCTATGTCTCGACAGATAAGGTTGTCGCGATAGCATCTCCCGACACCTCCCCGATAAAAAGAATCATCCAGGAGGCAAGAGATCGCGGCTCGCTTATTGACTGCACCTTCGGCAAGAAGAACAAGTCGGTTATCATAACCGTCAGCGACCATGTAATTCTCTCTTCGAGAACGGCAGAGTATATTTTGGGGACAGACGAAAGGAAAAGTGAAGATAATGAAGACAGCTAAAGGCGTTTTGTACGTCTTTTCCGCACCATCCGGTTGCGGCAAAGGAACAGTACTCGCAGAGGTAAGAAAGCGTATGCCAGAACTCAGATACTCCGTTTCGGCAACAACGAGAGCTCCGCGTGAGGGCGAAGTCGACGGAGTACACTATTACTTCGTTTCAAGAGAGCGCTTTGACGAGCTGGTCGAAACGGGCGGAATGCTCGAACATGCAACTTTCTGCGGCAATTCCTACGGCACGCCAAAGGAAAAGGTTCTCGAGTTTCTGAATAACGGAATCGATGTAATACTGGAAATAGAGACCAAGGGTGCTATGATGGTGAAGGAGTCCTACCCCGAAGCTGTAACGATATTCATGCTTCCTCCGTCGATTGAGGAATTAAGGCGAAGACTTCTGAACAGACACTCTGAAACAGAAGAGGTTATCGACGGCAGAGTTCATGAGGCGACAAGAGAAATCGCCATGGCAGAAAACTATGATTATGTATTTGTAAACGATGTTGTTTCGGAAGCGGCAGACACCTTATATGGCATCATGCAGGCTTCCAAGAGCCTCACTAAGATAAATAAAGACCTTATAAAAGGAGTATTAGAGAAATGTTAAGACCATCAAGTTCACAGATTTTAAAGAACGGCGAGAGCGTATATTCTCTCGTAATTGCAGTTGCAAAGCGCGCAAGAGAAATTCTCGATGACGCCTATGAGAATAAGGAAGTAATAGACGTAAAGCCTGTAAAGACCGCTGTCGACCAGTTCGCAAACGGCGAGTACAGACTGATTGAAGACCCGTCACTCAAGAAAACTCTCAAAAGATGAATTCGGGGAGTGTCCATGCGGCAAAGGTAGTACTTTCCGGAGCCGATTATGGCTATGACAATGAGTACACCTATCGCTATCCCGACTTTCTTAACGGAACAATTCGCCCCGGAATGAGGGTTTTGGTACCTTTTGGCAGAGGAAACACAAAGCGTATAGGTCTTGTAACCCGTGTTTATGAGAAAGAGCTCACTGAGGAGACGGTAATCAAGCCGATAATCAGCCTTATAGACCGTGAACCGCTCATCAATGATGAGCTTCTCGGTATGGTTTTCTGGCTGAAGGAGCACACCTTCTGCACCTATTTTGAAGCTTACCGGACAATAGTCCCGGCAGGCTATACTGTCATCCGCAGGAGCGTCTACACTCTCTCAAACCATAAGCCGGACATAATCCTTTCTGACGAAGAGTCGAAGTTCTACCAGGCGCTTTTAGGCGCGCAGTCCCAGAAGGAATTTGACAGGATTTTAGACTGCACCGACAGTCCTGAAAAGGAAGCTTTGATTGATTCTCTTCTGGATAAGGGAATTCTCGAAGAAGTAGACGAGTTCAGGCGCCGTGTCGGTGATGAAACTGTCCGCATGGTAAGACTTGCTCCCGATTATATAAACCAATCGGGCGGCAAGGCATTCACCCCGAAGCAACAGCTTGTAGTCGATTTCCTTGAGGAAAACGACTCAGCATCGATAAAAGAGCTATGCTATATCCTAAGCATAACCCAGACGATAATCACATCTATGCTTAAAAAGGGCATACTTGAAGAATACAGATACGAGTCGCTAAGGACGCCGAAGAGCATAACCGAGCAGAAGCTTTCTTTAGACAGCGTAGTCCTCTCGGACGAGCAGAAGGAAGTCTATGACGGTATATCAAAGCTCATAGATGAGGGCAAGCCAGCTGGTGCACTCCTTCACGGAGTCACCGGAAGTGGCAAAACCGCAGTTTTCATAAAGCTCATAGAAAGAACAATAAAATCCAGCAAGGGCTGTATACTCCTCTTGCCTGAAATATCCTTAACACCACAGATGGTCTCAAAATTCTGCGCATATTTCGGCGACACCGTTGCGGTTGTCCATTCGAGCCTTTCTTTGGGACAGAGAATGGACGAATTCAAGCGAATCTCCCGGGGAGACGCAAAGATAGTCATAGGCACCAGAAGCGCAGTCTTCGCACCGATGCCTGATATCGGACTCATCATAATGGACGAAGAGGGCGAGAGCAGTTATAAATCGGACGCTTCTCCCAGATACCACGCTCGCGATGTCGCAATCAAGAGATGCGGCAACCATAATGCACTTCTTCTGATGGCGTCCGCGACGCCGTCTCTCGAAAGCTACTACTATGCAAAAAGCGGAAGATATCACCTGTTTGAGCTGAACCACCGCTATAGCGGCGCAAAGCTTCCACAGGTAGTAGTTGCGGATATGCTTCTCGAAGCCGAAGAAGGCAACAAGAGCATTTTTTGTGCCGATATGGTCAGAAGAATCTCGGAGGAGACGAAAAAGGGCAAGCAGACTATACTTCTCTTGAACCGCCGTGGCTTCAATACTACTGCCACCTGCCTCGACTGTAAATCTTCCGTCAAGTGCCCGCATTGTCTTGTGCCATTGACATACCATAAATCAAGCGGCAAGCTGATCTGTCACTATTGCGGCTACTACGCTTCATTTAACGGCAGATGCCCCGAATGTGGAAGCGATCATGTCAGACTCACCGGTTTAGGAACACAAAGGCTCGAAGAGGAACTGACGACTGCTTTTCCCGATGCAAGAGTACTTCGGATGGATGCCGACACCACCTATTCTAGATATGCCTATGAAGAAAAGTTTGCGGATTTTGAAGCCGGTAAGTATGACATAATGCTCGGCACCCAGATGATTGCAAAGGGTCTCGACTTTCCAAATGTAACTACTGTTGGAGTAATTTCGCTCGATAATTCCCTGAACGCGGGGGACTATCGGAGCTATGAAAGAACCTTCTCGCTCTTAACACAGGTCTGCGGCAGAGGAGGCAGGGGAGATTCGGAAGCAGTCGCCTATATCCAGACCTTCTTCCCCGACCACCATATAATCAAGCTTGCCTCAGAGCAGGACTATAAAGGCTTCTATGAGCAGGAGGTATCGCTTAGGAAAGAGCTCATCTATCCTCCGTTCTGCGATATCTGCACGGTATCATTCTCGTCGACAATCGAGTCGGATGCCAGACGAGCGGCAAACGAATTTGTCACGATGATGAAAAAGAATCTCGAATCGGTAGAAAAGAAGTTCCCGCTTCGTGTCCTGGGACCTGCAAAATCCGGCTACGGAAGAATAGGTGGAAAGTACAGGTACGCACTGACGATAAAGTGCCGCCTTTCAAATGCTTTCAGAGCCTACATAGCGGAGCTTCTTAAGGAAACATATAAAAACAAAAGCTTTTCAAACGTAAAAGTCTACGCCGACATAAATGGCGATTCATAAAACTAGGAGGAATGCCACTTGGCACTCAGAAAAATAGTACTTGACGGCGACCCGGTTCTTCTAAAAACCTGCAAGCCGGTAGAAAAATTCGACCAGAGACTCTGGGATTTGCTTGACGACATGAAAGACACCATGTACAAAGCTGAAGGAGTCGGGCTTGCCGCACCACAGGTGGGCATAATAAGACGTGCAGTCGTCATAGATACTGGTGAGGGACTTTTTGAACTCATCAACCCAGAGATAACCTATCGTTCGGAGGAAACCCAGCGTGGAGTCGAGGCTTGCCTTTCATATCCCGACATTGCCGGCTATGTGACCAGACCCAAAACCGTTAAGTTCAAGGCTCAGAACCGCCTCGGCGAATGGTACGAAAAGGAAGTCACCGACCTGTTCGCAAGATGTGTCTGCCACGAGCTCGACCATCTCGACGGCGTAACACTCCCGCAGAACATCGAGGAAATCTACGAAGAGCCCGAGGAGGAATAAATCCTTATGAAAATAGTTTTCATGGGAACCCCCACTTTCGCAATACCTTCGCTTGAAGCTCTTGTCAGTAATGGGCATGAGATTCAGGCTGTCTTCACCCAGACCGACAAGCCGAAGGGCAGAGGCAACAAGATAGCCTTTTCTCCGGTTAAGGAATACGCCATTGCACATAATATTCCGGTGTACCAGCCGAATTCCCTCAAGAAAGAGACGGAAGTATATCTTCCGATACTGAAAGACCTGAACCCTGACATGATTGTCGTTGCGGCTTACGGAAAAATCCTTCCGGCTGAGATTTTAGAGCTTCCGAAGTACGGTTGTATCAACGTCCACGGTTCGCTTCTCCCCAAATATCGTGGAGCCGCCCCGATTCAGTGGACAGTCCTTAACGGCGACGAATTCGGCGGAATAACCACAATGCAGATGGCAGAGGGTCTCGATACCGGCGACATGCTCATGAGCGAAAAGGTGGCTGTCAAGGAAAACGAAACCGCATCTGAGCTATACGACCGCCTTTCCTACGTCGGCTCTTCACTTCTCATAAAGACAATAAAGGGTCTTGTTGCAGGTGAAATCACGCCAGTCAAGCAGAACGAATCTGAATCCTCCTACGCTCCCATGCTCACAAAGGACATGTGCGCAATCGATTTCAGCCTTCCGGCAACCGAAGTCCACCACAAGATTCTGGGCTTGTCCGATTCTCCCGGAGCCTGCTGTTACTTGGATGGCAAGCGCCTGAAAGTATACAGGAGCGAGCTTGTCTCCATCGACAGTTCATATCCCGAACCGGGAGTAATCATAGATGAACACGACTTCACCGTTTCCTGCGGCACCGGCTCTGTCAGATTCACAGAAATACAGGCGGAGGGCTCCAAGCGGATGAACGTCTCCGACTATTTAAGAGGCAGACCCGTCAGAAAAGGAACCAAGCTTGAAAGCAACCCTTCATAGAAAGGAATTATAATGCCTTACTATTATTACGGCTATAACTTTTCATATATGATAATTCTTCTCCCTGCACTGCTGTTCGCGCTATATGCTCAGTTCAAAGTGAACTCCACAGTCAGAAAGTATTCCGAAGTCAGGAATACCCGTGGACTCACCGGCGCAGAAGTAGCGAGAAGAATACTAGACCACAACGGTCTCTATAACATCCAGGTTGTCCACATCGCCGGCAACATGACCGACAATTACAATCCGAAAACGGGAGTTGTCTCCCTGTCTGACACCACATATGCCTCAACATCGGTAGCGGCAATCGGAATAGCGGCACACGAATGTGGTCATGCAGTTCAGTATGCTCAGGACTACACCCCGATAAGAATCCGCTCAATGCTTGTTCCGGTAACAAATGTCGGCTCAACATTCGGCTTCATTGTCCTGGCGGTCGGAATGATTTTCGGAAACTACTATATCGCCATGTTCGGTGTGCTTCTCTACTGTCTTATGGCAGTGTTCCAGGCGGTAACCCTCCCTGTTGAGTTCAATGCAAGCAGTCGCGCTCTTCATACTCTTGAAAGCGAAGCGATCCTCACAGAAAATGAGCTTCCGATGGCAAGAAAGGTTCTTTCAGCCGCTGCAATGACCTATGTCGCGTCCCTTGTTTCGACTCTAGCGACTATTTTGAGACTTTTACTGATAGTCGGCGGCAGGGGTTCGAGAAGAAGATAAATAACAACGAAAGTAGAAATATAAATGCAGACACCAAGAGAGACTTGTTTGGAACTACTCCTACAGGTCGAGAAAAATTCAAGCTTTTCGAGCATTGCTCTTGACAATAAGCTGTCAGGAAACTCAGGACTTTCGGATGTCGACCGCCGCTTTATTTCGGCACTATACTATGGCGTAATCGAAAGAAGAATCACGCTCGACGCAGTAATCGGAAAGTACTCAAAAAGACCGATTGACAAGCTGTCTCTCGAAATCCGGGAAATCCTCCGTATGGGAGTCTATCAACTTCTATATATGGATTCTGTTCCCGACAGTGCCGCCGTCGACGAGAGCGTCAAGCTGGCAAAGATAAAAAATCAGTCGGCATCGGGATTCGTAAATGCAGTCCTCCGGAACTTCATCCGGGACGGCAAAAAGCTCCTAGACGATAGCCTGTCAATTATGTATTCCTGCCCCGAGTGGCTTGTGAATATGTGGCTTCGCGACTACGGTGAAGATATCGCACTTTCGATTCTTAAATCTTCGTTGGGAAGACCGCCTACGACAGTCCGGTTCAATACATGTAAATTTGATACCAAAGATATACTTGCCGAGCTAGCTTTAGATGGCATAGAAGCTATCCCGAATGAGATAATCCCAGATTGCTATGACCTCAGGAATTGCGGTTCCGCAGAAAAGCTTTCTGCATACAAAAAGGGCATGTTCCACGTTCAGGACGCCTCCTGCCAGCTTTGTGCCGCTGAATTAGGTGCCAAAGAGGGCGAAACTGTCCTTGACGTCTGCTCCGCTCCCGGAGGAAAGTCGTTCACAACAGCCGAAATCATGAACGATGTTGGAACAGTTCTTGCTTTTGATTTGCACGCTAATCGCACGAAACTCATAACCGAAGGCGCAAAAAGACTGAATCTTGATATAATCACAGCGTCAACAAACAACGCAAAAATATATAATAGCGAGCTTCCGCTTGCTGACAGAGTTCTCTGCGACGTCCCGTGCTCCGGCTTGGGAGTAATCGGACGCAAACCGGAAATCAAATATAACTACTCTTCGGAATCCGATTTAAGCCAGTTCCCGATAGTCCAGTACGAGATTTTAAAGACATCCTCCCGGTATGTTAAACCCGGCGGAACTCTTCTGTATTCAACTTGCACACTGAACTGCAACGAGAATGATAACATAGCCGAAAAATTCCTGAGTGAAAATCCGGATTTTGAGGGAGCACAGCTCACGCACTTTGACGACTACAAGGCAACGATAACTCCTGCGACCTGCCAATTTGGCGGCGACGGATTCTTTATGGCGAAATTTATTAGGATTGGGTGATAACTTGACCGATATACTTTCTATGAGCCTTGAGGAGCTGACGGACAGCATGAAAGCCATCGGCGAAAAGAGCTTCCGAGCCTCCCAGATTTACGAATGGCTCCATCAGAAACGTGTAACCGATTTTTCCGAAATGACAAACCTGTCACTTTCTCTTCGTGAAAAGCTCTCAAATGAATTCTATATCGAAAAGCTCACATGCGTGAAAAACCTGAAATCAAGTTTAGACGAAACGGAAAAGTTCCTGTTCGAGCTTTCCGACGGCAACCATATCGAAACGGTACTCATGAGCTATGAGCACGGTGATTCCTTGTGTGTTTCGACTCAGGTCGGCTGTAAGATGGGTTGTAGATTCTGTGCTTCGACCATTGCAGGCTTCAAGCGGAGCTTAAAACCGTCCGAAATACTTTTGCAACTCTATGAAGCCGAAGGAATTTCCGGACGCAAAGTTTCCAGCATAGTCCTGATGGGAATTGGCGAACCGCTTGATAATTTCGACAACGTCGTGAGATTTTTGGAGCTTCTTTCAAGTGAAAAGGGCACCAATATGAGCCTTCGGCACGTCTCCCTTTCAACATGTGGTCTTGTAGACAGGATTTATCAGCTTTCGGAGCTGAGTCTCGGACTCACGCTTTCGATTTCACTTCATGCAACCACCGACGAAAAGCGAAGCGAGCTTATGCCGGTCAACAAGCGATACCATATTGACGAGCTCATGAAAGCCTGCCGTGACTATTTTGCGAAGACAGGCAGAAGAATCTCGTTCGAGTATGCTCTTATAGACGGCACCAATGATACTATGGAGGACGCAAGAGCACTTGCAAAACTGGTGAGCGGAATGCCGTCCCACATAAATATAATTCCAGTCAACAAGATAAAAGAGCGCGACTATCACTCGTCCCGGACTGCCGCCGAAAGCTTCTGCAAAAAGCTACTGGGGCTCGGCGTGAATGCAACGGTGCGAAGGACATTGGGCGCAGATATAGACGCCGCCTGCGGACAGTTAAGGCGGGAATATGAAATATAGCAACTGGAGGTGACAATGTGTTTGCAGCCGGAAAAACCGATATAGGAAAACTCAGGGAAGAAAACCAGGATAAGTTCAGAATATGCGCAATAGATGATGAAACCGTCTTTGCGGTTGTTTGTGATGGAATGGGCGGAGCGGCTTCCGGCGGTCTTGCAAGCGAGATGACCTCAAATGCCATTTATGAGCGAGTTCACCTGAGCTACAGAGCCGATATGGAGCCAAAGAGTGTCAAGTCGCTTCTTATCACATCAGTTGAAGCGGCAAACGCAATTGTATATAACAAAAGTCTCGAAGATGAAGAGAATGCAGGAATGGGAACAACCTGTGTTGCCGCGCTGGTACATAAGAATCTCTTGAGTATAACCAGTGTAGGCGATTCAAGAGCTTATCTCATGGATAAATATGGGATAACCCAGATAACAAACGACCATACGATTGTCGAGTATCTCTACTCAAACGGCATGATAAGTGAGGACGAGATGCGTAATCACAAGATGAAGAACGTCATCACACGTGCTGTCGGAGTTGATAAAGCGGTTGAAACCGACTATTTCGAGATTGACCTCAATGGCGGTGAATATATCTTAGTCTGCACCGATGGTCTGACAAACTATCTCACAAACGAGCAGATATACGAAATTTCTTATAGACAGCCTATAGAACACGCCGTCAACGAGCTCATCGATGCGGCAAACTCCCGGGGCGGCAAGGACAACATAACAGCCGTTCTCATATCGGTTTAAAAGGAAAGGAGCGGGTTTTGAATGGATAATTTCATTGGTCTTAAGCTTGATGGAAGATACCAGATCACTGAGCTTATCGGTGTCGGCGGAATGTCCGACGTCTACAAGGGCGTGGACATAATGGAAAACAGAACCGTCGCCGTGAAGATACTTAAGCAGGAATTTTCCGAGAATGAAGAATTCGTCAGATATTTCAGAAACGAGAGCAGAGCGATTGCCGTTCTGTCTCATCCTAATATAGTAAAGATTTTCGATGTAGGATATGAGCATGACCTTCAGTATATCGTCATGGAGTATATCAACGGCATCACATTAAAAGAGTGCATCGAGCAGAAGGGTATGCTTCAGTGGCGCGAATGTGTCCACTATACTATCCAGATTTTAAGAGCTCTTCAGCTTGCCCACGACAGAGGGATAATCCACCGCGATATCAAGCCCCAGAATGTAATGCTCTTGGCTGACGGCACCATCAAGGTGATGGACTTCGGAATCGCCTGCTTCTCCAGACAGAATGCCGGAACCAATACCGAGCGCACAATGGGCTCCGTCCACTATGTTTCTCCCGAACAGGCAAGAGGCGAAAGAACCGATGAGCGCGGCGATATCTACTCCGTAGGCGTCATGATGTACGAAATGCTTACCGGAAGAAAGCCATTCGATGGCGACACTCCTGTTGCAGTAGCGTTAAAGCACATGAACGAGGAGCCGGTAAGACCTTCCGAGTACAACTCAAACATCTATAAAGGTCTCGAGGAAATAATCCTGAGAGCGATGGAGAAGGATCCCACAAAGAGATATCAGTCGGCATCGGGAATGATCCGTGATATAGAGGCTTTCAAGGCTGACCAGAGCGTTACATTCGGCTATTTCGACGAACCGGTCAAGAAGCCTGAACAACAGTCGGGAAAGCTGAAGGCATCTGTTGTCAAAAAGCGTTCTCCAAAGCCCAAAGCAGAAAAGAAAAAGCCTGAGCCTGAGCCGGAGCCCGAAGTGCAGGAGGAGATTCCTGAGGAGCCAGACGATGATGACGATGACGAAGAGGAAGCTCCAAGACACAACTATATCCTCCCGATTCTCGCTGCAATGACGGTTACTGTCATAATCGTAGCAACGCTCTTTATGGCAAATGTAATCCTCGGCGCATTCCAGACAACCGCCTCATCATCAAATGATTACACTATGCCGAACCTGGTGGGACTTAACTTCTATGAGGCAAGATCTCTCTATTCTGAAATCCAGCTCGTTGCTTCCGAGGAGTACAGCTCGGAATACGAGGCGGGAATCATAATGGAGCAGGAAAAGGCGGAGGGCAGAATCGTCAAGGTCGGCGACGCTATCAAGGTAACAGTCAGCAAGGGAACAAGAACAGTAACTATTTCCGATGTTGTCAACTACCATTATTCGTCCGCATACGCCGCACTCACAGGAGAATCGCTGACTGTCACTAGAGTTGAGATAGAAAGCAACGATGTTTCCTCCGGCTATGTCATCAAGACAGACCCTGTTGCCTACTCAACAGTCGAGGAAGGCACAACCGTCAAGGTTTACGTAAGTATCGGTCCTTCTGTAGAGGATACTACTGTTCCTGCACTTGTTGGTTTGACAGTTTCCGAAGCCCAGACTCTGCTTGAAGATAATTATCTCGTAGCAAAGACTCAGTATATCGAATCGAGTGAGGAAGCAGGAACCGTCATCGACCAGAGCATTGAATCAGGTGAAACCGTAACAAGAAATACAACAGTCACGATATATGTTTCCGACGGAACTGTAACCGAGGAGGACATCGACCTCACCGAGGATGGGGAAACCGACGATGATACCTCATCCACAACACATCCCGGAATTATCATCGATAACGGAACATCCGATGATGACACCGGCAGCACCACTACATCCGGAAATACCGTGATACTCAATATCGACATCCCGGCAAAGGCTACAAATACCTATTACGTAACCGTTTACAACAGTGCGAATGGTGAAGCTCTCACAGGCACTATCACAATGAACGGTTCTGAGTATGCTGGCGGAACTATGTCGGTAGCGTTGACTGGCGAAGGCTCGATGACCGTCTATGTCATGGCAAAGAGCCCGAGAACAGGTCTTCAGATGACGTTCGCTGAGTACGAAATCGATTTCGACACCGGAACATGCAATCGCACAAACTACTGGACGACTGCGTTCACAATTATTGACTCCTGATGATACTGGACGGAGTTATAATCAGTGCGTTCGGCACAGGCTACAAGGTAGCGTCCCTTGAAGGCGAAATCTACACATGCAAGGCAAAGGGGATATTCCGCCAAAGGAATATCTCTCCTTGCTGTGGCGACAGGGTGACTGTTGAGGTAGTAGAAGGAGTCGAGCCACTCATTACGGAGATTCATCCGAGAAAAAACGAAATTATAAGACCGCCACTGGCAAACTTAGACCAGATGGTCTTCATAATGTCGACCTGTGAGCCGCCGCCGAATCTACTGATGCTTGACAAGTTTTCGGCAGTCGCACAGTATAAAGGCATAGAATCCGTAATCGTCTTTACTAAGACCGACAAACAGCCTGCTGACGATTACGTGAAGATTTATCGGGGAGTTTACCCTGTTTTCGAGGTGAATAACGAAACCGGCGAGGGCTGTGATGAAGTAAAAGAAGCCCTGAAAGGCAAGTTCTCCGCATTCTGTGGCAATTCCGGCTCGGGAAAGTCCTCTACTATTAATAACATCTGCCCGGAGCTGGGGCTTGCAACCGCCGAAATCAGCAAGAGCCTCGGCAGAGGCAAGCATACAACCCGCAGAGTCGATATTTTCGAGCTCGACTGCGGCGGATACATAGCCGACACTCCCGGATTCTCGACCTTCGAGACCGGCAAGTATGATACTATATTTAAAAACGAACTCGCCGACTGCTTCCCTGAGTTCAGAGATTATCTCGGCGGACAGTGCCGCTTCCAGGACTGCTCCCATACAAAAGAGACAGGGTGTATAATATTGGAAGCCGTCCGTGAGGGAAAAATCTCCGAAAGCCGCCATCGTAGCTACTGCGAGATGTACAGAGAAGCATCTCTAATTAAACCGTGGGAGCTCAAGGACAAGCGGAAGCGTTAGCAACTTTTTAAAACCCGAATACTATGTAGAAATACATAAGTAGGAGGGAACAGAATGAAGGTTGTAATCGTCAAGCCGTCAAAGCCGATAAGAGGCATTTTGCGTGCAATTTTCGGAATCAAGAAAGAAGCCGGATGCTAAAAATCATGTCCCTTGATAGCTTCAGGGGACATTTTTCGTAAGACCAGCTAATAGAATTCAGTATGCTGACACTAAGAATACTGAGAACAGACTTACGAATAGGTTTTGGCTTCCTGCTGGTTACTGCCGTGAGCTTTCTCGAACCAAACGGCATAACAGGAATCTGCCTCCTGTTCTGCTTCATGCACGAGCTCGGACATTTGCTTGCTATGAAACTGACGGGAGCCGAAGTTACAGGAATCCGCTTCTATGGCGGAGGAATCGGCATTTCAGCCGATACAGAAGGACTTGGCAAACCAGCAAGGCTTCTTGTCTATTCTGCCGGATGCCTCACGAACCTTGTGTTTGCGCTGATTTTACGAGATCCGATAAACCTTGCCATTGCGCTCTTCAATCTCATGCCTGTGAGTTACTTCGACGGCGGAATGATACTGCGCTTAATTTTCCCGAACGGTGAGAAGCTTCTGAACATAGTATCGATAGTGACGATATCGGTGCTCATCATCGCCTTTTTCGACTCTGCATTGACGGTTCCGGCAGGAGTTTCAATCTCACAGATAGTAACTCTCTTCGTAATTATCGCTTCGGAGCTTATAGACAGAGAAGTATAGACAAGATATTGTGCAAGTTGCACATATAGCACTGATTCTAAAAACATGATTTTTACGAATCTCACTATTGAAACGTAAGACCCAATGTGATATAATATTAAAGCATTTGAATTCCGTTGCGTTTTCCGAGCGCAAATGGGGGTTAATGCCGGTTTTAATAACATGACATTAAAGCGGATAGTCCTCTGACTTCGCCAGGCAACGAAAATCGTTGATAGAAGTGTATGAATGTCTGAAATTAACAGGAGGAGTTTTAAAGTGGACGCTTTAAAAACAATTGCTCAGTCGAGCATGAAAACAGAAGTCCCTCAGTTTTCTGTCGGTGATACTGTAAGAGTACACGTCAGAATCCAGGAGGGTGACAAGTCGAGAATTCAGGTCTTTGAAGGAACTGTAATCGCTCGCAAGCACGGTGGAATCAGCGAAACCTTTACAGTTCGCAGACTTTCGCATGGTTGCGGCGTTGAGAGAGTATTTCCTCTCCATTCTCCGGTCGTCGAAAAGGTTGAAGTCGTCAGACTCGCTAAGGTCAGAAGAGCTAAGCTCTATTACCTCAGAGACAGAGTTGGTAAGGCTGCCAAGACCAAGGACGCTATCAGATAATCAAGACTCAAGAAAAGAAGCTCGACACGTTCGGGCTTCTTTTTTGATTTCCGGGAGACAAATTCGCGCACAAGATAGTTGAAATATGTCGAAATTAATATCGAGTTTATAGAGGCAAATTCCGGATAAAAATTTCCTCGAATTTTTTGCAAATTTCCTCTTGACAACGCTTCCGACATGTGATATATTATTATCATTGTCCGCAAGGGAAACCTCACGGACAGAAAAAATGCCTGAAATCAAGCCTGCGAAAAAATTTCAAAAAAAGTTTGAAAAAAGGTCTTGACAAACTCGAGAAGACATGATATAATAATCA
>JAJQHD010000010.1 GCA_021199855.1 Oscillospiraceae bacterium
TCTTTCTTCGTTATTTTATTCTTTTTGGGTCACATCTCTTGACAACGCAGATTTTTTAAAAAATTTTTTTGAAAACCTCCCTGCGGGTCTTTGTGCATGACAAATCACGCAGGGAAGCCATTTTAAACTATTCTGTGACGCTCTCGGTGACCTCTGCTACTGCTTCGTCAGCCTCAGAACTTTCTGTTTCTGCACTCAATGGTGTATACTCGCTCGCACTTATCGCCTCATAAATGCGGTTGAACATCGGAAGCAGCTCGTCAAAATTCTCCTGCATCGCCTCAAGCTTTGTGCCGCTGAGCTCCTGCGGCTGTCTCATTCCGATGTAAAGCTCGTCCGGCATTGCCTGCCACCTGAGCTCATCGGTCGTCAGGTCACAGCGTAGCCTGATTCCGTACTCAGTCATGCATTCGTCATCATAGCCTTCATCCTGGGTGAAGTCGTGAACCTCGAATTCCGTGGTTCCATCCGAAATAATCAGAATATTGTCGCCGGTCATGAGCTGAGTCATTATCTGAGCCTGAGCAGAGGTTGAGCTGGTCGCGTCCTCAAGGTCGCTGAGAACGATGTTGTAGACCAGGACATGTACATATCCGTTGCCGTCAAGGTCGTCGCAGTACTGTTCCAGAAACTCCTCGACCTCCTCGGTTCTCGCATAAAGGGAGTTGTTCTCCATGACGACGAGCACGGTCATGTCCGCCTTCTCACTCGTCACCTGGGAGTAGATGATGTACCCGCCGGCAACTATGCAGAAAACAGCGAATATGATTATCCACTTCGACCGATACCAGATGTTTTCTATCTTCTCGCCAAAAGTGAGTTCGGGTGTCTCTTCGTGGACTTCCTTTATGGTGTCCGACTCCTCGATGACGCCCATTTTGAGCTTTGTGAGCTCGATTTTCTTTTCCTGGAGCTCCTTTTCGTGCTGAGCCCGAGCTTCCCTGTCCGCCTTCGACGCTTCTTCGCGCGCCTTGACCTCCTCGTCAAGGTATTTCATGACGTCAGTCTTCGGCTTGTCGGGCATTTCGGAAGGGTGGATTTCGCCATCGACAGCCTCGACCCGCTCAACCGCCTCGCCGTTCTCACTTAAAATCTTGTCTTCGGTTTCGTTCTGTTCTTTTTGAGACATTGGGACCTCCTTATCTCTCCAGATGGTTCAACTTTTTGAACCACGTTAAGCCCTAAACTAATTTCAAATCTGATCATTGAAGGAAAACAGCACCGATCACCCAAGTTTATGATATTTTCCTCGACCGTCAAACGCAACAAATCCTCGGTCTCTCAAATACTGAAGCTGTTGCCGAATCTTATCACGAATATGTTTGTTTTCGGGATGCAGTTCCTGCAAAATCGGCTCGAAGGCGTAAACCTCCGCAAGCGCAAAATCGTTGCTTGGAATTTCATTGATGCAGTTAAGGACATCCATCAGCCAACCTCTTTGCTCGATTCGATTTGTTTGCAACCGTTTCGCTTGGGCATATTTTGCAACTACATTTTCAGGGCTTTCGACCCGTTGCGATGTTATCATGCCAATTCTTCCTTGTATCGGCACTTGCGAAATGAGTATGTTACAACCTGTCCAACCAGCTCGCCTTGCGGTTGGCGGAAGAGGAGGTCTTTTTTCGATGATAGATGGTACAAAGAAAAATTTTGGCACAAGAAGTAAGTCGGTTACATCCGAATTCTCGTTATATTGAAGTAAGAATAAGTCGGGATTTGTCACGCTTGTGATTCTCTGCATCATCGTATTGTAAGCTCCATCGAGCACCTTCTTGCCTAAACGCCCCTTGGAGCTTTTCAGTTCAAATATTTCTCCGCAGTTGTCGCATTGAAAGTCAGCTACCGCCTCGTTGTTAGGCAAATGAGAGATGTGAGGATTGCCACAGCTCGGACAATAGATATTTCTTGCGACCCAATCCTCACTCATCCGTCGGATTTTCTGTGTGCCGCTCTTGTATCCGTCACTTAAAGATTCATCAAAGTGAAAATTCATCTAAAGTTCCGTCCAATCTTTACTTTTCAAAGCATTCAGTCTTGCTCCGGCTCCCCACTTCCCAATTAATCGGTGCTTCCCCGTTCTCGGCAAGGAACTGGTTCGTTCTCGAAAAGGGTCTTGAACCGAAGAAGCCATTGAAGGCTGAAAGCGGGCTTGGGTGGGCGGATTCTATAATCAGGTGCTGAGGGTTGGTGATGAGAGCCTTCTTGCTCCTTGCATTCGCTCCCCAAAGGATGAAAACTATTGGAGTTTCGCGCTCGTTGAGTTTTCTTATAATCTCGTCCGTCAGAATCTCCCAGCCTTTTCCTTTATGGGAGTTCGCCTGTCCGCGGCGGACGGTGAGGACGGTGTTGAGGAGCAGTACTCCCTGCTCAGCCCAGGATGTCAGGTCGCCGGTTTCTGCCGGAGAGATTCCCATGTCCGTCTCAAGCTCCCTGTAGATGTTCTTAAGAGACGGAGGCAGAGCGGTGCCGTCCTGAATGGAAAAGCAGAGCCCATGAGCCTGTCCAGGCTCGTGGTAGGGATCCTGCCCGAAAATTACCACCTTGACAGAGTGATATGGCGTCAGCTTCAAAGCCGTGAATATGTGATACATGTCGGGATAGATGGTGTTGCTTGAGTACTCCGTCTTAAGGAATTCGCGGAGATTAAGGTAGTAGTCCTTCGAGAACTCCCCGCCGATTACCTCGTCCCAGTCGTTACCGATGACGACCATATCAGATGAAGAGGCTATAGAGCGACGAGTAAACAATCGCCGCCAGCATGAACACGACTATCAGGATTACGAATATTCTTGCGATGATGGGTTTCTTTTTCATAAAAGCCTCCTAAACAAACTGCCGCCCGACGCAGAAAAACCGGTCGAGCGGCAACGTCAAATCAAATTTCCGGCAGATACCGGTCATGTCCGACTCAGCCTGCGAAGCGCGCTATGATGTTTACAGCTATGCACACAACGTAGAGAAGTCCTACGGCAATCTTGGTTACGAGATTGAGTCTCGCCTCGCGAGTATTCTTCATGTTTCTGCCATAGAAGGAATCGCTTCCTCCGCCAATAGCAGAGCTCATTCTCGCGCTGTCGGTGTCTGTAAACATAATGATAAGAACTATCGCAATACTGCAAACAAGCAGTATGATTCCGCTGATTATATTGACAACAGTCATCTTTTTGCCCTCCAATCCGATAGAAATAGCATTCTAGAAGATTATAACACGTCCCGCAAGAAAATGCAATAGGTTGTGGGAGAAAATTTTGAGGGAACTGTCCGTGTTAAACTGATATAACCCAAGAAAAAGAGAAAATCCAACGAAGATGTG
>JAJQHD010000023.1 GCA_021199855.1 Oscillospiraceae bacterium
TTAAGTGCTTTTCCAAATGATAGTGGTAGCCGATTAAAACGCCCCCGCTCAATGGGGGGGGGTACCGCCGCCAAAGGCGACGGTGGAGGGGTTTCCGGGGAGTGGAGTCGTCTCATCCGACTAATTCCTGATTCCAATAATACTCTTGAACCCTCCGCACGCCGCATCGAATGCCGCGTCGGAGTTTTTGTATGAGAACCTGTCCTGATCAACTTGTTTGTTTGAACGGCGGACTGTGAGTCTTGGATCTATTGAGAAGTTCCTGCCGCCTTTTTCTATGAACTTCCGGGTCAGATCCCTTATCTTGGCTATTCCGCATCCGGCTGGAACCGGTTTGCCGTCCTCAGATATATCCGAAATGTGAACATACGCAATTCTTGAGCGGAGAATGTTCCACGCATCTATAACATCTTCACCGACCTTGACGAATTCAACCGGGTTGAATATCCCGACCATTTCGGGAAGAGCACTCAGGATTTCGTGGCACCTTTCGGCGGTGCCACCATAGCAACCGAACCTGTTCTCAAGACATAAAGTCACGCCATGCGCGCCTGCAAGCTCGTTCATTCTTCCAAGCCTGTCGATAACCAACTGCCGGTAGTCCTGAGGATTCTCGAATCCCGGAATGAAAAATGAGCTCACCCGAACCTTGTCCGCACCTAAAACCTTGCAGACTTCAAGAGTGTTCTTCAGCTTCTCAATCTGCGCCTCAAAATCATCCTTGATGCCGATTCTGCCGATGGTAGTGGCAAGAGATAACACTTCAAGACCGGAGTCATTGAGCTTTTTTCTGATAAGGCACGCCACAACGAAGGAAATGTCCGATATGAGACCGAATTCCGTTCCGCCGAGCTCGATTCCGTTAAGACCATTTCGTTTTACAGCCTCAATCTGATCGCCGAGTTCAACCCTCAGCTCTCCTCCGTGAGAGAATAATTTTACACTGCTCATTTTTTACCAGCACCCCATCCATATCAATTCTACGTTTCTAACAAAACTTTCGCAATATTTCAGTTAATATTATAGCATATTGTTTGCAATTCGGCAATAGTAAATGAGTAAATCTCTGAAAAATTTTTTGAGAGAATTCTCTCAAAACCGCATTTTGCACTTGAAAAGCTGTGAAAAGTGTGGTATACTATCATACATGTTAGCCAATCTGAGATGTAGGTGTGCGGGTCCTGTGCAACGAGGCGCTGTGAACCATGTCAGGCGGGGAACCGAGCAGCATTAAGCAGAATGCTTCGTGTGACACAGTCTCGCCTGCACACCTATATGTCGGATTGGACTTTTTATCAAGATTTCCGCTAAGGCTCCCCCTTGATAAGGGGAGCTGTCGCGCCGAAGGCGTGACTGAGAGGTTCTGGAGGTGAGCAGTATGTATCGCGCACTATATCGCAAATGGCGACCGATGACGTTTGATGACGTTGTCTCTCAGCCGCATATAACAACCACGCTCAAGCATCAGATAAGTGAGGGCAAGACTGCTCATGCCTATCTGTTCACCGGCTCCCGTGGAACCGGCAAGACAACATGTGCAAGAATTTTCGCGAAAGCTGTCAACTGCCGCAATCCCCATGATGGCAGACCATGCCTCGAATGCGACATCTGTCAGTCCGCAGATAACGGCACTCTCAATGACATCATCGAGATTGACGCCGCCTCAAACACAGGTGTCGACGATATCCGTGAACTCCGTGAATCGACCGTCTACACTCCCGAGCTGGCAAGGTATAAAGTATATATAATCGACGAGGTCCACATGCTCTCGAACCAGGCGTGGGGCGCTCTCCTCAAAATCATGGAAGAGCCGCCGGAGCACGTGAAGTTCATTCTCGCAACTACCGAGATTCACAAAGTGCCGCTTACGATAATTTCGAGATGTCAACGCTTCGATTTCCGGAGAATTCTTCCGGAGGACATAAAAGCTCGGCTTCTTTACATCGCCGAACAGGAGAAGATAACTCTTGACGACGAAGCGGCAACCGCAATCGCAAGGATTTCCGACGGAGCGATGAGAGACGCACTCTCAATTTTAGATCAGTGCATGGCGGTGAGCGACGATATAACTGTGCAGACCGTTTCCGCAGTTTCCGGAACCGCCGACAGATATGCACTATACGAGATTCTTGACGGCATTTCGGAAGGGAAGTCGGCAAAGGTTCTTTCGGACATCGACAAGCTCTATGCGGCTTCAAAGGATATGTCCCGTCTCTGCGACGAGCTGATTTTCCAGCTCAGAAATATAATGCTCTTGGAGACTTCCCCAGAGAACGAAAAACTCTTGGGTTGCCTTCCGGACGAGCTGAAGAGGCTACAGGAGATTTCCGGGAAGCTTACACTCGACAAGACTCTGGCACTATTAGATATACTCCAGACCACCGGCGACTCTATGTCCACTGCATCGTCAAAGAGAACCGCACTCGAAATGGCGGTAATCCGGATGTGCAGTGTTGCATCAAAGCGTGAGACGGCTGTCTCAGATAGTGCAGTATCGGAGCTTAATAAGCGCATTTCTGCACTCGAAGACGAGATTGAAGAGATGAAGCAAAGCGGCGTCAGGTCAGCTTCTACAGCAAAATCTGAAAGACCTGTACCCAAGCCCACACCTCTGCCGCAAAATCCTGAACCGGAGTCGACACAGACGCCAGTTCTGTTCCCACAGTGGGACGAGGTTCTTGAACGCCTCACCGAAGTAAATCCCGGCTGTGCAGGAGCGCTTAGCGAATCGCGGGGAATAATCTACGGCAACAGACTTATGATCGAGGTACAGTCGGAGTTCTTCCTAAGCTTATTCAAAAAACCGGAGAATGCGAAGTCTTTAAGGGACGTTGTCAAGGAGATAACCGGCAAGAGCTATGCTATAGGCGCGCGCTGTATCAAAAAAGACCCGGCATCACCCCCAAAAGAGGACAAGGTTGCCGAGCTTATGGAGAAAGCAAGACGCGAGGATATACCATTTGATATTGATTAACATAAAGGAGCAATTACAATGAAAGCAAGAGTACCACAGGGAATGGGCGGCGGACCGCAGAACATGAACCAGATGATCCGTCAGGCTCAGAAGATGCAGGAGGATATGGAGGCATTCCAGACCGATTTTGAAGCCAGGGAGTTCAAGGCAACCGTCGGCGGCGGTGCCGTTGAGATTACCATGAACGGCAAGCGTGAAGTACTGGGCGTCAAAATTGAGCCGGAGGTCGTCGACCCGGAGGATGTCGAGATGCTTGAAGACCTGGTCGCAAGCGCCATCAACGAAGTCCTAACCCAGATTGAGACAGAATCGGGTGCAGGAATGCAGAAGATTACCGGCGGAATGAGTATGCCGGGGATGTTCTGATGGCGGACTCAGGTGCTCTCCCGCTGACGCTTTTGGCGGAGCAGTTCGCCAAGCTTCCGGGAATAGGTATGAAAACGGCGCAAAGGCTGTCCTATTTCGTCATGTCGATGACCGATGAAGAGGCTCAGGCTTTTGCAGACGCCATCGTCAATGCTCACAAGACCGTCCATTGCTGCAGCATTTGCCAGAATCTCACCGAAAAAGAGATCTGTTCAGTCTGCTCTGATGAGACAAGGGATCATTCCACAATCTGCGTCGTCGAGAATCCGAAGGACGTCGCCGCGTTCGAGCGCACAAAGGAATATAAGGGCACATACCATGTCCTCCACGGTCTCATTTCCCCGATTGACGGCATGACTCCCGACAAATTGAGAGTCAATGAGCTTTTAAAGAGAATCGCCACCGGAGAAGTGAAGGAAGTCATCATGGCGACAAATCCGACTCCTGAGGGCGAGGCAACTGCGATGTATGTGAGTAAGCTTCTGAAGCCACTAGGTGTCAGAACCACTCGTCTTGCCTTCGGTCTCCCAATCGGCGCCATGCTTGAATATGCCGACGAGGTAACGCTCTTCAAGGCGCTGGAGAACAGGAACGAGATATAACCTATATATGGAGGTATTCTTATGATAAATAAAAACCCTCCGTTTGAAATAACGCCCGAGATGGAATCCGCTGTTGATGAAATCAAAGGGCTTATTGGCGTTTTAGATAATTCGCAGAAGCTCTCTACAAACCCGACGCTTCGCCGTGCTAATCGCATAAAAACTATCTACGGCTCTCTTGCAATCGAGCAGAACACCCTGACGCTTGAAGGCGTTACGGCTGTTCTCAATGGCAAACGTGTTCTTGCTCCGCCTGCGGACATCGAAGAGGTCAGAAACGCATATGAGATTTACGAACGCCTTGACGAACTGAATCCGTATTCCATTGACGATTTGGTAAAGGCTCACGGCGTCATGATGCGTGGGCTGATTTCCGAATGTAGGATGTTCCGCACGAAGCCTGTCGGCGTGGTCGACAAAGACGGTAACATCGTCCATTTCGGGACGCTTCCGCAATATGTCCCCGAAGCGGTGTCGAATCTTCTTGATTGGGCGGAAAATTCCGGAATCGACCCGATAATTCTCGGGTGCGTTGTTCATTATGAGTTAGAGCTTATACACCCGTTCTTAGACGGCAACGGAAGAATCGGACGGCTCTGGCACACGCTTATTTTGTCGAAATATAACCCGTTATTCGCCTGGCTTCCGGTCGAATCGGTTGTCCATGACAGGCAGGTCGAGTATTACGAAGCGATAAACCAATCGAACGTCGAAGGCGAGTCCACCGAATTCATCAAATTCATGCTTTCGGCGATAAAAGATGCCCTGAAGGAGGCAAATCCCTGATGGAAAGTCACGAATATTACATGAAGTGCGCCCTCGACCTTGCCGAAAGGGCGTATTCTTTGGGAGAAGCCCCCGTCGGTGCTGTTATCGTGAAAGATTCAACCGGCGAAATAGTGGGGGAGGGCTATAATCTCCGTGAATCGACAAAATCCCCACTTGCACATGCCGAAATAATGGCGATTGATGAAGCAAGCAAGACATTAGGCGGCTGGCGCCTCATCGGTTGCACCATGTACGTGACTCTTGAACCCTGCCCGATGTGCGCCGGAGCGATAATCAATTCGAGACTCCCAAGAGTCGTTTATGGAGCCTCAGACCCCAAAGCCGGCTCTCTCAGCTCGGTGATAAACCTGTTTGAGCTCCCATATAATCATAAACCAGAAGTGATTTCGGGAGTATTAGCCGATGAGTGTTCTGAGATATTGAGCAGATTTTTTAGGGAACTGAGGAATTCAAGCAAAAAATAAACACCGACGTCCGAAAAGATATCGGTGTTTTTGACTATCAGATTTCCGCCACAACCTCAACTTCAACCAAGGCGCCCTTCGGGAGAGCGGCAACCTCTACACAGCTTCTTGCCGGCTTGCCGATGAAGTACTTTTCGTAGACGGCGTTGAACTTCGTGAAATCTGCAATGTTGTCAAGGAAGCAGGTGGTCTTGACTACCTTGTCAAGGCTCGTTCCGGCGGCTTTCAGAACCTCCGATAGGTTTTTGCAGACCTGCTCGGTCTGGGCTTCAATCTCAGTGCCGACGAGGACACCCGTCTCGGGGTCAAGAGGAATCTGTCCCGAAGAATAGACCATGTTGCCTGAAACTATTGCCTGCGAATAGGGACCAATCGCCGCAGGCGCCGATTTTGTGAATACTGCGTTCATTGTTATTATCCTTTCTGTGTGAGAATTTATAATGTATCAACTTCAAGCTCGGATTCAAATCTGAGCTTTATTATTCCCCGACAGTTTTTGATATTGCTACCTGTGATGCTTTCAACCATGCACTTCATCGGCGGAAGCAAAACTTCGCCGTCCTCATTGTGTGTCTCGAACCTGTCGAGCTCCAGCACGGGCGAACCCTTCGGAACTGTAAGCTCATACCTGTAAAACTCACTCCCGACGTCTTCCTCTTCACGATAGGGAGTCAGTGAGAATGATGAAACGGTCTTTATGTCGACTGTCTCACCCTCTTCAAGGTCGATTGCAAGATATTCTCGGGAATATGAGAACTTGCCCTCGGGACAACGGCTCGCATTAATCCAAGCGGTTCTGTAGAGGTGCAACTCTTTGCCTGAGGGCGACATTGCCGTCAGTATATTTTTCAAGTCGCTCTTTGCGTTTTCGACAACCAGCTTCTTTGCGTCTTCGTCGAGTTCGCCAATAAGTCTCTTTTTGAGGGAATTAATCCACTTCCGGTCGTAATCGGTGCTGACGGTTCTCACGTCGTTTGCGTATTCGTCTAAGATTCCTTGGTTGTCGCCATACGCGACGCCTGCCCAACCGTAAACGGCATCAAAGTCGCCCACAAGCAAGCTGTTCATGATTGCGAAGTCGTTTCGGGTATAGAAGCTGACCGACTCCTCAAGAGGCGTGAAGCTCTCCCGGAAATCAATCTCCATCCAAAGATGTAAGCTCCCGTCCTCAAACTTAGGCTCCGAAATCACCTTGAATCCGCACTTTTCGTAGAAGCCTTTGGCACATTCCTGTGCGTGGACGAGGACTTTTTCCGCACCGAAATGCTCTTTTGAGATTTCAAGCGCTTCGGTGACTATCTTCTTGCCGAGACCGGTTTTACGTCTCACGGCGATAACCCTGCCGATGAGGGCGGTCTTCGTGTCCTCGTTGCAGAGGATTCTCAGATACGCTGCAATCCCGCTCTCGTCCTTGAGCCAGACGTGCAGAGCCCTTCTGTCGTCGCCGTCAACGTCCCGGCAAACCCGCCCCTGCTCCATGATGAAGACGTCGGACCTAAGATAGAGTATATCATAGAGCTCATCTTTCGTGAGCTCGCTGTAGGTTTTGACCACTAATTCCATATGAACCTCCGTGCCGATTATGTTGGGGCGGATATTATCCGCCTGAAAGTGAGCTGTCTGGTGTCCCTACAACTATATTTTCAGAATAGCCGTTGCAATCCAGAAGTATACGAGAAGCGATGTTGCGTCGACGATGGTCGTGATGAACGGGCTTGCCATCACGGCAGGGTCGATTCCTATAGCCTTTGCAGCGATAGGCAATACGCAACCGATAAGCTTTGCAACAACAATCGCGATAAACAGCGTCAGGCAGATGACGAGGTCAACGGCGAGCGTCACAGCCGGATTGCCTAAAAGAAGATTGTCGACAAGGAAAAGTTTAAGGAAGTTGAATACTGCCAGGACTGCGCCACAGACGACGGCAACTCTCAGCTCCTTCCAGATGACTTTCAGAATGTCGCCCAGCCTTATGTCGCCTAAAGAAAGCCCACGAATGATAGTGGCAGAGGATTGTCCTCCGGCATTACCGCCAGAGTCCATGAGCATTGGGATATAAGCCGTCAGGACGACGCTTGCCGCCAACTTTTCCTCAAAGCCGGTAATGATGGCACTTGTAAATGTTGAGGACACAAGCAAAAGAAGAAGCCACGGAATTCGCTTTCTGAACATTTCAAAGACGCTTGTCTTGAAATATGGCTTGTCGGACGGCACGATAGCCGCCATCTTCTCGATATCCTCGGTGCTCTCATCAGTAAGAACGTCGATAGCGTCGTCGACCGTTACGATTCCAACGAGCTTATGCTCGTCGTCAACAACGGGAATGGCGAGAAGATTGTACTTTGCAAGGTCATTTGCCACTGTTTCCTTGTCGTCCTTGGTTCCAACTGAGATGACATTTGTGTCCATGATGTCGCCGACAACCGTTTCTGGGTCGGCTGTGAGAAGCTCCAAGAGTGAAACAACGCCCAAGAGCACTCTGTCCTCAGTCACATAGCAGGTGTAAATCGTCTCCTTGACAACGCCGAGCTTGCGGATTTTGACGAACGCTTCGTCAACCGTCATGTCTTTCGAGAAGTAGATGAACTCGGTCGTCATGATGCTTCCCGCACTGTCGTCGGGGTATGCCAGAAGCTCGTTAATCTGCCGCCTTGTTGCTTCGTCGGTGTTCTTTAAGATTCTGTTGACTACGTTAGCGGGCATTTCTTCGATAATATCGACGGTATCATCCAAGAAGAGCTCGTCAACTAAGTCCCTGATTTCCTTGTCTGAGAATGCAAGGATAAGCTGCTCCTGCATGTCCGAGTCGAGATACGCAAATGTCTCGTATGCCAGATCTTTTGGAAGAAGGCGGAAGATAAGAGGAATATCCTTTGGCTCAGCCTCCTCAAAGATGGATGCGATGTCCGCCGGGTTCATCTCTTTCATGATGAGCTTTAACTCGGCGAACTTTCTCTGCTCCAGGAGCTTGATTACAATGTCGAATACTGTTGTTCTTTCCATAAAAAATCCCTCCGATTCGTGTTAAAACCAGAAGAAAGGCAAATGGAATATATCCCTGAAAGCCCGCAAGCCGAAGGACTGCGTGTTATCAGAGAACATTCGGGAGCTTACAATCGCAATACCGTAAGCTCTTTTTCATGCTTTTCCCCCGAGGTATGGGGCTACTACTGCCGGAATCCACGATTTTCACTCCTTATAATATTCAATATTTCGGTTTAAACCCGACTACCACTAATTATATCTCACTTTGTTGGCTATGTCAATACTCACGGACGTTAAAAAATTTTAAAGCAATTATTTTGGAAGTATCAACGCATTTCCGGGAACGAAGCGAACGCAATATAAAAATATGAACCGAAACATAATAAGTTTTTAGCCACTTCAAATTAGGTATTGCATTTTGCAAAAGGCTCTGCTATAATGAGCTCGCAAAGCCGTTCTGAGGACGACTTTCAAATGATGAATATGATTACCTGTTTAATAGGAGGTACAACAATATGAAAAGAACTTTGTTTAACGCCGGCTGGCAGTTTGCCTTAAAGAAGCCGGACGAAAAGCCGGTTGAATCGGATTTCAAGCCGGTAGATATCCCACACGACTGGCTTGTCGCCGACACCCGTAATCTCTATGCCGACGGCGACGGCTACTACAAGAAGACATTTACGCTTACGAATACCGAGGGAAAAGTCTACATCCTCAGATTCGAGGGCGTATATATGGACACCACCGTTTACCTCAACGGCGAGGAAGTTTACCAGTGGAAGTATGGTTACACCACCTTCGATGTTCCGCTTAACGTCCGTGAAGGTGAGAACGAAATCGAAGTCTTCATAAGACATCGTTCCCCAAATTCCCGCTGGTATGCGGGTGCGGGCATTTTCAGAAACGTATATCTTACCGAATCGGGCACCGACAGAATCCTTCCCGACGGCGTCTACTTCTGCCCGGAGAAGACCGAAGACGGCTGGAAAGCTATCATCGACACCGAAGTCACCGGTTCAGGCGAAGCTACTCTTAAGCACACACTTTCCGACATGGACGGTAACTCTGTCAAGGTCTCTGAGAGCATTGTAGTTCTCGGCTCTGAGACTGCAACCGACAGCCAGGAAGTCTCGCTTGGTGAGGTGCACCTCTGGGACGTCGATGATCCGTATCTCTACACCCTCAAAACCGAGCTCATTAAGGACGGCGAAGTCGTTTATGAAGTTTCGCAGAGAGTCGGCTTCAAGACTGTGGAGTTCACAACAGATCACGGCTTCTTCCTGAACGGAAGACACCTTAAAATCAACGGCGCCTGCCTCCATCACGACCAGGGAGCTCTCGGCTCTGCTGTCAATATTGAGACCACACGCCGCCAGCTTCAGAAAATGCAGGAAATGGGAGTCAACTCGATAAGAACTTCCCACAATCCTCCGAGCGTCGAGCTGATGAATCTGGCGGACGAGATGGGAATCATGATTGACTCCGAAGCCTTCGACATGTGGGAGCTAAAGAAGACCACCTACGACTATGCGAGATTCTTCTCCGAGTGGCACGAGCGCGACGTTCGGAGCTGGATAAGAAGAGACCGCAACCACGTCTCAATCATCATGTGGAGCATTGGAAACGAAATCTATGACACCCACGCTTCTCCGAGAGGAGTTGAGCTCACCGACGAGCTCACAAGGTGTGTACACATCGACGACTATCGCCACATGCACCCGGTCACCATCGGTTCTAACTATATGGCGTGGGAAGGCGCACAGAACTGCGCCGAGCATATCGAGACTGTCGGCTACAACTACGCCGAGCGCCTCTATAACGAGCACCACGAAAAGCACCCCGACTGGGTTATCTATGGCAGCGAGACCGCCTCTACAATCCAGTCCCGTGGCACATATCACTTCCCGGCATCCAAAGTCAGCACCACCCACGACGACCACCAGTGCTCATCCCTTATGAACTGCGCCACCGGCTGGGGAGTGATTTCTCCCGAATACAACATCATCCAGGACAGAAAGCACGAGTTCTCTTTAGGACAGTACATCTGGACAGCGTGGGACTACATTGGCGAGCCGACTCCCTACTGGACAAAGAATTCCTACTTCGGACATATCGACACCGCCGGCTTCCCGAAGGATTCCTTCTATGCCTACAAAGCCGAATGGGCAAAGAATGCCGAGCCGTTCGTGCATCTCTTCCCTTATTGGGACTTCAACGAGGGTCAGCTTGTGGATTTGTTTATCTATTCAAACTGCTACGCGTCTGAACTCTTCGTCAACGGCGTTTCAAAGGGAAAGTATATTCACGACCATGTTAATGGCGAAACCCTCAGCGGCAGATGGCAGGTTCCCTATGAAAAGGGCGAGATAAAGGCTGTCGGCTATGATGAGAAGGGAAATATCGTTTGCAGTCAGGTTCGCCACAGCTTCGGCGACCCGGCGAGAATCGTCCTGACTCCCAATAAAACTTCACTCAAAGCCGATTGCAGGGATTTGATCTTCATTGAGATTTCGATGGCGGACGCAAACGGCTATCCGGTCGAAAATGCAAGAAACAGAGTCAACATCACTGTCACCGGAGCAGGCAGACTTGTCGGAATGGACAACGGCGACTCATCCGACTACGGACAGTATCAGGAATCGGAGAGAAAGCTCTTTAATGGCAAGCTCCTTGCGATAATTGCTGCAACCGATAAGGCAGGCGAAATCACAGTAACCGCAGAGTCAAGCGGTCTTCCCGCTACGAAGCTGTTGCTCACTGCCACTCCGTCAGCTAAGAGAGACGGCGTTTCCTGCGTTTTAAGAAGCGAGCAGAGCGTCAGAGCGAAGGATATTCCGGTAAGAAAGATTGACTTGCATGTTTCGACTCAGGAGATAACCCCGGAATCTGGCGAGTGCGTCGTCACCACCGAGATTTTCCCGAAGAATTCCACCTATAAGGCTTCCGACATTGGCTACAAGGTCATAAACGATTCCGGAATCCAGACGAATTTAGCAGACGTGAAGGTTGAAGACGGCAAGGTAGTTGTCGTCCCGAACGGCGACGGAGCATTCAGGCTGAGAGCCTACTGCAAGAACGGCACCGAATATGAGGAGATTATCTCGGAAATCGAGATGAGTAGCTCCGGCTTCAGTCAGGCAGGATTCGACCCGTACACTGAATTCGTCCATGCGGCACTTCACTCAAAGACCGACGAGGTTCTTCAGGACGTCGCCGAGGGCGGAATCCTCACAAATGTCGACCGCTCGGAAATCTGGTTCAACAACGTCGATTTCGGCAAGGCAGGAACCAGTAAACTGAAGGTCGGACTCTATGTCAACGCTTATGAGACGATTCGCTTCGAGATTGTGGACCGCGAGGGCAACTCCTATGGCAAGTTTGCTTCTATCAAGGAGCCAATCTGGAACCACTATCAGTACGAAAACGTAAATCTGACCCAGAAGCTGACGGGAGTGAAGGACATCTGCTTCGTCATCACCTGTCCGAGACAGATAAGGTTCCAGGGCTTCCAGTTTGCGAAGTCTTCGAGAATTAACGAACTTATCCCGGCAACCTCGACCGACGGAGTTTATGGCGACGCATTCGAGATTAAGCCCGACTGCATTTCCCACATCGGCAACAACGTCACCGTCGAGTTCAACGACTTCGATTTCGGCTCGGGAGATGTGAAGACGGTTACAATCACAGGCAGAACCTACAACACGAGCGACACCGTCCACATCCGCTTCTTCGACGAAAACGGTCAGAAGGACTCAACAGCCGTCATCTTCTACGGCGAGGAGGGACTTGTCACAAAGACATTCGACATTCCTGCTGTCACCGGCAAGACCGACGTCAAACTCATCTATCTCCCCGGTTGCGACTTCGATCTGTACTCAATCGAGTTCGACAAATAATTTCAGGCATAATGAAAGCCGTAGGATTAGCTCCTGCGGCTTTTTGTTATGCTTAAATCAGCGCTGTTCCGACGTTGTCGATAGAAAGCTCCTTCACCTGCCAGCTTGCAAGCCCGGCGTTTTCAAGAGAAAATCTCATCTTTCCGGCAAAGTAGGTGTTCCGGTCGTCGGCAATCGCCATGACTGTGGGACCTGCTCCGCTTATGTAGACGCCATATGCGCCGTGGCTATAGGCGATGTCGAAGACCTCCTGACAGTGGGGAATCAGCTCCATTCTGTACGGCTGGTGGAGCTTGTCGTTGACGGCTTCCCGGAGATTTTCGAATTTTCCTGTCAGGAGAGAAGCCGAGAAGAGTGCGGCACGCGACAGGTTGTAGACAGCGTCCTTGTGGGAAATCTCTTTCGGGAGACACGCCCTCGCCTTTTCGGTTTTGAGCTCGAAATCGGGGATGATGGCGTAGAATTTGAGCTTTGTATAAACCTCCTGCTTGACCCAGTGAACCTGCCTGCCGTCGAAAACGGCGGTGACGATTCCGCCTAAGAGTGCGGGAGCCGTGTTGTCCGGGTGCCCTTCAATCTGAGCGGAAAGGTTCACCAAATCGTCGGTCGTGAGTGGGTTTCCAAGAAGATGATTCGCGCCGACGAGTCCTGCAACAATACAGGCGGACGACGACCCGAGCCCCCGAGCCATCGGAATGTTGTTCGTCTGGATAATCTTAAGCCCCGAAAGCTTTCTTCCGCAGACCTCAAACAAGTCTCTGGCGGAAATATAAATAAGATTTGATTCGTCAGTCGGAACAGGCACATCGTCAGTTGAGCTGATTTCTATTCTGTCTGACTCCTCCATCTCGACAAAGTTGTAGTAGTCAAGCGCCAGCCCCAGAGCATCAAACCCAGCTCCCAGATTAGCACTGGTCGCCGGTATGCGGATTTTTATCATAAAAAAGCACTCCTTTTCGTGCCGGAATTTCAGTATAGAATATACCACAAATCGCCGAGGAGTGCAAGAGGATTTTGAATATAAAAAGCACCCCGAAAAAGGGTGCTTCAGGAGTTTGTTCGGATTTCTCCAACCTGGTGGAAGCAACGGGGCTCGAACCCGTGACCTCTCGCGTGTGAGGCGAACGCTCATCCCGGCTGAGCTATGCTTCCGATGTTATAACTATACCACTTTTCTTGGGGAAATGCAAGAAGAAAATTGAAAAGTGGAGGCATTTATGAATTCGTTTTATTTTACATCAAACAGGCGACGTCTTGCAGAAGCAGTGGATGCCGTTTACCGACTCGGTTGGATATACGATCAGCCGACATTTCTTTTCCATTTCCCCTTGAAAAAGTGAACCCATGTAAGAATACAGCCAAGTCCCCATCCGAAAAGTGCATTCCACCAGACCATGCGATAACTGATAGCGGGAATTTCCTGTAAAACATAGGTGGAAATGACCCGGACAGTCAGTGCACTGGTGGCGACAAAGGTGGAGTACAACGAGTTATTCGCTCCCTGAAACAGCCCCAATATCGGATAATAGGATGCAAAGGGAATCAGGCAAATCGCCACGCACCGGATATGTGCGGTGCAGTAACCGGCAGCTTCCGTACCCAACCCAAACGCGTTTACAATGGGGGCAGCAAAAACAAATACGACGGACAAAATGCAGATGGAAATGAGTTCAGAGAGAATAACCGTATGCTTTGCACCGGTTATCACCCGCTCCGGTTTTCCGGCACCGATATTCTGCGCCGTATAGGTGGCCTGGGTTGTCAGCAAAGCGCTGGAGGGAAGGGTCATGTAGGTTTCGATTTTCTGGGCAACGGAGAAAGATGCCGTCATTGCTTCCCCATAGCTGTTGACCGCTCTCTGGATAAACACAAATCCAAGTGATACAATCAACTGCTGCAGTGCCGTTGGAAAACCACGCTGTAACGTCAGTCTGGCCAGCGTCCACTCAAAAGTAAACTCCCTGGGTTTCCATCGGAACAGGGGATATTTTTTCATCATGTAAACAAAAGCGGTCATACAGGAAGCAATCTGGGCAATGTCAGTTGCGATGGCAGCCCCTGTTACCCCCATGTGAAAGATGTAGACGAACACGATGTCCAGTGCGATGTTGATGATACTTGCAATCAGCAGGAAATAAAGCGTCGCCTTGCTGTCCCCAATTCCACGCAGGATGCCTGCGATAATGTTATAGCCGAACTGGAACACCAGTCCGAGTGAATATATTTTGAAATAGGTGACTGCCATGTCCAGCAGACTTTCCGGCGTGGCAAGGAGATAGCGCAGTGCAAAACGACTGATTAAAACACCTACCACCGTTGCTGCCAGTCCCATACCTGTCATAAGAAGTAAAGAGGAGGATGCCTGGCGGCGCATTTTCTCATTCTCGCCTGCACCAAACAATTGTGAAATCAGGACACAGGCACCGGCAGAGAAACCGTTTGCCAGTGCAAGAAAGGCCATAGTCAAAACGCCGCAGGCTCCAACAGCCGCCAGCGCAGTTTCACCGGCAAAATTACCGACAATGATGGTGTCCGCCGTATTATAGAATTGCTGAAGCAGTAACCCCATGAATACTGGGAACATGAAAGAAAGAATTCCCTTCCATGGTCTGCCTGTGAGCAAGGATTCATTTGTCATAGACATACCTCCGTTTCAAAAAAGTGAAGCAGCCATCCAAACTGGGGGACTGCTGCCCATATCAGTCAACTTAGTAAACGATTTCAGCGTCGGTGCGATCCTGATACAGTTTCCAGAACTGTTCGGCAATTTTCTCCGGCATATACTTTTCAGAGCCGCCGATGGTGTCGCAGACTTGGACAGTACCAATAAATACATTCTGTTCTTTACACACCGGGTGCAGCGCCAACACCATAGCCCGCAGGGCGGCTTTATCCATGGAAAGGGGAAGATACGCTGCGCTGGGATACATGGACAGCCCGCCGCCGGTAATCAGGATGGTGCCCTGTTTTTTGCTGAATTCTTCTCCCAATACCTGCTGAATGCAGGTGTAAGCACCCAGCACGTCCACCTGATAACGCTGCTCCAGAACCTTTGTGTTAATGCCGCCGGACACATCCGCGTCCGCTGCGGTGATACCCACATTGTAGAATAGCACATCCGGTACACCATAAGTCTGTACGGCCTGCTGCATGGCTGCGGCAAGAGAGGTCTGATCGGCAGTATCTGCAACCTGTGTCGCAACTTCCAACCCCTCGCTCTGCATTTCCTTCTGGTAGTCTGCCAAATGTTCCGCACTGCGGCACATCAGCACTACTCGGAAGCCATCTGCCCCAAACTTGCGGGCAACTGCGTTGCCTAAGCCTTTGCCTGCACCAACCACAAATATTGTTTTTTCCATTATCTGTTCTTCCTTTCCGTATTGTATTTGAATTGTTTTTAGATGTTGCCTTTAAAGGGAAGCACCCAATCGATAGGCAGTTTCTGTTTTGCCACTACCTAAAACCTCGCCACGGTTTTTCCAACCCAGATTGCGCTCGTAGGTGCGATACCATGTGACAGCCTGAGAATAATCAGTTCCGCCCGCTGTCATGAGCAGAACGCTTTCCCTTGGAAATTTACCGTAGCCCAGACATTCCAGCTCCGCATACAAACGGTCTGCCGCTGTTTTCAGCGTCCCGGTAATTGTCCAGAAATAAAGCGGGGAGGCGAACACAACGACATCGCAGTCTGCGAAAACAGAATAAATCTGATCCATGTCGTCTTTCTGAGAGCATGGGCTGTGTGCGTCCCGTCCTGCGTGCAGGCAGCCTTTGCAGCTATGGATGTTCATGCCGTCAAGATAAAACTCCTCCACGGAATGACCGGCACTGCGGGCACCCTCGGTGAAGCTGCGAACCAGCTTCGCGGTGCTGCCATTCTTTCTGGCCGCGCCATTGAGAACCAAAATCTTTTTTGCCATAAGTTTTACCACCTTTCTCGTTTTACCACCAGCCAAATAAGCTCCGCCCAACCTCAAGCTCTTTAATCGCCTGCATTTCTTCTGCATCCAGGTCAAAATCCAGAACAGAGATATTTTCTTTCATGTGTTCAGGATTCGTAGTTTTGGGAATTACGATAATTCCCTGCTGAACCAGAAAGCGCAGGGCAATCTGTGAAACGCTCCTGCCATGGCTTTTTGCAATCCGTACCAATACCGGGTTATTCCAGATGTTGTTCTGACCGCAGGCCAGCGGCGACCAGCTTTCAGGCTTTGTCCCAATCTGACACTCCAATTCCCGCAGCTTTTTCTGCTGGCGGAACACATGGGTTTCCACCTGGTTGATGGCAGGAATTACCTTGCAGTGATTGACCAGATCCAGATAGCGTTCTTCCATGAAGTTGGAAATGCCGATTGCACGAATTTTCCCATCCTTATAATAAGATTCCATAGCACGGTAAATCTCATGGACATCGCCTGTAGGTTCATGGATCAGCAACAAATCAATATAATCCATATCTATCCTTTTCAGAGAGCTTTCAATGGAACGAAGCGTATCCTGATAACCATGACAACCCCAGAGCTTTGTCGTGATAAACAGTTCCTCTCTGGGTATGCCGGATTTGCGGCAGGCGATGCCTACCTCTCTCTCGTTTCCGTAGCATTGTGCCGTATCTATGGAACGGTACCCCACTTTCAGTGCTTCAGCAACACACTGTTCAGTGATTCTTGCCGGTGTCTGATAGGTTCCATATCCGATTATCGGCATTGTAACACCGTTATTTAATGTCATGTACTCCATTGTTTCAGACCTCCTTTTCGTATCTGTAAATAAATTATAATCCGGAAAGCATTGACATGGAAGCCACCAAAATGTTATAATGGCTTTTAGAAAAACTAAAAGCGAGGTGTAACCATGTATAGTCGTGAACTTTATACTTTTATTGTTGCTGTAGAGCAAGGAAGCTTTTTAAAGGCGTCTAAAGAATTGTTTACTACTCCGGCTTCTGTGATGAATCAAATCAACAAGTTTGAAAGCCAAATAGGAGTAAAACTGATTGAAAGAACTAACCAGGGAATAAGCCTGACATCTGCTGGACGTTCTGTTTACAAAGAAGCAAAGAGGATTGTAAAAATTTCCGAAGAGGCAATATCCCGCGCAAAGCAGATAGAGATGAGTGAACAGCAGGTAATCAGAGTTGGTACATCCATTCTTCGCCCATGCAAAATGCTGGTAGAATTATGGTCGGAAATTGATGACGGCTCATGTACAATCCATATTGTTCCCTTTGACGATACCCCGTCAGGGATGGAAACCATGCTTTCTTCTTTGGGTGAAAAGATTGACTGTTTTGTGGGTCCGTGTGATTCACTTACATGGAAAGAAAATTACAACATCCTGCAAATAAAGCAGGGAGAGTGTGCGATTGCTGTTCCAAGAAAGCATCGATTATCCAATAAGGAAAAACTGTGCTGGAATGACTTGGACGGTGAAACAATCATGCTGGTAAAGTGTGGTGACTCTCCCGTATTAAACCGGCTGAGAGATGAAATCGAAACCAGGCACCCCAAAATCACGATTTTAGACACACCCCATTTCTATGACACAAATATTTTTAACGAATGTGAGCAAACCGGTTGCCTGATGGAAACATTGGACATATGGGCAGATGTTCATCCGTCTATTGTGACTATTCCAATGATATGGGATTACAAAATGCCCTACGGGATTATTTACGCAAAGCATCCGTCGGAAACCGT
>JAJQHD010000028.1 GCA_021199855.1 Oscillospiraceae bacterium
TCCAAAACCTCTACTATGGTTCCTTTTTTTGATGGTCGTGAGCTTCTCTGCATCAAGGGAATTTCCAACTCTTACGTTAAGGAGCGTATTTGCTCTGGCATAGAGAATTGTCTCTGTGTTACCGTCATTAGGATACTCTCTTTCAGAAGATACCTCGGGCTGAACTTCGGTGGTCTCTTCTGCCGTAGACTCTGCAATAATCTCTTCGCCTTGTGTGTTTTCTTCCGGCTTTTCATCTTCCGGGTAGATTGCGATGCCATCGCTGGTGAAGATATGACTGCCGGAATTTTCGTCTGCCTTTGCTACGGCACTCTTGAGAGTGCGATACTGCCCTATCTGGGTGGATTCGTCCTCCCACGATATTCGGACGTAATAATAGTCATCTGTTAGCTTTGCGGGATAATCGTTAATGAGCATTTGTTTATACCTCCATAATAAGTTGCGCCTCTGTGGGATTTCTCCCGCAGAGGCTATCTGATGTTTTGCTGTTACTTTGTGTACATAAAAAGCCTTGTCAGTTCACGACTAATCGTAAACCACCAAGGCTCTCACGTTATTTATTTGTCAATTCTTCACTTCGGCTCGTAATCCTCACGTTCAACTACAACCTTGCACTCTTTCTTGTAACAAGCAATCGCATACTTCCATAGTGTTCTCATGCCGTCGGACTTGAGTTCCGCAGTATAGTCGTTGTCGTTTATCTGCTTGATTGCGTTCTGGCATTCGCTCTCGAATTGAGCGTTTTCGGCATATTTCACCTCGATGATTATGCCAATTTCTTCCTTCTCAATTTCAGCAGCGATGTCATAGTAGCCATTGCCAGATTCACCGTTGGAATCAACGCTCCAGCCGTCTTTATAGCTGAGAATTCCAATAAGCAGACCGTGATAGAAGCTTTCTTTGAACGACTTTTTGACTGCGGTGTCTCTTATGCTTATGGTCTTTTCCATGAAGTCGTTGAACAGTCTCTCGACTTCCTCAGCGTTGCCGGTTTTCAAGGCATTACAGAAATCGGTAACCATGGCACCATCCTGAGCGACTTCTTTTTCAAAAAGATTCAAAACGGAATCTCTGAAGATAGTTCTGACCTCAGTATTGGGAATAGCGAGGCGAACGACATTTCCCATCGGCGTTTCGCTCTGAGTGAGATAGCCGGTAGCGTAAAGCAAGCTCCACATATTCTCGATACTGTCATACATAGTATCGTAGGTCAACTGTTCTTCAATCTTCTTCTGAACAGTGTCACCGGAGATAAGTCTTTCAATCTGAGTTTTGGTTACACCATCACCCATTCGCTCGATAAATCTCTTTAGTTCTTCGTTGCTACTGGAATTTGCCCAGTAGCACTTAGGAACATGATCCATCTCACCTAAAAGCTGATAGCACCAGTTTATAACATCCCACGGGTTATATACATTGGCTCGACCAATCTTGTATCCATCATACCACTCTTTAGTCAAATCATAGTATTCCGAAAGGTCGTAATAATCCAGCATCTCTCTTACTTCTTCATCGGTAAATCCGAATTGTTCATCGTATCGTGATTCAAGCAGAGAATACACAATGGTATTGTTTAGACCCGTGAATATGCTCTCCCTCGAAACACGCAAACAGCCTGTCAAGACAGCAAATTCGAGATTCGGATTGGTTTTTAGAGTTTGATGGAACATTCCACGAATAAACATAATCATGTCATCATAGTAGCCGAACTGATTTGCCTTTGCAAGCGGAACATCGTACTCATCAATCAGCACAATAACTTTTTTACCGTAGTGCTTTTGGAGGAGTATAGTCAAGGTATTCAGGCTACTTATAAGTGCGTTATCAGAAATTGAATAAACGCTGTTTCCAGAAGGTTCAGCCTTGGTCAGTTGCCTGTACATATTCTTATCATCTTCCGAAAGATTGTCACTATCTCTCAAAAAGCTAAACCTCGATGCCTCATCGCCTATTACTTTTCTCATCTGTGACAATGCTGACTCGTAATCTTTTCCCTCAACACCTTTAAAGCTGACTGAGACTACAGGGTATTGCCCCATATACTTTTCGCATAAATCAGTTTCCTTTGAGATAGCTAAGCCGTCAAACAAACTCTTATCTGTATCTAACTCAAAAAAGTATTTTAGCATACTCAAGTTCACAGTACTGCCAAAGCCATGAGGGCGAGTGAAATAGTTGACTTCTCCACGATTGTTCAGCAGTTCTTTTATCATGCCTGTTTTATCTACATAGTAAAAATCTTCGGAAATCATCTCAGCAAAATCTACTATACCAATTGGTAATTTCTTTTTGTCCATTTAGCTATCCCTCCAGTCTAACTTATCTTCATCGCTTTTGAATTATCATCCCATGATTAGTTATTCTCCGGCTTACTTTTAAGCTTATCATCCAACATATCAAGAACCTGTTGCGGCAGGGAGTCAATCGGGTATCTTTTGTCGGCGTACATCACCGTATCATACAGCCAATTCCCGCCCGGCTTTGAGAATATGTATTGAACCTCAAACGCATTCGCCGCCTTGTCAAAGCTATCTTCAACACGAAGGCTTCTGGCTATGTAGTACCTGCTCACCTTTTTGCCGGTTTTGTCTACATCTTTGCTCAAACAAACTGTACACTCCAAGTCCGTCAAGCCGAACTTATAAGTGAACGTCATAGTCTCGGTATCCTCAAGAATAAAAATTTCGGAATTGGTGACAGAAATCAGTTTGGGAAGCTGAGATATTTTCCTGGCACACAGGTCATAAGGATGTCTCTGACTGAAATATATCTGGTTCGCTTTCAATTTGTCCGAAATCACATTTTTGAAGAACTGTTCTCCTGACATATTTGCATCTACACCTGTGAGGTGCATAAAGTCTTTGCGACGGAATACAACTTCTATTGTTCTCCCGTCAAAAACGTACAGAAATGTTCGCCCGACCAACTGTGCATCATATTTCAATGCGACCTCTTTGATGGTCTTGATAATCTGTGATTTATCCTCAGCTTTGCTCATCCTGTGCCCTTCTTTTCGCTTAATACAGAAAAAGCGGACGATACAGTGATCGCCCGCAATACTTGTTAGAGTTGCGTGTTTTCTGCTGGCTGTCAGCCTCGGCAATCTGGCGAAAGCCTATAAGATGCGCTAGCATCTATAGCCACGGGAATTTAAGTCCCCCATGCGGACTACACCTATATCCAAGGTGCGGGGCTCGATACCCTGGCGAGTATCTATCAGCCGTGGGCTTTACCCTGCCCCACGCGCAGTACAGCTTTAACGTGCCGCCGCACGGAAGACGTCTCTGTCTTCACTTATATTAT
>JAJQHD010000024.1 GCA_021199855.1 Oscillospiraceae bacterium
AATTCACCGTTCATTTTTCTCATTTTAGTGTCCAGTTTTTGTTGACTAGTGCAAAGAAGCAGTCATAGCCTCCCCCTGAAGGGGGAGGGGGACCGCCGCACGAAGTGCGGTGGTGGAGGGGTTTACGCATCCCGTCCGCAACACTTCTTATACTTCTTCCCACTTCCGCAAGGGCACGGGTCGTTTCTGCCTATCTTCTTGCCGACTTTACGGGTGGCGCTGACTGAACCGTCCGAAGTGCCGGTGGGGTCGGCTTTTAAGACCTGCTCCCGCTTGATGGGGGCGTCTTTTCTTAAATGAGTATGATAGAGGATTCGGACGGTGTCCTCGCAGATGGACTCGATCATGGCGTCGAACATGTCGAAGCCTTCCATGCGGTATGCCACAACCGGGTCGTGACTGCCGTAGGACCTAAGGGCGATGCCCTTTTTCAACTCGTCCATGTCGTCGATGTGCTGTTCCCACTTGGTATCAACGCTTCTTAAGAGTGCAACTCTCTCGCATTCGCGGAGGATTTCCTTGCCGAGCTCCGTTTCCTTGTCGTCATAAGCCTTGAGAGCCGCATCGGTTGCCTCTTCGGTGACCTGCTCACGGGTAAGGTCTCCAAGCTCTCTTACAGAATAGTTGAAGTCGTTCGGGACGGTGAAGAGACCGGCAAAGTGCTCACGGAGTCCTGCAAAGTTCCAGTTCTCCTGCTCGTCTCCTGCAAGATAGAGATTTACGCTGTTTGAAACGAAATCGCGGATCATCTTTAAGATATTTTCGTGGATGTCCTCGCCTTCGAGAACCTCGCTTCTCTGCTTATAGATGATTTCTCGCTGCTGATTCATGACATCGTCGTAGTTAAGGACGTTCTTTCTTATTGCAAAGTTCCGTCCCTCGACCTTCTTCTGGGCGGATTCGATAGTGGATGACAGCATCTTCGACTCGATCGGCATGTTCTCGTCGACGTTCATCGTGTTCATCATATTGGTGATTCTGTCGCCGCCGAAGAGTCTCATCAAATCGTCTTCAAGTGAGAGATAGAACCTGCTTTCGCCCTCGTCGCCCTGACGTCCGGAACGACCTCTTAACTGATTATCGATACGCCTCGACTCGTGTCTTTCAGTGCCGATTATGAAGAGACCGCCTGCTTCCTTGACGGCTTTCGCCTTTTCCTTGATGTCAGCTGAAAACTTGTCGTAAATCTCGCGATAGAGCTTTCTGCCTTCAATAATTCTTTCGTCATCCGTGTCGGTGAAGCCGGTGATGTCGTAAATCTCTTCTTCTGTATACTCCTGCTTCCTGAGCTCTGCTTTTGCCAGAAATTCTGCATTACCGCCGAGCATGATATCTGTTCCACGTCCTGCCATGTTGGTGGCGATTGTGACGGCACCTAGCTGTCCTGCCTGGGCTACAATCTGGGCTTCACGCTCATGCTGTTTTGCATTCAGGACCTCGTGCTCGATTCCACGCTTGCGGAGCATCTTTGAAAGAAGCTCCGACTTCTCGATGGAAATAGTACCGACCAGAACCGGCTGTCCCTTCTTGTGGCACTCGACAACCTGGTCGATAACCGCATTGAACTTAGCCTGCTCGGTCTTGTAGACGACGTCCGGATGGTCGATTCTGATCATCGGCATATTCGTCGGAACGACGATGACGTCGAGCTTGTATATTTCTCTGAATTCGTCCTCTTCGGTTGCGGCAGTACCTGTCATACCGGAGAGCTTTTTATAAAGTCTGAAGTAATTCTGGAAGGTGATTGTCGCAATCGTCTTTGACTCGTGGGCGACCTTTACGCCTTCTTTCGCCTCAATAGCCTGATGGAGTCCGTCGTTATAGCGTCTGCCGTACATGAGACGTCCGGTGAACTCGTCGACGATGATGACCTCGCCGTCCTTGACGACGTAGTTTATGTCCTTCTTCATGACGCCGTTCGCTTTGATAGCCTGGTTTATGTGGTGCAGAAGGGTGATGTTTTCCGAATCGGAAAGGTTCTCAACCCCGAAATAAGCTTCCGCTTTTGCTGTGCCCTTTTTGGTGAGGGTTGCGGTGCCCGCCTTCTCGTCGACGATATAGTCGCCGTCATAAACCTCGTCGGCGTCCTGCTTCTTCTCCATCTCGACAACGACGTTCTTTGTAAGAGTCTTCGCGAACCTGTCCGCTTTCCCATACATATCCGTAGACTTGTCGCCTTTGCCGGAAATGATAAGCGGCGTTCTCGCCTCATCGATTAAGATAGAGTCAACCTCATCGACGATTGCGAAGGCGTGTCCACGCTGAACACGGTTCTTCTTGTAGATAACCATGTTGTCACGAAGGTAGTCGAAACCGAACTCGTTGTTCGTGCCATATGTGATGTCGCAGGCATAGGCTTCCCGACGCTCGTCGTTGTTCATAGAATGTAAGATTACGCCGATTGATAGTCCTAAGAACCTGTAGACTCTTCCCATCTCTTCCGACTGGAATTTTGCAAGGTAGTCATTTACGGTGACGACGTGGACGCCTTCGCCGGTCAGGGCGTTGAGATATGACGCCAGGCAAGCCGTCAGTGTTTTACCTTCACCGGTCTTCATCTCGGCGATTCGTCCCTGGTGGAGAACTATTGCACCGACAATCTGGACGGGAAATGCACGCTTTCCTAAGACCCTTGCCGCCGCTTCACGGCAGACCGCCAGCGCCTCCGGCATGATGTCGTCCAAAGTCTTGCCGGAAGCAAGCTCAGATTTAAATCTGTCCGTTTCTCCCCGCAAATCCGCATCGGAAAATGCCTTGTACTTGTCCTCTAAACTGAGGACTTTCTGCTTTATAGGCTCGATTTTTTTCAGTTCTTTGTCACTGTATGTGCCGAATATTTTATCTAAAAATGCCATAATTGCTCCTTTCAGTCGCAAAATGCGGAATTCGGAATTATATTTGCGCACAAATACACACTGTAAGTATACTCCCAAATGGCGGTTATGTCAATATTGGAAATGGTTAAGAATTGGTGACAAAGTGCGCTACCGGACGCATTGTCGTCTGCGGCGGCTGGCGCCTCCTTGACGAGCGCCTCCCTTCGGTCGGTGCACCTCTCAGTCAGCTTCGCTGACAGCTCCCCTTATCAAGGGGAGCCAATAGCAACCTATCCGAGAATGAAAAAGGCTCCCCTGTTAAGGGGAGCTGGCGCCCGAAGGGCGACTGAGAGGTGTTATTTCGCCGAAGGCGAAATAACAAGTTTGGCAAAGCCAAACTTCAATTATGTCCGTGTTAAACTGATATGACCCAAGAAAAAGAGAAAATCCAACGAAGATGT
>JAJQHD010000032.1 GCA_021199855.1 Oscillospiraceae bacterium
GTTCTCGGAAAATATTCAAGACCTGTCTTATGACGGGTGAGCCTGAAAGGGGAGCGCATTAGTTCGGCTTTGCCGAACTAAGAGAGTTGCTTCGCAACTCTGACTGAGGGGTTTCCGATTACAGATTCTCGGGATAGTCTCCGTTAGCATGAAGCTTTCTGAGCTTCTCCTCGACATCTGCCTTATCCTCTTTGTAGGTGATGCCGAACCATTTGTCGTGGGAAGGTCTCGCTTCTACAGTGATGGATTTCTCGCTGAGGAAGTCGTTTACCATTACGGGAAGGAGGCACTCTGCCTTAATCTGGTCGGGGGTGAGAGCCTTAAGGAAGTCCTCAAAATACTTCTCCATCATCGGGAGAGTTTCGTTGTGGAAGCCCCAGAAGTTCATCGAAACCTCTGCGTCTGGGTCGACTTCTCCGGTTTCTGAAACCATCTTGTCGCCCTCAGGCTTGATACCGCTGGTCTCATCGACCTTGACGAGCTTGCCGTCAGAAACACTGCAAATGCCTCTTGTAACGGTGCCATTAAGGCTGACGGTGTTCTTGAGGATATAAGTAACCATTGCGGCTTCGCTACCGTCTTTAAGGTCGTGAAGGAGCTTGTACATGATGTCAAAGCACTCTTTGCCATAGTAGTCGTCAGCGTTGATTGTTGCAAACGGATCTGTAAGAGCATCCTTTGCCGCCAGAACTGCATGAACGGTGCCGAACGGCTTGACTCTTTCAGCCGGAATCTTATAGAAGCTCGGGACTGTCGAATAGTCCTGAACACAGTATTCGAGCTCGACCCTATCCTTGAACTTCTCGCCTACTGTTGAGCGAACCTTCTCAACCATTTCCTCTTTGAGAACGAACACGACCTTCTCAAATCCTGCCTCGATAGCATCATGGATTGAGTATTCCATCAGAATTTCGCCGTGAGGTCCGACATTGGAAATCTGCTTGTCTCCGCCGAAACGAGAGCCAAGACCTGCCGCCAATACCAAAAGTGTAGCTTTCATATCTGTTACCTACCTTATTCAAAATTTTATACAGGCTCATTCGAGCCCATTTCTGATATTATTTTATACCAAAATTTCCGCATTGTCAACTGAAAATCTGTTGAAAATATCTATTTTTCGGTTTTCTTCTTACGGAATATGAGGAGCTTCTGCACGGCGAAGTTGATGACAAACATTATCACCTCTGCTATGGGCTTTGCAAGCCATGTCGGGAAGAGAAGGACTCTTGTCATCACTTCCATCAGAACGAAAGTCTTGATGGTGAAGCTCACCGCCGCAAGGGCATAGTATCCGCCCATTTCAGCCCACATGCTCTTTTCAGAACGGAAGACCCACCGCCGGTTGATCTGGAAGTTCACCTGCGACGACATGCAAAACGCCGTCACCGCCGAAACCTCCATTGCCAGGCTGAAGTCCCCGAGTAGCCATTCGACAACCAGCAGTATCGTGTAATCGATGACGAAGGCGATTACCGAGGAGATGCCGTAGCGGATCGGTTGCAGGGAGAGTGCTTTTTTAATCAGAGCCTTAATGTTCTTCACTTCGTTACCTCATAACAACGAATCAGTACGCTTTGCCCCACATTACCATGCACTTTGCAGGCTTGCCACAGCAGACGCACTTATCGTCAAGGTGCTCCTGCTCAAACGGGATGCATCTCGAGCCGACGCCGGTGAGTTCCTTGACCTTGTCCTCACAGGCTTCGTCGCCGCACCACATTGCCTTGACAAATCCGTCGCCGTTCTTGGCAAGCGTCTCGTTGATTTCGTCGATACTTGTGCAGGAGTAGGTTCTCTCTTCCTGTCTCTGCTTCGCGGCTTCAAGCATACCGTCGTGAACTTCGGTAAGGCAGGCTTTGATGCCTTCAACCAGATTATCAAGAGTGATGAACTCTTTCTTACGATTGTGTCTCAGAACTGCAACGCAGTGGTTCTCTTCTATATCTCTGGGACCGATTTCGACTCTGACAGGAACGCCACGCATTTCATACTCTGCATACTTCCAGCCGGGAGAGTTCTCGCTGTCGTCGAGCTTGACTCTGATTCCGGCGGCATTAAGAGTGTCATAGAGCTCGTGAGCCTTATCCAAAATGCCTTCCTTGTGCTGGGCAACAGGTACGATTACGACTTGAACAGGCGCAACTGCCGGCGGGAGAACCAAGCCGTTGTCGTCGCCGTGAGTCATGATTATGGCACCGATTAGACGGGTTGTGACTCCCCATGAAGTCTGATAGGGAATCTTGACGGAGTTGTTTTTATCTGTATAGGTGATGCCGAAAGCCTTTGCGAAGCCGTCGCCGAAGTAGTGGGAGGTTCCCGCCTGCAAAGCCTTGCCGTCGTGCATGAGGGCTTCGATAGCATAGGTCGAAACGGCACCGGCAAACTTGTCACTGTCAGTCTTCTTGCCCTTGACAACCGGCATTGCAAGCTCGGTCTCGCAGAACTCAGCATAGGTTTCTAGCATCTTTTCGGTGAATGCCTCCGCCTCCTCGGCAGTTTCGTGGATGGTGTGACCCTCCTGCCAAAGGAACTCACGTGAGCGTAGGAACGGTCTTGTGGTCTTTTCCCATCTTACAACGGAAACCCACTGATTATAGAGCTTTGGTAAATCACGATAGGAATGAATTATGTTTGCATAATGCTCGCAGAAGAGAGTTTCAGAGGTGGGTCTGACGCAGAGTCTCTCCTCAAGCTTGTCGTTTCCGCCATGGGTGACCCATGCAACTTCGGGAGCAAAGCCCTCGACGTGGTCTTTTTCTTTATTGAGTAAGCTCTCGGGGATGAACATCGGCATATAGACATTCTCAACACCGAGTGCTTTGAATCTTCCGTCCAAGAGCTTCTGCATATTTTCCCAGATAGCGTACCCATAGGGGCGGATGACCATGCATCCCTTGACGCTTGAATATTCGATAAGCTCCGCTTTCTTAACTATGTCCGTATACCACTGCGCAAAGTCCTCGCTCATTGAGGTTACAGCTGATACGGTCTTCTTGTCATTTGCCATTAATATATCTCCTTCCGGAATTTCGGTTATAAGCACAACTATAATAGCACAGATTTCTCGGTTTGACAAGCCTTTTGTCAAAAGAAATCCCCTATAAATCTGCGTTGTCAAGAGATGTGACCCAAAAAGAATAAAATAACGAAGAAAGAT
>JAJQHD010000003.1 GCA_021199855.1 Oscillospiraceae bacterium
ATCTTCGTTGGATTTTCTCTTTTTCTTGGGTCATATCAGTTTAACACGGACAATTCGTCGCTTTTTTCTTGAAAATAATTCTTGACATTTTCTTCGGCAGTTAGTATAATGAAATAGTCTGCGGACAGATAGCTACTGGCGTAGCTATCTGGGGAAGTTGCTTCGCAACTTCCGGGTTTTAGTATCCACGCAAATTTAATTCTTACGAAAGGAGAGAAAACATGCCTACCTTTAACCAGTTGGTTCGCAAGGGAAGAGAAGTTTCTGTTTACAAGTCCACCGCTCCGGCTCTTCAGAAGATTTACAACTCCAAGAAGAAAGTCAGCGTCGATTTGTCCTGCCCCCAGAAGAGAGGCGTTTGCACCACTGTAAAGACCCAGACTCCTAAGAAGCCTAACTCAGCTATGAGAAAGATCGCAAGAGTTCGTCTTACAAACGGCACAGAAGTCACTGCTTACATCCCCGGAATCGGACACAACCTTCAGGAGCATAGCGTTGTTCTCATCAGAGGCGGCAGAGTAAAGGACCTCCCTGGTGTTCGTTACCACATCATCAGAGGAACTCTCGATACTCAGGGCGTTGCCAAGAGAATGCAGGCCAGATCCAAGTACGGTGCAAAGAGACCGAAGGCTACAAAGAAGTAAGCCACAGTGAAGTCCAGAGCTTTTGGACAAAAAATTAAAAGCAAGTAAATCCACCACAGTCAAGTGGAGTTGACATATATATGCGAGCTGCGCTCGCGGGTTATCTCTATTTGGACTGACGGGGTCACTGCGGGAAGGTTTAAGGAGCGTTCCGACAGCCAATCCCGGGTGAAAACGAGTACCCATGATATCATTCTATTATGAAGGAGGGAAGCGAAGTGCCAAGAAGAGGTAATATTGCAAAACGTGATGTTTTGGAAGATCCGGTGTATAATTCTAAGCTCGTCACTCGTCTCATAAACAACATTATGGTTGACGGTAAGAAGGGCGTAGCTCAGAAGATTGTGTACGACGCATTCGAAATTGTAGAAACAAAGTCCGGTAAGCCGGCTCTCGAAGCTTTCGAGCAGGCTATGGAAAACGTAATGCCGAACCTTGAAGTAAAGGCTCGCCGTGTCGGCGGTGCTACTTACCAGGTTCCTATGGAAGTACGTCCGGCAAGAAGACAGACCTTAGGTCTCAGATGGATTGTCAAGTATTCTCGTGACAGACATGAAAAGACCATGAAGGAAAAGCTCGCTGGCGAAATCATGGACGCCATGAACGGAACCGGTGCAGCTGTCAAGAAGCGTGAGGACACTCACAAGATGGCAGAAGCAAACAAGGCATTTGCTCATTTCCGTTGGTAATTTCCGGCGGTGCATTTGCACAGGTGTTTGTAAAGCCACCATTAAGAAGTATTTTCTCAAAAGAAGCTATTTCTTTGAGGCTGTCTGTATTTGGGTTAAGCGGACAGCTTGGGTAAAAAAGCCCTCACAAAGGGGCATGGAGGATTTGTATGGCAAGAGATGTATCTTTGTCGATGACCCGAAACATCGGAATTATGGCTCATATCGATGCCGGCAAGACGACCACTACCGAGCGTATTCTCTATTACACGGGAATCAACCACAAGCTCGGTGAGGTTCACGATGGTGCGGCTACGATGGACTGGATGGAGCAGGAGCAGGAAAGAGGTATCACTATCACCTCTGCCGCTACCACTGCATACTGGAAGGGTCATAGAATCAACATCATCGACACCCCCGGTCACGTTGACTTTACCGTTGAGGTTGAGAGATCTTTAAGAGTTCTCGACGGTGCGGTAACAGTTCTTTGTGCCAAGGGAGGCGTTGAGCCGCAGACCGAGACTGTTTGGAGACAGGCGGACAAGTATAATGTTCCCCGTATGATTTACGTCAACAAGATGGACATCATGGGTGCGAACTTCTACCACGTCATCGACATGATTCACCAGCGTCTCAAGGCAAACGCTGTTCCAATACAGCTTCCTATCGGAAGCGAAACCTTCTTCAAGGGAATTATAGATTTGCTTGAAATGAAGGCTTATGTTTACTATAACGAACTCGGAACCGACATCAGGGTTGAAGAAATCCCTGAGAACATGGTCGAAGAGGCTGAAAAATACCGTCAGCAGATGGTAGAGTCGGTAGCCGAGCTTAACGACGACCTTATGGAGAAGTATCTCGACGGCGGCGAGCTCACCATTGAAGAACTCAAGGCTGGCATAAGAGCGGCGACAATCGCTAACAAGATGGTTCCCGTTGTCTGCGGAACATCCTATAAGAACAAGGGCGTTCAGAAGCTCCTTGACGCGATTGTAGATTATATGCCGGCTCCTACCGATATTCCCGACATCAAGGGCGTAAATCCCGAAACCGGCGAGGAGGAGACAAGACCCTCCGACGACAACGCTCCGTTCGCAGCACTTGCATTCAAGATTGCTACAGACCCGTTCGTCGGAAAGCTCTGTTTCTTCAGAGTTTACTCGGGAACACTTAACGCAGGCGAAACTGTTTTGAACTGCACCAAGGACACCAACGAAAGAATGGGACGTGTTCTTCAGATGCACTCAAATCACCGTAAGGATATCGAGACCTGCTATGCTGGTGATATCTATGCAGTAGTCGGCGTAAAGAATACAACAACCGGTGACACACTTTGCGACGCAAAGCACCCGATCATTCTTGAATCTATGGAGTTCCCCGACCCGGTTATCCAGCTCGCTATCGAGCCGAAGACTAAAGCCGGTCAGGAAAAGATGGCAATCGCTCTTAACAAGCTTGCCGAAGAGGACCCGACATTCAAGACCTGGACGGACGAAGAAACCGGTCAGACCATCATCGCCGGAATGGGCGAGCTCCACCTCGAAATCATCGTCGACAGAATGCTCCGTGAATTCAAGGTTGAAGCTAACGTAGGTGCACCTCAGGTTGCCTACAAGGAAACTGTCAGAAAGCTTTCAGACGTCGAGTGCAAGTACGCTCGTCAGTCTGGTGGTAAGGGACAGTACGGTCATGTCAAGATCAGACTTTCTCCGAACGAATCGGGCAAGGGCTACGAGTTCACCAACTCTATCGTCGGTGGTGCTATTCCTAAGGAATTCATCCCGGCTGTAGACAAGGGTATTCAGGGCGCTATGAAGTCCGGTGTTCTGGCAGGATATCCTGTTGTTGACGTCAAGGTTGAGCTTTATGACGGTTCTTACCACGAGGTTGACTCCTCCGAAACCGCATTCATGATCGCCGGTTCTATGGCGTTCAAGGACGCTATGAAGAAGGCAGACCCGGTAATACTCGAACCTATCATGAAGGTAGCCTGCATTGTTCCGGAAGAGTACATGGGAACTGCTATCGGCGACCTCAACTCACGCCGTGGACAGATTTTAGGACAGGAAATCAATACCGGTGTCGCTCAGATAGATGCACTTGTACCACTTTCCGAGATGTTCGGTTATTCAAACGACTTGCGTTCAAAGACACAGGGCAGAGGACAGTACACGATGGAGCCGCACAGCTACACCGATGTTCCGAAGTCAGTTGCCGAGAACATTATGTCTACACGCAAGCACGCGAACGACTAAACTAAGGTTTTCACAAAACTTTTTCAGTGGAAATGCAAATTTCTCTTGCATTTCGCTCAGTAATCTGTTAATATTAGAGTACCAAACAATTTTCAAGGGAGGAAATTCCAATGGCAAAGCAAAAATTTGAAAGAACAAAGCCCCACGTTAACGTAGGTACCATCGGACACGTTGACCACGGCAAGACCACTCTTACTGCAGCAATCACCAAGGTTCTGGCTATGAAGGGTCAGGCAAAGTTTGAGGCTTACGATATGATCGATAAGGCTCCTGAGGAGAGAGAGCGTGGTATCACCATCAACACCGCTCACGTAGAGTATGAGACTGACAACCGTCACTATGCTCACGTTGACTGCCCCGGTCATGCTGACTATGTAAAGAACATGATCACCGGTGCTGCTCAGATGGACGGCGCAATCCTCGTTGTTGCTGCTTCTGATGGACCTATGGCTCAGACCAGAGAGCACATCCTTCTCGCACGTCAGGTTGGCGTTCCTGCAATCGTTGTTTTCATGAACAAGGTTGACCAGGTTGACGACCCTGAGCTCCTTGAGCTCGTTGAGATGGACATCCGTGACCTTCTCACTTCCTACGATTTCCCTGGCGACGACATCCCGATCATTCAGGGTTCTGCACTTCAGGCTCTCGAATCCACTTCCACTGATCCTAATGCTCCTGAGTATGCTTGCATCAGAGAGCTCATGGACGCTGTTGACTCCTATATTCCTACTCCTGACCGTAAGGCTGACCTTCCGTTCCTTATGCCTGTTGAGGATACTATGACCATCACCGGTCGTGGTACTGTTGCAACTGGTAGAGTTGAGCGTGGACAGGTTAAGCTCGGCGACGAAGTTGAGATCATCGGTCTCACCGAAGAGAGAGCTAAGACCGTTGTTACTGGTCTTGAGATGTTCAGAAAGACCCTCGACTATGCAGAAGCTGGCGACAACATCGGCGCACTTCTCCGTGGTGTTCAGAGAAAGGACATCGAAAGAGGACAGGTTCTCTGCAAGCCCGGAACCATTCATCCTTTGACCAAGTTCAAGGGACAGGTTTACGTCCTTAAGAAGGAAGAGGGCGGACGTCATACTCCGTTCTTCACCAACTATCGTCCTCAGTTCTACTTCAGAACCACCGACGTTACTGGCACCATCACCCTTCCTGAAGGAAAGGAAATGTGTATGCCTGGTGATAATGTTGAGATCAGCGTTGAGCTTATCACCCCGATTGCTATCGAGAACGGACTCCGCTTCGCTATCCGTGAAGGCGGCAGAACCGTTGGTTCAGGCGTTGTTATCGCAACCGAACAATAAGACATTTTCTTGACCCCTTTGTTGACCGGAGGCGCAGATGCTCGAAAGAGTGTTTGCGCCTTCGGGTTTTGTCGCCACTGCGTGGCGACACCGCTCCCGTTGGTCGCGGCACCTCTCAGTCAGCTGCTTCGCAGCTGCCAGCTCCCCTTGATAAGGGGAGCCATAATTGCGAGAGGATACGTTGTGCTTTAGCGGAAGCTTTCGGCAAGATGAAAAAGGCTCCCCCTTACTAAGGGGAGCTGTCGCGAAGCGACTGAGAGGTTCGCGAGCCCGTAGGGCGAGCGCGGGCTTTCCGCAAACTTTACATAAATTTTCCGCCAAACCTCTTGACAACCGTCTTACTCTGTGATATGATAGTGATATCAAAATGATATCACTTTGGTGATTTCAGAGAAAGGACGGAATATGTATGCAGAATATTGAATTGAAAGATGCTATGGTTAATGGCGAGATTAAGGAGTTTCCGGTTAAGAATGTCAAGAAGGGTATGCCGGTGTTGCTTTTCACCATTGTCGAAATGATTTTGTCGGTGCTGGTGATTATTGCAGGCGGCGTGCTTCTTGAAGATGGGAGCATGGTGTTCGGAGGAGTGCTTCTGACTGTCGGGATTATCTGGTGCTGTGTCGGTTGGATTCCGATTATGGGTCTTAAGGTTCTCAAGCCACAGGAGGCAAGAGTGCTTACTTTCTTCGGTAAGTATGTCGGAACCTTGAAGGGCGACGGATTCTATTATGTAAATCCATTTTGCGTGTCGTTTAATCCGGCGGCAAAGACGAAACTCAGCCAGTCGGGAGATGTTGCCGGTTCACGGAACTCACCTTCGCAGATTGTCCTCAATGCGGCTTCGGGCGAAATCAACATCAACCCGAACGAGACGAAGATTTCACTCAAAATTATGACCCTCAACAATTCCCGTCAGAAGATCAACGACTGCCTTGGTAACCCGATTGAAATCGGAATTGCGGTTATGTGGAGAGTTGTCGACACGGCGAAGGCTGTATTCAATGTTGACAATTACAAAGAGTATCTTTCGCTTCAGTGCGACTCGGCTTTAAGAGAGATTGTCAAGATGTACCCTTACGACGTTGCCCCGAATGTCGACACTACTGGCGACGGAATTGCTGATGAGGGAAGCCTGAGAGGTTCGAGCGAGATTGTCGCCGCAAGGATCAAGGACAGGATTCAGCAGAGGGTTGACGATGCGGGCTTGGAAATCGTCGAGGCAAGAATCACATATCTTGCTTATGCTCCCGAGATTGCGGCGGTTATGCTCCAACGACAGCAGGCTTCTGCAATTATTGACGCAAGAAAGATGATTGTTGACGGCGCCGTCGGCATGGTCGAGATGGCTCTTGAAAGAATCAATGAAGGTGGGCTCGTGAACCTGGATGACGAGAGAAAGGCGGCAATGGTCTCGAATCTCCTGGTGGTTCTCTGCGGCAACCACGATGCTCAACCGGTTGTGAACTCCGGCAGTTTGTACTAACTAGGATGATGGATAGATGGCTGATAAAAAAGCAGTACCTTTAAGGATTTCGGAGAAGCTCTACAGCGATCTCGCCGCCTGGGCTGAAGACGATTTCCGCTCCCTCAACGGGCAGATTGAATATCTCCTGACCGAATGTGTCCGCCAAAGAAAGAAAACCGGCGGATATGTCGGGAAGGAGATTGACAAGCCGTTGGATATGGATTTGAGTGATACAAAAAAGACCGACCGAGGGTGACCTTGGTCGGGATTTGTTTGGATTAATTTCTTGTGTAGAAGGTTCCCTTTCCTTTGCCGTGACGAGTAAGATAGCCTTCTTCGACAAGCTTTTTGAGGGAACTTTCGATTGACGAGCTTTTCAGGCTTGGTACAAGCTCCATAATCTCGCTTTTCGTGAATTTGCCTATCTTCTCATTCGTGGCGTTTCTTACGAGTTCGAGTGCCGGTAGCTTTTCTTCCACCAGTGAAACACGGTTCTCAAAATCTCTGTATGCAGACAGGATGATTCCTAAGATGTATTTGATGAATGGCGTCGAATCATTTTCGCCTTCGTGCCAGCCGATTCCAGATTGTTCAAGCACGTCATAATATTTGGATTTCGTTTTTTCTATTTTGCTTTCAAGACTGATATACCGCCCCACAACATATCCACAACGGTACATGAGAAGCGTTGTAAGAAGCCTTGACATTCTGCCGTTACCGTCGTTGAATGGGTGTATGCAGAGAAAGTCGTTTATAAACGTGGGAATCAGAATGAGAGGCTCGACCGTGCATGCGTCAATAGCTTTGTTGAAGTTGTCACAAATCATGTCGATAGCTTCCGGAGTTTCGTATGGCTGAAGCGGCATGAAGCGGACGAATTGCGTACCGTCTTCACGGATTTCTGCGATATAGTTCTGGGTGTTTTTGAATCTTCCGCCAATTGAGCGCTCGGAGTACTTATATAAATCTCTGTGGAGTTGCAGAATATAGGAAGCACGAATCGGAATATACTCGTAGCTTTCGTGGATTGTGTTCAATACTCCCCGATATCCAAGAATTTCCTCCTCATCACGGTTTCGCGGAGTGGTTTTCTCCTGGCACAGTTGCATAATTCGGTTTTCGGTTGTTACGATTCCCTCAATCTTATTAGAAGCTTCGGTGCTCTGAATTTTTGCGATTTCAACGAGCCTATCAAGAACAGCAGGCTTTTGTTTGAGGTACATCTCCTGTCTGCCTTTGAACTCGTGAATCTGAGCGACCAAGCCGAGAATCTCGTTGTCCCAATGGCAATTCGCAAGTGTAGAATAATCAAAAGTTCGCATAAACCAATCTCCTTTTCTCCCAATTATATCACCACTTTGGGAGAAAGTCAAGCCGGTTGGGAGAATAATCTCACAAATTCGACGCCTATTTGGGAGAAACAATTTTTTGTTGGGAGAATGCAATATGAGTATGCCCGATTTGGTGACAAATATCCCACTCCGAGAATCTGCAATAAAATGCATTTTACCGGAGTCAGATGTCAAGGCTGTTCTGATTCAGCAGGAAATCAAACAGATTCATGATGAGGAGTCCGTCGTCAGTGTAATGGGTGGAGGTGTTGTCGCCGGTGATGATTATCTTTTTGAAGAAATCGCCGGTGTATTCTAAAGAGCGCTGTTCCTGCATGAGCTTTTCCTGGTCGGGAAGGGAGTAGGCAGACTGGATATAGTAGCGCTTGGAAGACAGGTTGCAGACAAAATCAACTTCAAGCTGTTTGCGGGCGCCGTCTTCGTTTATCGGAACCACGCCGACGTCGACATTGAAGCCGCGAATCAACAGCTCGTTATATATGACATTCTCCATAATGTGGGTCGCTTCCTGCTGGCGGAAGTTCAGCTGGGCGTTTCTGAGACCGATGTCGGTGAAGTAGTACTTGAACGGCGAGGCGATATACTTCTTTCCCTTGATGTCAAATCGCTCGGCACGGTTTATGAAAAAGGCGCCGATGAGATATCCTATATAGCTGGAAATGGTTTTGTCAGTGGTTGAAATCCCGTGACTCATAAAAGTATTTGCAAGCTTCGACGGATTGGTGAGTGAGCCGATGGAGGATGCAAGAATCTTCACGAGGGTTTCCATAACCTGGTCGCCTTTGAGATTGTTTCTGTCCTCAATATCCTTAAAATAGAGCTCGTGGCAGAGGGTCACGAGATACTGCGATTTAAGCTCCGGCTTCTGCATACTTAAAATTCTCGGAAGCCCTCCATAGGTGGAGTAGTCCCGCCAGGCATCGTATCTGTCGCCTTGATAGGCGGACATGAACTCGGAAAATGACAGTGGATAAACCCGGACTTCGTCGCTACGACCACGAAATTCGGTTAAGATATCCGACGAAAGAAATTTCGAGTTGCTTCCGGTGACGTAAATATCGAGATTTTCACGGCGGTTGAGACCATTAAGGACGCCCTCAAAGCCCGGGCAAAGCTGGACTTCGTCTAAGAACAGGTACCACATTCCATCATCGCTGAGCCGCTCTTTTATATATGCACTGAGATTTTTGCTCTCCCGAAGCTCCGAAAAATCGTCGTCATCAAGAGGAATCCGGATGATTTTTTCCGCCGGAACGCCGGAGTCAAGAAGCCAGTTGTAGTAAAGATTGAATAAAAGATAAGACTTCCCGCACCTGCGGATGCCAGTTATGACTTTAATAAGTCCGTTTTCCCGGCGGTCGATGAGTCTTCCGAGATATAAATCACGTTTAATCGGTTCCATGATGCCCTCCTATTCCGGAAAACTGCATTAAAATGCATTTTCTCGTAATGATATTATACCCGATTTTATGCGGAATGTCAACAAAAAAATAATCCCACTCCGAAAATCTGCACAAAAAATGCATTTTCCCGGAGTGGGCTTTTAATTATATGCGGAGGGACTAGTACCAATCGTGCTTTTCGTTTCTGTCTAAAGAATTGATGGCGTCAGTCTTCTCTTCCGGGACGGTTCCCGAAACGCAGGAAGTGAGGAGCAGGGCGGAGAGGAGTAACGCAACGAGTCTCTTCATTACAAGCACATCCTGTAAATCTCTTCTACATCTGCGGGGCTGAGATTTTTGAGCCCGGTGATGACTCCTCCGGCACAGGCGTGCTCTGCCATAGTCTTAAAGTGGGTGGTGTCGATTCCGAGTTCACTTAGATTCGGCTTGAGTCCCAGAGTCTCAAAGCAGAACTCAGAGCAGGCTTCTATTGCCTTTTTCGCACCGTCCATCGGGGAGAGCCCACCTTCAACTCCAAAAACGGTCACACCAAAGCGATAGATTGCGGGTGCGGTCTCTTCGTCCAGAATATAACTGAGCCAGCGGGGAGTGAGAATTGCAAGACCATGACCGTGGGTGATGTCATAGTAGGCGGAGAGCTCATGCTCCATCACGTGGCAGGCACAGCCGTGAACGGTTCCGCCGTCCAAAATCGTATTGAGTGCCATCGAGGACGCCCACATGAGATTTGCTCTTGCTTCGTAGTTTTTGGGCTCGTTCATAGCTATCGGCGCCCACTTGACAACTGTGCGCATGACTGCTTCCTGCATTTCAAGTAAGAGATCGAAAGTAGCGTCGCCGGCAAGGTAGTAGTTGTCTAAAACGTGATTGAAGATGTCGAAGGCTCCGCAAGCGGTCTGATATGCCGGCAGAGTGTAGCTATACTCAGGATTCTCAAAAGCAACTCTTGGAATGAGTGCTGAGCCGCCAAGACCGATTTTCTCGTTCGTGTCCATGTTGGAGATGACTGCCCAGGCGTCCATTTCGGAGCCGGTTGCGGCGTTCGTGAGAATCGCGACGACGGGGAGAGCATCCGTAACCCATACTCCGCCGGAAACTAATTTCCAGACATCGCCATCAGGAGTCATAGCCGCCGCGGCAACGCCCTTTGCACAGTCGATAGTTGAGCCGCCGCCTGCGGCAAGCACAACATCGATGCCTTCACGCTTGCATATCTCTGCGCCCTTGTTGGCGGTCGAATGCCTCGGGTTCGGCTCAACTCCGGAAAGCTCAAACAGCTCGATGCCGCTCTGGTTGCAGAGAGTTACAATTTCGTCGTAAAGACCATTTTTCTTGATAGAGCCTCCGCCGTAGACAAGAAGGACTTTCTTGCCGAACTGCTTCAGCTCCGCCGGCAGATTCTTAAGATGACTCTTGCCGAAGTAGACTTTGTCGGGATTGTGGAAAATAAAATCGTTCATTATAAAAACCTCCGTATTAAAATTTTTGGGTCAACTCTATTATAACACTCTGCCAATCTAATATCAAATATGCATATTATATCGAAAGATATACTTGAAAAGTATAGTTTGGCGTGGTAAAATAGATGCAAGGAGGGACTTCGATGGACATACGGTCGCTTCAATATTTTCTGGCGGTTGCCCGGGAAGAGAGCATCACAAAAGCCGCCGAGGCGCTTCACATGACTCAACCGCCGCTTTCAAGGGCAATCAAAGATCTGGAGGACGAACTCGGTAAGCAGTTGTTTATCCGTGGAAGCAGGAAAGTAACTCTTACGGACGACGGAATGATTTTAAGAGGTCGTGCGGAGGAGATAATTGAACTCATGGAGAAGACGAAAAACGAGTTGATTTCGTCCGATTATGACATCAGCGGCGATGTCTATATCGGTGGAGGGGAGTCGGAGGCGATTTCTTATTTGGCGGATGCCGCATGTTTGCTTCAGAAAAAGTACCCGAACATCCACTATCACATCTATGCCGGAGACGGCGAGCAGGTCGCAGAAAAGCTCGACAAGGGTCTTATCGACTTCGGACTCCTGGTTGCCGAACCGACCGGAATCGAGAAATATAACTATATCCGTCTTCCGGTGAAGGACACCTGGGGAGTGCTCATGCGGGAGGATAGTCCGCTTTCTCGGAAAGACCGGATAACTGCTGAAGACCTCTGGGACAAGCCGCTTATCGTTTCGCAACAGGCGTCGAAAACCGGAGAGATGTTCCGCTGGCTCAAACGAAGCGAGGACGAGCTCAACATCGTCCTGAAATACGATTTGATTTACAACGCTTCGCAGTTCGTAAAATCGGGGCTCGGCTATCTTATCGGGCTTGACAGGCTCATAAATACCTCCGGAAACAGCGGACTCTGCTTCAAGCCGGTAAGCCCCAAATGGGAGTCGGATTTATACTTCGTTTGGAAGAAGTATCAGGTCTTTTCAAGGGCGTCCGCGGCGTATCTCGGAGCGATGCAGACAATCACAGAGTGATTGAGCTCAACTCAACACAAAAATAAATCCGTGTTGTTCAGTTCTCCTGAAAAATCTCCTATAATAAAATCATCAGCTGGGGCTGAAATAATGTTTAGGAGACTTTTGAAATGAACACAGACAAAATTGTTGCGGAATCAATCGCGAAGGACTATGCGCCAAAGGACACCAGCAAGATAGTTGCACTCAAAAAGCTTGACCGCAAGGCTCGGGCGAAGGCTGAGGTGTTTGGCTACACCTTCGGAGTGATTATGACCCTTGTTTTGGGCGTCGGAATGTGCCTTGCGATGGGAGTTATCGGCGGAGGAACCGTCGCCATGATGGTTCTTGGAATTGTAATCGGCGTTATCGGAATTGTTGGCGTGAGCGTCAACTATCCGATTTACAGTAAGCTCCTTGAGAGCGGCAAGAAGCAGTATGCTTCGGACATTTTAAGGCTTGCAAAGGAAATCAGCGACAAGGCGGAGTAATTGAAATCGTCATGAAAGGGCGGCGAGAATATGAACAAGTCGGAAAGCAAATATTTTAACACCGCCCTTCTGATGGACGAAGCACTTCTGCAACTCTTGGAGCGAAAGGATTTGGAGTTTATCACGGTAAAAGAGATTTGCGAGCGAGCAGGCGTCAACCGGTCGACATTCTATCTTCACTATGAGACTATCGGGGATTTGGTGAATGAGACGGTCGAGATGATGGACTCGAGATTTCAGGCTTGCTTCCCGGAGAGCGGCAAGGATTTCGTCGGGAATATCGGAAGTAAAGAGCTCGGCGACCTCGTCCTCATCACAGACAATTATCTCAAGCCGTATCTCGAATTTATCAAGGGCAACAAAAGCATCTACCGGGCATCCTTCCGCAATCCGAGCGGAACCCAGGCAAACGAAAAGTTTGACTACATGAAAAAGTATATTCTGCGACCGATTATGAGCCGGTTCGATATTCCCGCAGAACACCACGCTTACTACATAGATTACTATATCAACGGCGTCATGGCAATAATCAGGCGCTGGCTGGACAAAGATTGCGAGGATTCAGTCGAGATGATATGCACTATTATCGAGGAATGCGTCCGCCCAGAAAACGGGATGACGGGGAATAAGTATGTGGAATAGGCTGAAGCCGGCACTCAGAAAGTACCGGGAGGACTACGAATTCAAAACTTTTACAGGAGCATGGCTGTCCTTCGGGATAACCGTGCTGTTCGCCGCATATAATGGCTATCTCGGGATAGTGCAGGGCTCCCTATGGCACGGAAGCATTGCAGGGTACTACATAATCTTAGCAGTGATTCGGGAGATAATTCTTCTTTCGGAGAGGAAAATCAGGACACAGGAGAATAGAAACAAGGCTCGGCTTCGGACATTTCGGATAAGTTCCTGCTTTCTTTTGCTCCTCAACATCGCCCTCATCTGCCCGATTGCGCTTATGGTGATGTTCGAGAAGCCGGTCACGATGGGCACTATTCCTGCCATTGCGATGGCGGCGTATACCACATATAAGATAATCATGGCTTCGGTGAATTTCGGGAGCAAAAAGAAAAAGCTCTCGGGAAATATCTTAATCTCGGAGCTTCGGGCGATAAGCCTTATAGATGCGATTGTGTCGGTGCTGTCGCTTCAGAACACCCTCATTATGGTGAACGGCGGCGCAGAAAGTATGCTGACGCTGTCTGCAATCACTAGCGGAGCGATGTATGCTCTGGTTCTCGTGATAACAATCAGGCTTCTTATGACAAAAACATCCCGTGCAGGATAGTCCGGCACGGGATTTTCTTATGCGATTTTTATCTGACAGACCGCCATTGCCCGAAGGGCGTTTTCGTGACTTTCGGGGCTCACTCCGGCACAGCAGGAGCTGTCGACCGTTATCGGGATTTCCGGGAAAGCGGCTTTTAAAATCATTGCGTTCGAGATGACGCAGATGTCGGTGCAGAGCCCGACGAGCTCGATTGATTCAAGATTCGGGATTCCGGCGAGCACCTTCGGAAGCTCGGTCGAGCCGAACGACGGCTTGTCGACAACCCGGCATCCGTCAGCGTAAACTCCGTCCGCAATCTTCCAGCCGGGAGTTCCCTTGACGCAGTGGACGACCGGCAGGTTTTTGCCTTCCTGAGTTGAAAGATAATCTTCGGTGTGGGTGTCACGGGTGTAAATCACAGTCCCGCCGGCGCTGAGATATTCCGCAACTTTTTTCTTGACGTTCGGGACAATAGCGACTGCCTCAGCAGTGCCCAAGGCACCATCGATGAAGTCGTTTTGCATGTCTATTACTATAAGGGTTTTCATGTTGTTCTCCTATTCTTGCAGACTCACTTTGAAAAGGCGGCTGAGGCTCATATCCCGAGACCCTTTCTGACCTCGTCAAGAGAGTAGGTCTTTGGGTCTTTCTTGTACTCGGAATAAGCTTCTTTGGCGACAAGTGCATCGTATGCATTTTCGATTTTTTTGAGATTGGCGTCCTCTATCACTCTTTCTCCCATAGCTTACCTCCGATATAGCACCTTACAAAAAGTTGGTACTTGAAATTATTACTCATATATGATACCATATAATCAGTCGAAAGACAATACCATAAGGAGGATTAATTTTATGAGAAGAGATATAAAGACAACCGAGGCTATTTTTCCGATGCCGGTGCTGATGATTGCTACCTACAACGAGGATGGCAGTATTGATGTCATGAACGCCGCCTGGGGAACGATGCTGGAAAGAGATTATATAATCTTAAACCTCACCGAGACCCACAAGACCGTTCAGAACATCAAGGAAAGAAAAGCCTTTACCGTAAGCATTGCCGATAGTAAGCATGTTGTCGAGGCGGACTATTTTGGAGTGGTTTCGGGAAACAAGGTTCCCGACAAATTTGCAAAAAGCGGTCTGACCGCCAAGAAGTCAGAGAGGGTTGACGCTCCCATCATCAACGAGTTCCCGCTTTGCATGGAGTGCGAGTTCATCGAGTATCAGGACGACCAGTACGGCTGCGGGGTTATCGGCAAGATTGTGAATACAACAGCTGATGAGGCTGTTCTGACAGATGGCAAGGTTGATATCGAAAAGGTTTCGGCGATTGCGTTTGACCCGTATACTCATGGCTACTATAAAGTAACCGAGAGAGTCGGAGAGGCGTTCAAGGATGGAATGAAGCTGAAGTAAATACATCAAACACAAAACGCTCCCTGTTTGGGAGCGTTTCATGCTTGGCGGAGAAGGAGGGATTCGAACCCTCGATGAGCTATCAACCCATACACGAGTTCCAGTCGTGCGCCATAAACCGGGCTAGGCGACTTCTCCATGCTCTGTTTATTCTGTTCGCTTGCGAACTATGATATTATACGCTATTTTCGGCTCGATGTCAAGCCCTTTTTTGCAAAAATTGCGAGTTTTCCTCCCGGAGTCCCGAAAAGCGGACTTGGGAGAATTTTTTTGAAATTTATGCTTGACAAACCCGAAATCCGGAGTATCATTAGATTCAGAACAAAAGTTCAGAACGAAAGTTCGGCGCGGTGGCAACTTAGCCGGGTGACCGGCAGGGTGCCGGAAATGCGGACAGGTTCCGGATAACGAACAAAGCCGCCCCAAAAGGACGACTTTGTTTCAAGATTGGAAAAGAAAAAAGGAGAAATAAAAATATGAATGTTATCAAAAACACACAACCGTATTATAGCAGGCTTTCTCCGATTTGTCAAGTGCTTTTTTCGGAAATATATGAAATTCGGAGGGATGAATTTGGATAAGAGGGATATCAGCGATTCTAACAGGCTCAGGGCGAGCGAAATCATAGAAAAGTGCCTTGAAATTCTTAATGATGAGGAGAAATTGCAGGGTGCGACTGTCTCTCAGCTCACTTCGGCGATTTCGTCCCTTTCGGACAATTTTCTAGGCGTTAGCGACAGCGCCGTACAAACGGACGACCCTCTCAGCAAGAGCATTTTCGAACTTGTAAAAGAGCTGAAGAGCGACAAGCCGCAATGAAAAGGGAGGTGGGAGATTGCTCAGTGAGAAGCAGAAAAAGATTTTTGCGTTTGCGGAGTCCGACTACGACGCCCTCATTTGCGACGGTGCAATCCGTTCCGGAAAAACGTCGATAATGACGGTTGCGTTTGTCGACTGGGCGATGGCGAACTTCTCGGGACAGCGGTTCGGAATCTGCGGGAAGACAGCCGACGGTGCGGTGAAGAACATAATCCTTCCGTTCATGTCGATGAGCTACTCGAAGAAGTACCGGATTAAGTGGAAGCCATCAAGTAAAGTAATGGAGGTCTCGGATGGGAGAACAAGAAACCTTTTCGAGGTTTTCGGCGGGAAGGACGAATCTAGTTTCATGCTGATTCAGGGAAGAACCTTTGCGGGAGCACTCATCGACGAGGTGGCGCTCATGCCGAAGTCGTTTGTTTCGCAGGCGGTGGCGAGATGCTCGGTTGAGGGCTCGAAGCTGTGGTTTTCCTGCAATCCCGGCTCGCCGGAGCACTGGTTTTACCGGGAGTGGATATTGAAGGCCGATGAGCGAAATGTCCTCTACCTGCATTTTAAGCTGGAGGACAACCCGTCGCTTTCAAAACGGATTATAGATCGCTACAAGAGCTACTATTCCGGCGCATTCTATGAAAGATACATCGAGGGCAGATGGGTTCTGGCGGAGGGACTGGTCTACGAAATGTGTGAAGAATACTTCACAGATGAGATCCCGATGTGTGGAGAATATTACATTTCCTGCGACTATGGGACGATGAATCCCTGCTCGATGGGTCTGTGGTGTTTGAAGGATGGCGTCGCCACGAGAATTTCGGAGTACTATTACGACGGCAGAGCGGAGAAGAAGCAACTTACGGATGAAGACTACTATCTTGCGCTTGAAGCGCTTGCGGGTTATCTTCCCATAAAATACGTGATAGTAGACCCGTCGGCGTCGAGCTTCATAACGCTTATAAGAAAGCGTGGGCGGTTCAGAGTCAAAAAAGCGGACAACGACGTTATGAACGGAATCCGCCTGACGGCTGGGTTCTTAAAATCCGGGAAGCTGAAAATCCACAGAAGCTGTAAAAACGCTATCCGGGAGTTTTCGCTTTACCGCTGGGACGACAAGTCCGGAAACGACAGGGTTGTGAAGGAATATGACCACGCGATGGACGAGATAAGATACTTCTCGGCAACAATATTGGCAAAGAAAAGAAATGAAAATGAGTTCACGGGACTCAGGCTACTTTAAGAAGGGAGAAATATGTTTACATATCAGGATTTAGAAAAGGTCTGCGTTGTCAAGAGATGTGACCCAAAAAGAATAAAATAACGAAGAAAGATAT
>JAJQHD010000015.1 GCA_021199855.1 Oscillospiraceae bacterium
ATATCTTTCTTCGTTATTTTATTCTTTTTGGGTCACATCTCTTGACAACGCAGAGGTTTCCGATACTTTTTTCAATTTTCCTCTTGTACATCTCCAAAATCTGTGCTATACTTTACTTGATTATTCTCGGGGAGTAGCGGCTGGGTTACTTTTTACCGCGAGAAGCGAAGTTTTATCTGAGAAAGGCAGAATTATTATGTTCAAAAAAGATATAGGAATAGACCTCGGAACGGCGAATACCCTCGTCTGCGTCAAGGGCAAGGGCATCATCATCCGTGAGCCGTCGGTCGTTGCAGTCGACACCAAGACCGACGCTGTAAAGTATGTCGGGCAGGACGCAAAGAACATCATCGGTCGTACTCCTGGCTCGATTCGGGCGGTTCGTCCTCTTAAAGACGGAGTCATCGCCGATTTCGACATGTGCACAGTCATGCTTCAGGAGTTCATCCGCAAAGCAATCGGCTCGAACCCGTTTGTCAAGGCTCGGGTCGTAATCTGCATCCCTTCCGGAGTCACGGCTGTTGAGAGACGCGCTGTCAAAGAGGCGGCAGAGGGCGCAGGAGCCAAGAGAGTTTCCATCGTCGAAGAGCCGATGGCGGCGGCAATCGGAGCAGGACTTCCGGTTGAGGAGCCGACCGGCTCGATGATAGTCGACATCGGAGGAGGAACCAGCGAAGTAGCTGTTATCTCCCTCTGCGGAATCGTCACAAGCCGCTCGGTAAGAGTTGCTGGCGACGAGTTCGACCTCTCAATCATCAACTTCATCAAGAAGAAATATAACCTCCTCATCGGCGACAGAACCGCCGAGCACATAAAGATTTCCATAGGTTCAGCATATCCTCTCGAAGAGGAAATCGACCTTGAAATCAAAGGTAGAAACCTTCTCACAGGCTTGCCTGAGAACATCATGATTAATTCGGAAGAGATCCGGGAAGCGCTTGCAGACCCGCTTTCAAACATCGTCGAAGCGATTAAAACCACCCTTGAGAGGACTCCTCCGGAGCTTTCGGCAGACATCATCGACTCGGGAATCACTTTAGCCGGTGGCGGAGCGTTGCTGAGGGGCTTAGACCGCCTCATCAACGAAGAAACCGGAATCCCCGTATACATCGCCGAGCGCCCGCTTGACTGCGTAGTCGACGGCGCAGGAAAGCTCCTTGAGAACATTGAGGAACTGCACGATGTTCTCAACGGAAATGATACGACGGTGTGATTTGTCGGCTACGGCGACTAAAGTTGCCTTGCCGAGCGCCCGCACCTTCGGTGTGTGCGCACCTCTCAGTCAACCGCTTCGCGATTGCCAGCTCCCCTTATCAAGGGGAGCCTTTTTGCTTTTCTCGAAAATTTTCTCCCAAGCCTCCAAAAATAGTGTTGTACTTTTGAAAAATATGTGTTATAATTACAATAACCTCAAAAAAACTTCCGCTGGGGGAGCTTTTGCGACTTAATATTCTGAAAGGAGAAAAGCTATGGACATCAAGGCTAAAGTTGACGAATTGGTCAAGAAGATTACTTCCGATGAGGAACTTCTTTCCAAGTTCAAGAGCGACCCGTCAGGAACTGTCAAGAATCTGGTTGGTGTTGAGATTCCCTCCGACCAGCTCAAAACCCTCACCGACGGCATAACTGCAAAGGTCAATCTCGACAATCTTTCAAGCGGCATTGGCAAGCTGTTCGGGAAGAAGTAATCCTCCGGAACGGGGAGTCTATCAAAATATTTTGGAGGTATTATAATGGGAAAGTTCGTTATCAAGGAAACCAACACCGGCTATGTTTTCAACCTCAAGGCTGACAACGGTCAGGTTATCGCTGTAAGCCAGGTCTATTCTTCCGAGGATTCCTGCAGAAGTGGCATTGAGAGCGTCAAGAAGAACGCTGTTTCGGCTCATCTTGAGGATCAGACGATGGAGAACTGCGTCGTAGTTCCGAACCCGAAGTTCGAGATTTACACCGACAAGGCTGGCGAGTTCAGATTCCGCCTGAAGGCTCGCAACGGTGAGATAATCGCCACCGGTGAGGGCTACAAGGCAAAATCCTCCTGCCAGAACGGCATCGACAGCATCCGTAGAAATGCTCCTGATGCAGAAGTGGTTGTGGCGGAATAAGCATAACAAAATCCCTCAGTCACCGAAAAGTTGGCTGAGGGACTATCATACAAAAGAAAGAGGAAAAATATGAAAAGAACCATGAATTTTAAAATCGGGACTATTGCGGCTATGGTTCTCGGAGTGTTTGCTATAGTTTTAGAGACATTGCCGGGCGGAGCTGTTCTGATATTCTCTGATGGGAGCGGAAGCGGGATTGTCTCGACATATTCCTACTTCAGTCTGACTCCCTTTGGCTACGCCAATTTCGCGCCGCTGATTACGGGAATTATGACTATTGCGCTTCTTGTGATGGCGGTTGTCAGCTTTATAAAAGCTGGCGGTAAAAGGCTAAGAACGGCAACAATTGTCGTAAATGCAATTGCCGTCCTTGTTTCAATATCCCCGCTGATTTACGGCATCCACTACTACAACATCATCAGTGTGGCAATCACAACATTGCTCGTTCTGATGCTGGGGATGGTTGTGCTGGCGAAGAACGAATAATAAAAAAACTGTTGACAAATCAACAGCGATGGGGTATAATATAAGTGATGAGAGGCTACCTGAACGGCAATTCAGGTAGCGGTCACTCTCACACAACATTACGCTATATGTTCATGATCGCACTTGATAGCAAATCAGGTGCGGTTTTTCTATTTTCGGTTTGAGCCTACGGTGTAACCGATAGAAAAAGCTGTCATGAGCAAGCCCAAGACTGCTAAAATTACCGAAATAATTTCAACTTCCATCAGCGTCACCCCCTTTTCAGGTAAGAGCGACCACCTCTCATCAGTAGCTATTATAACACATAAATCGTGCGGTGTCAACAAAACATCCCAAAATGCGTAGCTCCCTTTTCGTGAGGGCTTTTTTGTATTTTCACAAAAACTTTTATAGAATCTCAAATAGCCTCCCCTGAAAGGGGAGGTGGCGCGAAGCGCCGGAGGGGTGTCCAAATCTTAATAATTCCCACCTTTACAAACGGCAGAAAGTATGATAAACTGGTACTTGTCGACTATGTCGAAAAATGTCGAAAACCGGATTGGATTGGATTTACTTTTAAAGGAGGAAACATGGACGAAAGAACTATGACGGCTGAGGAGCGTATGACGGCTGAAGAGCGTCAGAAAGTACTGGATGAAATCACTGGCGGCGTTGATACTAAAGAGAAGACGGAGTTTACTTCGGGGCAGACTCAGGATGAGCACACCCCGGGTGAGCTTCTGGAGATGTATCGGAGCTCAAATGAGAGAAGAAGCGCGTCGGAAATCAAGACCTACAAGACGATTTTAGGAATATTATGCGCAATTGTTGCGATTCTGGCGGTTGCGGTTGTCGTCGTGTCTGTCGGATGGATTACGGAGCAGGGGACAGTTGTAACCGAGATTCAGACTGTCGAGATTCCGACTGTCGTCACCGAATACATAGCTGTTGATCCGACGAGCGAGTATGACCACGAGCTGAGTGAGGATACATTTACACTCAGCGACTCGAACTACGGCACTATATTAATGTATGCTTTGCAGAATGTCGGGAAAAACGAGTATGATGAAACGTGCTTCACCGTCGACGAGGAGACCGGCTATATTACATACGACGACGGCGAGACCTACTCGATTATGGGAATCGACGTTTCCGTCTATCAGGGCGACATCGACTGGGATGCCGTGAAAGCGGCAGGAGTTGAATTCGCGATTATCAGATGCGGCTACCGTGGCTACGTCACCGGAACTGTCAACGAGGACGCCAATTTCCGGGCGAACATCAAGGGAGCTACCGAAGCCGGTATTAAAGTCGGAGTTTACTTCTTCTCGCAGGCTCTGAGTGTTGAGGAAGCGCTTGAGGAAGCAGAGTTCTGCCTTGATCTGGTCGACGGCTATGAGCTCGACTATCCCATCTTCTTTGACTGGGAAGTCGTAATCGACGCCGACGGCGACACAGCAAGAACAGCTTACATAGACCCTCAGCAGCTGACCGACAACTTTCTCACATTTGCCGCAAGGGTTGAAATTGACGGCTACACCGCCGGAATCTATGCGAACAAGAAGACCGCAGTCTGGAAATATGATTTGAGCCGGGTGGACGACTACATGATGTGGTTCGCCGGCTACTCCGACACCCCGACTCTCTACTACGATTTGCAGATGTGGCAATACTCGTCAAGCGGGACGGTTGACGGGATTATTGGTAATGTGGATTTGAATATTGCGTTTGTAACGAGATAGTGTAGGGGGCGGATATCATCCGCCCGTACTGTCTGTAATCGCTTTTTTCGGGCGGATAATATCCGCCCCTACATATAGCCTCCAACAAAACTATTGACAACTTAATCTCTCTGTGCTACAATTTAATCAAATAGAACTTATTGCTAATAAGGAGTGGATACTGATGCTTAACATTAAAATCGAGAAAACCACAACACCGAAGAGAATCCCCGGAAAGGGCGAGCCTTTGGGGTTCGGACATATCTTTACCGACCACATGTTCATTATGAACTATGACGAGGGTCAGGGCTGGCACGACCCGAGAGTCGTTCCTTATCAGCCGATTTCTCTCGACCCGTCCGCAATGGTCTTCCACTATGGACAGACTATGTTTGAGGGCTTGAAGGCTTATAAGGGCGCTGACGGCGAGGTCTATCTCTTCCGCCCCGACATGAACGCAAAGCGTGCAAACACCTCCAACCAGAGACTTTGCATCCCGGAAATTCCCGAGGAGGACTTCGTTCAGGCTATCAAGGCTGTTGTCGACGTCGACAGAGCTTGGATTCCCGAGGACGAGGGAACTTCACTCTATATCAGACCGTTTGTAATCGCAACTGAGCCTCAGCTCGGCGTTTCACCGTCAACAAATTATCTCTTTATGGTAATTCTTTCCCCGTCAGGCGCTTATTATGAGAGCGGACTTGCTCCCGTCGGCATCTGGATAGAGGATGAGTATGTAAGAGCCGTCCGTGGCGGTATGGGATTTGCCAAGACCGGCGGTAACTATGCGGCTTCACTTGCGGCACAGGTCAAGGCTCACGACGACGGATATGCTCAGGTTCTCTGGCTTGACGGTGTCGAGAGAAAGTATATCGAAGAAGTCGGCTCGATGAACATCTTCTTCAAGATCAATGGCAAGGTAGTCACTCCTATGCTCAACGGTTCTATCCTCCCCGGCATCACCCGTAACTCGGTTCTCACTCTTTGCAAGGATTGGGGCTATGAGGTTGAGGAGAGAAAGATCTCGGTTGACGAGCTCATCGAAGCGGCTCACACCGGCGCTCTGGAAGAAGTTTTCGGCACCGGCACTGCGGCGGTAATTTCCCCCGTCGGCAAACTCAGATATGTTGATGAAGTCTTTGAAATCGGCGGCGGCAAGATAGGTGAACTCACTCAGCGCCTCTATGACGAAATCACCGGCATCCAGAGCGGCAAGCTCGACGACCCGAGAGGGTGGAGACAAAAGGTCTAAGGAAAAACCTCTCAGTCAGCTTCGCTGACAGCTCCCCTTATCAAGGGGAGCCTATTATAAGGAGAACTACATGACAAAAAGAACCCGTGGAATCGAAACCTCCTGCGTTCAGGGCGGATATACGCCGGGGAACGGGGAGCCGAGACAGATTCCTATCATACAGTCCACTACATTTAAATATAGCACCGGCGAGGATATGGGCAAGCTTTTCGACCTTGAAGCGAACGGCTACTTCTACTCCCGGCTTCAGAACCCGACCTGTGATATGGTTGCGGCGAAGATATGCGAGATGGAGGGCGGAACCGCCGCAATGCTGACTTCTTCCGGTCAGGCGGCAAGCTTCTACTCGGTCTTCAACATCGCCTCCCAGGGCGACCACGTCGTTGCGGAGTCGTCAATTTACGGCGGCACATTCAACCTGTTTTCTGTCACGATGAAGAGAATGGGCATTGACTTCACATTTGTTGCGCCCGACTGCACGGATGAGGAGCTCGAAGCGGCTTTCAAGCCGAATACGAAGGCTGTTTTCGGAGAGACGATTGCCAATCCGGCACTGAGAGTCCTCGACATCGAGAGATTTGCTAATGCGGCTCATGCTCACGGCGTTCCGTTAATAGTCGACAACACCTTTGCGACCCCGGTTAATTGCAGACCATTCGAGTGGGGAGCGAACATCGTTACACACTCGACCACTAAATATATGGACGGTCACGGCTCGGCTGTCGGCGGTTGCATAGTAGATTCCGGCAACTTCGACTGGATGGCTCATGCGGACAAGTTCCCCGGGCTCACAACCCCCGACGAGAGCTACCACGGCATCACCTATGCCGAGCGCTTCGGCAACGAGGGAGCCTTCATCACGAAAGCGACTGCCCAGCTTATGAGAGATTTCGGCTCGACGCCTTCTCCCCAGAGCGCATATCTTCTGAACTTAGGACTCGAAAGCCTCCACGTCAGAATGAAGCGCCACTGCGAGAATGCGATGGCGGTCGCAAAGTATCTTCAGACCGACGACAGAATTTCCTGGATAATCTACCCCGACCTGGAGGGCAACCAGGACTATGAACTCTGTAAAAAGTACCTTCCGAACGGCTCCTGCGGAGTCATCAGCTTCGGTGTGAAGGGCGGAAGAACTGCCGCCGAGAGCTTCATGCGGAACCTGAAACTCGCCGCCATCGAAACCCACGTCGCCGACGCAAGAACCTGCTGTCTCCATCCCGCCAGCACCACTCACCGCCAGATGAATGAGGAAGAACTCATCGCGGCAGGAGTGCCAAGCGATTTGGTCAGATTCTCCTGCGGACTTGAAAGTGCGGAGGATCTGATTGCGGATATCAAGCAGGCTTTAGATAATATTTGAGGAATAACCTCTCAGTCGCCCTTCGGGCGCCAGCTCCCCTTATCAAGGGGAGCCAATAGCGACCTATCCGAGAATGCAAAAGGCTCCCCTTTTTAAGGGGAGCTGTCAGCCGCAGGCTGACTGAGAGGTGCGCCGACCGAAGGGAGGCGCTGTCGCCGAAGGCGACATATTATTTGAAAGGAGAACCCATGCCAATAAGAATCCCGAATTCGCTTCCGGCGGCGAAGACTTTGCAGGACGAGAACATCTTTATTATGCCGGAGACCCGGGCTTCTACGCAGGACATCCGTCCTTTGCGGATTCTCCTTCTTAACCTCATGCCGACGAAAATCGAGACGGAAACCCAGTTCGCACGGCTCCTCGGAAACACTCCTTTGCAGGTCGAAATCGAGCTTATGCACACCGTCTCCCACCAGTCAAAGAACATTTCGCAGGAGCACTTGCTCTCATTTTACAAAATTTTCGACGAAATAAAAAATTCCCGCTATGACGGGATGGTGATAACCGGCGCGCCGGTTGAGCATTTGAACTATGAGGACGTCGAGTATTGGAGCGAGCTCTGCGAGATTTTCGAGTGGTCGAAGACGCATGTGCACTCCACATTCCACATCTGCTGGGCGGCTCAGGCGGGGCTATACTACCACTTCGGCGTCCCCAAAAAACAGCTTCCTGAAAAGCTTTTCGGTGTTTTTCCGCATCGGGTGAGCTATAAGAACCCGATTCTCTTCCGTGGCTTCGACGACGTCTTCTACGCCCCACATTCGAGAAATTCGACGGTTGACATCCGCGATGTCGAGAAGATTCCCGAGCTGAAAATCCTTGCCGAAAGCGACGAGGCGGGGCTCTATGCCTGCATGACAGCCGAGGGCAAGCAGATTTTCGTCACCGGACACTCCGAATACGACCCGGACACCCTTTCGAGGGAGTATTTCCGGGATAAAGAAAAAGGCTTGGATATCCAGGTCCCCAAAAACTATTTCCCCCACGACGACCCAACTCAACCCCCAATGGTAAAATGGCGTGCCCACGCCAACCTCCTGTTCTCAAACTGGCTCAACTACTTTGTTTATCAGACAACGCCGTTTGATGTCGAAGAGATTGGGTGATAAAAACGCCGTTATGTTAACGGCTTTTAAAAAACTGTTGACAAACCCGTCAATATTGGGTATAATATAGGTGAACCTAGAGTTCAAATGTTTGTTGGTACTCGATATCCAACTGAAATAAGGTCGAGCGCAAATGTGTACCAGTACTCGATATTCCGGTATAAACAAGGTCGAATTCAAATTTTTCGGCTGTTGGACTTTTCCGACAGCCCTTTTTAATTTTCCCACCGAACTTCCGTTTAATATTAATTGACACCGCCCGAAATGTGTGTTATAATGTCCTCGGTGGGAGGATGGTTTCTCTTTCCCTTTGAAGGGAGGTGAAGCCACGATGGAAATCGCAGACATCCTTCAGCTACTACTTCTTGTTATAGCTGCCATCAACCTTGGACTTAACCTCGACAGTCGTCGAAAGAAATAACCGCGCCTGAGTCTTCAGCCGCGGTCGCACAAGTACTATTATAGGAAAGAGTGACCGTTGCCTGAATTCGTACTTCAGGCAAACCTCTCACCACCTTCATTATACCCCATCGGAGCTATTTTGTCAATAGCCCTTTTTATTTTGTGCAGGTTTACCAACAGTGCCCTCTATTCTTCACTGCCATTTGTCCATCTTGCCCAAAAAATATTTTTTCAAAACTTTTTGCAACTTTTTGCGACCTTTTTGACACTACTTAAACAGCGGAAGGCTAAATCCGAGAGACCGCATTATAAAGAGCCCATCAAGGCTCCCTTTGATAAGGGGAGCTGGCACGCAAAGAGTGACTGAGAGGTTTGCAACCGTAGGGAGCGCAAATATTTCAAAAAATACTTGACAAGCGATAACCTCGGTGATATAATGTCGGTGTGTCGGGTTATTCCGAACAAATCGGGCAAATATTATGCCCAAAGTCCAGAATCTCTATACCCGTTTATAGGGATAAAAATAATTTCTTTAAGGAGGAAATTTATCATGAAAATGAGAAAGCTCTTGGCTGTCGTTATGGCAGTCGTGCTCGCCATCTCTGCAATGGCAATCTCTGCATTTGCTGATGAGACTTATACTATTCCTATGTATAACTATACGTCTACTACCACCAGCACTTCCACTTACACAATCACTGTTCCGCTTTATGGTCTCTATGGCTACCTCGTAGCTGGTGACACCATCACTTTGGATCTTCCTACTACCCTCGTTAGCGATGACGACGGCGACGGTGCTCCGGATTACGATCTTCCTGTATCCTACACCTTGACCATCGGCGGCGTTGAGGTTGACCTCCAGGGCACTGCTGATTATGACACCGTTAACGGTACTGATGTCAGCGCTGCTTATGGTACCTATGAGCAGGTTGTTACTGTCGGCTATGCTGCACAGGATTACTGCCTCGTTTCTTGGGCTAACTTCGAGTCCTTCGCTATGGTTCCTCAGTCCACCGCTGTTGCAGCTTCCACCACTATGACCATCACTGCTACCGTTGACTGGAGCTCCGTTGGTTATGATGTTACTGCAGAGTCTTGGGAAGCAATGGCTACTTGGTGGCCTGTATGGGATATGTACTATGGACAGCAGGTTATCGCAACTATCGATTCTGCTACCCAGGGCGTATCTGAAATCTATGGCTACTCTCTCAGCGTTTCCAAGTCCACTGGTTCTTCCAGCTCTACCAACAACGTAGTTATCATTGCTGATACTACTGCTGATTCTGCTAACCTCACCGAGACTTCTACTGCTAACACCCTTCTTTACTGGGATCACACCCTCACCAACAGAGTTATCTTGCTCAATGCTGCTTCTACCGAAGGCGCTACTGCTACTTTGGAAGTAAAGCTTGCTGATTCCATCTATGGCTATGCTGTTTACACTCTGACCACCACTGCTGAAGCTGCTACTACTTCTGATATTTACTCTTCTGGTAATACCTCTGGTACTGTTCTTTGGTACAGCGATGGAGTTTCTGATCTTTACAATGCAGTTGCTGACACCTTCACCCTCGCTGGTGAGACTGTTGACACTCTTACCTTCGATGTTCCTGTAAGTGCTCTTTACAACTCCACTTATGGTCTTTACAACGGCACTATGTTCATCGAACAGTTGCTCACCGCTACTTCTGCTAGCTCGAGCCTCCTCGCTACTAAGTACTACACCAACTCTAGCACTTATGCACTCGAGGCAACTGAAGTTAACCTCATCGTAACCATTCCGTCCGATGAAGGCACAGTTGAAACCGAAGCTCCTATCGAAGAAACTGACACTGAGACTGAGACTGACGGCGACGATGCTGACGACGTAAATGTTGGCGACGATGCTTCTGAGTCTGCTGAGACCAATCCTACTACTGGTATTGTTCTCGCACTCGTTCCTATGGCTGTCGCTGCTGCTGCTGCTGTAGCTTCTAAGAGAAGATAATTTCCTCCTGTAAACGAAGGATAATTAAAATGAATCTCCCCACCTGATGCAGACAGGTGGGGAGTTTTTTGGTCTTCGCTGTGAAAAATAACATGTCACCCACATTCGGGCGGATAATATCCGCCCCTACAAATATAAAAAAAGACTGTTGACAAAACAGCCGGGATGGGGTATAATAAAAATAGTGAGAGGGTTGCCTGAAGTAGCAATTCAGGCAACGGTCACCTTTCCCACTATTCTATGAAGAACAATGTTCCAAGTAGCCGCGCTGAAGACTCAGGCGCGGTTATTTCTTATGGTTTTCACCAAGGTAAAGACCTAACTTGATGGCTGCTAAAACAAGAAGTAATAGCTGAATGGTTTGTGCGATATCCATCGAGGTTCCACCTCCCTTCGCAGGGAAAGAGCAACCAGCCTCTCACTGGTAACATTATAACATATAATTGTGATAGTGTCAACACAGAAGTTCGATAAAAAGTCGAAATACAACAATGATGTAGATCCATATTTTATCTTTACATTTCCCACAAAATCTGCTATCATATACAATAGCAGATTTTTTATTTAGCGCGGCTTTACCGGGAGATAACATGAACGAACGTAGTAGAAAAATTGCATACAAGTTTATTCTGACGGCGGCTGTGGCTGTGTGCCTGGCGGTCATGATTTTCGTGACTGTTCTTGCGCAGAACTGGGTGAGCTTTCATGCTTCCGAGATAACCGTTTCATCGCTTGTTACTGATTCCGTCGGTTCAACCGACCAGGAGCCGGTTCGGTTCTCGATCGACTGCGGCTTCTATTCGAGCACCCAGCGCCTTTACTTGAGCGCGGCGGCATCCGGAAATCTGGAAATGACGGACATTCTGTACACCACCGATGGCAGTGAACCGCAGACTTCCGGGGAGAGCTATTCGGGCGGAATCACGCTTTCTGTCAAAGACAGCGAGGACTGCATTCTTTATACTATCCGCGCTTGCGCCGTCTATTCGGACGGGAGCTATTCCGAAACCGTCACCCGGAGCTACTTTTTGGGAGCGAACATTGACGAACGGTTCGACTGTCTCGTATTTTCGATTTCCATCGACCCGGACTACCTCTATAATTACGAGGACGGAATTTTCATCGCCGGAAAGATGCGTGACGACTATCTCGCAACCAATCCGGAGGGCGACATCGAGCCTACCGACCCTGCAAACTGGAACCAGAGCGGAATGGAGGGCGAGCGCCCGGCATACGTCGAGGTCTATGAGTACGACGGCACCTGCGTCATCTCTCAGGCTTGCGGTCTGAGGATTTATGGCGGATGGTCACGCTCCAACAGTCAGAAGAATATCCGCCTCTTTGCACGCGAAGAGTACGACTCGGAAAACGACCGGTTCAGATATGAGTTCTTCACCGACGAAACCGACGTCAACGGCGACAAGATCAAGTCGTATAACAAGATTTCCCTCCGCGCTGGCGCAAACGACAACGGCTACTTATTTGAACGGGATGAGGTTATCTCATCTCTCGCTGATGATGCAGGACTTGATGCCAAGAACTGCCGTGCGGCGGCGGTCTTCCTCAATGGCGAGTACTACGGCTTCGCATGGGTTCAGGACACCTATTCGGAGGACTGGCTCGACCATCAGTACGCAGTTGAGCAGGGCACCTGGGACATTCTTGAAGGCTGCAAGTACATGATGACAGATTGTAATAATGAAGATCGGTATGAAGAAGCGAAGAGCGACTGGGAGACGGTTCAGGCGTATGCATATAAAGATCTGACCGATGACGCTATATTTGCGGAGCTCGAAGAAATGTTGGATATAGACAATATGCTGACCTACTACGCCTTGTGCGCCTATGTCGGCAACAGTGACTGGCCTAACAATAATTACAAAGTGTATAGATTCGTGTCGGGCGACACAAGCCTGTCGAGCGAGGAGGACGTCTTCGATGGCAGGTGGCGGTTCCTCATCTATGACAGCGACTTCGCGCTTGGGCTATATGGTTCGAGCTTCTTTGATTCGAATATTTCGGATTTGTTTGACGAGACCTACTTCGGGCTGATGCCGGAGGATTGGTATGACGACGTCCACGACGAGGGCGAGAAGTATACGAGAAGCGACCTGCTTATCGCACTTTGCAAGCGGGACGATATTAAAGAGCGGTTCGTCAATATTTTGTGCGACATCATGAACTGGTACTGCGATTCCGACAAGGTTTCGGATGAGCTTGACGCACTAAACACCGAGCGCCTTCACGAGATTGTCGAAGCGGGAAACGCCGGGACGACCTCCACATGGAGCATTTCGAGCGAGCTTGAGAGCGCAAAAGAGTGGATCGAGGGCAGACCCTACTCCGCTAAAAGGCAGATTTCGTCCGTCTTCCCGGAATATGATTCAAATTCGACCTACTACGTCCGTGTCACGACGTCCGATTACGCCGAAATCACCTACAGCACCGCGCGGATAGACGTCAGCGACGAGTACACTTTCAGCGGTTATTACTTTGTCGGAACATCACAGACCCTTTCATGCCAGGTTGTTGACGGCTACAAGTTTGAGTACTGGGAAATTAACGGCGAGAAGGTCTACGATGAAACGGTCGAGATTTCGAGCGAAATTTACGGCAAAAACATAAAAATCAGCCTTGTCACAAGCTGTGAAACAGCCAGCCTCCGGATTTCCGAGGTCTGCTACAAGGGCAGTTATCAGGACTATATCACCCTGAAAAACTATGGCGATGAGACCGTTTCTCTTGCCGGACTGACCATTTCCGACGGCACCTATGCCTATACGATCACTTCCGGCGCTCTTGCTTCCGGCGAAGAGATGAAGCTCGTCTGCGAGAATTACCTCCGGGACGATGCCGTGGGACTGGTCCAGCTCTCATTCAATCTTAGCGAATTTGAAACGGTGACTCTCACAGACGCCACCGGAGAAGTGATTTCGGAAGTGTATTTAAGAGATGCCGCGAAGAATTCGGCTCTAAAGTATGACGAGCTCTCGGACAGCTACGTCCAGTTCACGCCCTATCCGAAGACAAGAACGCTGGAGGCGGAACTGCCGACGAGGTGGAGGTAGAAATCAGTTGACATTAAACCGAAGATAGGATATAATAAAAGTAGGAAATTCCTACTTTCCTACTTTTTCAGACTGGAGGTCTATATATGCCTGGTGTATTAGTGAACGATGCAAGGGTCATGTCCAAAGGACAGGTAACAATCCCGAAGAACATAAGAACGGCTTTGGGAATTTCAACCGGAGACAGAGTAACATTTATTTTTGAAAACGGAACGGTAAAAATAGTCAACTCGGCTGTTTATGCTATGCAAAAATTTCAGGAACAAATGCGTGGAGAAGCAGAAAATGCCGGCTTTACATCAGAAGATGATGTTGCGGAGTGGATTACTGCGTCAAGACGTGAGGAAAATGAAGAATGAAAGTGATGCTCGATACCAATATAATTATTTCAGCGGCGCTTTTCCCGAACGGCAAGGTTGCTTCGGCTTTTTACAAAGCTATCAGCCCGCCGTTTCAGCCGATTGTCTGCGATTATGTTGTGGATGAATTGCACAGAAAGTTCAGAGAGAAATTTCCACATCGTGTTACCGAGATGGAAGCTTTCCTTTACAATGCGCTTTTGTATATCCGACTGGTTCGGACGCCTGAAATAGAACTTGATATCGAAAAGGAGATTCGTGATTTGAAGGACCGCCCTATTCTCAGAGCGGCACTTGACGCTCATGCTGACTTGTTCCTTACCGGAGACAAGGATTTTCTGGAATCCAACGTAACCGACCCGAGAATAATCAGCGTGAATGACTTTTTAGAATTGATGTAATATGAGGTGATATTGATGAACAAAATAATCGTAACCTGCGACTCAACATGCGACCTGAGTCCGGAGTTATACGAGAAGTACGAAATCAAGCCGGTTCCGCTCGGAACTATCTTGGGTGAAGAGATGAGGCGGGATGGCGTGGATGTCACGCCGCTTGAGATTTTCGACTACATCGGAAAGACGGGAGTTCTCCCGAAGACCTCTGCTGTGTCGGTCTCCGAGTATGAGGACGTTTTCAAGCCGTATGTCGACCAGGGCTATGAGATTATTCACATCAACATCTCAAGCGAGTTCTCGTCCTGCTATCAGAATGCCTGCATAGCCGCCGAGGAGCTTGGGCATGTCTACCCGATTGATTCGCGGAATCTTTCAACCGGCTCCGGTCACCTGGCTATTAAGGCAAGGGAGCTCGCAAACGATGGGCTTTCCGCTTCCGAAATCGCCGACAAGCTGAACGAAATGAAAGAGAGACTTGATGTCAGCTTCGTTCTGCAGACTCTTGATTATCTGCAAAAAGGCGGAAGATGCAGTGGAGTGACTGCATTCGGCACAAATCTTCTGAAAATCCGTCCTGAGATTGTCGTTTCCGAGGGAACAATGATTGTCGGGAAGAAGTACCGCGGCGCGATGGAGAAGTCAATACTCGACTATGTCCGCGGAAGACTTGCGGGAAGAGACGACATCGACACGTCAAGGATTTTTATCACCCATTCGCACGTTCCTGACGACATTGTCAAGAAAGTTCGCGCGTTAGTCAAGGAGCTCCAGCCGTTTGAGGACGAGAATATCCTCGAAACCTACGCCGGTTGCACCGTCTCCTGCCACTGCGGACCGAATTGTCTGGGAGTGCTGTTCTTTAAGAAGAAACAATAAGAAATAACACAACAAAGGGAGCACAAATCTCGTAAATGTTCAAACGCAACTTAAATTACGTCAAAAATATTGCCTTGCCGGCTTTGATATTCAGCTTTATTGCGGGTACCATCACCGGAGGGTTTATCGTCCTGTACCGCTTTGCGGCTACTAAAATTATAAATCTGTCTGAAAGTGTCTATTCGTCTGTCCGTGAGAAACCGGTGCTCGTCATTCCTGCGATTGCGGTCTTAGGAGCGATGGCGGCGATTCTTGCCTATGTCTACAAGCAGACGCCGAACCTTAAAGGCGGCGGAATCCCGACGGCTATCGGAATTTTGCGAGGCGGAATCCGGTTCAACTGGTTTAAGAACCTTATCGGAGTAACTCTGGCTTCGCTTTCGACATTCTTCGTGGGAGTTCCTCTCGGAAGCGAAGGACCTAGCGTCCAGATTGGTACAGCAATCGGTCGAGGAACGGTAAAAACCCTTGCCAAGAAGGACCAGGCGTGGGACAGGTACGTTATGACCGGCGGCGCCTGCGCCGGATTCACTGCGGCGACAAACGCCCCGATTGCCGGAATCATGTTCGCAATCGAGGAGGCTCACCAGAGAATCAGCCCAATGATTATTCACGTCTGTAATGTTCTCGTCAATCACCGTCCGGTGGATGTGCCCGCTTCTCGGAATGGAAGCCGACATGTTCCCGGGGATTTCCGAATTTGTCCTGGAAATCGGCAACTCACAGCTCTGGGTAATCGCCATCTGCGCCATTGTCGTCGGACTTATGTCGGTCGTTTTCCTGAGATACTTCAAGGTGATGAGAAGGTTCATCGGTGAGACTCTGTCGGCGATGAGTTTAAGGCTCAAAATCTTCATAGTCTTCATGCTGACTTTTGCCTTCGGTCTCATTTCCTATGACTTCATCTCGACCGGACACGATTTGGTTGACAGTTTGCTCGAGGGCAATGTTATCTGGTATATAATTCTGGCGATTCTCCTGTATAGGGCGACAATGCTTCTTGCGGCAAACAACACCGGCATCAACGGCGGTATGTTCGTCCCGATAATCGCTCTCAGTGCACTTGTCGCTTCGCTCGTTGCCAAAGTTGCCGTCGGAGCAGGCTGGATTGGCTCGGAGTACTACAGCACTATCGTAATACTCGGAATCACCGCCGGAATTTCCGGCATGATGAAGTGCCCGCTTACGGCGATGGTCTTTTCGATTGAAGCCTTAGGTTGCTCCGGAAACATTCTCCCGGTAATTTTGGCGGCGGCGCTGTCCTACATAGTTACAGAAGCAATGGGCGCCGAGTCCATCAACGAAGAGGTTGTTGCGGGAAGAATCCGTGAAATCAACTACGGCAAGGTCCCGAAGGTCATCGATACATTTGTAACCGTCGGCAGAAACACCTTTGCCGTCGGAAAGCAGATTCGTGATATCTTCTGGCCGCAGAACCTGTTTGTATTGTCCGTGAAGCACGGCGAAACCGCCGGCGCCGAGGTAGACAGCCACGGCGACAACACCCTCCGTGAGGGCGACATCCTCCACGTCCGGTATATGACCTATGACAACTCCGCCACGAAAGAGGAACTCTACGCCATCGTCGGGGAGCAGAGGATTGAGTCGAGACGGGCGGTGGATGTGTAGCGGAAACCCCTCAGTCAGCCTTCGGCTGACAGCTCCCCTTTCAGGCTCACCCGTCATAAGACAGGTCTTGAATATTTTCCGAGAAC
>JAJQHD010000041.1 GCA_021199855.1 Oscillospiraceae bacterium
TTCCGAGAAAATGGGATGCCTCAAGCGTTGGAAGCTTCATGATATGGATAGGTCCTACAAGTTCAATCTTCGACTTCACAACATACATCTTCATGTATTTCGTCTTCTGCCCGATGTTTGTTTCCGGCGGCGTTCTTTATAACGACCTTGCAAACCATTTCAGCGGCGCAGAGCTTGCGGATTTGCAATTCAGGTATATGGCGATGTTCCAAGCCGGGTGGTTCGTTGAATCAATGTGGAGTCAGACACTCGTTATTCACATGATTCGTACTCCGAAGCTCCCGTTCATCCAGAGTCACGCTTCCGCACCGCTTACTCTCATGACGATGACGGGAATCGCAGTCCTCACGATAATTCCGTTCACGCCGTTCGGCACATTGCTCGGATTTGTCGCACTGCCAGCGAGCTACTTCCTCTACCTGATTCCCTGCATCCTGCTTTATATGCTACTGGCTACAAGCCTGAAAAAAGCTTACGTCCGCCATTACGGCGAACTATTATAAAGGAGGTTAAATCATGAACTGGACAGATATTTGGTTGATATTATTTGGTACTACAGAATTTCTCGGATTGAATATTGGCTTCTGGGTGTCCATGGCTGTTGTTGCAGTGATTGTCGTTCTCATGAATGTCGTTTTCTGGGGGATGAAGCCGAAGGAGAAGGATTGATTATCGGAGAATACTAAAGGGAGCCATGTTCGGCTCCCTTGTTGCTTTGGCATTTTGGAAAGGTATATCAGTCTTCCGTTTCTGCAGAAGGGCTTTTGGGGCGTTCAAAAAGATTTGTCCTCTCAGTTGCGCTCTATTACAGTTCTCCCGTCAAGATACCCCCTCATGCCGCCATACACCAATCTCTGCATCAGCTCGCTGATTTCCTCCGGGCTGATGTCTTTATTGTTTTCATGCCAGCGCTCAAGCAACCCGAACATGGCGGAGTTTACAAATGTGACAAGATAGTCGAAATTCTCCGAATCGGGTTTTACGGGAATGTACCGGGAGGTAAGTGGAACAAGCTCGGTTCTGACTCTTGAAAGGAAGCTTGAGTCGCCGTTCAGACCTAAGAGAATATAAATCTCCTCATTCATAGCAGAAAAGACCATCCGGAAAAATTCCGTTGGCGGTTTCTCGTCAGATATGGATTCCTGAGCCACTTCCTTGACTTCACCGATAAGCTTGTTCTCAACGTAGGACAATAAATCGTCGGTGTCCAAAAAGTATTCATAGAAGGTACTGCGGTTGTAGCCGGCAAGCCTGGTCAATTCGCTCACGGCAATCTTCGAAATCGGCTTCGTCCGTGCCAGCTTCCAGAAGGCATCCACAAACCTCTGCCTTGTTCTTTCTGTGATTTCCGGTTGTTTCTTCATCTAAAAATCGCCTCTTTAAGATCATCCGACAGTTCCGAAAAAATTGGGGGTTGATAACTCTTTCGGACTGAGTATAATATATATTATACAATAGGTTTTGGATAAAGTCAAGACAAATCTTCCCGTATTTTTTGTCGGAGAGGAGAGCGGATGTATGAGTGGCTCAGCTGGTGGATATGCCGTAAGCATATTCAAAGAATGGCTCAAGTGGCGGGATGACTGGGATTCTCTTTGCACTCGCTGCGGAAAATGCTGTTATACCCGCTCTGTCGGCTCCGACGGCAAGGTAATCATTCATTATGATAACCCTTGCGAATATCTTGACACTCAAACGAACCTGTGCCGTGTGTATGAGGAGCGGTTCAAGAAGTGCAACCACTGCGGAAAGCTGACTTTGTACACGGCACTGTTTAACACCACACTGCCGGAGGATTGCCCTTATGTGACCACATTCCGACTGTGGGAACGTGATAAATAAATCTGACATATATCAAGGAGGAATTTATATGCAAACATTGGAAGCAATTGCAAAAAGAAAATCAACGAGGAACTTTGACCCTGACAAGGCTGTTCCAAAGGAAGTTATTGACACTATAGTCAAGGCAGGCTGTCAGGCTCCAATCGGTGGAGGCAAGAGGGATTCTCTGCATCTGACTGTATGCACAAACAGGGAGCTACTGGATGAAATCAATCAGTCCACTGCCGCGGCTATGAAGATGCCAGTGAGAGATTTCTTCTATGGAGCACCTGCGGTTATCATCGTTTCCGCCTCGGAGGAGCAGATGGCACCGGGAATTGAATATGCCAACTCCGCTTGCATCATCGAGAATATGCTGATTGCCGCAACCGATGCGGGACTGGGAAATATCTATCTCTGGGGATCTGTTCAGGGTCTTGCAAGAAATAAAGAGATGTGTGCAAAGATGGGCATCCCGGAAGGCTTCAAGCCTGTTTCCGCCGCCGCAATCGGCTATAGTCAGAGTGGCGAAGCGGAGGCAAGAGACCTCACAGTTTCCCTGAGCACCAACTATGTTTGATCTGAATTATTGAAAGACGCAAGGAGGCACTATCATGGCAAATTACGAACCAACGCAGGAAGCAATGAGAAAGGCAATGAAGGAAAGGCACTCCGTCCGCAAGTATAAGACTGACAAGCTTCCTTCGGACGTTGTAGAGAAGCTCAACGAAAGAATTGAGGAGAATAACTCAAAGTATGCCCTCAACATCGAGCTTGTCACCGACAACAAGGAGGCAATGCCCGGAATCATGGCTGCAACCATGTCGAAGAACGTCCTGAACTATATGATTCTCGCCGGTCCCGACAAGGCTTCCACCGATGAGACGCTCGGATATGTCAGTGCCGACCTTATGCTGTATGCTCAGACTCTGGGTCTCAACACCTGGTGGATTGGCGGAATGTACAGCAAAAAGAATGCAAGAAAGAATTCCAATTCTCCGGATAATTCAAAGATTATCGGAGTAGTAGCCGTCGGTTACGGAATGGAGCAGGGCGTTCCGCACAAGTCAAAGTCAGTAAGCGAAGTCTTTTCCTATGACGGCGAAGCCCCCGACTGGTTCAAGGCGGGAGTTGAAGCCGCACTTCTGGCTCCCACAGGCATGAACCGCCAGGAATTCACAGTAAAGGGCTCCGGAAATGAAGTTTCGATGACCGTTCCCGACGCATCCTTCGCAAAAGCCGACCTCGGAATCAGTAAATACTTCTTCGAGCTCGGTGCGGGAAAGGAAAACTTCACCTGGAAGTAATGTTGATAGCAAATACCTCCACGAACCACATATAGATAAAGCATCGCCCACCGAAGAGTAACACAATTTGGTGGGTCGGTGTTTATAGGCACATTTAAAATGTATGGAGATGATTTTATGAGATACGAATCGGAACAACTCAGAGAATACATGGATAAAAGCAGCAGGACAGTCGCAGTAACAGGCGCAGGTATCTCCTATTTATATGGCATGAGGCGCCTCAAGCAGAGCGTGGGACTCATGAACTCAAGAAATGTCCTCTCACCTTCATTTGTGAAAAGCAATCCGGATGATTTCTATAAAATAGTCAAGACTTCCTTCCTTGACGCCACATTTGTAAAAGGTCCGAGTAAGGTTCACAAACAGCTTGCAACCCTTGAAGAGAATTGTTTGCTTTATGGGATAGTAACCCAGAACATGGACTGCCTTCACACGATAGCCGGCTCGAAAAACGTCGTCGAGTTTCAGGGAAGCTTCGGGGACAATATCTGCGTAAACTGCGGAGAAAGATATTTCGGCTACGAAAGATGGAACGAAGGGCACACTCCAACCTGTGAAAAATGCGGTTCGCCACTTATGCCGACAACCTTCTGCCGGGATAATAAACTGTCAGAGCAGGTCTCAAAAGAAAGCATGAAAAAGGCGGCTGAAATGATTTCCGAGGCGGATTTGGTTATAATCATCGGAACAACGGGATTCAGAAGCGATGAGTACCTCAGAAAGATGCGCAAGGGCACCACACTCGTCCAGATAAATCCTTCGGAAACTCCGCTTGATTCTGTTGCAACCTGGAATATCCGTGCCGACGCCGCAGAGGTTTTGGACGAAGTAATGAATGGATGGGAGAAAATCAAGGATGTTCTCTAAATCAAACTCAGACGATAAGATAAGTAAATTCTCAGAGTATATTGATAAAAGCCAGCATATTGTCGCAATCACCGGTGCGGGAATCTCGGTTTCCGGCGGAGGAGTTACCTACTCCCAGCTTTCACGCACCATCCGCCCGGGCGGCAGCTTTGAAAGCGAGTCGTTTCTTACATCATATGTCGAAGCCATGCATCACTACAAGCCGAGTCTCAGCCACTATGCGCTTACCGACCTGGAGCGTGAAGGCAAGCTTACGGGCGTTATCACGACAAACGAGGACTGTATGCACACGATAGCCGGCACGCAGAATGTCGCCGAGATTCAGGGTAGCTTCCAGATTAACCGTTGCAAGGACTGCGGCAAGCACTTTGACGGCTATGAGATATGGAACAAGGATGAGCTTCCCAAATGCGATTCCTGCGGAGGGACAATTCTCCCGTGGGAGCTCTACAGCCACATCGGTCTCTGGAACGACGGCGTCCAGAAAGCGCAGGAGTGGATTTCAAAGGCAGACCTGATTATAGTAATCGGCACAAACGGCTACTACGGCGGAGTTTATTGGAATCACCGGCGGAGCGACGCCATAATTGTCCAGATTAACCCGGGGCACACCGCCTTCGACAGGGTTGCGGATCTGAATATCCGTGAGCCGTCGGACGATGTTTTCCGGAAACTGAAAGAAAGGAATCCCTGAAATGCCTGATGAAAAGATGAAAGAACTTGCCGAAAGAATGCGTGAAGCCGAAAACAGAGGCTTGACAGAAGAAGAAATCAAGGCTCGTGACGCTGAAAGAGAGAAGCGCAGGGCAGAAAACATCCGGATTCTTGACGACACACTCAGTATTCTCGAAAAAGGCAGTTACGAAAAAGCCGGCAGGGAGATTACTCTCAGATATTCTTCCGAAAATATGAGAGAAGCAAAAGTCTATCTTCCCGAGGATATCGAAGCCGTTGAAAAGTCGGCGCCGGTCACAGAAACTCACGAAGAACGTGACATCAGCCGGATTTTCAGCTGTGAAAACGAGGACGCACTTGTTCTGGCAAAGAGAAGATACCAGGAAACGAAAGATGCAGGCGATTTCTCGCCGAAGGTGCTTGTTCTCAATCTTGCAAGCGCAACCGAGCCCGGAGGTCACACCAGGAAGGGCGCAAGTGCGCAGGAGGAAGACCTTTGCAGGCGCTCATCGCTTCTTTTGTCACTCGAAAGCGATAACGCAAAGAAGTATTATGACTATAACAACTCGTTCAAGACACATATGGGCTCAAACGGAATCGTGATGTCGCATAATGTCGAAGTTATAAAGGACTCATCCTCCGAAACTCTTTCCGAGCCGTTCCCGGTAACAGTTATGACTTGTGCCGCACCTATGATTCGCATGGGTCTCGAAGGAATGTCGCAAGGCGAGTATGAAGACATGCTCGAATCAAGAATCCGTGGAATGTTGACGGTTGCCGCAACAGAAAAATATCGCCACCTGATTTTCGGCGCATTCGGCTGTGGAATTTACGGAAACGACGCAAGCCTTGTGGCAAGGCTGTTTTATAAGGCGATTATCGGTTTTTCATACTCAGGAAAGCCTGCTGAAGCGTTCTTTGACTCGATAGACTTCGCAGTTCTCTGCAAGCCGGAAAAGGATTATAATTACAAGCAATTTTGCAAGTATTTTTCGTAATTGAACCGTCTGCGAACTATTCGACAGCTCCAAAAAAATTGATGGTTGACACCCGATTCTGACTGAGTATAATTGGAATTATACAATAGGTTGTTGGATAATAACAAGGAGGAATTTTATGCTGGTAATTTCTGTAGACCATCTGACAAAAGACTACGGCAAAGGTCGTGGCGTGTTTGATGTGTCTATTCAGGTTGAAAAAGGCGAATGTTACGGCTTTTTGGGACCTAACGGTGCCGGAAAGACGACTACAATAAGACATTTAATGGGCTTTTCAAAGCCCGAAAAAGGCAAAACCTCTATTTCTGGTAAAGACAGCTGGTCTTACTCAGCCGAGCTTAAAAACACCGTCGGCTATCTTCCCGGTGAAGTCACCCTCCCGCAGGGACTTTCCGGAACCGGCTTCCTTAAGATGATGGAGGGTATGCGCAACACCAAAAACGACGATTACTTAAAGATGCTTCTCGACAAGTTCGACCTCGACCCGAACATCAGTATTAAAAGGATGAGCCTCGGTGTCAAACGTAAACTCGCAGTCGTGACAGCTTTCATGCACGACCCGGATATTCTGATTTTAGACGAACCCACCTCCGGATTGGATCCTGTCATGCAGGAGACGTTTATCGACTTCGTAAAAGAAGAAAAATCCCGGGGCAAGACCATCTTTCTTTCGTCCCACATCTTCCACGAGGTCGACGCTTCCTGCGACAGGATTGCAATAATCCGTGACGGCAAAATAGCTTCGGAATTCAAGTCGGATGAGCTGAAAGCGAGCCATGACAGAATCTATCGTGTTTCATTCAGAGACGAGGGCTCGTACCTACGGTTCATCGAAAAGCCGTTCCGGTTTACTTCAAAGAACCACGACAAGCTCCGTGCAAGAGTCCAGATTGAAGCAAACCGTGTCGGCGAGCTGACACAATGCTTAGGAGATTACAGCGTCGCCGACTTTGTCGAGATTCCGTTTACTCTCGAAGACTATTTCATGAGCTTCTACGACACCGGGCATCATTTTGAAGGGGTGAGCAGATGAGCGAATCAGTAATTTCCGTACAAAATCTCACGAAGGACTACGGTATGAAGCGTGGTGTCTTCGATATCTCTCTCGATATCAAAAAAGGCGAGGTTTTCGGATACTTAGGAACCAACGGCTCCGGCAAGACGACTACCATCCGCCACATGATGGGCTTTTTAAAGCCCGATTCGGGTGAAGTTACCATAAACGGTCTCAACCCGTGGGACCACGCCCCGGAAGTCATGAAGAGTGTAAGCTACATTCCCGGCGAAATCGCCTTCCCGGATGTCAAGACAGGTACCGACTTCTTCAAGGTTCAGGCGGAGTTCCTGGGAGTCAAAGATTTTTCATATATGAATTATCTTATCGACAAGCTCGGACTTGACCCTTCGGCAAACCTGAAGCGAATGAGCAAGGGCATGAAGCAGAAAACCGCCATCGTTGCGGCTCTTATGGGCGACAAGGAAATCCTTATCATGGACGAACCGACTACAGGTCTTGACCCGCTGATGAGAGAAACATTCCTCGAACTTGTCCGTGAGGAAAAGCAAAAGGGCAGAACAATCTTTATGTCGAGTCACATCTTTGAGGAGATTGAAGATGTCTGCGACCGTGTTGCCATAATTGGTAACGGAAAGATTGAAAGCGTTTTGAGTCTATCTGAGCTCCGGCACGGAACCAAGCGAAACTATAAAATCGTCTTCGGAAACGAGCCCTCTGCCAGGAAATTCTCAGAAAGAATGCCCGAAGCGAGCTTATTCGGAAACGAAGCCAGACTTAGTATTCTTGCAAGCGAAACCGACAGGCTTTTCAAGGCTCTTCAAAATCTTGAGGTAGTCTCTGTCGACGAAAACCACGAGAATCTGGAGCAGTACTTTATGAATATCTATCAAGAGGAGAAGAGAGAATGAAAGTAACAAAAGTATTTTCCGTGCCGCTGTTCAAGCAGAGCTTCCGTGCAAACAGAGTTCTCTTAATTGCCTGCACGGTTGTCCTGTGTCTGATGACGATTGTCACGACATATGCCGGAAACCTCATCGCCGGAACGGAATCTGCAGATTATACCGACGCCCAGACCGACTTCTATAGCCATCTGTATGTCTTAGCGGCATATGACGAGATGATGGGAACCGATTTGAGCTACGAAGATTTCGCATCGTCCGATGACACCAGCATGTACGAAACCGTTTTTGAGATGATGTCGGCACAGTCGGATGAGCTGGATCTGTCGGTTGAAAAGTTTGCAGAATCGGCTGAACTTCTTTCGGAGTCGGATGTGGGACTTGATGTCTATATCACAAACTTCGAGTATGTCTATGCTTTGGGCGCCACCGAAGGCGTCTTCACGGGCGACACTCTCGACGTCAGCACAATGATGACGAACATGTTTGAGATGATGGGAATGTCTTCTGATATGCTCAACACCATGACCGAGATGGACACAAGTGCTATGCTCAACCAGATGTACTTCACCATCATGTGCTTACTCCCGATAATTCTATTCATCATCTTCGCCGGCAACGAACTCTTCGTAGACCAGGTCGACAAGGGCTCGATGGCTTATGTCCTGTCCACCCCGACAAAGAGAAGCGCAGTTGTCATCACTCAGCTTATATACATGATAATCACGCCGCTTATAATGGTCGGTTGCGGACTGATAGTAAGGCTTGTGGCAACTCAGGCGATTGCAGGAGAAGTTGACGCCCTGAAATATGCGGCTCTCTACGGCGGAATATATCTCTTAGCGGAGGCTATGGCAAGCATCTGCTACATGGCAAGCTGTGTATTCAACCTCAGCAAGAACGCAATGGCTCTCGGTGGAGGACTCAATGTCTGGTTCTTCCTCTGCTCACTGTTCGGAATGTTCGGTTCCGAGACTATGGTCAGCATGGGAATAGGCACCGAAATGCTCGGAACCTTCAACAATCTGACTATTGTCGGGCTCTTCGATGTCGAAGCCCTCGGAACAGTCGGCTCCGGTGCCGTTGATTATGCTTTCGTTCCGAAGCTTATAGCTTTGGTTGTAATAGCTGTGGTCTGCTACGCAGTCGGCGCAGTCAGATTCCAGAAGAAAGATTTACCGTTATAAAACATTTTGAAGCAAAATTTTCAAGGAGGAATACCCATATATGCTTCATATTTTTGGAAATATGAAGACCAAGGACAGGTGGCTCGCACTTCTGTGCGTGCTGCTTGTTTGTGGTCAGGTTTATTTTGATTTGCGTCTGCCCGATTACACCGCTGAAATCACAGTTTTAATCAGCAGTGAGGTAACCGAGCTGTCGCAATACTTTGTGGCAGGTGGCAAGATGCTCGCCTGCGCTTTGTGCAGTGCATTGCTGACGGTCATTGTCGGATATCTGTCTGCTATGATAGCGGCGGACTTCTCCTATGACGTCAGAGCAAAGCTCTTCGACAAGGTCACTTCTTTTGGACCCGGTGAGATAAAGAAGTTCTCGACCGCAAGCTTAATCACCCGTACCACCAACGATATAACCCAGATTCAGATGATAATCTCGATGGGACTTCAGATGCTCATCCGTGCACCTATCATGGCTATCTGGGCGATAATCAAGATAGTCGGCAAGAGCTGGGAGCTCTCGGTTGTAGTCGCATCGGCGGTTGTAATCGTCGTCGGAGCACTGATTGTGATACTCGCAATCATGATTCCGAAATTCAGAATCGTCCAGAAGCAGATTGATGACGTCAACAGAATTACCGAAGAAAACCTGAACGGTATCAGAGTTGTCCGTGCCTTCAACGCCGAGGATTACCAGGAATCGAAGTTCGACAAGGCTAACACAAGCCTCATGAAAACACAGCTCTTCACCGGTCGTGGAATGGCGGTTCTGTCGCCTATCATGATGTTCGTGCAGAGCGGCGTCAGCGTTGCAATCTACTATGTCGGCGCAATTCTTATCAACAATATCGAGGTGCCTCTGAGCGGAACCGCCGCTGAAATCGCAACGGCAATTTCCGAGCGTTCAAACATGCTCGGCGAGGTCGTCTCGTTCAGCTCCTATGCGCTCTATGTCATCATGTCGTTTGTAATGCTTCTGATGATATTCATGCTCCTTCCCCGTGCACAGGTTTCCGCTACAAGAATCAACGAAGTTCTCGATTCGGATATTGCCGTTAAAGAGGGCAATGAAACCACTTCCACAGAAACCGGCACTATAGAATTTAAAGATGTCTCCTTCCGCTATCCCGACGCTTCGGAGGATTGCTTAAAGAACATCACCTTCTCAGCTAAGAAGGGCGAAACGGTTGCCGTCATCGGCGCTACCGGTTCGGGTAAATCGACTTTAGGCGGTCTTGCCGCAAGGCTTTATGATGCCACTTCGGGAACGGTTCTTCTTGATGGCAAAGAGATTTCAAAGTACGATTTCGAGACGCTTTACAAGAAAGTCGGATATATTCCGCAGAAGGCGACGTTATTCTCAGATACCGTTGAGGGCAACCTGAAATTCGGTTCGACGAGAAACAACATCACCTATGAGGAAATGGAAAACGCTCTGGACATCGCTCAGGCTTCCGACTTCGTCCATGCTATGGATGATGACGTTCAGAGCAGAATTTCAGCAGGCGGCACCAACGTCTCGGGCGGTCAGAAACAGCGTCTTTCCATCGCAAGAGCGGTTGCCGGCAAGCCGGAAATCCTCATCTTCGACGACTCCTTCTCGGCTCTTGACTACAAGACCGACCGTGCACTCCGTCAGAGAATCAAGACAGACCTTGACGGCACAACCTGCCTTATAGTTGCCCAGAGAATCGGAACCATCCGCCACGCCGACAGGATTGTTGTCCTCGACGAAGGCGAAATTGCAGGAATCGGCACTCATGATGAGCTCATGAAGAACTGCCAGGTTTATCAGCAGATAGCGCTGTCACAGCTCTCGGAAGACGAGCTTGCGGTGAATGAATAAGGAGGTGACTGATTATGCCAGAATCTAATTCAAGACCGATGGGTCGTGGTCCTATGGGACGTGGCGGCTCAAGAGGAGACACAAGACGTGCCAAAGACATGAAAGGAGCGCTTTTGGGGCTTCTTAAATACATCAGCAACCAGACAGGAATCATAGTTTTTGCACTCGTCCTTGCCGCCGCAGGTGCGGTGTTGACGATTATAGGACCTAACCAGATAAGCCGCCTTACCGACTACATCTATGACGGTCTGACGACAACTATCGATATGGACGGAATACTGAGCGTTGCACTCCTGCTTTTAGGAATCTATCTTGCGAGCGCACTCTTCAGCTTCCTACAGCACTACATCATGCAGACAGTCACACAGAGGACTTCAAAGAGACTCCGTGGAGACATCAGCTCAAAGATTAACAGACTTCCCTTAAAGTACTTCTCGGGCAACGCCGCCGGCGACGTTCTCTCCCGAATGACAAACGATGTCGACATGATAGGTCAGGCTATGTCAAACAGCCTGTCGAACCTTGTCACCGCGATCGCACAGTTCATCGGTTGCCTCATCATGATGTACTACACCAACGCTATCATGGCTACTACCACCGTTCTGGCAACAATAGTCGGAATGGTTCTTATGGTAGTAATCATGAGCCATTCGCAGAAGTACTTTACAGCACGTCAGGAGAACTTAGGCATCCTGAACGGCTACATTGAAGAGATGTACACCGGTCACGATGTTATTAGAATCCTCAACGCCGAGGGCGAGGTCAAGGATACATTTACTTCGATGAACAAGGCGGTCAAGAATGCCAACTTCCGTTCGCAGTTCCTTTCCGGACTCATGCAGCCGATTATGACATTCATCGGCAACTTCAGCTATGTTGCGGTCTGCGTCGTCGGTGCGGCTCAGATTATCAACGGAAACATCAGCTTCGGCGTCATCACCGCATTCCTGATTTACACAAGACTCTTCGAGTCTCCTCTTCGCCAGATTTCCCAGGCTATGACTCAGGTTCAGTCCTGCGCCGCCGCTTCAGAGCGAGTATTTGAATTTTTGGCTGAAGAAGAGATGGACGATGAGTCGGATAAGACTGAAATTATCGAGAACGTCAAGGGCGAAGTCGAGTTCCGCAATGTTAAGTTCGCATATCCTAATGCTCCCGAAAAGGAGATTATCCATGGCTTCAGCGTGAAGGTCGAGCCCGGACAGAAGGTCGCTATCGTCGGACCGACAGGCGCCGGCAAGACGACTATGGTAAATCTCTTGATGAGGTTCTTTGAACCAACCGGCGGTGAAATCCTCATCGACGGAGTTCCCACGCAGAATGTCCCGAGAAGCAATGTCCACAACCAGTTCGGAATGGTTTTGCAGGACACATGGCTCTTTGAGGGAACAGTCAGGGAGAATCTTCTTTATAACACCGAAGGCGTCACCGACGAGCAGATGAAGGCGGCATGCAAGGCTTGCGGAATCCACAGCTTCATCAAGGCGCTTCCGAACGGCTACGACTCAGTTCTCAGCGACAACACGGCGATTTCCGCCGGTCAGAAACAGCTTCTGACAATCGCAAGAGCCATGATTCAGAACAGCTCGATGCTGATTTTGGATGAAGCGACATCAAGCGTCGACACCAAGACCGAGATGATTACTCAGGAAGCTATGGATAAACTGACCTCGAAGCGCACAAGCTTCGTTATCGCCCACCGTCTGTCGACTATAAAGAATGCCGATATTATACTCGTAATGCATGACGGCGACATCGTCGAGCAGGGCACGCATGAGGAGCTTCTTAAGCAAGGCGGCTTCTATGCCGAGCTGTATAACAGCCAGTTTGAAGAAGTGGCGTAAAAATTCATTTATTGGCACACGGCACTTTCACTTTTAGAAGTCCCGACCTCGATTTTGTCAGACCTTCTGTCTGACTTTCGGGGTCGGGACGGTTCATATTCAGGAGAGATTTTTATTATCACCCTCAGCCCTCTACTACAAATTTATCTTCCTTGCCTGGAATTTTGTAAAAACTGTTGACATGGCGGGGGGGTGACATGTTATAATTATAAAAATAGGAGAAGAGTTTGTAGTTTAAGATATTTGGAGGACAGACATAATGAAATTAAGAAGGCTTTTATCCGTGCTTCTGGCACTGACGATGATGGCTCAGGTTTTGCCATTGTCGGCTATTGCTGACGGTTCGGAGGAGGTAACAGAGTACGTCTATGTCACCGACACGGTGACCCTTGACGACACCGAAGACCCCAGCAACGACGAGCTCTTTGAAGGCTACGTAGAACAGCTCTTCGGCATAAGCTCCAACGACGGCATAATGACCGCCGCCACCTATACAGGCGAAGATGCGCTTTCAGGCGCCATGCTTGATATATACAAAGAGCTGAAAAGTGCAGTAGCAAAGATTGCCTCCGGCGAAGAGACGTCGGCTGTTGTTTCTATACCAGTAACATATACTGCTTCATATTATGGAGTGTCTACAGGCAATGACGCATGGAGTGCTTTCTCCAGTACTTTTTCATCAAGTACACTTGTCAATTATCTTCTTCATGATTGTCCTTATGAGATGTATTGGTTCGATAAGCAAACGGGAATGGAAACAAGCACAAGTGGTTATACCTATTCTGCATATTTTGCTGTTACGATTACATTTACTTTTTATGTCGCATCCGACTATCAGGACACCGACAATACTACCGTCGATTCAGAAAAAGTTGCAACTGCTGTAGCCGCGGCGGAGTATGCTCAGGAAATTGCTGAAACCTATAAATACTACACCGAAATTGACAAGATAAATGCTTTCAAGGAGATTATCTGCGAGCTGGCTTCATATGATCATGACGCTGCTGCGGACTCTAATTATCCGTATGGCGATATCTGGCAGCTTGTGTATGTCTTCGATCAGGATGAAGAGACAAAAGTCGTTTGCGAGGGCTATTCTAAAGCGTTTCAGTATCTTTGCGATCTCTGTGGAGTTGATTGTATAACTGTCACCGGCTATAATATGTCGGATGGCTCATCAGGCGGTAGCCATATGTGGAATGTCGTTTACTATGATGGTGTCAACTATCTTGTAGATGTCACGAATAGCGACGCTGGTACTGCTGGTCAGAATGGCGGACTGTTTATGGTCTGCGCGGACGAGGCTACGGCAATCTACGACGGCACCAGTGGCTACTATGGCTACATTTTCACTGTTAATAATAAGGTTATTACTTATACATATGATACCACAACTTTGAGCCTTTATCCATATGAAGGCTATCTCGCGCTGGGAAATGTGGCAACTGGAACGACGGTGACCCTGCCGTCGTTCTATGGGAAGGCTTTGACGCTGGATGGCGAAATCGGCGTTACATATTACTTTACAATGGATGATGTCACGAATCCGGATGACTACTATCTGATGGCTAAGTTTGCGGATGACACATATTATGTGAAGTATGACGCCGCGGAGCAGAAGACAATCGATGATGTGACCTACTATCACTATACTGTCTATGTCAACCCGACCCAGATTAATTCATCAATCAATGCCTACCTTACGGACGGCACCAACAAGGTTGAGCTTGACAACTACTCGGTTTATGATTATTGCGCATACGCGATAACAACCGAAACTGAAGTATGGCAGAAGGTAGAAGCGCTTTGCGAAGCGGTTCTCAACTATGGCTACTATGCGGAGAAATGGTATAATAATGGTTCAAGTGCTTTGCAGACGCAAATTAAGGGTTTGGACAAAGACTGGACAGATCCAGTTACGAACTTCAGTCTTTCTGAATTGAGCGACTATGCAAAGGAATCAGACGGCATTGATAAGACACTTGCCCTTGATGGCGGAGTCTATATCCGTGTTTACGTAACCGACACCACGGCTACTTACACAGTAGACGGCGAAAAGCTCGAAGTGGGCGAGGACAGTAACGGCTACTATGTCGAATTCAAGGTCTATGCGAAGGAGATGTACAAGACGTTCACTGTTCTCATGAACGGCAACACCTACACCACCTACAGCGTTTACACCTATATCTATAATGTCTGCAACAGTGAAAATGACGCAAGCAAGGGCATAACTGACAGCCTTAAGGATCTCTGCAAGTCGATTTACTACTATGGTGAGCTGGCGAGAGACTACACCAACTGGAACTGACAAGGAGGATAACGCCATGATTAATTACGAATCATTCAGAATGGAAATTGTCCTCTTCGACGGCGAAGCCTGGACGGATGTTGTCACTAAAAGCGGAAGCGGCGACCTGCCCACTCAGCCCAGTAAGATAGAAGCCGCAATAGCGCAGGCGGAAGAGGAATACAGAGCATATCAATAAACCTTCACAAAAAATGGCACTCCCGGAAATTCGGGGGTGCCTTTTCATATTCAATTCATATTCAACTATTCAACTGTTATGCTTTCGGAGTGGCGGTCGCGACCTCCGATTCAACATCGCCCTGAACTATCTTGAAGTCATAGCTGGTGTTGTTTTTCAAGCCGCTGATGTTCAGCTTGAGCTTCGAGGTTGTGCAGGCAAGCTTCCATTCGCTGGAGCTTGAGCGTTTGTAGTATACCGAATACTCGCCATCTGACGCTGATGTCCAGGAAAGCTTGACCTTGCCGTCGGAAGCGGTTGCGGTGACTGTGATTGTGGCTTCTGGTTCTTCCGAATAGTCGGACATTTCAACTGCTCTGTCCATAGTTGCAATCTCCATGAACTCTTCAAGAAGCTCGGAGTCGGTGAACGTGCAGGTCTTTCTGTCATAGAACCCGCCGGGAGTGTCCCAGAGAACCGGGCACATGCCTCTTGTATAAGCCGCTTCGCAGACGGCTGTCAGATACTCCCTGACCGTTTCGTCCGTCTTGTTCGAGGTGGTGCAACCATATTCGCCGATGATGACGGGGATTCCGTTCGCAACATAGGTGTCGTAGATAAGATCCATATACTTGTTCAGAGTGGCGTAATCCGATTTCGTTCCCCATGTTGACTGAGCCTTGCCCCAGGAAGCATCCTCCGAAATAACGGTGAAGGTTGACGGAGTGTAATAGTGAATGGAGATGGCGTATCTATTGGACGGGTCGTCAGGGAGCACGAACATCTCGTCGCATGTTAATTCGGCGTCGGTGGCATAGCCGGCAATGAGAAGGTGCCGAAGCTCGTTGTTCCCGCCCGAATCTCTAACAACATCGACAAATGCCTGGTTAATCTCGCCCAGAAGAGCATAGGCTTCCGCCTTGCCGCTTGTGGAACTGCTGTATCTGTTCCAGATGTCGTTCCAGCAACCCTCTTCGTTCATCGATTCAAACATCAGATCGAGTGGGTAGTCCTTGAAAGCCTCAGAAATCTGAGTCCAGATCCTTTTGTACTTCTTCATGCACTCGTCCTTGTCGGTCGAGAAGTTTTCTATCCAGCCGCCATCCCAGTGGATGTTGACGATAGCCTTCATACCGCATTCGAGAACCCAGTCGACAATCTGCTGGACACGCTCGATGTAGGCTTCGTCGATGTTATATTTGCTGTCCATCATATTCGACCAGGCGACGGGAATTCTGATAACTCCGAACCCTGCGTCGGCATAGCCCTGGATGATGTCTTTAGTAATGACCGGGCTTCCCCAGGCAGTTTCAAAGCTCCTGACGGTCTTTCCGTTTGAGTTTATCGCTTCCATAGTGTTTCCAAGATTGATTCCGATTCCCATGCTGAGAACGAAGTCCATCGTGCTCATATTTTCGGAAGTAGTTGTCGAAGTTGATGTTGCACTCACACTGCTTGATACCCCCACAAATGATGTCGCTACGATAACCATAGCCATAAGAAAGCTCATAATTTTCCTGATTTTCACATTAAATTCCTCCTCGGAGTATTGCGATAAGCGCTATAGATATAGTATACAGGAAATGTAGCCCTTTTTCAAGGCATCAAATCCGAATTCTCTGAAAAGTTTCTGCGTTGTCAAGAGATGTGACCCAAAAAGAATAAAATAACGAAGAAAGAT
>JAJQHD010000002.1 GCA_021199855.1 Oscillospiraceae bacterium
ACATCATTTGTAGCATACTTCATTCCTTTGTAGTATTCTTCATCACCTCCACCTTTTCGCTAAAGCCAATATCATCTATTGACAAATCTTCTAATGAGCCCTCGACATTCAAACCACTTGCTGATACAGTTGTTACCATAAGAACTACTGCTACCAAAGCAGATATAAGTCGTGAAAGTTTTTTCATTAGTACTTCCTCCTAATATTATTTCCAGCCATCCCGACCCATCCTACAAACCTGTACACTGAAAGCGGAAAGTCTCGAAATAGGTCTGTAAGAACATCGTAGCAAATTTCTTTAGTTTTGTCAACCGCAGTCGTTGCGTGGGACGCAACGCTTAAAAGGTGGACAAATTTGCTTGAATATGATATAGTGAAAGGTATCGTGATTGTTTGTTACATAACAGCACGAAATACTATATCTAGAGAGGTAATACCCATGAAAAAGCATTAAACAGTATTTTAGCAATTCTATTGGCAGTTGTAATGACAGCTTCAATCGTTGCAAGTGAAATCATCATTATACCAGATTTTTCGCCAGAAAATGGTACTGAAGTTACCGTACAGGAAAAAGAGAATAAGGAGCCCGATTGCAATCCTAACTATGATGGCTCATGGTTAGATGACCAAAATAGAGATTACTGATTTTCTGCTTCAATCTTTAGCTTTTTAAGCAACTCAGACAATTCAGAATTATTCCAAGTCTTGGGCGTACACAAAGCTAAAGCATCTTCGACAAGTATCTTGACTTTTTCCATATCGCCCTCATTGTTGCGACTAGCCAAAGCCTTTGCACAATTGTAGATACAGCTGGGTAGTAGACTAATGTTGTTCATATATTCGCAATACCTAATCCCTTCCTTAGCAACTTTTATACTCTCATCATACCTTTCCAAGAGTCCCAGACCCTTTGAAAGGTTGTAGCATATACCTGCTAAAGTGTCTGCTGAAGACACTTTGTCTGTATCATTTTCAAGATAATGCTTCAGGTAATAGTAGAGCCGTATTGAATTTTCATAGTCTCCCATCATACCGTAAGTAGTTGCAATGTACCTGAGTATCTGTGCTTCCATATCGGTCATGACAAGTGGCAATCTTTCAAGACTGTAGTTTGGTTGTGTCAATCTCATGGATTTTTCAAGATTAATGAGCCTAGCATCTGCACTGATACAACCATCCTTGTAGAGCAACATGGTGTCTAAAACCTCATATCTCTGCCTGTTCTGAACTGAAAAGCAATCGTAACCATCGGCAATTGTGTCAAGAAGCCTGCGAGCTTCTACACGATTGCCACTTACGTCAGCTTGATTTGCATTTCTTATTATCTGCCGCACCAGAACATCATCAAAATTACTGTCATCATCGAAATCCACATGAATCCCGAGTCTTTCAAGCAGTCGTGAAAGAATATCTGTATTGGCATTTATTTCGCCTGCTTCTATTCTCATAAGCGTGGATTTATTGCAAATCCCGTTGCATAGTTCGTTCAGTGACATTCCTTTCTTTGTACGCTGTGAACTGATAATTTTTCCAATCATCCTTTTATCCATAATTGCTCCCTCCTTGAATCCTGCTACTCTTATTATATCACTTCCCTCCCGTCGCTTCAAGCGCGAAAAAAGCCCGACTCGCATCGGGCTCTTCTCATTTCTTCTTTTTACTTAAATATCTTTCTTCTTCACTGAAGACGCATCCGCAGTACTTTTGCATGTAGTAGCCGGCTTCCCGGGCTCGCTTTTGTCCTTCACGGAAATAGGGTCGGAAGTCACGGTAGAGGAAGGAGATGTTGTACTTTTCGGCTTTTCGCTCGGCGACCTCCCGGATGAGGTCGTGCTTCTGATAGGGACTGATGAGGAGGGAGGTTGTAAAGCTGTCGAAACCGTTTTCAGAAGCGTATTTTGCCGCCCGGTCGAGGCGGATGTCGTAGCACTTCTCACATCTGTCTTCCAGGTCGGGATAGACGAGGCGGACAAACTCTCTCAAACCATAGTCGTCGACAGTCACAAGTGGCATATTGACGTTCTGGGCGTGAAGAATCAGGGTGTCGCGGCGAGCCTTATATTCGGTATATGGATGAATATTCGGATTGTACCAGAAGCCGGTGACGTCGATATTCTCGGCTCTGAGGGTCTCAATACACATCAGTGAACATGGCGCACAGCAAATGTGAAGAAGAGTTCTCATTCAAAAACGCCATCCTCTAAAACTCCGGAGCGGACTTTGCCGATGGAGATGTAGTTGTTGACGACCGCTAGAGTGTCGCTTCCCTCTCCTGCTTCAAGGCAGGGCTCGCCGGTGACCGTGAGAGTAATTGTGCCGTCGGGATTTTCAGATGGAACATACTCGGTGGTGTAATAGGACTTGCCCTCAGGGCGTCTGTCTTCAAGAATACCCTTGTAGTCCTTCAAGGTGCAACCAGGGAAGTTGACATTCCATAGTTCATACTTCCCAATCGGACGAGTTAAAAGATCTTTTGCAATGGGAACGAGCTTTTCGCGGATAATCTCAAAGGCGCCGTTCATAGTGTTTGAGAATGCAATTGCAGGAATTCCTCTGACCAAAGCTTCCTTTGCGGCTCCAATGGTGCCGGAATACATTATGTCGATGCCGACATTGTAGCCGTTGTTGATTCCGGAGAAGACAACATCTGGAGCCTCAGGCATGATGTTCATGAGAGCGACCTTTACGCAGTCGGCAGGTGTGCCTGTAATGGAATAAGCCTTTACACCCTCAACAGGAAAATCGGTTTCGTGCTTCAGGATAATCTCCCCGAAAACGCTGATTCTCTGGGACATAGCAGAGCACTGGGTTGCGGGTGCAACAACGTAAACCTCGCCAAGCTCTTTGGCGGCACGTGCAAGTTCGATAAGTCCTACGGAGCTGATTCCGTCATCATTTGTAACTAGTATTCTCATCAAATGTGAATCTCCTTTTTGTCAAGAAAGATAGTTTGTCCCTCTTTGGGAAGTATGCGGAAGCCGATATTCTCGGCATTGACATTCTCGGGACGCTGGCTGTGAATTGGTATCAGGCATTTAGGTGAAATAGTGTCGATCATGTGTCTGAGATAATACGGGATAGCATGTCCGCCCAAGCCAAGCCTTACGTACTGGATTCCGGCTTTTTCGAGAAGCGATTGCATTTTCGGGTAAGATGGGTCATAATCCCCGAGAGGATAGCCGTCCATATGGAGATAAACCTCAGCAACACTTCCCAAATCCAGCAGTTCATAAGAATTGCGGTACGGCATCTGAAGCACATAATCCTGCGGATTGGCAAGAATTTCGTTTCTTGAAACGAGCTCCGCTCCGGCAGGAACAGGTCTACCACCGACAGTATCTGAATAAACATAGAGTTTATCTTCCGGGAAGAACTCACCCAGGTAATCAGCCTGTGCATTATCTAAAACAAGCTTTCTTTCATGCTGGGATGACAGCTTATACAGGTTATGAACCCTGCCGACATTTCTTTCGTAAGGATTGATTATGACAAGGCTACTTGCTTTACAGAGTATTTCGTCTACCTCGTCGATAAGATTATATTCGGTTCTGGGCATCTCATCGGGCTTTTCAAGAGTGAGCATGTCGAACTCATCCCAACTTGCGGTTGTGCCCTCAGTTATCATTATATCAATTCCGACATCGTGGCAGGTCTCGCCATAGCCCTCTGTGAATTCTGGATTGAGACCGTGGAAGCGATAGTCGCCGGTGTAGGCGATGTTGCCATCGGGAGTTTCGATTATGAAGCCGGTTGCTCCGGTGCAGTCGTGGTCAATCGGGAGGACATTTATTCTTATATCCCCGACCGTGAAATTATCCCCATACGGGATTCCGATGCAGTTTTTATGGGCACGATATGTAAATTCGCCCTGATTACAGAGCTTACGGTATAGTCTCAATGAATCCATACTCATATATACCGGAATATCCGGGTCAAGCATGTCGAGACCGCCCATATGGTCGATGTGCATATGGGAAATTATGAAGAAGTGCGGCTTTTCAGCCATACCATAGGGAACACAACCGATTTTCTCAGCAACGTCCGGTTCATAGATTCCGTCAGCGGCTGGGAGGCGACCAATTCTCACATAATCCTCCGGGATATGACCCTCGCGAAGCCTGACATTACTGTCAATATCACGCATTACCGTGAAACCAAAGTCAAACATCAGGACCGCTTCATCGGTTTCAACTTTTATAAATGTGCCCCCAATTACGTTTAATCCTTTATAGAATGTTATCTTAGTCATAGTACAAATCTTTCTTTTGAAATACGCTTTTCAGAAAAGGGACTTACCTTTTGCGGCAAGTCCCTTTCGTTCTAATAGTTACTACTGTTGACGATTACAGAGTTACTGCAAAATTCCGTTTACGAGAGCGGCAAGTTCATCAAGAGCAGTCTGTCCGTCAGCACCTGCAAGAACCAATTCCTCGAACTTGGAACCGATGTCGTTACGGACATCATAGCTTCCATCGAAGTTGAGTGACGAGAAGTAAGCATCCTGCTGAGCGTAGCAAGCCTGAGCCGCCTCACTTGAAGCCATGTATTCCTGATACTCATCAGACTCGAAGCCTGAAGTACGGATAGGCATGTAACCGGTCTGCATAGCCCAGTAAACAGTATTCTCAGTGTTGGTAAGGAACTTGAGGTATTCCCAAGCAGCAGCCTGCTTGTTAAGGTCAGTGGTGAACATCATTACGTTGGTACCAGCGGTGTTAGCAGCCTTGGTGGTGTTGCCAGGAAGAGTGGAAACGCCGAGCTCATAGCCTTCGTTCATGGTGATGTAGGAAACACCAGTGGAAGAGCCGACATAAGCACCAACAAGGCAGTTGCCAAGAGGTCCGGAGAAGTAGAGGTCCTCACCTACGAGACGAGCATAGCCGTTGTTGTAGAGGTCCATGAGGTAAGTGATAGCTTCAAGTCCTTCCTCAGTATCGAACTCTGCACCATCTTCGCTGATGTACTCAGCACCGTTCTGGAGAAGAGTTGCTTCGATAAGACCAGCGAGGTCATCATAACCTAAAGATACCATGCCGAGCTCATTCTGGAAGGTCTCACCTATAGTAATGAGGTCGTCCCAGGTTTCAGGAGCGGAAAGTCCGAGCTGATCGAAGAGTGTCTTGTTGTAGAAGTAAAGGTAGGTGGACTTGTTGAACGGCATACCGCTGATGAAGCCGAACTCGCTGTTCTCATCACGATAGGATTCAAGGATATCCTCATAATCCATCTCGTCATAGTCTCTCTCAACATATGCATCAAGATGAACAAGCTTGTCAAGATAAGATGTGACGTAGTTGTTATAAGCCTGTGAGAGATCGGGAAGAGTATCGGATGCTGCGCTTGCGGTGAGCTTGGTGGAAAGGTCACTGTATGCGCCCTGGTTTACAAGGGTAACAGTGATTCCCCACTCGTTGGTTGCATTGAACTCATCGGTGATGGCAGTGAGAGCTTCTTCCTGCTTGTTCGACATTGCGTGCCAGAAGACGATTTCGCAAGCTTCAATATCTGCGCTATCAATGATCTGATCAGCTGTCGGAGTGGTGGTGCCGCTGCTATCGTCATCATTAGATGTGCTACCACAAGCGGTGAATACGCTGAGAAGCATCATAGCAGAGAGAAGCACGCAAAGAATTCTTTTCATTTTCATGTGATTTTTTCTCCTAACTTAAAGATTTTTCCTGCCCACGGTATAGGATTCCGGGAGCATCGGTTTATATCGTAGACGAGGTTTTGTAATCAGCCCTTAACGCCGCTGAAAGCAACACCCTCGAGAACGTACTTACGGAGAACCAGGAAGAGGATTACAACAGGCATTACGAGCATACAGGATGCCGCCATCGTCAGCTGATAATCCGCACCGGATTCGGTCTGGAATCTTACGAGTCCGATTGAAAGGACACGCATATTCGGGTCGTTCGTGACGAGCAAAGGCCAGAGGAATGCATTCCATGAACTGATGAAATTCAGTATCGCGATGGAAGCAAGACAGCTCTTGTTCATCGGAACCATAATTCTAGTCATGAACTTGAAATCACTGCACTTATCAACCTTTGCCGCGAGGTAAAGTTCATTGGGAACCTGTTCGAAGAACTGGCTCAGAAGATAGATGTAGAATACGCTCGAAATGTAAGGAATAATCATTGAAGCGTAGGAATCTATCCATCCCAAATTGCTTACCGTCTGGTAGTTGGTGATTATGAGCATCTCACCAGGAATCATGAGCGTCGCCATGAATATTGAGAAGACGAGATTCTTTCCCGGGAAGTTAAGTCTTGAGAATGCAAATGCCGAAAGTGTAGATGTTATCAAAACACCAATAGTAGTACAGCAAGCAACTATTACAGTATTTAGCAGGTATCTTGCGAACGGAGCAGAATTCCAAGCTTCAACGTAGTTAGACCACTGTGGAATCGACGGGAAGAATACCGGCGGAATTGCATTCAGTTCCTGATAGGTCTTGAGACTCGAAAGAATCATGTACAGGAACGGAAGCAGCGTAAATATCGCTCCCAAGATAAGCACCGCATACTCGATAACCTTTGTGACTATCGCAGACGGCTTCATCTTGATATGCTGTGAATGAGTCTTTTTAGTGGCTTTAGTCATTGTCATTTGCTCTTCACCTTATCCCTATCTCTCGTGACATATCTTTCAATCATAGTAAAGACGAAGATAATCACGAACAGCACGACAGCTGCGGCCGCCGCAATACCATATCGATAACTGTTGTAGAACTTGGTATAGATGTAGTAAACAACCGTTATAGCACTGTTTGCAGGTCCTGCACGGGTACCTCCGAACAGAGAGTAAACCTCGTTATAGACCTTGAACGCGCTTATGAAACCCATCATGAATGCGTATACAATAATCGGTCTCATCTGAGGAACAGTGAGCTTGAAGAATACACGCATCTTAGGAGTTGAATCCACTCTTGCCGCACGATAGATATCCTGTGGAATGGTCTGAAGTCCTGAGAGGAAAATCAGAATATTGAACGCAAGGCTCTTCCATATACTGAATATTATCAGCGCCGGCATGGCATATTTTGGCAAGTTCAGCCACTCAATTGATTCTATTCCGAAAATATTCAGAATACTGTTGATAAGACCATAGTTGGAATTGAACATCCATCTCCATACCAAGCCGATAGCGATGACACTCGTTACATAAGGCAGGAAGTAGAGAGTCTGGAAAATTGCCTTTCCTCTGACTACATCATTGATGAAAACAGCAATTATGAGCGACAAAACAACGGAAATCGGAACTACGAAGATAACGTAAATACCGGTGTTCTTGAGAGCTGCCAGGAAAGTAGCGTCTGAGAATAGCTCCTTGTAGTTCTCAAGGTTTATCGCCGTATATGTGCCTTTGACAAGGTTATAGTCCTCCATAAAGCTCATTATGAATGTCTTTATGAGCGGATAGATTGTGAACACGCACAATACAATGATGGACGGAAGAAGATACAGGAAACCTTTAAAGGGTCTCAGCTTTCTTCTGACTGTGTAGATGGGAGACGAATAATCTTTCATACTACCCCTCCCTATCAAACCTTGGCGAGCGTCAGATTATCCTCGCCGAAAATCATAAGCTGAGATTTTCTTACTCTGAAGTTGAACTTGCTCCCCTCAGAAAGTCTCTGGTCGGAATGAGTGAGGAGTCTGAAAGGAGTTTCTCCGATGTGGAAGAATACCTGAAGCTCACGACCGGTCATGAGAACTCTGTCAGCAGTTGCAGGGATTCCATCGTCGCAAAGTTCAAAGTGCTCGGGACGAATGCCCATTTTGTATGTACCATTCGGGATGAAGATGGACTTGTCCGCAAAGTCAGCACGGGATCTGAGAAGATTGCTACCCAGGAGCACGCCCTTATCGGTCACCTCACCATCAAACATATTGATCTGAGGAGTGCCAAGAAAGTTTGCGACAAATACATTGACAGGATTCAGATACATATCCTGAGGCTTTTCAAACTGCTGCAATACTCCGGCATCCATAACCGCGATACGGTCGGAGATACTCATTGCCTCCTCCTGGTCATGGGTTACGAAGATTGTTGTAATCTTGACTTCCTGCTGAATACGGCGGATTTCCTCACGGGTCTCCACTCTCAACTTTGCGTCAAGGTTGGACAAAGGCTCGTCCAATAAAAGAACCTGGGGCTCCTTGACCAAGGCACGAGCAATTGCAACTCTCTGCTGCTGACCACCGGAAAGAGCCTTGGGCTTTCTCTGAAGAAGACCTTCGAGGTGGACAATTTCAGCCATTGCCTCTGCACGTTCCTTCGCAACTTTTTTAGGAACCTTTCGGTTGATTAGCGGGAACATTATGTTGTCTAGTACGCTCATGTGGGGATAGAGAGCGTAGTTCTGGAATACGAGACCGATTTCTCTGTCTTCGGGAGGAATCCTCGTTACATCGGTATCACCAAACAGGATTGTACCCTCCGTAGGGTCAGTAAGACCGGAGAGCATAAACAGTGTTGTTGACTTTCCGCAGCCAGAAGGTCCTAAAAGACCTACAAGCTCGCCACTCTCGATATCAAGAGAGAGACCGTCAACAGCCTTGAAATCACCGTACATCTTGGTTAAACCTTGGATTGAAATTTTCATTCAAGCACCTCTTATACACCGCTGAATTTTATCATATGCCGGAAACCGGTCATTGACACAATAATAATAATACTCTTCCGAGAGTTAAGCCTCAATGCTTTCCGAGTTAAGTCAAGGTTAAATCGGATTCATCATTAGACACTACGCCCTCGCACATGCCGATTCTTATGTCTATATGCCTATATAGCCCGGAGCTTCCGAGCTTCATACAGCTTCACAAAACGAAGCCACACTGTGTATAAAAGCGAATGAATCAAAATACCGTCGACGCGATGAACCTCACCCCGACTTACTGCACTTACATGTAGCAGTTAGATAAGCAGTGAACATCGGTGAAAAAATAATGTCGATTCGGTGACCCATTACATATATTATAGACCTTATTTTGTCACTTGTCAACCACTGAAACGTCATTAAATTTTAAAATTCGATTTTTCGTGGAAAAGAAGAAAAATGCACAGCACTTTCGGTCAAGTACTGTGCATAATTTTAATATCAGTCTTTCTTCTGAGCTTTCTTGGCGGCAAGTTCGACCAATGCGTCCTTGCGGCTGAGGTTGAGTCTGCCCTGATCGTCGATTTCGATAACCTTGACAAGAATCTCATCACCAATCGACACTACGTCCTCGACCTTATTGACTCTCTGCATATCGAGCTTGGAGATATGAACCAATCCATCCTTACCGGGAGCGATTTCGACGAATGCGCCGAAGTTCATGATTCTTACAACCTTGCCCTTATAGATGGCGCCGATCTCGGGATCAAAAGCGATTGTATTGATAACGGAGATGGCGGCCTTTGCCTTTTCAAGGTCAAGACCGGATACGAATACGTTACCGTCGTCATTGATGTCGACCTTGACGTCATAGTCAGCAGAAATCTTCTGGATTACCTTTCCGCCGGAGCCGATGACTTCCCTAATCTTGTCAGTCGGAACCTTAGTTGTGAGCATCTTCGGAGCCCACTTCGATACCTGAGGTCTCGGAGCGTCGATAGCCTTAGCCATTATCTCGTCGAGTATATAGTCTCTTGCCTTATGAGTCTTGGCAAATGCTTCTTCGATAATCTCGTAAGTAAGACCATCAACCTTGATATCTACCTGGATTGCGGTGATACCCTTGTGAGTACCGCCTACCTTAAAGTCCATATCGCCGAAGAAGTCCTCAAGACCCTGGATATCGACCATTGTTGCGAATGAGCCGTCTTCCTTGGTGATAAGACCGCAGGAAATGCCTGCAACAGGTGCCTTTATCGGAACGCCAGCATCCATAAGTGCCAATGTAGAACCGCAGATGGAACCCTGTGAAGTGGAGCCGTTGGAGGAAAGAACCTCGGAAACAACTCTTATAGCATACGGGAATTCTTCGATTGAGGGAAGAACTGGAACGAGAGCCTTCTCGGCAAGTGCACCGTGACCGATTTCGCGACGTCCGGGTCCGCGGGAAGCCTTGGTCTCGCCTACTGAGTAGGACGGGAAGTTATACTGGTGCATATATCTCTTCTCAGTCTCTTCGTCAAGACCGTCGAGCTTCTGGCATTCGCTTACGGGAGCCAGAGTTGCGATTGAAAGAACCTGAGTCTGTCCACGGGTAAAGAGTCCTGAACCGTGAACTCTCGGGAGAAGACCGACTTCAGCAGCCAACGGACGAATCTGGTCGAGCGAGCGTCCGTCGACACGCTTGCCCTCATAGAGCCAGTTGCGGACAATCTTCTTCTGGAGCTTATAGATACACTCGTCGATCATTGCGATCTGCTCAGGGTACTGCTCGTCATACTTAGCGTGAATAGCGTCCTTGATGGGCTGGAGTCTTGCCTCTCTCACGTTCTTGTCATCAGTATCAAGAGCAACCTTGACGTCCTCAGCCGCCATTTCCTCAATAGCGTCGAAGAGGTCGTGGTCAACTTCCATAGACTCAAACTCGAACTTCGGCTTGCCAATTTCAGCCTTGATGTCGTTGATGAATGCGACCATCTTCTGAATTTCCTTGTGTCCGGTCTTGATTGCGTTGAGCATAGTCTCATCGTCGACCTCGTCGGCACCAGCTTCGATCATGACGATCTTCTCCATTGTTCCGGCAACGGTGAGGTTCAGATGATTTCTTGAACGCTGTTCAAGAGTCGGGTTCAGAACGATTTCGCCGTCAACGAGACCCACGCTGATACCAGCAATCGGTCCTGCCCACGGAATATCCGAAATGGAAAGAGCGATTGAGGTTGCGAGCATACCTGTTATCTCAGGTGAGCAATCAGGATCAACGGACATAACGGTTATTACAACTGTTACGTCGTTACGCATATCCTTCGGGAACAAGGGACGAATCGGGCGGTCAACCATTCTTGAAGTGAGAATTGCCTTGTCGGAAGGCTTGCCTTCTCTCTTTGTGAAGGAACCGGGGATTCTTCCAACTGAATAGAGCTTCTCCTCATAGTCAACTGACAGCGGGAAGAAGTCGATGCCGTCTCTCGGCTTTACCGAGGCGGTTACGTTAGCCATGACGACAGTCTCACCATAGGTAACCCAACATGAGCCGTTTGCGAGCTCGCTGGTCTTACCGGTCTCAACGGTGAGAGGACGTCCGGCAAATGTGGTTTCGTACTTTCTGTACTTGTCAAACTTCTTGAGTTCTGACATTGCCATAGTTTAATATCCTCCTTAAAAATAGGTTTAATATTTTCAAGCGGATGTTTTAGCAATAAGTTAAGACTTTTGTATCTGAAAAGGCTTAACTTATTACTAAAAAACATCGCTTGTAAATACAGTTTTGTTGTCTGAGACTTAATCAAAGGGCAGTATGCCGCTTGTGAAAGCCGCTACTGCCCAGATGATCATGGTTTACTTTCTCAAGCCGAGCTTTTCAACGATTTCACGGTAGCGGTTGACGTCCTTCTTCTTGAGATAGTTGAGAAGATTACGTCTCTTACCTACCATCTTGAGAAGTCCTCTTCTTGAATGATGGTCGTTCTTGTTCGTCTTGAGATGCTCGGTGAGGTCGGCGATTCTCTTGGTGAGAATAGCAATCTGAACCTCGGGCGAGCCGGTGTCGGTCTCGGACAGTCTGTAAGCCTCAATAATTTCGGCTTTTTCTTCTTTTCTGAGCATTTGTAATACCTCTTTCAAAATTACTTCCGTCAGCATGGACAGCGGCAGGTATTTCTCCCTTAAAGGGCTGAATCCGCTACCCGAGTCTGCGGTATTGTTTATGCATGACAATCAAGTCCTGCACAGACTGATATATGTTACCACAAATTTTGTCGTTTGTAAAGGGGTTTAGGGCGGGTTTTGAAAATTTTTTTGAACGCAAAAGCCCGGTTGCCCGGGCTTGAGGTTATTCGGCGCTTTCTGACTGTTTAAGTCTCCGGCGTTTTTCCTGGATGGATTTGAGGGAGCGTTCTATTTTTGCTGAAAGTTCGCTATCGGGAATAGAATGCTCGAGAACGAGCTTTATCTCCTCCTCTGTCCAGGCGCGCTTCGGGTACAGATTCGCTGTTTTGCCATAGTAGCGCTTATGGTCGATGCGCTTCTGGCGGCGTTCGTGCTCGGCTTTTACCTCGGGGTCTAATCTTCTTCGTCCCATATCATCAACCAATCGGAACAAGCGGCAGAACAAGGCACTCGCTCGTTGTTGTAGCCACAGAGCCGGTGGTCGTTGTAGTTGAGTCTGTGCTCGGAGTAGTGTCAATCGGTGCGGCTGTCGTCACGTAGACCGGGTAGTAATAGCGATATGTAGTGGTCGTCGCGGTCGCCAACGCAGAATCCGCCGCAGTCGTCACCGCCACCTCGTCACTCTCATCAAGCACTACCTCGTCCTCCTCGTCCAGAACCACCACATCTTCATCAGTAGCGGTAGCAGTAGTTGTTGTAGCCGCAGTCGTGGTCTTCTTAGTGGTCGTTGTAGCCTTGGTCGTTGCCTTTGTAGTAGTTGTGGTCGCGGCTGTAGTAGCCGGCGTTGTCGTCATAGTCGTCGCGGCAGTTGGCGTAGTAACGGTTGTTGCCTCAGTAGTCTCCGGCACAGTAGTAGTAACCGGCACCGTCGTCTCTTCCGAAACAGTAGTCACCTCAGCAGTAGTAGCCTCCGTGGTAGTCCCCGGCTCAGCCACCTCTGCGTCCGCAATATTAGAGCACCCGCAACACAAAACTGCCACAGCCACCATGACCATAACCAAAATAATTCGTGTTTTCATGTCATCCCCCTATTTAGCAAAGGGCGGAAATTGATTCCGCCCTGATGCTATTGCTCAGTTTTATCTGCCACTTGTATCCATTACTTCGCCCTCGCCTTTTTCCGTGTCATATGAGTTGCCAGCCACAACATAGGCATCATTTTCGGTGAAACTGATAATCTCAATTATGTGTTCTTTGTAGTTATTCATTTTCATTATCTCCTCTCTTTAGTTTAAGCCAAGATATGTATTTGCGGCTTGGTTATAGAGATACATTGCTTTTACAAGATTGACAAGCGAATCATCGTAACCAGTTCCGCTTACAACCGTGTATGCATAGCTCATTACGCTATACTTAGTCAAGGTGCAAACAACACTATCGCTACTATCTTTTACTGTAACCGTAAACCCGTAATCCCAGTTCTGAACCAATATATCCTGAATTGCATAGTAAGTACCGTTATCATCTGAACCTTCATACAAGGTGAATCCATCAACACTAACGGTATAACCACTGTCAACATAGAATCTGAGTTCGCATGTTTCATCAAGAACAAGAGTTGCCATAACTTTTGTCTTGTCCCCATCTACAGTAGGATCATAAGTGCTGAGTGTAGTTTCAGACACAGAATCCAAACTTTGCTTTGCGCTATCACCTACTGTAGCCGAAAGAGCCGCGCCCTTAACATCTTCGTAGTAATCTTCTGCATAGTAGCCAAAGTTCAGCATAGTATCAAGAAGGTTCTTGAATTTATCAGAAGCTGAGCTATAAACATTCGATGCATAAGTAGCAACAGAGTATGTACTTGTCTCCACAATAGTACTACCATTCGTAATCTGAGCAACTATAGTTGTTCCCATTTTCCAACAAGGAACTTCACATTCATAATAGCGAATAGTCTTGCCAGAAACGCCAGTGTACTCAACAGAAGATGTATATACTACAGGTGTAGTAACGCCATCAATTATAAAGTTAACGCTGTAGCTCTCCGGCGAAGAAACGTCAGTAAAGTCCACATAGAACTTAATACCAATCTCGCCACCGAGAACTATATTCTTGCCGTAGAAACTTGGAACGGTTGCTGTTGAACCAACTGTGTATGTTCCGTCACCGTTACTTGTTACAGTGTAAGTCTCGGTGTCAACATATGATGTTACATCACTACTGTAAGTACCACCGGAAACAGAAACTGTAGCATATGTATACTTATAAATCAGTGTGCTACCAGCACTACTATAATCACCACCATAAATAGTTACAGTTGGTGAACTTGCAGAATTGCCAGAAGTATATATGGTGTAACTGCCTGTATAAGTGCAGTTATTCTCATATATGCCGTCATAGATAGTAACATTAGCCGTCGAATTTGCATAAACCGTGTAACCTGCTCTATTGGAGCTATTATTGATATATGTTCCGCCGTATAAGCTCGCATTTCCGCCACTTGCGTACACTGCAGAACCACCATTGCTCGTGTTTTTAAATGTGCCGCCGGTAACGACTATGCTACCGCCGCCGTTAACACACACGACATTACAGTTAGCGTATACACTACTTTCATTATAAAATGTTCCACCAGTCACAGTCACGTTTGCAGTATAACTTGAACTACGCCCAACATTTAATACCGCTCCACCAGGTCCACTCTTTGAAAAAGTTCCACCAGATATTGTTACATCACCATTGTACTCAATGTTAAAAGCATAACCACTGCCTGCTCCACTTTTAAACGTCCCACCAGTTATGGTGACAACTGGAGTGCTACTCGTCTCGCTGATCAGTACAGCAGTGCCACTACTTGTATCTTCAAACGAACCTCCGCTAATGTTTAAAACTGTCGCTCCAGTACATTTCAAGCCTGTCCCTGAAGAAGCTACTATAGTCCCATCAGATATATACACAGTTGAATTATAAACATTGACACCTATTCCAGAAGATGTATTTGTAGCATCTATAGTTCCCCCAGTTATATTCACTGTAGCACTGGAAGCATAGACACAGGTTCCAATTGATGAAGAAGTGATTATTGTCCCTCCACTAATATTTACACTTCCACCGCTGTAAGCATAAATAGCAGTAGATACAGAGCCGGAGCTACTAGCAATAATTCCACTTTTAACATTTACTGTGCCACCACTTTTGACAGCAATCAAATAGCAAGTAGATCCTGACCCACCGTTAATTTGCCCGTTTTCACCACTGTCCTCGATAGAAAGTGTATAATCACTCGGCACAGTGAAAAGCGTTTTAGAAGACGACGAATTATCAAATGTTATTGATAGGCTGTTCAAATCAATTGTCAAATCTCCTGTAAGAGTGATACCCGAAGTCAAAGTGACATTATCCGTAAGCTTTATGGTTCCATTCGTAGGAAGAGAGTCAGTTGTAGACCATTCATCATAAGTTGTATTGTCAGCAACTACCCCCGTCGGCAAAACTGCCATTATCATGAGCAGGCTCAGGACAACGCACAAAAGCCTTTTTGCCATAAAAAATTCCTCCTTAGATTTTAGCAAAGGAGGAAAATATAGACATGAAAAATCCCCCCGATGCACTTTTTAATATAGTGTCGGAGGTTTGGTATGGGTACACGGTGCCGAAATCCCTGAGAAAATCAAGAAAATTTTTCCACCGGAGGCTGTACCCCCCGAAATGATTTTTGTGGTAAAGACTTTATAAGCCCTTCCAAAACCACAGTTTCATTATATACCTCAATGTGGGGGGTTGTCAAGGGCTTTTTAAAATTTTTTTGAAAATATTTTTCGCTCCCTGCGGTTGCGCCCTCTCAGTCAGCCTGCGGCTGCCAGCTCTCCCAGAGGGAGAGCCGAGATTTCAAAGAAAATTTGAAAAAATGTCCGTGTTAAACTGATATGACCCAAGAAAAAGAGAAAATCCAACGAAG
>JAJQHD010000026.1 GCA_021199855.1 Oscillospiraceae bacterium
GCCTCATACTGCCGCTCCAGCCGCTGTTTCAGACTGTCCGCTGTTTCATAGGGTGAAGTAAAGTACCCCTTCGGTTCATAGAGATGCCTGATGAACCAATCTGTCCGGGCAGTTTCTCCGGCAATGTAAAAACAACCGCAGAAATAGCCGCCTGGCTTCAGCACCCGGAACACCTCCCGATAAGCCGCTTCTTTATCGGGAAAAGCATGAAATCCATTGAGAGAAAGTACGATATCAAAGCTGCCGTCCGGGAAGGGCAAATTTCCTACATCTCCCTGTTGAAAGCGGACATGGGTCAGTCCATCCCGCTTCGCCCTTTTTTGCGCGCGGGACATCATGTCCTCGGAATAATCCAGACAAGTGACGCTTGCATTCGGAAGCCCTTGATAGACCGGCATGGTCAGCACGCCGGTGCCCACCGGCACCTCCAGCAGTGAACCGGAGAAATCCTCCGGAATACCGGAAAGCGCACGGGTCAGATATTCAACGGTTTCCATCTGTTCCATATCCCACACCAGTCTGCATACGGCTTTGCCCAGCAGGGTAGAACAGGTGATCATGCCATCATAAGTAGTTGCTTCTTTGCCCAATGCTCGGTATGCTGATTTAATTTCTTCGTGTCTGTTCATGTTAATTGCTCCCTTGTTTTAATTTTTTATACCCACAGTCGCAGTATGGACCGCCTGAGGCTAAAGTGTATTCCCTCACAAAGTCCGACACTCCGCTTGCTTCGCTCATGGTGTAGTCAAGCCTACACATGGCGGGGACTAAGTCATAGAGCCCGAGCTCACGCATCAGCGTACAGATGCCGCATTTCGTGAACCGTGCTTCGTAACCACTGCCATCTTCGTAAGGATAAAGCTCCATGTTCCACGAATAGGGATTCCTGTCGGCGGCACGGAGCTTTTCCGTGGCTCTGAGAGATGCCAAGTCCTTGTCGGTGAACTTATTTTTGCCACTCATTCTGCAAAACCAATTCATTGGGCTTGTCATCATGGAGTTTTTATAATATTCCGTCAGCCGTCCGACGTCCGGACGCTCGGGCATATTCAGCACGAATGAGCAGAGCAGGGCGCAGTTGACGATATTCATCTTGAATCTGTCCGCCTTCTCAAACTCCGGAAGTCCCGAAATAATCTCTTTATAACGGGTTTTCGCCTTTTTTCTGACTGATTTCGCTGTCTCTTCATCAATTCTGAATATGGCTAAGTTTCTCTCAAAAGACTTCCCGAACAAAGCCCACATTCCCATTGGCATGCCAAAATATTTCATACTATTTCTCCTTTTTTATGAAAACAGCACCCCAAAATAGTCGAGAATCATATTGATTCGGCTTTCTGAACAGAATAGCATAGGGCGCACATAATCAGCAAAGTCCCCAACGATTCAAAGGCTCCGGTAATCAGCTTCAATATGGGAATCAGGTTGAATACAAAACCGATGAGCAACGTACAGAGCGGGCAGAAAAGAATCTGCCACTTTTTTAGTTTCAGTTTTCCCGTCCACGCCATATAAATCCAACTGGCAGAGATACAGCCGTCCGCAACGACATAATAAGCGGCAAACGGAAGCATGATATAGGCGGATGACTGATTCACAAGATTCGTAGCCATCAGTGAATCTCCCGTTTCTGCATAAATGCATTTAAAAACGATTGGGAAAAAGCAACATATAATATGAATAAAAAGAAATGATATCAAGCCAGCGTTTGCGCCGACGCAAAACAACTTGGACATTCGCTTGTCCCATTTTGTGCCGTTTCTCAGTCCCTCGGTTACAATTTCCTTTGCCGCGTGTATGCCAACCCAATAGAATGGCATTGCCACAGCCGCCAGTAAAATGGACGCTTCAAACCGCCACATGGACATGGAAACCCAATTGGACTCCACAATACCGGTCGTCACATTTCCTGCGCCTTTCATATTGAGCAGCCAGTCACCGATCATAAACAATATAAATGCAAAGATTCCGAGTATCAGCTGATTTGTCAGATCCCTTTTTTTCTGTATTCCTGTGGGCGTATCAAAGTATTTCATATTATCTCTCCCTTTTATCGCAGATCAGTCTCAAGAAACGCTCTTGTTTCCTGCACATATTTATCAACCTTATAGAGTGTGGCGGTATGGCCGCCTTCTACTTTAACAGTCTTTGCTTTCGGCATAGAAAGAAGCAAATCCGCTTGTGCGGCCTCCGAAAAAGCCTTGTCTGCCTTCGGAAGAACCATAAGCGTTTTATCATCAAACCTTTTATAATCCGAAAGCTCAAAAGGCGTTATGTCTGCCACGTCTATAATCAAGCCTGTCATATGCAGGTCAAACTCCTTAGTGTATTGCCCATAAATCCAAGCGAAGAAATCTTCCATATACGCTCTGTCAATGGGATTCTCATTTTCCATGCCGACCTGCTTTTTTGACGCCGCAAACAGCACTTTCTTTATCCATGAATAAGGAACAACTTTCATAAGCCCCATCATCACACCGTATGATTTATACTGCTTTTTCAAGTCGACAATGCTCGCTTGCGACAGACTGCATGTGGAATATAAAGCCACAGCGGATACCATATCCGAATACCGCCTTGCAATAAGCTGAGCCATAAATCCACCCAATGAAGCACCGATTAACACGGGGTTCTTGATATCCAGCTTTTTTATAAGCTTCATGATATGGTCGGCAAGCTGTTCCAAATCGCCTATTTCCATAGGGTAATCAAAGGTAAGAACTTGGTAATCCTCTTCCATCTGAATGATATGGTTGAACCAGACATCCGAAATTCCTGTGCCGCCTACAAGATACACCAACGTATACCCAGCATTAGCTTTTCCGCACAGGAGATAACGGGTGCTGATACCATCTATTTTTTCTTCCGCATAAGGGTGCGTTTCGCCAAACCTTTGTATTTCTTCTGCAAAAGACATATTTTCCTCCATTACCAAAGCAGTACTCCAAGCCCCAGCGCCAGCACGGCACAGACGGGGATATAGATTAAAAAGTGCAAGATATGCTCTTTCCAGTTGTACCCGAAGAATCCGCTTCTGTCGACACTTTTAAGCTCCGGGTAGAAGTGGATGAAGAAGTTTGAGCGGCAGAGGAGATACCAGTCAAAGAATATGATGTCGTAAATTTCCATTGCATAGAGCATGATAATGAATCTCAGGAAGAATCTGAGTGCACCGAAGCCGTTTCTTGCACCGTCCCAGATGGCAAGGGCAAAAGCTCCGATAAACAATAGCACAGCAATAAGAAGTATGCCCCAGCCGACGATATGCGCTCCCTTGAATCTCTCTTTCCTGTCAGGAATCACGGCTAAGTTCTCTTTTGGGGCTGACGAGAAGAATCTCTTGTCCTGGATAAACCCGACTGCACCGTAGAGCATGAGAAAGTAGCCGAGCATGAGCATGAGGGTGGAAATAACAGTTATGAGCACTCCGGTCACTTTCTCCCAACCAGCATCCGTGAATTTCCGAGCATCATCATGTTGGCACGGCTTTCTGAACCGAATACCAATTCAGACATATTCACAAGCTTCACTTCCTGATAGCCCATGTCCCGAAGCTTCTGAGCAAAAGCCTCCATATCGCCGTACATTTTCGGCTTCATGCAATCGTTTAAGGCAAATACGCCACCTTTTTTCAGGACACGGAGGCTTTCAAGCAGTAGCTCCTGCTTGTCAGAGCCCATGATGTTGTGATAGACGTAGTTGCTGATGACGGCATCGAAGGTCTCGTCTGCAAAGTCAAGCTTGTTTGCGTCGCCTTTCTGGAAAGTGCACCGGGAGGCGACACCCTCAGAAGCGGCATTACTCTCGCATAACTGTTTGCTATAATCCCACATTGCTCCCCAGTAATCAATTCCAATTACTTTCGTCTGAGACCAAGTGAGAGCTGCACGAATGCTTAAGGGACCGGAACCGCAACCGACTTCAAGTAGTGTTCCGTTTCCATCATAATCCAAAAGCGAGAGCATAGTCTCGTGTCCCTTCTCCATCATTCCTCCACCGCCAAAAGCATATTGCCTTCGTATCCATTCCATCCAACCGATAAAGACTATCAGGACTATCAGGGCAATAGTAAATACGATACCAAGTGCAGTAATATGGAAAACAGTGAAAGACAGGATGGCAAGAATCAACGCCGCAAGCGCAAAACCACCCATCATATAGAATACGGGATGCGACATCCAAGTTCCGTAATTTTCTCCGTGAGTACCGAGCCGGATAGAAGACTGCGAAACTGCTTTTTGATTAGTCATAAGAAATACCTCCATAGCAAAGTTGGATAGTTTAAGCTTACTATAGTTAGCTTAAACTAACACTGATACAAACAGTATAGCATATGCTAACTGAGATTGCAAGGGGTATTTGAAAATTACTCTTGAATAGCAGGGGAATATGTGATATAATAAAAATACAGAAGGAATGAGGACGTGACAGCATGGAAAAATCATACCGTGAAAGGTATTTGCAGATAATCAAAGAGTTTTGCTTGATGGACGACAGCTTTATGACTCTGTTTTTCGGCGGGGACATCGAAACGACTCAGCTTCTTCTGAGAATTATTCTCAAAGACCCGGGGATAACGGTAATGGAGACGATCGGGCAGTATGAGATTAAGAATCCGAATGGTCGTTCGGCAAGATTGGACATCTATGCAGTAGATGCAAACGGTCAGCACTTCGATGTCGAAGTCCAACGTCAGGACGCTGGCGCAGTCCCGGAACGAGCAAGGTTCAACAGCAGTATGCTCGACACAAAGATGGCGAATGTCGGGGACAAAATCCCGAAGCTGAAGCCGGCGTATGTGATTTTCATCACGGAGAACGATGTTTTGGGCGGAGGTTGTCCACTTTATCACATCGACCGCAAGATTACAGAGCTTGATAACAAGTTCTTCGGCGACGGCTCGCATATAATTTATGTCAACGGAGAATATACTAATGAAGAGGATCCAATAGGCAGGCTTGTGCACGATTTCAAGTGTAAGTCAGCTGACAAAATGCACTATGAATTATTCGCAGACAGAGCAAGATATTTTAAAGAAGATGAAGGAGGACAAGAGCATATGTGCAAACTCATGGAAGATTTCAGAAATGAGATTATAGAAGATTTCAAAAATGATATTAAGGACGAAGTTGCTAGGGAAGTAGCGATTGAAACCACAATTGAAACAGCAAGACAATTTGGAATATCGGAAGAAGCGATACTAGGAAACGTAATGGGCAAATTCAGCCTCACTGAATCCGAAGCCAAGACATACATGCTCAAAAAAAGTGCATAGCTGAAATAAAATCACAACCCAATCGGCAGAGTTTTCGCTCTGCCGTCCTTTCATCCTTATTGCATCTTGACAACCACTCAAAATAGTCTTATAATATACAAAAATGGCGTAATGTCGGTTGTAGCCGATATTGAAAAAAGATAATTTTGGAGGTAATTACAATGGCGAGAGCTACTACAATATCACGGGATGGGTTCAACAAGCTTCAGGAAGAGCTTGAATATCTGGTAACCGTTCGGCGTAAAGAGGTTGCGGAGAGACTTAAAGAAGCCCGTTCCTACGGCGACTTGTCCGAAAACGCCGAGTATGATGAGGCGAAGAACGAGCAGGGTATGCTCGAAGCCCAGATTGCCGACCTGGAAGTCGTAATCGCAAACGCAATCATCGTTGATGACGATAGCCTTTCTCTCGACGAAGTCGGCGTCGGTTCGTTCGTCAAGCTCAAAGATTTTGACATGGACGAGATTCTCACCTATCAGATCGTCGGCTCGACCGAGTCTGACCCGGACAACGACAAGATTTCCGACGAGTCTCCAATTGGCAAGGCTTGCCTGAAGAAAAAGATTGGTGACGTTTTCGAGGTTGAGGTTCCGTCCGGAACGCTGAAATTTGAGATTTTGGGCATCGACAGATAAATTCCCGTGAGGAGAGATATAATGACGGAAGAGATTTTGGAAAATTCCGGTGAGGAAATGACTGCGGAGGAGGTTAATTCGCTCCGCAAAATCCGCCTTGACAAGCTGGAGGCCCTGAAAGCCGCCGGAAAGAATCCCTTTGAGATAACAAAGTTCGACTTCAACACTACTACCCAGGAGCTGAAGGCTCACTATGAAACTGAAGAGGCTAAAGCTAAAGAAGCCGCCGGAGATTCGGAAGAGGCTCTTAACGCCGAGCTCGAAAAAATCCACGCCGAGACATGGAGAATTGCCGGAAGAATGATGAGCCGCCGTGACATGGGCAAGGCAAACTTCCTTGATATCCAGGACAGCGCCGGCAGAATGCAGTGCTACGTAAGAATGAACGACGTTGGCGAGGAGACCTTTGCGGATTTCAAGAAGTGGGACATCGGCGACATCATCGGCATTGAAGGCTTTGTCTTCAGAACCCGTCGTGGCGAGATTTCCCTTCATGCGAAGAAGATTACACTTCTGACAAAGTCTTTGGTTCCGCTCCCCGAAAAGTGGCATGGTCTCAAAGACAGGGACACGAGATACCGCCAGAGATATACCGACCTCATCGTCAACCCGGATGTCAAGAAGACGTTTATTCTTCGTTCAAAAATTATCAGCGAGATTCGCAGATGGCTTGATTCACAGGGCTTTGTCGAGGTTGAAACACCGATGCTCGTCCAGAACGCAGGCGGCGCAAACGCAAGACCGTTTGTCACCCACTACAACTCTTTGGGCGAGGACGTCAAGCTGAGAATTTCTCTTGAACTCTATTTAAAGAGACTCATCGTCGGCGGAATCGACAGGGTTTACGAAATTGGCAGAGTCTTCCGCAATGAAGGCGTCGACACTCACCACAACCCCGAGTTCACCCTGATGGAGCTCTACCAGGCTTACACCGACTACCACGGAATGATGGATCTGGCGGAGAATCTCTACAGACATATTGCGGAGACTGTTGTCGGCACCACCAAGATTGAGTACGACGGCGAGGTTATCGACCTCGGAAAGCCGTTTGAGAGAATGACGATGGTCGAAGCTGTGAAGAAGTATTCCGGCGTCGATTACACCAATATCAAGACCGACGCTGAGGCATTTGAGATTGCCCGTGAGCACCACCTTGAATTTGACGAAAAGCGTCACCACAAGGGCGACATCCTGAATCTCTTGTTCGAGAAGTATGTTGAGGAGAACCTCGTCCAGCCGACATTCATAATGGATCACCCGGTTGAGATTTCGCCGCTGACGAAGCGCAAGCCGGAAAATCCCGACTATGTCGAGCGTTTCGAGATGTACATCTGCCACGCTGAAATGTGCAACGCCTACAGCGAGCTCAACGACCCCGTAGACCAGCGCCAGCGCTTTGAGGCTCAGGAGGAGCTTATAAGACTCAGCGACGACGAAGCGAACTCCATCGACGAGGATTTCATGAACGCCTTGGAGATAGGTATGCCCCCGACTGGCGGCATCGGCTTCGGCATCGACAGAATGGTTCAGTTCATGACCGGCTCGCCGGCAATCAGGGATGTTCTTTTGTTCCCGACGATGAAATCACTAGACAAATGAATCATGAAGTTTTTAGATTAGGCGAATTATTTTGTGGTCCGGGTGGCATTGCTTGTGGTGCAATGAGAGCCAGAAGCGATGATGGCAGATTCACTATTGAGCACGCATGGGCAAATGACTATGACCCGGACACTTGCCTGACCTACACTACAAATATTTGCCCTGACAGCCCGGAAACGGTGTTTTGCGTTGATGTCAAGGACTTGAACATATCTGAACTAGGTGAAATTGATGCCTTCTGTTACGGGTTTCCTTGCAACAGTTTTTCAAGCGTTGGAGAACACAAGGGACTGGCAAATGAAAAATTCGGGCAACTCTATTGGTATGGTATTGAGGTCTTAAAGACACACAGACCAAAATGGTTTTTAGCTGAAAATGTATCTGGTATTCGCTCTGCGGGTTCCGGCGATTTTCAGATTATCCTTGATGACATGAAGTCTGCTGGCTATCGCCTGTGTGTTAATCTGTACAAAGCCGAAAAATACGGTATTCCCCAGACACGACACAGAGTTATCATTGTTGGCATACGTGATGACATTCCGGTTGAATTTCATGTGCCTGACCCTGCACAGTATGCTCGTTGTGACATCAGTGCAGGAACTGCGCTGACAGGTTGAGACTTTAGCAAATTAGCCGAAATATGAGAAATATGTAGGAATGTGTTGCATATGATTTTAGATGATTTTTCTCAATGGATGAAGATAAACAGAGAGCTATCAGATACTTCAGTCTACAAGTATAGCCTTGCAATAAAAACGACTTCCAAAGAAATGCAGGAAATCGGTATTATAAGTAAAAGCTTAGTAGATATGAATTTGTCTGAGCTTGATATTGCTATAAATGTGATACTAAAAACACCACAGTTTGTTGAGAAGAATCGCAAAGGGAATCGAATGTATAGCAATTCGCTGAAACAGTTTAGGCTGTTTGCTTTAGATGTTCTCGATAGTGACGATTCCGAACTGGAAATAGCAAGTGAGATTAAGAAAAGTAAGTTGCCACAAACTGAGAAAGAAGCAATTATCAAAGCACGAATAGGACAAGGAACTTACCGTGAAGAATTGCTAAAGAAGTATAACTCAAAGTGCATTATGACCGGTATTGACAATAAAAAGTTATTGATTGCAAGTCATATAAAACCGTGGGCTATATGTAGTAATCAAGAAAGAACCGATATTGAAAATGGTTTGCTATTGTGTGCCAATATGGATAGACTTTTTGATAGCGGTCTCATAACATTTGATAATAGTGGACATCTGTATATTTCGTCATTCTTAGGGAGAGACAATGAAAAGAGATTACATATTAACTCTGATATGAGTTTTGATCTAAAATTGACAAGTGGTATGGAAAAATATCTTGAATATCATCGTGATGTTTTGTTTGTAAGATAGCAACTGCTGAAAAAGCCCCTATTCTTTTATTTCCGGAAAGGTAAGAGGTGGGCTTCTTCCCTGATAGAATAAACCCGGATGACGAAAACTGCCCTATATTTAAGGTAATCACAAAAGATTTTGGTTCTTTCCATATGCGTATGGCGCAAGAGCGTAACAAGGCTTTACATAGTGTGGAAAGCAACGCAATATTGGGTGAATGGATAAGAAAGCGTATAGGAGCACCATCTGGCGGGTATGTGACAAAGCAAATGTTGGAGATTTATGGCAAGACGTATGTAACATTTCGCAAATATTCAGATGGCACTTATCTGTTGGATTTTTAGGCGACAATCAGGCGAATAATCTCAGGTTACACCACATACTCAAAAAGCACTCCCACCCCGGAAGTGCTTTTTAAATTCAAGGACATTTATGCCGAAGCAACTGAGATGAAAGCACTCGATAAGTAAAATAAAAATATTAAAACAGGAGCACTTCTTGAGACAGTCTTAAGAAGTGCTCTTTTTCGTTCAGCGGTAAGGCTTTTTGGGGCACTTGGTATAACTTTATATAGCTAAATAATTACCGCATCTCTTCTCAAGAACAAGAAAAAAACAAGATTTCCTCATTGACTTTTATGGTATAATGGAAGCACTGGGCTTTGTAAAGCGAGGAGGCTTTGATTATGAAAGAGGCGACCGGGTTACGGCAGGAGCAGGTTTCCGAAAACAGAAAAAAATACGGGAGCAACTGGCAGAGTAGCAGGAGCAAAACGACCGTCAGGCACTGTGTTCGCAGAGCGTTTATAAATCCGTTTTCGATAATTCTGATGGTTCTTGCGGTTGTTTCGCTGATTACCGATGTGCTTTTGCCGGATAAATACGGACAGAGCTTTTCGTCTGTTATAATAATTATAGTTATGATGCTTCTCGGCGGTATCATCCGCCTGATTCAGGAGCTTCGGGCGAAAAGCGTTGCCGACCGCCTTTCACAGATGGCGGGGACTACCGTTTCTGTTTGCAGAGACGGCATCTGGCAGGAGGTTTCTTCCGAAGATCTGGTTGTCGGAGATTTTGTCAGAATCGAAGCGGGAGATCGGATTCCTGCGGATATTGAGCTTACAGAATCGAAAAATTTGTTTGTTTCTCAGTCTGTAATAACCGGCGAAAGCGAGAATTTTGAAAAGAAATCCGGAGAGCCGCAAATCCGACCGGAAAAGCTCAGCGATTACACAAATATAGTCTTTCAGGGTACTACGGTTACAGGTGGGTCTGGTGCGGGAATTGTCCGCGCTGTCGGAAAAAATACCGTTTATGGCGGTCTTGACACAGAAAGCTTTTCACAAAAGCGCGGATTTGACAGTGGCTCCACTTCTATCGCTTGGGTCCTGATCAAATTTATGGCGATTCTGATTCCCGTTGTATTCCTTGCAAGTGGATTGACACAGGGAAACTGGATTGAAGCGCTCCTGTTCGCTCTTTCCGTGGCGGTCGGTCTCACTCCCGAAATGCTCCCGATGGTAATCAGTGCCTGTCTGGCTAAGGGCAGTCATCAGATGGGTAAAGAGCAGACCGTTGTCAAAAACATCAACGCAATGCAGACGCTCGGAAGTATGGACATTCTGTGTGTGGATAAAACAGGAACACTTACCGATGACACAATCACACTCGAATACTACATGGACATTCTCGGCAACGAGAGCAGTACGGTTCTTGATTATGCTTTCCTGAACAGTCATTACCAGAGCGGAGTCAAAAATCATCTCGACACGGCTATCCTCAGATACGGAACCATGCCGGGGCAGGAAGCACATTTTGAAGAGCTTTCTCGAAACAGCATTCTTTTGGATGAGCAACCGTTTGATTATAACCACAAATATGTAGGGGTTCTGCTGAAAGGCGATGAAGACAATCTCCACATCATCAAGGGCAGTGTCGGAAATGTGCTGTCGCAGTGTAGTTATGCCGAGTTCCGCGGAGAAAGAGTTCCGGTTACGGATGACACAATACAAAGTGTTCACGCCGTGACTGACGAGCTCACGGAAGATGGGATGAAGGTTCTGGCGGTTGCCTACAGAAACACCTCCCAATCGGTACTCGATTCCGACAATTCCGACTTTATACTTATCGGCTATCTGGCATTCTTTGACGCTCCAAAAAAGAGTGCCTCCGAAACTATAGAAAATCTGAAAAATCTCAACATAGATGTCCGGGTTCTGACAGGAGACGATGTGAAGACGACACTTTCAATCTGCTCACGAATCGGAATCGAGACGGACTTTGTTCTGACAGGTGCGGATTTTGCGAGACTTTCCGAGAACGATATTCCGCTTTGCGTTGAGAAAACGAAAGTCATTGCGGAGCTGTCTCCCAAGCAAAAGGCTCGGATTATCGAAATACTGCAAAAAAACGGTCATAATGTCGGATTCATGGGCGACGGTATGAACGACCTTCCGGCTGAGCTGAGAGCCAATGTCGGAATTTCGGTTGACACCGCCGCAGATGCAGTCAAAGAGAGCGCAGATGTAATTCTTCTCGAAAAAGACCTGAATGTCCTCAGACGGAGCATCCTCGAAGGGCGCAAAGCGTTTGCAAACATGACAAAATATATCAGCATCACGGCATCGTCAAACCTCGGCAACATTATCGCTGTGGTTGTGGCGAGCGTTCTTCTGCCATTCTTCCCAATGACATCGCTGCAGCTTCTTTTGCTGAATCTGTTGTATGACACCCTGTGCCTGATAATGCCGTGGGACAATGTGGATTCCGAACAGCTTGAAAAGCCTGCCCGTTGGAGCGGCAATCACTTGGGAAGATTTATGTCAAGGTTCGGACCTATAAGCTCGGTATTTGACATAATCACGTTTGCTTTTTTGTTCTTTGTCCTCTGTCCTGCCATTTGCGGGGGAGCATTTTCACAGCTTGATTCCGTCGGTCAGCTTGCATTTATTTCGACATTCCAGACCGGATGGTTTCTTGAGTCAATGTGGACTCAGGTGATGATTCTGCATCTTCTGAGAACGCCGAAAATCCCGTTTGTTCAGAGCAAACCATCAAAATCGGTCTTCGGCGTCACGATTGCGGGAGTGGTTCTCCTTTCGGTTCTCACGGTCACGCCGCTCGGAAGTTACATCGGACTCACGACACTTCCTGTCGGGTACTTTTTATTCCTTGCTCTGGATGTAATCCTATATCTCTGTTCTGTGAGCATAGCAAAGCATTTTTACTTCAGAAATCACGGAGAACTCATGTAGAAAGGGGTGCAAGATATGAAAAACATTGATCTTGTCAGCATGGATGCTTTCACACTCGGATGGCTTTCAGACAAACTGAAAGCGGCATCCTCCGATGCACTGTCCGCCGGAGAACTCTCAAGAGCCATATCCGACCTGACGAGCGGTAATATAAGAAGCCTTATGCTTGAGCTGAACGGAGCTTCACAGCCTTCGGATTTGTCGGAGATTGTCTGCGGCGAGCTTAAAATATTCCCTGTCCTACGCAGAGTAACGCGAGCGGGAAACGATATAGTTCTGACTCCAAAGGAGTTTGACATCCTCTGCTTTCTTGCCAGGAACCGTGGTGAGGTCTTCACGAAGGAACAAATATATCAGGCGGTGTGGGACGCAGAGTATCTGATGGATGACAGCAACATTATGGCGTTTATCCGCAAGCTCCGAAAGAAGATTGAACCGCATCCCGATTCTCCCATGTACATACTCACCATCTGGGGCATCGGTTATAAGTTCAACGACAGAATATAATTCTTGCCTTTTAGCAAGGAAATCGCAAGGTTTCGACCATGTGAATTTCCTTGCTTTTTTTGTAGAATAAAAGAGGACGAAGGAGGTGCAGACATGGAATACACAGATTTTGGCACGGTACTTCATCACAGCCACTATTTGGATAAATCTGAAAAAATAAATAAATTATTTAACGAAAGGAGAAAAGAATGATGAATTATGTATGTATGGCTTTAGGAATTCTTTTTATGGCAGGCGGTATCATTTTTGCATTTGGAAAAATCTATCAGCATATACCTGCGTGGCAAAAAATGCCTGATGAAGAAAAGAGCAAGATAAAAATTAAACCACTTTGTCGAAATATTGGAGGAATGATGGCGCTTAACGGAATCATCTTTGTTCTAAAAGGATGCTGCGCCGGATTTTCAGACCAGATGTTTTCGGGCGCAATCATTATATGGCTGGTGATTGCCGGATTCGATGTTTATTACATATCAAAAAGCAGCCGCTATATAAACCAATAATCTGCATAGCAGTTTATATAGATATTCTTGTGAACGAGGAGGTGGAAAACATGGACTCCGACGGCAGTCCACAAAGAGATAATCAACACCTGGCGTTCGGATACCCCATGTTCGCCTGCGTGATTGCACTTGTCTCTAAATAATAAATTTACAGGAGGTAAGTCCAATGAACAAGAAAATAACCCGCGCGGCTCTGCATCAGATGGCGGAAAAGGCCGTGATGCGGGATGAGCAGAACAGCCGCATCACGTTTGCGGCAACAAATTCAACAGGTGATGTACTTGAACGCCTGAATACAACCTTAACGGGGCTGGATGAGGAATCGGTTATGACCAGCCGTTCAATAAATGGTTCCAATCATGTGACAAAGGAAAAGAAGAAATCGCTTCCCCAGCGGCTTGCGGGTGCATTCGTAAATCCGTTTACGGCGATACTCTTTTTCCTCGCAATCGTATCCACGATAACCGACATGATTTTGCCGTACTTTTCCCTTTTAGGCTGTGAGCCGGAGGATTTTGACTGTCTGACGGTCGTCATCATCCTGACAATGGTTTTGATTTCGGGAACACTCCGTTTTGTTCAGGAGTCAAGAAGCGGCAATGCGGCGGAAAAGCTTCTTAAAATGATAACAACCACCTGCACCGTCACTCGTAAAGACGAGCCAAAGTCGGAGATTCCTCTTGATGATTTGGTTGTCGGAGACATCGTCCATCTTTCTGCCGGAGACATGATTCCCGCAGACGTGAGAATCCTGGAATCCAAAGACCTGTTTGTAAGCCAGGCGAGCCTGACCGGCGAAAGCGAGCCAATCGAAAAAACACCTTTCGTGGCAGAAACGATGGGTACTGTGACCGATTATTCAAACATCGCCTTTATGGGCAGTAATGTTATTTCGGGAAGCGCAACCGCTGTGGTTGTCTGTGTCGGCGACAACACGCTTTTTGGCTCTATGGCTTCGGCAGTTGCCGGGGAAGCAGTCGAGACCAGTTTTTCAAAAGGCGTCAATGCCGTCTCATGGGTGCTGATTCGCTTTATGATGGTAATGGTTCCGCTGGTATTTGTCATCAACGGCTTGACAAAAGGAGACTGGCTGGAGGCATTCTTATTCGGAATTTCAATCGCAGTAGGTTTAACGCCTGAGATGTTGCCTATGATTGTAACAACCTGTTTAGCAAAGGGTGCTGTTTCGATGAGCAAGAAACAGACTATAGTCAAAAATCTCAATTCGATTCAGAATTTCGGAGCTATTGACATTCTCTGCACCGATAAAACCGGCACTCTTACTCAGGACAAGGTAGTTTATCACCTTAACGTCGACGGTGAGGAGGACGGGAGAGTCCTCAGACACGCGTATCTGAACAGTTACTTCCAGACCGGATATAAGAACCTGATGGACCTTGCAATAATCAGGAAAACCGAGGAGGAAGAGAGCGAAAATCCCGAGCTTACCGATTTGTCGGAAAACTACGTCAAGGTTGATGAGATTCCTTTCGACTTCACACGCCGTCGCCTGACAACCGTCGTTCAGGACAAAACGGGCAAAACCCAGATGATTACGAAGGGTGCCGTTGAGGAGATGCTTTCCGTCTGCTCGTTTGCAGAGATAGACGGTGAAGTGAAGCCTCTGACTGAGGATGTGCGTAAAAGAATCCTTGACACTGCAGACGACCTGAACGACAAGGGCTTCAGAGTTCTCTGCATTGCCCACAAGACCAATCCGCCATCCGCCGGTGTCTTCAGTGTGAAGGACGAGTCGGAGATGGTGCTTATCGGATATCTTGCATTCCTCGACCCTCCGAAGGAATCAACAGCCGACGCTATCAAGGCTTTGAAGGCTCACGGCGTACACACGAAAATCCTCACAGGTGACAACGAAAAAGTCACCCGCACCATCTGCGCACAGGTTGGACTCAAGGTCAGAAATATGCTCCTCGGTTCAGATCTTGAACATATGACGGACAAGGAGCTTGCAAGAGCCGCAGAATCAACCGACGTCTTCGCAAAGCTCACTCCCGACCAAAAGGCAAGAATAGTCTCTGTTCTCCGTGAAAACGGGCATACGGTAGGCTTTATGGGAGACGGAATCAACGATGCCGCCGCAATGAAAGCCGCAGATATAGGAATCTCGGTTGACACAGCCGTTGATGTCGCAAAAGAGTCCGCTGATATTATCCTTCTCGAAAAAGACCTGATGGTGCTGGAGGAAGGAATCATTGAAGGGCGCAAGACCTATGCCAACATGATTAAGTATATCAAGATGACGGCATCCTCGAACTTCGGAAATATGTTTTCCGTCCTTGCGGCATCGGCACTTCTGCCGTTCCTGCCGATGATGAGCGTACATCTCATATTCCTGAACCTGATTTATGATCTGAGCTGTACAGCCATTCCCTGGGACAATGTTGACGAAGAATTTATCGCCGTTCCGAGAAAATGGGATGCCTCAAGCGTTGGAAGCTTCATGATATGGATAGGTCC
>JAJQHD010000036.1 GCA_021199855.1 Oscillospiraceae bacterium
CCACACTAACTTCTACTTCTCTCTCAACTCTTGAATTTACTTTGGGAAGTCACGAAGGCAAGATTTTTTCAAATCCACCCCAAAACCTATTGACAACCCGCCATATTTTATGTTATAATTAGATGAGGAAATTAAAATAAGTACTCACTTACTTTTTCAATACTAAAGGAGGAAACCCCTGATGACAAAGAAGCTTTTTATAATTTTCCTGACCCTATGCCTTGCAATCACGGCGATGACGGTGATGACGATGGCGGCGGATACTTATGGACCTTTCACCTACACAATTTCAAACGGTGTAGTAACTATCACTAGTTGCGGTGATTCAGTTGGTTCAAAAGAAGCCACTATACCGTCAACAATCGAAGGTTACCCGGTAACGGTTATTGGCGATAATGCTTTCGGGAGTTCTACGGAGGCTGTTGTTATTCCTGTATCTATAACCACTATTGGGGAGAATGCTTTCCAAGGTAGCGAAGCCCTCACGAATGTTTACTATGCCGGCAATGAGAGTGCATGGAACAGCATAACTATTGGTAGCGGCAATGCAAATCTGACGAATGCTTTTATCCACTACGGTAGGTCAGCGGTATTCGACTATACATGGGAAACAGACTTCGTATGGAGCGAGGATCTATCAGAATGCACGGTGAAGATTACTTGTGACAACTGTGGCTCTTCTAAAGATATTTCGTCTGACATAAGCGCAGATACAACTGCTTATGCAACCTGCACTACAACAGGATCGATAACGTATACTGCAACAGTTACATTCAATTATGAAACTTATACTGACACAAGAACTGTAACTACCCCCACAACCGAGCACACCTACGTTAACGGTGTCTGCTCCGTCTGCAATGCCGTCGAGCCTGATAGTATCTATGTCGGCAGTCTGAAGCTTCATGACGGGTGCTACACTACTGACGGCTCAACTGAGACTTCAGGTGCGCCGGGGAGTTCTGTTACTAGCTATGCTTACTACTCGGATGGTACGTTGACGCTTAACAATTTCTCATTTACTGGCGTTGCTGTCGACGTATTTGGCATATACTCTGACAGTGATTTAGCTATCGAACTGATAGGAACGAACACCATCACGACAATAACCGCTTATGGCATTTGCGCGGATAGTAATCTTAGTATCAGCGGAACGGGAAGTCTGACCGTGACGGTTGAGAACAGTTCGAATTATACATATGGAATTGCTTCTAATAATGGCGATATCACGATTTCGGAAAGCACAGTAACTGTCAGCTCAACGAGCGGTTCTGATGCGGCATTTGGAATCGATGCGGCATCTGGATCTGTTATGATACAAGATGGCAGTACGGTAAATGCCACAGCGACGTCTGCTAGCGGATATGCTGAGGGTATCTACGTATATACTGTTCTTTCAATCTCAGAGAGTACAGTAAATGCTGAAGCAACATCTGGCGGTGAAGCAACCGGCATCTATGCGATATTCGGCGTTGCAGTCGATAAAGAGAGCAATGTGATTGCTACAGCGACATCTACAGGCACAGGCGAAAGTTCAGCCGGTGTGTTCTCACTCAGCGTTTCAGTAAAGGGCGAAAGTAGCGTTACCGCCACAGCAACGGCTTCCAATGATGGCGGAGAAGTTTATGCAATCTGTACGTATCAATTAGTCATGGAGGACAACAGTTCTATAACTGCAAATGCTGACAGCGATGATTACGCCTACGGAATTCTTGCAGAGGGTAGTATCGGAATTACCGAAAGTAAAGTAGTTGCTGATGCTTCAGGCTCTGGAGCTGGAGCTATCTATGCCGGCTATGCTACATTTTCCGGAAGCAATATTTCCGCCACAGCGACATCTGACACCGATAATGGGGTTGCCTTTGCGGTCTTTGCGGCGTCTGTTTTAATCGATGAGAGCAGTGAAGTTGAAGTGACAGCAACCGCAACCGGCGACGGTTCAACTGTAGCCGCGATATACTCCTATAACTCTTCCGGATGTGTAGGAGTCGCTGAAAGTAAACTGACCGCTAAAGCCAGTGGCGATATGGTATATGGAATCTATTCAACCGGAAATGTTGAAATCACAGACTGTGAAGCGGAAATCACTGTTTCAGGAACAACGGCTTCTGCAATCTATGTTAATGAAGTTGACAGCAACATCATAATTTCCGGAAGCAAATTGACTGCTGAAGCGACATCAAGTGACAATTCTGAATCTGCACTTGCATTCTGCGCTACATCAGTTGCTATCAGCGATGGCAGTGTAGTCGATATAACAACAAGTGGCAATTATGCTAATGGTATCTTTGCTAATAAAGATGTTATGATTACTGACAGCACCGTAACCGCTACATCCACCGGCGTCACCTATGCTTACGATATCTATGCGTCCGGGGACATTTCAATTTCCGGCAGTGACGTGACCGCTACTGCGACTGCATCCGGCACAGGCAGTGAGGCTAGCGCAATATTCGCTTAATAAATATCACCGAAAGTGAAGTAGTTGCGGAGGCGTCGGCGTATAAGATTGATGGAGCGATTCTTACATATAGCGCTGACAAGGATATTACTATAACCGACAGCGATGTAACCGTAACGTCAACAAGCGGAGATTACCGTGATAACGGAGGAGCAATCGCGACCTATGATACCGGTAGCGACATCATCATTTCCGGCAGTAAGATAACGGCAACTTCAATCAGCAGTTCAACAACAAGAAAGAACTACGGCGCAATCTCTGCTATGGGCTCCGTTTCCGTTTCAGAGAGTGAACTTAAGCTTGAGTCCACAGGCGGATATGTCTATGGCGCACTTCATGCTGAAGAGAATATCACGGTAACAGACAGTGAGTTAGAGGCTACTGCCGATGGAATAGTGGGTTATGCAATAGAAGCCATTGAAGGAAATATCGCGATTTCCGGAAGCAATGTAACCGCAACTGCAACCGGCACGAATGCGCAGTCTGCAATCCGCGCAGACGGTGGCAATATTCAGTTCACTGACAGCCTTGTTGTCGCGGATGGTGGAATAGATGTTGCAGGCACCGTCACTGTTACTGCCGGCAATGACGTGCTGGAGGTTCTTGGCGGAGCGGCGTCTGCAAGTGCTACTGCGAAGGCTTATGTACAGGCTTCGGGGACTCTGGCGATTACAAATGCTACCTGGACTTCTGACTGGAATGGATACGGATATGTGGAGATTGCGTTGCATTCACATGTTTACGACGACGGAGTGGTCACTACTGCGCCTACTTGCACCGAAACAGGCGTGAAAACCTACACCTGTGCGTGCGGGGACAGTTATACAGAACCTGTTGAGGCAACCGGGCACACAGAATCTGAACCGGTTGTCGAGAATGAAGTCGCGGCTACGTGCACGAAGGATGGGTCGTATGATCTGGTGGTCTACTGCTCAGTCTGCGAAGCAGAGATTTCGAGAGTGACTATGGCAGGTGACCCTGCAACCGGTCATACATATGAATTCTCAGAGTTCACATGGGCTGAAGATCTCCTGTCAGCCAAGGCAGTCTATGCCTGCCACTGCGGAGAGACAATGACGGTCGATGCAACCGTTACAATGAAGGGCAGTAACGGCGTCTACACAATGACGGCAACAGTCACCGACAGTGACGGCACAGTCCACACCGACACCCAGGTCGCCGGAATTAGCCTTACAACAATCGCGGCGGACTATACCTCGGTCAACGACGCAATTGCCGCGGCAAATGCTCTTGTTGCCAACAACTATACGAACTTTGATACAGTAACCAATGCAATCAATAAGGTTCAGTGGAACTTAAGCGTTGTGAACCAGGGAACAGTCAACAACTACGCCGAAGCAATTGAAACCGCAATCGCAAATCTCATCCCGGTCACTATTGAAGAAACTGTCAATATCGAAGAGCCGATAGAGGACATGGATACTGAGGTTGAACCGGATGAAGATGAATCAGAGCCGGTTGAGACACCAGTAGATGAGAATCCGACAACCGGTGTTGCGGTAGCACTTCTGCCGATGGCAATTGCAATGGCGGGTGTGGTAAGCAGAAAGCGACTTGGCTGACGCCAAGTCGGCGCCTCAGGCGAGAATGAGGGGTGCGCCCACGCAGTGGGCGCCTTTTTTTATGCTCTATCAACATAAGTAAGTAATCGCTTATATGCAAAATGCACAAACAATTTTCGTCAAGACTGATGTAGATTCTTTAACAGGCTGAAATTGCACAAAACGGCTTGCAATGCGAGTTTTTGTGTGATATCATGAACCTATCTTTAAGAAGGGTTATTATACCCAGAGATGTTTGAGGAGGAACCATATGAAAAAATTATTACGCCTTGTGAGCGTCTTGCTTGTTGTTGCATTGACATGCACAATGCTCGCAGTCACCAGCTTTGCGGATGACAATGTCGCCGCAGTCACAATCGATGGAGTCACCACCGAGTACGCAACGCTCAAAGAGGCATTTGCTGTCCTTACAAGTAGCACAACAGCAACTATTGATCTTTTGTGCGACACGTCTTACTCAGGAACAGCCGCCTTGCAGTTCAATGGCACTGTCACTCTTAACCTGAACGGTCACACCATCACTGGCACATCGTCAGGCGCTGTCTTTGGCATCAAGGCAAGCTCAACAGTCACCATCTGCAATGGTACCATCACCGGCAAGAGCAATTCCGGCGTAGTCGCAGTAAACAACAAGAACACTGTTGTCAACCTTGAGAATCTGACCCTGTCGAACACGAGCACTTCAAGCAGTTCTTCGTTCGCATACAGCGCTCTTCAGATGACACACAGCGTGTCCACAACTGTAACCGCGACAAACTGCACATTTACAAGCGCAAGCTCAGCTGGTTCTGCCATCAGCTATTCCAATTCATCCAGTTCAAGAAGCTTGTCCCAGACTATCACCCTGAATGACTGCACGCTGAGCGCCGCCAAGTATGGTATAAAGCTCTATGGCGGACATTCTTCCTATTCGTTCGATATTACTTTGAACGATTGCACTGTCACCACAACAGGCACCGGCTCAACCGCCTTCTATGTCCAGGGACAGTCAAGCTCCTATAACGCGAAATTTGTCCTGACCATCAACGATACCACAATCAACAGCGAGAGCCTGATAACCAACGCAAACAACTACATCAAGACTACTTCCACCGTTGACGTCACCGGCTGTAGCACATTGAATGTCGAGGAGCTCGACGGCAAGACTGCTCTTGATTACGCAACACTGACAATCAGCAGTGGTAATTTCAGCGTCGATGTTTCCGACTACTACACCAGCACCGATTCCAACATGGTTTATGTTGAGACAGAGACCGGTAGCTTCGTCGCAGGATATGGCGCTACAGTTGAATATGACGATGCAGATGGAGTTGTTGAGGGCGTTGAGGCTGTCATCGCTCCCGATGAGAAGGTAACCTTCTCTGTAGTCTGCGAAACCGGATATGAGGTATCGGAAGTAGCAGTTTACGAGCTCACTGATGTCAACGTAAGCATGGTTCAGATTGAAGTCATCGACAACAATGACGGCACCTACACCTTCACAATGCCTGTTTACGTTTCAGTATCGTTCGCAAAGACCTTCTACATTGCTTCTGACGCTGAAACGGTAGCTGTTGAAAACGGTTCATACACAGTAACACCGACATCAGCCAACTATGGCGACACTGTAACTATCATCCCTAACCCCAACAAGGGCTACAAGGTTTCCGAGGTTACTGTTGTTGACGAGAACGGCAGTCCTATTGAAGTCACATATAACGAAGCAAACGGCACCTACAGCTTTGTAATGCCGGCTGGTAGCGTAAGCATCTCTGTAAGCTACTATAAGGCTTCTGCGGTATTTGGCGGCGTCATCTATGTTGATGCTCAGTACCACGGAATTTTCATCGACGGACATCTCGCCTGCATTCCTCACTCGGTTGATGAGAGCGGCTACTGCACCGTCTGCCACGAGTATATCGGTGTAGAGGCTGAGGAGGACGTTGAGGACGTTGAGGAAGATGTTGAGGAAACCGAAACTGTCGAGGAGACCGTAAACATCGAAGAGCCTGCCGAGGGCACCGACACCGAATCCGAGCCGGATGATGAGTCAGGCGAGGAAGAAGTCACTGTTCCTGAAACAGAATCCAACCCGACAACCGGAGCCATGCTTATGCTCCTGCCGATGGCGATTGCCGCCACTGGGGTTGTTGCAGGGAAAAAGCGACTTGGCTGACGCCAAGTCGGCGCCTCCCGTTGGTCGGCGCACCTCTCAGTCGGAGTTTGCGAAGCAAATCTCCCTGAGGTCGCCATCGGCGAACTCATGCGCTCCCCTTAACAGGGGAGCCTTTTTGTATGTGGCGCTTCTGGCTCCCCTTTTTAAGGGGAGCTGTCAGCCGCAGGCTGACTGAGAGGTGCGCAAGCCCGAAGGGCGAGCGCGTCGCCGAAGGCGACTTGACACCCACTCCATTTTCCACTATAATATCTACAAAACTATTCCGGAGGTACCTATGCTCTCCCACATTTTCGACACCCATTCCCACTATGACGATCCGAAGTTCGACGGACTCAGGGACTACCTGATTCCGGCTCTGTTCGAGCTCAATATTTCGGGGATAATGCACGCCGCTACCGATTTGAAATCCTCCGAATTCGGCGTCAGTATGGCTAAAAAATACGATAAATACTACACCGCCGTCGGGGTTCACCCCGAGAATCTATATGATGCCAGTGGCGACTATATTGACCGCCTGCGCGAGCTCGCAATCTCCGGAAATGCAAGAGCCATCGGCGAAATCGGGCTTGATTATCACTACGAAGGCTATGATAGAGATGCTCAGATAAAGGCTTTCAGAGAGCAGGTGGAGCTTGCAAATTCGCTTTCGTTGCCGGTAATAGTTCACTGCCGCGACGCAACAGGCGACTGCATGGAAATTCTGCGGGAGCTGAAGCCCCGGGGCGTCATGCACTGCTTTTCCGGCTCAGTTGAGACGGCGAAAGAGATAATCAACCTCGGCATGTATATAAGCTTCACCGGCGTTCTCACGTTCAAGAACGCCAAAAAATCTGTAGAGGTTCTGAAATCAATTCCGATAGACAGATACTTACTTGAGACCGACTGCCCCTACATGTCCCCTGAACCCCACAGAGGAAAGATTTGCGACAGTGCAATGATAAAGTATACAGCGAGAAAAGCGGCAGAAGTGCTAGGTATGAGCTATGAGGATTTGGTCGTGAAGACGGAAGAGAATGCGAAGAGGCTGTTTTTGCGTCAATTGTAGGGACGGATACCATCCGCCCGCGCCCCCTGCGGGGCGCACCCCTCAGTCTCGCTTCGCGAGCCAGCTCCCCTTGACAGGGGAGCCTTTTTGAATTCTGTACAAACTTTTGATAGAACAAAAATAGCCTCCCCTGTCAAGGGGAGCTGGCTACCCGAAGGGCGGACTGAGGGGTTAAAAATACCCCTTGACAAACGCCTCAAAGTATGGTATTGTATTCATGCTGAATACAGTTGTACTCAGCACGCAAACTTTCGGGCAAGAAGGTGACTAATGTGGATTTGGGCGAAAAATATGTCGTTGTCAGGGCAGATGTCCTGCCGGATGTTATAGTAAAGGTAATAGAGGCAAAGAAGCTTCTCGCGACCGGCGAGTGCAAGTCATCATCAGAGGCTTGCCAGGCTGTCGGTATTTCGAGGAGTGCTTTCTATAAATACAAGGATTCGGCTTTCAACTACAGCGACGGCTTCGGCTCCCAGATTGTCACCTATTATCTCACCTTGTGCGACCGTGCAGGAGTTTTCAGCGAGGTGCTCAGGAGCCTCTACAGCCACGGTGCGAACATTCTCACAATGAATCAGAACATCCCAATCGATTCCGCCGCCACCGCCACCGTCACCGTCCGCTTCGACGACAACGGCGACCATAACGCCGCCGCCATCTGCGAAGAGCTTTCCAGAATTGACGGGGTTATAAGAGCGGGGACGTCATACGGGAGATAGGAACAGGCGCCGACTGCGTCGGCGCACCCCTCCACCACCGCACTTCGTGCGGCGGTCCCCCTCCCCTTGACAGAGGAGGCAATAGCATCCTAATCCAAAAGCCTTTGGTAGGAGCAATTATGGCTCCCCTGTTAAGGGGAGCTGTCGCCGTAGGCGACTGAGGGGTTTGCGAGCCCACAGGGCGAGCGTGCATAAATACATTTTCGGAGGAAAAAACAATGCCAGTAACACAGATTGCTGTAATGGGCTTCGGAGTAGTAGGTTCCGGAACCGTTGAGCTTTTTTACCAGAATAAGGACGTCATCGAGAAGCGTTGCGGGCGGGAGCTCGACATCAAGTATATTCTCGACTTAAGAGATTTTCCGGGGAGCCCGTTTGAGGCTAAATTCACAAAGAACTTTGACGACATCTTAAACGACCCGGAGATAAAAGTCGTCGCCGAGGTTATGGGCGGCAAGACTTTTGCCTATGATTACACCAAGAGACTTCTTCAGAATGGCGTAAGCGTCGTCACTTCAAATAAAGAGCTCGTCGCCACCCACGGCGCAGAGCTCCTCAAAATCGCAAAAGCGAACAACTGCAACTATCTCTTTGAGGCAAGCGTCGGCGGAGGAATCCCGATTATCAGACCTCTCCATCAGTGCCTTGCCGCAAACCGTTTCAGCCGCATTGCGGGAATCCTGAATGGCACGACAAACTACATCCTCACGAAGATGATTTACGACCAGCGCTCGTTTGATCAGGCTCTTTCCCAGGCTCAACAGCTTGGCTATGCCGAGAAGGACCCGTCAGCCGACGTTGACGGTCATGACGCTACAAGAAAGCTCTGCATCTTAGGCTCACTTGCCTTTGGCAAGCACATCTATCCCGAGTATGTCCACTGCTCCGGCATCCACGAGATTACCCTCGACGACGTCGAGTATGCAGAGAGTGCCGGCTATGCCATCAAGCTCATCGGTCTTATTGAGAACACCGACACCGGAATTGTTGCGACAGTCTGCCCGAGACTCGTCAGCGTCAACAATCCTCTTTCGAGCGTAAACGACGTTTACAATGCCATCATGGTTACCGGCGATGCCGTCGGTGACTGCCTCTTCTATGGCAGAGGTGCCGGAAAGTTCCCGACCGCCTCGGCAGTTGTCGGAGACATCATCGACGCCGCCAAGCACGAGGGCAAGGACATTGTCTCCCTGAATTGGGGGGAGAGCGAGTCAAACGACTTCATCCGTCCTTACAAGTCCGCCGAAGTCAGTATCTACGCGAGAATCCGCACCGAAAACCAGGACGCCGACACTCTGAAGAGTGAAATCACGAACCTCTTCGGCTACGTCGACTTCATCCCGAGAAAACAGCGCTCCCAGCACGAGCTCGCCTTCATCACCCCGGTGATGGTAGAGAGCGAAATTGACGAGCGCCTCAAAAAGCTCACCGAAGATTGCAAGCTGATGAAGAAGATAAGGCTTTTGTAACCCCTCAGGCGCGTTTCACGCGCCAGCTCCCCTTTCAGGGGAGCCTTTTTTTGATTCTGCACAAATTTTTGTGTGGATACGCCGTAAAATGGAAGCAGCGATACCTGTACAAATTGCACAAATTTCGTCGCGATTGCCTATCGAATTAATGAATATTTCGCTGAAATTGTGTTGAAAGACTTGACTTTTGATTCGGGGGGTACAATGTAGGTAGGCGTTTTTAAAATCGCAGTCAATGTATACTGAATTGCGTGAAATGCCGTTTAAAATATGTTGGGAGGGAAAGCATGAATAGTATTAAAGAAAATTGTAGCTCGCGTTATCCGACAATATCAAGCCTGATTGTTTTGCTTGGGATGATATATTCCGCGCTACTGGGCGGCTTGCTTGCAGTAGTTTTAGCTGATGCCGGAAAAGGGTTGCTCGGGATAGTTGCTCTGATGGGCGTTGTCGTAGCCGGGTGTCTTATCTCCTGGGCGATTTCGATTGCTACTCGTGGTATCGGAGAGATAATCAAGCATTCCGCTGAAAAGGCTACATTTTACGAAAACAAATATAATAGTATGCTTGCTGAAGCCGAGGTCAGACTTCCGGATGAGCAGTAAGAAAACGCATTGAAAACAGTTTAATATGAAGGAGCACCACTATGAATAATGTAAAAGAAAATTCTGGCAAGATAATTAAGACGATAGCTATGATTGTACTCGTAATGGGAGTTGTTATTTCAGTTGGTTCGGGTATTGCACCGTTAGCAGTTTTAGGAGGAATGCTCGGCGGAGTAGGATTTGCACTCGGATTCGTTGCTTTCATCGTTGTAGCAGGTCTGGGCAGTCTCAGCGCATGGATAACATCCACTTTCATCCGCGGCTTCGGCGAAATCGTCCTTTACACCGCAGAAAGCGCCACATACCTTGAAGCCATCGAAAAGCTGTCGGCTCAGGATAAAGCTTCGGAGATTTGATCAGGTATCTGAGATTGCGATTAAGGAGATATACACATGAAGAATATTAAAGAAAATTCAGGAAAAAACATTAAGAACGTAGCAGATGGTGTATTAGGCTTAGGCGTAATCATCGCAGTTATTATGGGACTATCTTTGTTGGTAGTCGTTAGTAATTTAGTTAATGCCGTTGTGGGTATTATAGTATTTATTGTTGAGGCAGTTATAATAATCGCCATAGCGTGGGTAATTTCAGTATTTTCCGCGGGTTCGGCGAGCTGGTTGAGAATGTCGCCGAGGGTCTTGCTACTCTTGATGAGATAAAGGATGCGTGATCCGGATCATCACAGAATCAGGTCATCTGCGAAAACTGTGGGAAGCCAAATTATCCTGCCAATCGAACCTGCGTCTCCTGCGGGCAGGAGCTCGGAAACTGAACAATACATAAACATCTCCCCAAACCATATGGCTTGGGGAGATTTTATCTGTTCAGTACTTGCATAAGGCTTTCAATATCCTCAAATGGTCCGAAGATATCTTCACCTTTCTCAGATGATTCCATAGCGGCGAGAGTAGTGGCGTTTGGAATTTCGGGGATTGCGCTCATAAAACTTCCTCCTATTTCGTTGAACTGTTGCTTTGTCAACGGTTTTTATTTCTCTAAAAGTTGCAAAGAATCACCCATGGCTCCCCTTATTAAGGGGAGCTGGCAGCCGAAGGCTGACTGAGAGGTTACTCCGTCTCCTGAATCGAGCTCGTTGTATCCTCCTCAAGCTTGAATGTGATTTCAAACTCGTTCCAGTTGCCGTCGTCGTCCATTCGGAGGACTGTGGCGGTGATTTCGTCGCCGGAGCTGTACTGGAAGATTACTTCGTAGACATCATCGGCGGAGGTTACGGTTGTGCCGTCCATCTCAGTTATAACGTCGCCGATTTCGAGGTCAGTGTTTGAGATGTCGCATTCCTCATCAATTGCGGCGATGTAGAGACCGGCGGGGATGCCGTAGATAGAAGACATTGTGCTTGAAATCTCATAGAAGCTGATTCCGACCTTCGGTCTGCCCAGGATTCCGCCGTTCTCGATGAGCTCTTCGATGATGGGAATTGCGGCGTTTATGGAAATGGCAAAGCCGATGTTGTCGTACTCGACAGCTTCAAGCTTTGAAGAAGTGATTCCCACGACCTGTCCCCACATGTTGACAAGCGCTCCACCCGAGTTGCCAGGGTTGATTGCGGCGTCAATCTGGATGCATTCCATGCTGATATTGTCCGATTCAACGCTTATCATTCGGTTGAGTCCCGAAACGATTCCGGTCGTGACTGTCGATTCAAGTCCTGCAGGAGAGCCTAGCGTGACAACCTGTTCGCCGAGCTCAAGCTGGTCGGAATCTCCGAACTGCGCAGGAGTCAGGTCACTGGCGTTTATCTTGAGAACGGCAAGGTCGGTTCTCGAATCGCTTCCGACAACGGTTGCGTTGTACTCAGTGCCGTCATACAGCCGGACGATGATCGTCAGGTCGGCATCCTCGATGACGTGTGCATTTGTGATGATGTAGCCGTCGGAGGTCATGATGATTCCGGAGCCCTGGGAGTAGGACGCAAAAATGGTGCTTCCGGTGTAAGCTTCGATGGTAACTATAGACGGAGTGCAGGTGAGAGCTACGCCCTCAACGGTGTACCTTCCGTCGTCCTGATAGTATCTGTCTTCAAGCTCTTCATGCTGGACAACGGGGATTGTGAACGTCTGGAAATTTCCGGTGCCGTTTATCATGTTCTTGATCCAGCCGGAGCCGAAAACATTATGTGCGGTGACAAAGAAGAGCACAATAAACAATACGAAGAAAAATAAAAAGCTGACCAGAAACGGGTGACCGTTCTTACGAACTCTTGTAACCGGCTTCGGAAGATAGTCGAGGTCTGCCGCCTCCATATAGGCAAGCTCTCTCAGCTCGTCCTCAACCGATTGCTCCTCACGTACTTTCTTTTTCTTTGCCGGCTTTTCTTCGGGGACAGTTTCCTCAACGGTTACTTCTGCGGGAGTATCCTCCGTGGGAACAGTCTCCTCGGGAGTGGTCTCCAAAGCGTCATCTCTTACTTCATTCTCTGGGGTAAATTCGTTCATAAATGGTATTGCCTTTCCGGAAGTAGCTTAGTCGTCGTCTTTCCTGTCGAGCAGCTTTACAGCCGCGGCAGTAGCCGCAACGATTGCGCCGACCTGCAGTAGAGTACGGGTGTTGAAGCTGACGGTGTGATCGTTTTTCTTCTTCTGGGTCTTCTTGACCGTTGTCTTTTTAGCGGTGGTTTTCTGCGGCTTTTTGTATAACTCGGGATATTTATATGCAGGAGTCTCCTCCTCGGCGTAATACCTGTCGTCATATTCATAGCTGAAGCCCTGGTCGCTGTCCTCGTCGCCGGCTCTTGCCTGTTCGAGAGAATCGACCGCTCTTTCCATGTTGTCAAGCTTTTCGATGAGCTTCTGAAGCTCTTCATGAAGAGAACTGTCCGGGTCTTCGGGAGCTTCTTCCGTGGCTTCCGGCTCGGGTTCAGACTCAGCAACCTCCTCAGCTTCCGGTTCGGTCTCTGGTTCAGTCTCTGGCTCAATCTCCGGTTCCGGTTCGGGAAGAGCTTCCTCCTCCGGCTCTGGAGCTTCTTCTATAACCTCTGGCTCTGGGAGAATTTCAGCCTTCAGCTCGGGAATAATCTCAGGCTCAGGCTCTGGTTCTGGTTCAACTTCAACAGCCGGCTCTTCCTCCGGCTCGACAACTGTTTCAGGCTCGGAAACTGCTTCCGGTTCCGGAGTGACTTCTTCCTGGACAGGCTCTGGCTCCTGAACTGGTTCTTCTTCTATAACCGGCTCTTCTGCGACCGGAACCTCAATTTCGGGCTCGAGATCGGGCTCTTCAAGGACAGGCTTTTCGGGAACGACTTCTTCAGCCGCCTTAGCCGCTTCCACTTCTTTAGCCTTCATCTCCTCAGCGTACCTTTTCTGGATCTCCTCCTGCTTTTTCGTCAACGGGAAATCTTCGTCAAAGAAATCTATCATGGCTTTTTCCTTTCCTGTTCTTTATCGGCGTCCGAGCCTTCAAGCTCGAACTTATATCCGACGCTCCACACCGTCGTAAGCTTCCAGTTTTCCGAAACTCCGTCAATCTTTTTGCGGAGCCTTTTTATGTGGACGTCAATCGTCCGTGAACTTCCATAGTAGTCGTAACCCCAGACCTCATCGAGAAGCTGGTCACGGTTGAATACCGTGTTCGGGTGCGACGCCATGTAGTATAGTAGTTCGAGCTCTTTTGGAGGTGTCGGGATAATCTCGCCCTTGACCTTCAGCTCGTATCGGTTCATGTCGATGTCCAAGCCATCATAGTGAATCTCTTTCTTTGATTCCTGCGGCTTTGAGAGACCATAACGCCTGAGAACCGCCTTGACTCTTGCGGCAACTTCACGGGTGTCGAACGGCTTTACAATGTAGTCGTCCGCTCCGAGCTCTAACCCAAGAACTTTATCGAATACTTCCGACTTCGAGGTTATAAATATAATAGGTATGTCGGACTTTTTCCGGATTTCCCGGCAGACCTGCCAGCCGTCGACCGACGGAAGCGTCACTTCGAGTAGCACTAAATCCGGCTTGAGAGCGGAGAACTGCGTCAGCCCTTCACTGCCATCAAGGGCAATCATAACACTGTAGCCCTCTTTTTCGAGACAAAGCTTTATAAGCTCGCAGATATTTCTGTCACTGTCTATTATAAGAACTCTTCCGCTCACAAATACCAACTCCCTCCGGAAGCAATCACATAAATATCTATCCTATATTATAGACTATAATTCGCCCTTTTTCAAGAGCTTCTGCGATTTTTGTTGCCAAAAGATTAATAAAAGCCAAAACGCAAAAAATACACATTTCAGAAGCAGTATTGAGCCCTGATGCGAGTTTAAACGATATTCATGGTTTTTGATGGTGCAAGTTGGGAATTTTTAATTGCAATCCAGCCTGTCTTGTTGTGCAATCCGCCGAAAATCTGATTTCGTGACAAATATCGCTTGATTTTTTTGCAGGGCGTGGTACAATAGATTTAGCACTCGGGAGCGAAGAGTGCCAAAACCAAAGATTTTATATTATAATCCATAAAGGAGGAAACATTCATGACATTAAAACCGTTGTTTGATCGTGTTGTTGTCAAGATGACCGAAGCCGAGGAAACCACAAAGGGTGGCATCATCCTCACAGCATCCGCAAAAGAGAAGCCCCAGGTAGCTGAGGTCGTTGCAGTAGGAGACGGCTCTCCTAGAGACGGCAAGGAAACCGCTATGAAGGTTAGTGTAGGCGATAAGGTTCTTCTTTCAAAATATTCCGGAACCGAAGTCAAGGTTGACGGAGAAGAGTACACTATAGTAAGCATGGGCGATATTCTCGCCATAGTTGAGTAATCAGGAAAAGATTTCAAGGAGTAATTTTATAATGGCAAAAGAACTTTTATACGGCGAGGACGCAAGAAAGGCTTTGCAGTCTGGTATCGACCAGCTCGCCGACACAGTAAAAATTACACTAGGTCCTAAGGGCAGAAACGTAGTTCTCGACAGATCCTATGGTCAGCCGCTTGTCACAAACGACGGTGTAACCATCGCAAAGGAAATCGAGCTTGACGACACATTTGAGAACATGGGCGCACAGCTCATCAAGGAAGTTGCCACCAAGACCAACGACGCCGCAGGCGACGGAACCACTACAGCAACTCTTCTTGCACAGGCTATCGTCCGTGAAGGCATGAAGAACATTGCCGCTGGTGCAAACCCGATGGTATTGAAGAAGGGCATCCAGAAGGCTGTTGATGTTGCTACCGAAGCAGTTATCGCAAACTCAAAGGCTGTTTCCGGAAGCGCTGACATCGAGAGAGTCGCAACCGTTTCCTCCGGCGACGAAAGCGTAGGTAAGCTTATTGCTGATGCTATGGAGAAGGTTACCGCAGACGGTGTTATCACCATCGAGGAGTCGAAGACCGCTGAGACTGACGTCGACGTTGTCGAAGGTATGCAGTTCGACAGAGGCTACATCACACCTTACATGGTAACCGATACCGACAAGATGGAAGCTGTCCTTGACGACGCTGTCATCCTTGTTACCGATAAGAAGATTTCTAACATTCAGGAAATTCTCCCGCTTCTCGAAGAAGTCGTAAGAAGCGGCAAGAAGCTTCTTATAATCGCAGACGACATCGAGGGCGAGGCTCTTTCGACCATCATTGTCAACAAGCTCAGAGGCACATTCAACTGCGTAGCAGTCAAGGCTCCCGGCTTCGGCGACAGAAGAAAGGAAATGCTCCAGGATATCGCAACCCTCACCGGAACCGATGTTATCAGCTCTGATTTGGGCTACGAGCTGAAGGACACCACTCTTGCTGACCTCGGCAGTGCAAGACAGGTAGTCGTCACCAAGGAAACCACTACAATCGTTGATGGCGCAGGCGACTCCTCTGAAATCCAGGCTAGAGTTGCTCAGATTCGTTCTGAGATTGCAAACACCACCTCCGATTACGATAGAGAAAAGCTTCAGGAGAGACTTGCCAAGCTCGCTGGCGGCGTAGCCGTCATCAGAGTCGGTGCCGCTACTGAAACCGAAATGAAGGAGAAGAAGCTTCGTGTTGAGGACGCACTTTCCGCTACAAAGGCGGCAGTTGAGGAAGGCATCGTAGCCGGCGGCGGAACCGCACTCCTCAATGCTGCTCCCGCAGTCGAAGAGCTCGTCAATACTCTTGAAGGCGACGAGAAGACCGGTGCCAAGATTATCCTGAGAGCTCTTGAAGAGCCTGTAAGACAGATTGCCGCAAATGCAGGTCTTGATGGTGGGGTTATCGTCGATAACATCCGCAGAGCTGACAAGGTTGGCTATGGCTTCGACGCTTACAAGGAAGAGTATGTCGACGACATGGTTTCTGCCGGAATCGTTGACCCGACAAAGGTTACACGTTCCGCTCTTATCAACGCCGCATCTGCCGCATCGATGGTTCTCACCACCGAAAGCCTCGTTGGCAACAAGAAGGAGCCTGTAGCTCCCGCTCCTGCTGCTGACCCGTCAATGGGCGGAATGTACTAATCCCGAAACCTCAGATAGCAAGTAAACCGCCATATAGAATCCGTCATCTCACATGCTGGGATGGCGGATTTCTTTGAAGTCAAGTTGTGCAAATTGCACAAAAATATTTTCCATGTTTGTGAAAACTGTCAATGGTAATCAAAACAAGCTTGTGGTAAAATATAAAGTATAAAATATCTTGGAGGATTACACTTATGAAAAAATTAATTAGCATCCTGTGCGTAGTATTGATTCTCAGCCTTACTATGACAGCATTTCCATTCGCCGCAACGGCGGACATCGTGAACACATCAATTGAAGGAACAGCAGTTGTCGACGGCGTCAAGGACGACGCTTACGATGGTGCGACCGCTCTTGAATTCGTCCAGAAGGGCGTCAATTATGGTGCGAACGTAGTTTTAGATGAGCCGATAGGCTATGCGTATATCATCAACGACAGCGAGTGGGTCTATGTCTATATTGACGTCATTGACGACAGTATCGACAAGTCAAACGTCAACACCTATGAGCAGGATTCAACCGAGGTCTTCTGGATGGACGACAACGTCAAGTATCAGCTCCGGTGCAACTTTGACAGCGAAACCAGCGTTTCCGGAAGCGGAAAGGACTGGGCTGAAAAGGGAGCAGAGGTCGTCGGAGTCACAACCGACACCGGCTATGCAGTCGAGTACAAGTTCCCGATAACCGACGTTCTGAACAATCAGATCGAAATGTGCATCCAGATCAACGCCTGCACCAACGGCACACGTAACTACACCTGCTACATCCTTGGCAATCAGGATGGAGACAACGCCGTCAGAAGACTCAGCCGTGACGAAACCGACTGGGACGTCTGGTGGACTTTGACCCTTGCCGGCGAGTTCGAGGACACAAGAGAAGAGACCGTTGAGCCTGCAATGGAAATCACCGTAAACAACTATCGGGAAATCCAGTCTGTTCCTTTCTCAGTTCAGGGCTACATGCAGGATCACATCAACTGGACATGGAATTCGGCAGGTTCATATACAACCGGAAAGCTTGGTGACACCCTTTCGATCAGTTGGAGTTACGACCAGTTCTCGTTCGAGGGCTATCTGACAGCAGACAACACCACCGATTGGATAGTCAATCCGACGTTTGCAATCTCCGTCGGAGATGCACAGTATCTTCAGCTTCCTGACGACGCAGTAGCCGGCACTACAGGCGAAAGCGCAAGATACTCATTTACATACTCCGACATCACAATAACCGCAACCGGCTATGACGATGTTGTCATCTCAGGAGACGTTGTTGACGCAGTAAGATTCACCGTCAAGCAGGAGAACGGCTACACCTCCGGCATTTCAAAGGATATCGACCTTCTTTCCGGAATACTCGAACAGACCGGTCTTACCCTTGAAGAGTTCGCTTCCGACTATCTTCCGAATCTAACAAACATCTCATTTGATATAACTTTCGACGCTTACGAGCTTGTAACCCTCGCTGATATTGACGCGTTCTTAGTAGACCTTGATGCAGAGGACGAGGAAGTTTTGGCTTCCCTGCAGGAGTACATAGACAGAGTTGATGCCGCAGAGGAAATCATCAATGACGAGAATACAACTCTTGAAGAGAAGGAAGACGCTCTTGACGATGCCAAGAAGGCTGCAAACCGTGCGACCAAGGCTGCCGAGGATTACACAAAGGCAACTGTTGCTGCCGATGAGCTCCAGGAAAGAGTAGCTGAGCTTACAGCTACAGTTGAAGCACTTTCCGGCGGTGATACAGCCGAAGAGGAAGAGGTTACAGCCGAAACAGCCGACACAGAGGCTGACACTGATGACAGCAGTTCAACTACTGAAACAGGCTCAGTAGGGCTGGTTGCCGGAATTATAATTCTTGTAGTAGTGATAGCTGTTGTTGTAGTTGTGATAGTTGTCGCCACAAGGAAGAAAAAGGCATAATGGATAGAGTTCGATAGATTTTGCCGTCTCTTAGAGATGAGGGACGGCAAATTTTTTAGAAAATACAGACAAGTATACTCAGAAAGCTACACTGCTTGTGCAGGTTGCACAAAAAACAGCTTTTTATTTGTGCAAGTTGTCAATAGAATATCCCGACGATTTGTGTTATAATATATCTCGCCAAATACTTTTAGGAGGTATTATAATAATGAAGAGGCTAATTGGTATTATCTGCGTAGTCCTGGCTTTGACCATGGCTATGACAGCTATCTCATTCGCCGCAACAGCAGACATCGTTAACGAGTCTGTTGAAGGAACCGCCACTGTTGACGGTACAAAGGACGATGCTTATGACGCTGCTACCGCTCTCGAATTCGTTCAGAAGGGCTCAAGCAACGGCGGAAGCGAAGTTCTCAGCGAACCGATAGGACGCGCATACATCATTAATGACGCTGAGTGGGTATACGTCTGGTTTGAGGTCTATGACGACTCTCTTGATCAGGGCTCAGCTAACACTTACGAGCAGGACTCTGTTGAGTTCTTCTGGATGGACAACAACTCGAAGTATCAGCTTCGTGTCCGTTACGACGGAAGTATCAGTGCTGATACCGGCTCCGACTGGGCTGACAAGGGCGCTGAGTTCGTTGCAGTTACCACCGACAACGGTTATGCTGTAGAAGCTAAGTTCCCGATTACCGACGTCAAGTCGAACCAGATCGAAATGACCTTGCAGATCAACGCCTGCACAGACGGCTCACGTGATTACACCTGCTACATCCTCGGCAATGACGACGCTGATAACGCTTATCAGAGAACCAGCCGTGACACCGATTACGATGTTTGGTGGACTCTCACCCTCGCTGGCGAATTCGAAGACACCAGAGTTGAGACTGCTGATCTCCCGATGGAGCTCACTGCTGACAACTACACCACCGTTCAGGGCTTGAAGATTGGTGCTCAGGCTTATGGACAAGAGAATGTAACCTGGTCTAACTGGACCTCTGTTGGTTCCTACACATCTGTTGGCTACGGCGGATCCGTAGACATCAGCTGGGATTATGATGCTTACACCTTCGACGGACTCTTCACCGAAGAGAACACCAGCGGATGGACTGTAAACCCTGCACTCGCAATTCAGATTCAGGATGACGGATATCTCCAGCTTCCTGACGATGCACAGACCGGCGACACCGGTGACAGTGCAAGATTCACATTCACCTATTCTGACATCACCATCACCGCTGAAGGCTATGACGATATCGTTATCCCTGGCGACACTGTAACTACCAGATGGACCATCAAGGATGAGGGCGGCTGGACTTCCGGTACCTCCAAGGCTATCGACATCCTCGCTCCTATCATGTCCTCGACCGGTCTTGACCTTCAGGGCGTAGTTGAGCAGTATCTCCCGAGCATGAAGAATGTTTCCTTCAGTCTTAGCTTCGACGCTTTCGAGCTCGTATATCCTGAGGATATCGATGCATTCTTAGTTGAACTCGATGCAGAGGACGAAGAGGTACTCGCTTCCTTGCAGGAATACATAGACAGAGTTGACGCCGCTGAAGAAATCATCAACAATTCCGAGTCCACCGCTGAAGAGATGGAAGATGCTCTTGACGATGCCAAGAAGGCTGCTAACCGCTCAACCAAGGCTGCTGAGGGTTATCCGAAGGCAGAAGCTGCTGCTCAGGAACTTCAGGACAGAGTAACCGAACTCACCGCTACAGTTGAGTCACTCTCTGCTGACACCACTGAGGAGGAAGAGGTTGTTGAGGATACAGGCAGCACTGCTGACTCCAGCTCTAGCTCCACCGGCGTTATCGTTGGAATCATCATTGTTATCGTAGTAATCGTTGTCGTTGTCGTCGTAGTAGTCGTCACCGGCAAGAAAAAGAAGAAGTAATATCGATTAGCCATCGATAGATGATAACTCTTAAAAACCCGCCACCTGTAAAAAGGTGGCGGTGTTTTTTTCGCACTTCGTGCGCCCTCTCAGTCAGCTTCGCTGACAGCTCCCCCAAAGGGGGAGCCGAGATTTGCGGTGTTCGGAACTACTTGGCTCTCCCTCTGGGAGAGCTGTCGCCGTAGGCGACTGAGAGGGTGCGAGCGAAGCGAGCGGGTTTCCGTAAGTTTAAAAACTTCCGATTGACTTTCCTTCTCGAAATATGCTAAAATCCATAAGTCGAACAGCGAAGGAAGCGTAGAATCACGACAGGTTCTGCGCTTCTTTTTGTGCGTTTTACGGCAAAACTCGCCATATCCGACAAATTATGTATTTTAAAAGGAGTCAATCTAATGGAACAAAGCAATTATTTGGGAACTGAAAGGGTAGGGAAGTTACTTCGGCAATTCGCAATCCCCTGCATCTGCTCACTCATCATTTCCTGCCTCTATAACATCGTCGACCAGATTTTCGTCGGAAACATGATAGGCTACGTCGCCAACGGTGCAACGGGAATCATCTTTCCGATAACGGTTGTCGGTTGGGGAATGTCATTATTCTTCGGCGACGGCGTCGCGGCAATGCTCTCGATGTGCCTGGGAAGCAACAAAACCGAGGATATTCATAAGTATGTCGGAAACGGAATCATGTGGACGGTAGTCTCAGGACTTGTTATCATACTCATCAGCTATACAGCCGGCGACAGCCTTCTCTGGCTCATAGGCGCAACAAGTGAAAACATCGGTATGGCGCACGCCTACGGCTTCATCATCTATGCCATGATGCCGCTTGCGATGCTCCAGAACTGCCTTGCTGCCATTATCCGTGCTGACGGCAGCCCGAAGTATTCGATGCTCGCTATGACTGTCGGTGCAGTTATCAACATTGTTGGAGATCCGATCTGCATTTCGTTTTGGGGAATCAGAGGCGCTGCAATCGCAACAATAGTCGGTCAGTTCGTCAGTTTCTCAATCTGCTTCGCATATCTTTTCAGAAGCAAGAACTTCAGTCTTTCGCTTAGTAGCTTTAAGCCGAGCTTCCATCTCACAAAGAAGATCATGTCCCTCGGCACCTCAAGCCTGTTGACACAGCTCTTCATCATGATCATCACTGTCGTCAATAATATTCTTCTTGTCAAGTTCGGCGCAATGTCAGAGTACGGCTCCGATATCCCGCTTTCGGCGTTCGTCGTAATCATGAAGCTGTTTCAGATTGTCCTCAATATCGCAATCGGAATCGCCGCCGGTGCACAGCCTATTGTCGGCTACAACTACGGCGCAAAGAAATATGACCGAGTCATGGAGCTTCTCAAGCTCGTCATGAAGTGGACGGCGATTGTCTGCATCGTATGCACGGTTCTGTTCGAGGCAATCCCGCAGGCGTTCATTCTCATGTTCGGTGCGGACAGCGAGCTCTATCTTGAATTCGCAGTTCAGTGCCTGAGAATTTATCTCTCGCTCATCCTCTTCACCTGCCTGCAGAAGGTCTGCGCTATATTCCTACAGTCCATCGGTCACGCCAAGGAAGCGGCTCCGCTTTCAGCTTTGAGAGATGTTCTTTTGATAATATTCTCCCTCGTTGCAACTCAGCTCGTTGGAGTCACCGGCGTATTCTGGGCGGCACCGCTTGCTGACATAATCGCAATGGCAATCACGGTATTTGTCATGGCAAAGCTCTGGAAATCTCTGAAGCTCGAAAAGCTGGCAGAGGAAAAGGCACAGAATATGGTTCTGAGACCTCTGCCGTCCAAGCACTAAAATTAAAAGGCAAGCCACAAAAGCTTGCCTTTTTTTATATCCGGCTTAATCTATGAAGTCCTTAACCTTGTTCGACCTGTTCGGGTGTCTGAGCTTTCTTAATGCCTTCGCCTCAATCTGTCTGATACGTTCACGTGTTACGTTGAACATCTGACCGACTTCTTCGAGAGTTCTGCTTCTGCCGTCCTCAAGACCGAATCTGAGTCTTAAAACCTTCTCTTCACGCTCAGTGAGAGTGCCCAGAACCTGATCAATCTGCTCTTTAAGAAGAACCTGTGAAGCGGCTTCCGTGGGCTCGGGGGCGTTTTCGTCGGGGATGAAGTCGCCTAAATGGCTGTCCTCCTCCTCACCGATAGGAGTTTCAAGAGAAACGGGATCCTGAGCTATCCGCATAATTTCCCTGACCTTGTCGACCGGCATGTCGAGCTCTTCAGCGATTTCCTCAGCCGTCGGGTCTCTGCCGTTCTGGTGGAGAAGGGTGCTCGAAGCCTTCTTGACCTTCGTAATCGTCTCGACCATGTGAACGGGGATTCGGATGGTTCTCGCCTGGTCGGCAATCGCCCTTGTTATCGACTGGCGAATCCACCATGTCGCGTAAGTAGAGAACTTGAAGCCTTTGGTGTAGTCGAATTTCTCAACCGCTTTGATGAGCCCTAAGTTGCCCTCCTGGATGAGGTCTAAAAAGCTCATGCCTCTTCCGCCGTATCTCTTGGCGATGGAGACAACAAGTCTTAAGTTAGCCTCAGCAAGGCGCTTCTTTGCTTCCTTGTCGCCCTCCTGGATTCTCTTTGCGAGTTCAATCTCCTCTTCGGAGCTTAAAAGCGGGACTCTTCCTATCTCCTTGAGATAAATCTTGACCGGGTCGTCGATTGCAATCCCTTCGGCAAGCGAAATGTCATAGTCATCCTCGTTGACGTCTGGAACTTCGGCATCGTCTGGCATGTCTTCGAGCTCCATGTCGATGTCGATTTCTGAGAACGGGTCCGGCTCAATCTCGACGTCGTCGATTATTTCGATGCCGTTTGTGGAGCAGGCATCGTAGAATTTGTCAATCTGCTCGGCGTCAAAGTCGGCATCTTCGAGTGCGTCGGTAATCTGCTGAGTCGTGAGCTTTCCCACCGCCTTGCCGGTTTCTATAAGGCTGTCGATTACATTTTTCTTATCACTCATTGTTCATTCCTCCATTTTGTCAATTCTTCGATTGTCTGAGTTTTGATGTATAGTCGAGGAAATCATCGTCCGACCATTTTGAAGCGTCGGTCTTAGTTTCGCTTTCCTCGTTAAGAATGCGGATATAGTCCGCAAGCGTGTTTTCATCAATCATTATTTCGTTCGATATTATTGAAATATGGCTTATTCTGTCCATATACTCGCCGTAAAATTCGTTTTCGAGAGTTGTGACCGTCGCATATCCACCGCTTTTGTGGGTATTCCGGAGAATTTCATACGCTTTTTGGTTGAATTCGTCCGAGAATTTTCCTGCATCCAGCTGTGAGAACACCCAGTCCTGATGCTCGTGGTGCTTGAGAAGATAGGCTATAACGCCTTCCTCTGCTTTCTCACGCTTCGTAAGCGTCCTATTCGGATTGGCTGTGCGTGAACCGCTGACAGTTCGGACAAGCTCTCTGTCGTTCTGCTTCCTTGCTTCCCGGTTCTTGTTTCTCAAGTACGCCTTGACTTCCTCCGAAAGATAGTCCTTCGTGACACTGTTTTCAAGAGCAACCTTCGAGATGTAGACGTCCCTCTGAACCGGGCTTTCGATTCCGGCGAGAACCGCAACAGTCCGTTTCAGGTACTCGACCTTGCCCATGTCCGTGTCGACATCCAGACCCTGCTTGCACTTCGCAAGCTCGAACTCGATTGAGCCTTCCGAGCCGTTCAAAAGTAGCCTGAACCGGTCGGCACCGAGCTTATTTATGTAGTCGTCGACGTCCTTGACGCCGTCGCCCGAGATACGGACGACCTTCGATTTAAGACCAGCCGCCGAAAGTAGGCTTATCGCCGCCGAAGTAGCCTTCTGCCCAGCCGCATCAGCATCATAGCAGATGTAGACTTCGTCGCAGTACTGCGCCATCAGCCTGGCGTGCTCTGAAGTGATTGCCGTTCCGCATGTCGCGACAGCTTCCGTGAACCCAGCCTGATGAAGCGTGATGACGTCAAGGTTTCCCTCGCATAATATCAGCCGCTTCGACTTCGCCGCAGTGTTCTTCGCGAAATTCATCGCAAAAAGCGTCCGGCTCTTCTCATAAACGGGAGTTCCCCGGGAATTGAGGTACTTCATCCCTTGCGGGTTCGGTTCTAGCGTCCTTCCCGAAAACGCAACCACGTTTCCTCTCAAATCGAAAATAGGGAACATAACCCGGTTCACAAAGAAGTCGAAGCACCTGCCGTTCTTCTTGCTGATAAGGGACGCATTCAGAAGCTCGTCCTCAGTGTAGCCAAGCGACAGCATGTGGTTAGTAAGGCTTGTCCACCGGTTCACGGCAACTCCCAGTCCAAAATGCTTTATCGTCTCGGGACGAAGCCGCCTTTTCTGAATCAGATATTCAAGCCCGGCTTTACCGTCCGGGGCTTTTAGGTTAGAGTAGAAGAACTTCGCGGCGTCCTTGTTCATTTGCAAGAGACGCTTTTTTGACGCCGCTTTTGCGTCTTCGTAGCCGTTTTCCGGAATCGCAATCCCGGCACGGTCGGCTAAGAACTTGACCGCCTCAGAAAAATCGAGGCTCTCAATCTTGCTTATAAATGTGATAACACTGCCGCCTGCGCCGCAACCAAAGCAATAGAAGCTCCCGTTGTCCGGGTAGATAACGCAGGACGGAGTTTTTTCCGAATGGAACGGGCAGTTGCACTTATAGAGTCTGCCCGCACGCTTCAGGTCGACATACTGCCGGGCGACGTCCTCAATCCTGTTCGCGTCCTTAACCCGCTCCAAAAAATCGTCCGAAAACCGCGGCATTATTCTCCCTCCTTCGCGTGTCTATGGGACTAAAATTGTATCAGCAAACACTCCAGCTCTTCGGAACGTATAAGTCCATGAAGAGGTTGATGCAATACTTGTCGGTCATTCCGGCAATATAGTCGCAGACCGCCGTGTCGGCATCGAACCTGTTTGCAAGCTCGATATAATCTGGCGGAAGCCGCTTCGGCTCATCTAAGAAATACTTATACAGTTTCTCGAGCATAACCCTGGCTTTTTTCTCTTCCGACTTGCATAAGGGATTCGTGTAGACCTGTTCGTACATGAACTTGTGAAGAATATTCTCGGCGTTTCCGACATCTTCGTCAAAGTGGATGTTTTCAGCGCCATTCTTTACAAGATTCGAGACAAGAGTCGTGATTCTCTTTGATTTTGTATCCCCGAGAACTTCAACCGCCTCTTTCGGCAGGTCTTCATCCTTAAGAACTCCAGCCCTGATGGCGTCTTCAATGTCGTGATTTATATAGGCGATTACGTCTGCCAAACGCACGACATAGCCTTCACGGGTCTCGGCAATCTCGTTTGTGTGCTTCACAATTCCGTCCCGTACTTCATATGTAAGGTTCAAGCCCTTGCCGTCCTTCTCTAAGACATCGACAACCCGAAGACTCTGCTGATAGTGCTTGAAGCCCTTTGGGGAGAGCTCGTTCAAAACAGCTTCTCCTGCATGTCCGAATGGCGTGTGCCCGAGGTCATGCCCGAGAGCAACGGCTTCGGTCAGGTCCTCATTTAAGCGCATAGCTCTTGCGATAGTTCTTGCAATCTGACTCACTTCGAGGGTGTGCGTGAGCCGGGTTCTGTAGTGGTCGCCAGTCGGGTTCAGGAAAACCTGAGTCTTCTGCTTGAGGCGCGAAAAGGCGTTGCAGTGAATAATCCTGTCCCGGTCCCTCTGGTAGCATGTTCTGAGTGGGTCGGGCGCTAAATATCTCTGCCTGCCCTTTGAGTCCTTCGACTTCGAAGCAAACTCGCAGAGCACCTTTTCTTCAATCATTTCCGTATAAACACGTGCATCAGTATTTTCGTTCACGCATATCCCTCCTTTTGTGGTTCTATTACTTTATACAAAATAAAACACGAATTTCCTTCATTTGTTCCGCGTAAAAGAGAAAATTCGTGAGATATTACAAATTATCAGGAGAAGTCAATCGTGGTTTCGTTAGATTTGACAATGTCCACACTGCCGTTCGTGAGGTCAACAAGCGCTTCCATCAGCCTGTCGCAGGCTTCAGCCTTGATTGCGGCAACGATTTTCACGTTTTCGGAAAATTCCGTATTGTCAACTCTTGCACCCTGTTCTCCCAAGCACCGGATGATTCTCTCATACCACGAATAATCGCTTTCGATTTCAAGATAATACCCTGACAGCATTTCTACAATTTCGGAAGCTCCAACCGCCAGCGAAGCCGCATTGGAATAAGCCCGTGTAAGTCCGCCTTTTCCAAGGAGAATCCCACCGAAATATCTCGTCACGACGATAACAAGATCTGTGAGCCCTGTCTTCTGAATTACATCTAAGATTGGAAGTCCCGCAGTGCCCTGAGGTTCGCCGTCGTCCGAATACCTCGTGATGAAGCCGTCCCGTAACACATAGGCATAGCAGTTGTGCCGGGCTTTGCGATTTTCCGACCGGATTTTTTCTATAAACGCGACTGCTTCTTCATCCGACTTGACAGGGGAAATAGCGCCTATAAACTCGGATTTTTCGATGGTTATGCTGTCAGATGCAGTTTTTCTAATCGTTTTATAGCTCATTACATCGCCCCCGAAATCGAAAATGAACAAAGCGGCAACCTCTGAACGGCTACCGCTAAAGTCATCATTCTTATACAAGAATTACTTGTCGCTCTTATTAAGACCGTAACGCTTGTTGAATCTGTCAACACGTCCGCCGGTGTCTACAAGCTTCTGCTTGCCGGTGAAGAACGGATGGCACTTTGAGCAAATTTCAACCTTGATGTCCTTCTTGGTGGAGCCGGTATGGATTACGTTTCCGCAAGCACAGGTGATAGTAGTTTGCTGGTAGTTAGGGTGAATTCCTTCCTTAGCCATGAGATTTCCTCCTTTCTGAACTTATAAACATAGTAGCCCATCTTCCTAAGTTCAGACAGTAGTACTATGGAATTTACATTATGAACCGCATACGCAATTTTTGACGATAGCTATTATATCACAACCCGATAAGAAATGCAAGCACTTTTTTCAGCTTTATTCATCCCGCCCCAATATTTATCGCATCGAGATACACATTCTCAAGACTGCTCCTGTCAACTGCGACAGCGAGAAGATACCACTCCTCATTGTTCTCGTCAAAGCTGTAGGTGAGATTATCTACACTCATGAAGACCTGATAATTATAGATGAATACGTCGGTGACCTCCGGCTTCTGAAGTGTGTTATCAAATGGAAGAACCATGATGAACAGAACGTACTCTTCAAAGAGCTCGAAGTCAAAAATAGCGCCGATGTACTTGACAAACTGCGTGTCAAGGTCGAAATCGGTTTTATATGTCTCATAGAAGCTGAGAAGCTCATCATACGTCTCGAGTGCGACGATATGGGTGCTGACATCTTCAGCAAGCGCAGGCGTCTTGAAGGTGAAAGGCCAGTATTCCGGGTAGTTATATATGAATCTTTCCGAGTCGTAGGCTCCGACATTCTCGTCATCAATAAGCTCCGTAATCTCAACAATGACATTGTCGGTGTCGACATCGTCAAATCCGCCTTTCAGGGCAGTGAATATGAGGTGGTATATCGTTCCATCACTCAAAGGCGCATTCTCGGGAATATGCCTCGTCAGGCTGATTCTGAATGAACCGTCTGAGGAAAGCTCCAGTTCTTCAACAGAATGGCTTACATATGTCGAGGGCTCGCTGATTACGACTATCATCACGTCGTTGTCCTCGAAAAATTCGTCCGAAAAAGAAGCCATTGTGATGGTGAATCTCGCTCCGAACGAATAGATTTTCTCGGTTGCGTAGTAGTATTCCTCAGCCTCCGAGTAGGAGTGCATGATGAACGATTTCGGATAGCTGTCGGCGCCCTCGTACGCTAAAACCATCGTGAGAAAGCTTCCATAAAAGCCCCCGTCGTGGATGGTGCCGGAGATGGAAACGGTGTCCTCCGGGTCGGCGACGCTGGTCACATCCTCGGAAACATCCTCCGTTGTCAGCTCTTTGTCACTCTGGACATCAGAGCAACCGCTGAAAAGCGACATTATAATCAGGCAGGCGGCGAAAACTGCCACTATTCTATTCAAAACAGTTTTCGTAGACATCGCCTTCCTTCGGATGTGTTTATAGGTTCTGGGTGACAAAGATATCGTAGATAGCCTTTATAGAGGTCTCGAAGTCATCATTACTGATTCCGACTATGATGTTGAGCTCGCTTGAACCCTGGTCTATCATCTTGACGTTGACTTTTGCATGTGCAAGTGCCGCAAAGATTCTCGCCGCAGTACCACGCTGTTTTCTCATTCCTCGACCGACGACTGCAACGAGCGCAACGTCTCTGTCGACGTCGATTCTGTCCGGGTGAACGGTTCTGTCGAGAGACCGAAGAATCTGCTCTTCCTTCTCCTCAAATTCGCTCTTGTGGACGACAATGCTCATCGTGTCGATTCCTGAGGGCATGTGCTCGAACGAGATTCCGAAGTTCTCGAAAACTTCGAGGACCTTTCTGCCGAATCCTAATTCAGAATTCATCATGTCTTTTTCGATTGTGACGGTTACGAATCCGCAGTGACCGGCAATTCCGGTGACTACATACTGGCTCGAATCTCCACCATCGTTTTCGACAATCATCGTTCCCGGGTCGTCCGGCTTATTGGTGTTTTTTATGTTGATCGGAATGCAGGAACGGCGGACGGGGAAGATAGCATCCTCGTGCAATACTCCGGCACCCATGTATGAGAGCTCACGGAGTTCCTGATAGGTGATAGTCTTGATAGGAACCGGATCGGGGACGATTCTCGGGTCGCATACCAGGAAGCCCGAAACGTCCGTCCAGTTCTCGTACAAATCCGCTCCCATAGCCGCCGCAACGATTGAACCGGTGATGTCCGAACCGCCACGAGAGAATGTCTTGATGGTGTCGTTCGGCATCGAACCGTAGAATCCAGGGATGACGGCATTTCCGACTTCGTCGAGCCTTTCCTTGACCGCATGGCAGGTCTCTTCAAGCTTTAATTTCGAATCGTTCGCAAAGAAAATCACTTCTGCGGCGTCGACAAACGCAAAGCCCAAATAAGCCGCTAAAATCTTGCCATTAAGATATTCTCCTCTTGAAGCGGCATAGTCACGTCCGGCTCTTGCCTTGAAGCCACGTTCGATTGTCTCGAACTCTTCATCTAAGCTCATGTCGAGCCCTAAGCCTTCGATTATGTCCATATACCTGGACTTGATAGCCGAGAACATCCCTTCAAAATCTCCGCCACGGGTTGCCATGTCGTAACATGCATAGAGCATGTCGGTGACCTTCGTATCCTTTGAATTTCTCTTTCCCGGGGCAGAGGGAACCACATACTTTCTCGCCGGGTCGGCTTTAATTATGTTTGCAACCTTTATAAACTGGTTGGCGTCGGCTAGAGAGCTTCCGCCAAACTTGACTACTTTTACTGACACACTGAAATCTCCCTTGCGTAATGTTTGCCTGCTCATTAAGGAAAAGCCCTCACAAGACGGCTCATAACATTATATTATTTTGCACGCCCATAGTCAACAGATTTCCTCAGGAAAATCGAAAAAATTTCTTTCCTAGGAACGCAACTGTCCGTCACTGAAAGACAAATTTCCGTAATCGTATTCAGTGACGGCAGAATTGGCTTTAAACAGATTTACTGCTGACCCTGATCCTGGTCGACCTTCTTGCCGGCGGCTTTGACTGTCTCGCGCGCAGACTTGATTTCACTAAGGGATTTTGTCAGTGACTTTTCGGTGTCGCCTAAAATTCCGTCAATCTTTTCGACCATAGCTTTCCTTATCTGAAGATCCATAGCATGAGACTGAGCGGTGATATCCTGAGCCGCCGCCTTAGCCTGCTTGACAATCTCTTCTTCCGAGACAATCTTCTTCGCCTTCTCCTCGGCGTCCTTGATAATCTTCTCCGCCTTTTCGTTGGCATCCTGGATGATTGAAGAACGGTCTGCAACCATTTCCTTTGCCTTCCTTATCTCGGTGGGCAGATTGTAGCGGATGTTGTCGATGCAGTCACGAAGCTGGTCGGTGTCGACCATACTCTTCTTGTTCGAGAAGGGAACGGTGACCGCCTTGTCAAGAATCTCGTCCATCATCTCAAGGATTTCATCAATAGTCATTATTTTTCTACTCCTTCATTTGTATTAGCGTCCGCACTCAGATTTGTAATCCTTGCGGCAATTCTTTCCTTGATTTCAGCAGGCACGAAGCCACTGATGTCCCCGCCGAAGTAGGCAATCTGCTTCACCATGCTCGAGCTTAAATACATGTTTTCCGAACGTGTGACGAGGAAGATCGTTTCCGCCTCCGGGCAGAGCTTCTTGTTTGCCAAAGCCATCTGGAATTCATATTCAAAGTCTGAAACAGCCCGTAGTCCCTTTACGATAGCCGTAGCTCCGCTCTTTTTGACAAAGTCGGCGAGAAGCCCGCCGTATGTCTCGACCTCTACGTTCGGAAGATTCTTCGTGACGGTTTTAATCATCCCGACTCTCTCTTCGGGAGAAAACATCGGCTCCTTCGTAGGATTTATAGAGACTAGAACGATTACTTTATCGAAAACCGCCGCCGCACGCTGGATAATGTCCACGTGCCCGAGTGTAACCGGGTCGAAGCTTCCGGGACAGACTGCAATTCTTTGGTTGCTTGCAACCGTACTCATTCGTCCTCACCGTCCCCGTTATCTTTTATGAACATGCTGAGAGCCGTTTTCTTGCCACAGCTGTATCGCTTTCTCAGCTTCAAGCCCGCCATTTCCTCAGGGAGAACAAGCCTCGCTTCGTGCTCGCAGACGACGATGCATTTGTCGCTCATAATCTCTGCGCAGAGTTCAAGTGATTTTTCCGTCAAACCCTCCTCATATGGCGGGTCCATAAGAATGATGTCGAACTTTTCGTGCCCGCTTGCCGCCATTTTGAGGTAATTTATAGCGTCGGTGGTGATAATCTTCGATTTGTCCTGAAGATTGCAGGCTTTCACGTTCTCCTTGATAATCCCGACAGCATCTCTTGCCCTCTCAACGAACACGGCGCTGTTGGCTCCCCGCGAAAGAGCCTCGATTCCAAGCTGTCCGCTTCCCGCATAGAGGTCCAAAACCCTCGTATACGGAACGTCAAACTGAATTATCGAGAATATAGTTCCCTTTAATTTGTCGGTAGTCGGTCTTGTCTCTTCGCCCTCCAGGGCTTTCAGCTTTCTTCCTCGCAGACTGCCGGTAATAACTCTCATACCATAGCCGCCTTTCTTATATTATAGTTTATTGGTTTCCGGTACTGTATCTTTCGCGGTATTTCCTCATTGATTCCGCAAAGACCTCGCCGTTCGACGGCGGAGTGTAGGTGATTGTATTTGCGCCAGCCGCAATTGTCGCGGAAATCGATTCGTCCGTCGGACCACCCGTTGCGATAATCGGGAAGTCGGGGAACTCGTCGCGGATTTTCCGGACTAATGCCGGAGTTTTCGTCGAAGCCGCTACGTTAAGGATGTCCGCACCTGCGGAGATTCTTCTTCTGATATCCTGATTTTCGGAGACTACAGTCGCAACCACCGGAATGTCAATCTTTGTCTTAATCTGTGTTATAATCTGCGGGTCTATAGGAGCGTTCACAACAACGGCAAAAGCTCCCTGATTCTCGGCAGTCTCTGCAAGTCTGACGGAGCGCTCACCGCCGGTGACTCCTCCTCCGACTCCAACGAACACCGGAACATTCGAAACTTCGATAATCGCCTGAGAGATGACCGGCTGTGGAGTGAACGGATAAACAGCAATCACTGCGTCCGCATTGATATTGTTGATAATTGCAACATCTGTCGAGAATACAAGCGACTTGATTCGCTTGCCGAAAATCACTATTCCCGAACACTGGTAAATAGTATCTGGTACGCTGAGTGTATGACTTCTTAAAACGCCTGAGTATTCGGGTATCTTTTTTTGCATTGTAGTTCCTTTCCCTGAAATTTTGCGTGGTGAATGGTATTGCTATTGCAGTTGGTCGATAAACTTCTCTTTTACTTCAGCCGCCTTTTCTGGGCTTATCTTCATAACTGATGCTATGTCTTCTATTGTCGCCGATTTTAATTGTTGCTTGGTCTTAAATTCATTCAGAAGTGCCTGCGCTTTCTTCTCGCCGATGCCGTAGATTTTCGTGAGTTCAGTCTCGTGAGTGTGGGTCGAGCGCTTCTGTTTCTGGAATGTGATTGTATAGCGGTGCACCTCGTCCTGAAGCTTCGTAAGAAGTGCGAATACTGAGCGTGACTTTGAAATCTGGATTTCGCTTCTGTCAGCAGTGACGACTGCACGTGTGTGGTGCTTGTTGTCCTTGACGAGTCCGAATAGCGGGATATCCAGCCCATACTCTTCAAGAAGCGGCAGAACCGCCGAGACGTGTCCTTTTCCGCCGTCTAAAAATATGACATCAGGCAAATGCTTGAAGCCTTCGTCCTTACATTCCGGGTCTAAGTAGTTTTCAAGCCGTCTTGAAATGACTTCACGCATACTGGCATAGTCATTCTGCTCAACGACCGTCTTTATGTTGAATTTCTTGTAATACTTTTTTGCGAACCGGCACTTGTCCATAACGACCATTCCGGCAACCATGTCGGTGGAGCCGAGGTTTGAGATGTCGTAGCACTCAATGTAGTTCGGCGTTTTCGTGAGTCCAAGAAGCTCTCCTAGCTCTTCCAAAACCGCAACTTCTTTTCCTGTCCTGCCGATTCTGACAGATAATTGCTCAACTGCGTTCTTTTCGGCGAGGTCGAGAAGTCCTTTCATCTCGCCACGCTTCGGGTTCACAATGCTTACAGCGTGCCCCGACTTCTCAGCAAGAAATCGCCTTATGTTGTCAGCCTCTTTTAACTCTTCATCGATGTAAATCTCTCTCGGAATCTTGACTGCCCGGTCGTAGTATTGAATCAAAAACTCTTCCCGGGTGGAAATGTCGTCTGTCGTCTCGCCCAGGATGAAATCCTGCTTGTCATAAAGCCTTCCAACACGATAGTTGAGGACGGAAATGCAGGTGATACCGCCGTTTTTGGCGAGGGCGAAGATGTCCGTGTCGGGCATGTTCTCCTCAAAAATCTTCTGGGTGTCGGCGGAACGGTTGATGGCGGCGATTCTGTCACGAATAACAGCCGCCTTCTCAAATTCAAGGTTTTCTGAAAGCCGGTTCATCTCTTCAGTCAGTTCTTCGACAGACTGCTTGCTCCCACTTTTTATATAGTCGACCGCCTGGTTTATAATTTCGGCATAGTCTTCTTTTGAGAAGCACCCCCGGCAGAGCCCGATGCACCGCTTAATCTGGAAGTTGAGGCAGGGTCTTTCTTTCCCAAAATCTCTCGGAAAGACTTTTTTGCAGGTCGGGAGCATGAAAACTCGGTTGACCTCTTCGACCGCCTGACTCGAAGTAAATCCGCTTGTATAGGGACCGATGAACGTGCCGGCACCCTTTTTCTGCATCTCCCGGGTGATTCGTGGGTACTCTTCATCCGAAATTTTGATGTAGGAATAGCCCTTGTCGTCCTTCAGAAGAATATTGTATTTCGGCTTGTGCTGTTTTATAAGGGAGGCTTCAAGGACAAGAGCCTCATAGTCGGATGAGGTGCAGATGAAGTCATAATCCCAGACGTTCGAGACCATCTTTGCAACTTTCGGCAGGTGGTCGTTGTCGTGGAAATAGGTCGAAACCCGGTTTCTTAGATTCTTCGCCTTGCCGATGTAGATGATGGTGCCGGCATGGTTTTTCATGATGTAGCACCCGGGCGAAGTGGTTAAGGCACGGGTCTTCTCCCTGAGGTATTCAAGCCGTGGGTTGTCCTCTATGGTCACACGCATATAATCACCTTTTTTAAACGCCTTTATATCACATCCGCTAATCTCATACCGTCATAATCCCAATATTGAGCACCGTGGTATGCACCCGATGAATTTCCTTCACCTCTACGGTCTTGAATTTCTTTTGTCAGAGGAGATAGCTTCCACCTTTTTCCTTCAAATTCAACCTCGTTATCAGAAACAACCAAAGCGGATATAGAAGGATCTTTGTGAAATTGTATATACTCACCGACAATTTGAAGCTCATTGAAGGATAATGCATGTTTCTCTTTTATAGAGAAGTTGTTTATCTTTCTCATTGCATCGGGAATAGGCAACACTTCTTTTACAAGAAAGTCAACTATCCATGAGCGTCTGTTTATGATTGTATCCTTACCCCAATGGTCTTGGTCTACTATCTTAGTTTTTGCAATTTGTAAACCGGCTTTATCTTGGTAGGTGTTCTTCTTCTCACTAAATGGCTTCTGTCCGAGTTCCTGATTATGACGTATCAAGGTCAGATTGCCTATGTTGTGTACATATTCCTGATGTACAGATTCGTAGTCATCGCCTAATTCTTGTTTCCAAGCGTCGTTTAATGTTTGCGGCATAATATGCTCAATTTGCAAGTTCTTATCAGTCATATCTGGTCGACTTTTTGTGATTTTCTCCTCGATTAGTGCAAGGAAGAACTTACAATACTTAAAATTGAAGAAGTTTGCACCATTAAGAGTGTTCACAATTTCAATGTCATTGGGCAGGCGCAAATTACTTTCTTGATTAGCTAAAATTTTGAAAGTTTCCATTCGCTTATCGTCCGCTTTTTCCAGCCTACCGATTTGGCGCACGAGAGTTGGAAATGTTTTATTCTCAGCTTGAGTTAAACCGATAAGGCGACGTCTCATGCAATAAATAAGGAATGCATCAAGAATTTCCTCAATACTGTTGTTGTTTATTTTTCCGTTTTGCCACTCGACTAAAAGAGCCAACAGGAAAGAATATGCTGTTGTAACACGAAGATATCTGATGTCAGATAGAATTTTGTCTACTTTATAATTGCCAGTTGACCTATCGGAGATGATACAACTGTAGAGCTCAGCATATTTAGATAGGTCGCTAAGAATGCTCTCTGCGCTTCTACTGCTTGCAATTGTATTCTTGAATTGAGCATACAACTCTTTGTAATTTGTTTCCTTTGCCTGCTTAAAAGAGTCTCCCATTTGCCACTGCATATAGTCTCTTATGTATCCAGAAACTTGTGCGGGCAATGTTTTTTCGATGTGCAACCAATACTTTTGATAGTACTGCTCTTGCGTTTTCGCATTGAGACCTAAAAGTAAGTAATTTCTTACAAGGTCAGCAAGGGAGAGCGGCTTGCCAAGAGAATTCATCGACTCGAATATTTCCTGTGGGTTTTCCCACGGATTTTTGGCGGGTTGAAGCTCAATAGTTACAATACTGAATTTATTAATACCACTATTGATAAGATTCTCTATTTTGTTACCGCTGTTACTGAACTCGCTGAGGCGTACTTTGAAGAGATTATAATTGCTGTAGACTCTTGAAGTTTTTTCATTTCCGGATAACTCTTCTCCGAGAATAATCTTCTTGTAGGCACCCCAATCGGTTTCAACCTGTTTGAGCTTTATTTTATATTCAGAGTCACCGATAATGTTGTCATTCTTCAAGTATTTTGAGTCAATGTATTTCTTAAGATTGACGTCTTGCAACAAATCGCGAAGAGCAGTAAGAAAGAGCATAGTCGTGGTGATTCGCTGTTGTCCGTCAATCAGAATCAGCCTATTTGGTTGTCCGAAGACAGAATCTTCCTGAAAGTAGGTGATTGTCCCAAAGAAGTGCTCAACAGCAGCTCCTGATACGTTTTTATCGCTCGTCTTAACAACATCTTCAAAAAATACATTGCATTGTTCTTCTGTCCACTCATAATTTCTTTGGTATGGTGGAATAAAGAATGTGACATCATTATTAGATAGAAGACTTAATAGCTTTTGCTCTAGCGGTATCATTTTTATTAATTATCCTCAATTCTGGTTGCCTTAGTCAAATCATTGATCAAAATAGTTCTCAATCCTGATAGTCTTGATTCTCTGGGGAACTACCGGTCTGTCGTTGACGTCTGTTCTGACGGAGGCAATCTCGTCGACAACGTCCATTCCTTCAACAACCGTGCCGAAAGCGGCATAGGAGCCGTCGAGGTAGAGGGAATCCTTGTGGACGATGAAGAACTGAGACGAAGCCGAGTTCGGGTCCTGAGCACGAGCCATCGAGATGGTTCCTCTCTTGTGCTTCAGAGTGTTGTTGACACCGTTAAGCCGGAACTCGCCGCGGATATTTTCGTCAGAACCGCCCATACCGGTGCCGGTCGGGTCTCCGCCCTGAATCATAAAGTTTTTAATAACTCTGTGGAAGATGAGTCCATCATAGAAGTGCTCATTAACAAGCTTCTCGAAGTTCTTGACCGTCAGAGGCGCCTCCTTCGGGCAAAGCTCAATCTTAATCTTCCCACCGTTTTCCATTTCAATTACTACCATAATATCGTCTCCTTTGATAAATCTGTATTAGCCTCCCCTGAAAGGGGAGGGGGACCATGCGAAGCATGGTGGAGGGGTTTAAAACTCACTTGCTTCCGTCTCCGTCAACCCGCTTGGAATCGTCATATCCATTCCGCTTACATCGATCTCGGCAATCTCGAAAGAATACCTCGTAAACGAGCCGGAGTCGGGATTTTTGTCAACGACGGTGAAAGTTTCGTCTGTATAGAACGTCCAGGTGGACGTCAAGGTGCTTCCGTGGGACAGGACGGTGTACTCTTCAATCACGCAGTCGCTTTCCTCACTTGTCGAAACGAGAGTGTAGTACTCTTTGCTGTAGCCGAACTCGATTTCTGAAGCCGTCGAGGTTCTTGCGTAGGAGTAATAGGTGTACGCATCCAAATCTATAACCGTAACAGTATCTGCCGTCATAACGATCTTCTGCGAATTGTTGATATAAACTTTATTGACGCCGTTTATATAGTATTCCCGTTCATAGAGGACAACCGTCTCGCCGTCGTAGGAAACTGCTTCGGTAAGCTTTGCATGGACTTGGGTAGAGTTCAGAAGTGTGAGATAGTCCATCGCAATAGTGTCGGGAATGTAAGTGACTTCTTCCTCATCGTCAATCTCGACCGAATCTTCGTCGTCTTCGGTGGTGACTTCGTCCTCTGAGGAGTCTTCCACAGTTGTCACTTCGGGAGTATCCTCCGAGACCTCTGTTTCAGAAGTCGTATCTGCTTCAGTATAGTCGACGGAAGTCACAGCTTCGGCTTCACTTTCGGAAAAGGTAGTAACGACATTGTCCGGAACTCCGTTATATGATGTACTGCTTTCGTCTTGAATACTAACTTCAGCATTACTGCACGCTGATAATGAGATAAGCATACAGAAAGCCACTAAAAATGCAAGTAATCTCTTCATAAAAACCGTCCTTTCCGGCGGAGCCTGTCTTTCTACAGAAAATACCAAGTTTATTATATCACAGTCTTCCCCGGAATTCAAGCTTTCATATTTCAAAACGCATAAATTAAACTGTTCTTGGAAAAATAGAAGCAAATAAAGCAGGGGAGTTGGATTTATGTCACAAAGACTGGGTCAGTCAACAATAATGATGGACAATGCGGTTTCGATAAAGAGTTGGGCGTCGGTCGTCGGCAAGAAGGAGGGCGAAGGACCCTTCGGCGACTGCTTCGACTATGTCGATAAGGACGACCGCTTCGGTCAGGAAAGCTTCGAGAAGGCGGAGAGCGCAATGCAGGGTCTTGCCGTGCAGACGGCTCTTGAAAAGTGTCAGTTGAAGCCTGGCGACCTGTCGTTCATGTTCGGTGGAGACCTCTTGAATCAGTGTATCGGCACCAGCTTCGGGATAGGCGACTTCAACGTGCCTTTCTTGGGAATCTACGGTGCCTGTTCCACCATTGCCGAGGGCATACTTCTAGCCGCACTGACGGTCGATTCCGGAGCCGGAGATGTAGTTGCGGCGGTGACTTCCTCACACTTCTGCACCGCCGAAAGGCAGTATCGCTTCCCACTCGAATACGGTGGACAGCGCACTCCCACTTCCCAGTGGACGGCAACCGCTTCGGGAGCAGTGATTTTGGAGAGAAGTAACGCCTCGCCGTTCGTCAGAGCCGTCACAATCGGCAGGATTGAGGACAAGGGAATCAAGGACGCGAACAACATGGGCGCCGCAATGGCTCCTGCGGCGTACTCCACGATAAAGCAGTTCCTTTCGGACACGAAAAAGTCACCTCTTGATTTCGACCGTATCGTCACCGGCGATTTGGGAAGAGTGGGCTCCCGTATCCTTGTCGAGCTCCTGCACCGGGACGGCATCGAAATTGCAGACAAGCATCTCGATTGCGGATGTATGCTCTTCGACCCTGAGAACCAGGACGTCCACGCCGGCGGCTCCGGCTGTGGCTGCTCGGCAAGCCTTCTTGCGGGGCACTTCCTCCCAGAACTGAAATCCGGAAAACTCAAAAACATTCTCTTTGCCGCAACGGGTGCACTTCTCTCAACCACTTCGAGCCAGCAAGGCATGACGATACCCGGAATCTCGCATCTCATCTGGCTTTCAAGTGAAATCGGGCTTTAAGGAGGAATCACAATGCAGTATTTATGGGCATTTTTAGTAGGAGGAATCATCTGCGCCATCGGTCAGCTTCTCATCGACTTCACGAAGCTGACTCCTGCAAGAATCCTGACACTCTACGTCGTCGCAGGAGTAATTCTGAGCGGCGTCGGAATATACCAGTACCTTGCCGACTTCGCCGGAGCAGGCGCCACGGTGCCATTAACCGGATTCGGAAACTCGATAGCCAAAGGAATCCGGGAAGCCGTCGACGAAAAGGGCTTCCTGGGAATCTTCACCGGAGGACTCACCGCCTGTTCCGGCGGAATAACGGCGGCAATGGTCTTCTCACTCCTGGCGGCACTTGTGTTCAAGCCGAAGGCGAAATCGGCATAAAAACAGCGCAGTCACCAAATGACTGCGCTTTATTATTAACTTCGTTATTATAGATAGCCGTATTTCTTTCTCTTTGCGATTATGAACACCGAAGTCGTCGCGACCGCCATTATCTCTGCGGCAACAAGTGAAAACCAAATTCCGTCTATGTCCCAGATGATAGGGAAGATGAGCACCGCCGCAATCTGAAACACGAGAGTTCTGAGGAACGAGATTATCGCCGAAATCACGCCGTTGTTGAGTGCTGTGAAGAAGGACGAGCCGTAAATCGCGAATCCCGCAAACAGGAACGAGAAGGAATAGATCCTGAATCCTCCGAGCGTGAGCTCAAGAAGCGCATCGTCATACCCGACAAACAGCATTGAAAGCGGTTTTGCCAGAAGCTCGGCACAGATGAGCATCGAAACCGAGAAGCACAGAATGATGGTAACGCTTTTTCGGAGCAGACCCTTGAGCTCGTCTTTGTTTCCGGCACCGTAGTGATAGCTGACAATCGGCGCTGAGCCGACTGAGTAGCCGATGAACACCGCTAAGAAAATCATGTTGACATACATGAGAACGCCATATGCGGCGACACCGTCGTTTCCGGCATACTGAAGAAGCTGGTAGTTATAGAGCATCGAGACGGTCGACATCGCAATATTGCTCATCAGCTCCGACGAGCCGTTGGTGCAGGCTTTCAGGAGTGACCTGCCATCGAACCGGGTCTTGCCGAGCCTGAGAAGGCTCTTGTTCGGAAGAGCGAAGTATATAACCGGCACCAGTCCTCCGACACACTGGCTCATCGCCGTTGCGACAGCTGCTCCCACGAGCCCGAGGGACAAAGCTCCGACCAATACGGCATCCATAACTATATTTGTGCATCCCGCCGCAACGGTCGCGACAAGCCCGAGGTTCGGCTTTTCTGCCGTCACAAACAGGCTCTGGAATTCGTATTGAAGCATATACGCCGGAAGCGCCAGAAGGATTATTCGCCCATAAATGACGCAGTCCTCAAGGATTTCGTCCTCTGCGCCGAGGAATATCGCAACCGGTCTTAAAACAGCGATTCCAACCGCCGCAACAACAATTCCCGCAAGAACCGAAATGTAGATGAACAGCGAAAACAGGCTGTTCGCCTTCTCCTTATCGCCCTCGCCCATCGTCTTCGCAATAATCGCGCTTCCGCCGGTTCCCATCATGAAGCCGAGCGCTCCCAAGACCATCAGAAACGGCATGATGAGGTTAATTGCCGTGAACGGCGTTTTCCCGGCAAAATTCGAGACGAAGAACCCGTCCACCACGCCGTAAATAGACGTGAAAATCATCATAATAATAGACGGCAAAGTGAATCTGAGAAGCCGCCTGAAATTGAATCTGTCCGAAAGCTGTATAGCCATAAAAACATCCTTCTGCTCACCCATATTTAAAAACAGAGTTGTGAGCAGAGATATTGTACTACATCGGAATTTTAATTGCAATAGGATGATAAGGAAAATTTGGGTAAAGAAAAGCTCAGTCCCACTTTTCTATTCATCTCTATTCTTCGCAGTCATACATATGCTTATCAACATAGCCCATCATCCGATTATTGAGAACTATGTACTCAATCAGCACCACAACCGGCGTGAAGGCGGACATTATCGGCTCTTCGAATATTATCGGTGCCGCAATCAGGAAGACGAGAGCAATCACTGCCGATATAACGAATTCCACAACATGCTCTTTTCTCCACTTTTTCTTCCAGTAATCGCTTTTCTCTTTGTTTGAGAACATTTCCGAGCGTGCAATTTTCATGACGTTCTCGTCTGCCTTTTGGCGGAAGCTTCTATCGTCAAGAACCTCGCCTGCAAGAAGCTCGTTTATGCTGACGTTAAAGGTTTCTGCCAACACCTCAAGCATATCAATGCTCGGCATATAGCTTCCGGTCTCCCAACGGGAGATTGTTTTATTGGTAATGCCAATCCGCCGCCAAGTTGTTCCTGAGTGAGGCCGTTCTGTTTGCGAAGCTCTGCAATAAATTTGCCGGTTTTGACCTGATCCATATTATCACCTCAAACTAATCATATCCGATTTCCCGTGAGAATTCAACCCCACAAACGGCGAATCGATTTTTTTCGTGAGATTTTCGCGTTTTTTCGCTTCCCAGATTGTAACTCTTGCACTTACACCCAACTTGTGTTATAATATTCTCATCAAACTTAGGGAGCACCCATAAAATGCAGATTTCAAGCAGATTCACAATTGCGATTCACATACTCACGTGCATCGAGACATTTAAAGACCAATACAAAACCACGAGCGAATTTCTGGCGGGGAGCATCAATGTCAACCCGGTCATAATTCGCCGTATCTTGCAACAGCTCAAAGCCGCAGGGCTCATCACCGTGGCTCGGGGGAGCGGGGGAGCGTCGATTGCGAAACCACTTGACGAAATTACTTTTTTAGATGTATATAACGCCGTTGAGTGCGTCGAGAGCGGCGAGCTCTTCCATTTCCACGAAAACCCGAGTCAGGCTTGCCCTGTCGGCAGGAATATCCACGCTGCCCTTGACGATAAGCTCATGACGATTCAGCAGGCGATGGAGAACAAAATGCGGGAGATTACCGTCGCGGATGTTGTAAATGACACCAAAATTTGCATAGAAAAAGAGTCCGAAAGGTGATTTTATGACAGACAAGTATATAGAAGATATTTATAAAGTCAGGAAGACGTATCAACCAATCTACAGAGATAGCTATTTCGCAAAAAATGAGCCTGTGTTCAAGTTTTCGTATGCACCGCTTTACAAGTCATTGGATAGCCAATTTCCTTGGAGAAATGATTCTGAACAGACTGAACTGATTACGAAAATATGTTCCAATTTTAAATTTTCGGAGGATTATTTTGAATTAGAGAAGAGTGCTGAAGCGATGGCGACAGCTGCAAAAGAATGGGCTTCCAGCGAATATAATCTGATGATGCAACAAAAGCATAATAGTCTAACTGACTCATATATCGATGTGGCATTTAGTCAAATAAAGAGTTATTTGGAAATAGCCGTGAAGCTCGGGAATATAGATGCTCTTTGTGCTATGGGGTGGTACTATAAAGAACGAAGTTCTTACGGTTCGAGCTCTTGTGACATATACAAAAGTCAGGAGCACAAAAATTATAGATGCTTAAGCATTGCGTATTACAAAGTGGCGGCAGAGTATGGGCATTTGTACGCAATAGAAGAAGCAACGGCGGATTACATTTTGAAAAACCAATCATTGGCGGATTATTTAAGATACTCGAAAACAATCCACCGTAGCTATTGAAATAACACTATTTGTTCTCAAAAAGAGTCCGAAAGCTAAGTTTCCGGACTTTTCTTTTACTGGTATAGACGGATTTATACTTCTTGAAAAATTTTAGTTGTAACTATTGACATTACAACTGTCATGTGCTATACTCATGTTGTAATCAAAAAGATTACAACAATATTTTTCGGAGGTAATTTAGCTATGGCACTTTCTAATCTGGTTGGATGGACTGACGAGACCTCTACCGCATCTGCTTGCGGTACAGCTTGCGGAGCAGCTGATAAGGCGGAGGAAAAGCCGGCAGCATGTGGCTCTGCATGTGGTGCGGCTGATAAGCCTGCTGAGGCACCTGCAGCTTGCGGTTCTGCTTGTGGTGCAGCTGACAAGCCGGAAGAGAAGCCTGCCGCCTGTGGTTCTGCTTGCGGAGCTGGCGACAAGTAATTCTGTCCGCAACTTTTTGCCTGATGAGCCGATATCGGTTCATCGGGCATCTGCGAAACATTGTCCGTTTATCGGCTTTATACATAACTTCAGAGGAGACCGTGCAATATGAAACAATACTTTTCTTTTCAATGGCACATCACAGACGAGTGCGACCAGCGGTGCAAGCACTGCTACATCTTTTCCGAAAACGTCTGCAAAGAGCTGGATTCAATGAACTGGTCGGAGATGTTAAAGACGTTCAAGAACTGCCTTGACTTCTGCGAAACATATAACCGTCTGCCGTATTTCTATGTCACCGGCGGCGACCCCATTCTTCACCCGGACTTCTGGAAACTACTTGGATTTATGAGAGAGTACGACATTCCCTTCACAATTTTAGGCAATCCGTTTCATCTTAATGATGAAGTGTGCCGCCGTCTGAAAGAGTACGGTTGCAGAAAGTATCAGCTCTCCATTGATGGAATGAGGAAAACGCATGACTGGTTCCGCAAGCCCGGTTCATTTGATATTACGCTCAAAAAGATAGGTTGCATCAACCGTGCGGGCATCCGAAGCGTTATCATGACCACCGTTTCAGGCACGAATATTGATGAAGTCCCCGACATTATTGACGCTGTGGTTGCGGCAGGGGCAAACGTGTTCGCCTTTGCCCGTTACTGCCCGACTTCCGAGGAAAAGGATACCGGCATCGAACCGCTCCGCTATCGTAAACTATTAGCAGATTGCGATAAAAAATTCAAAGAATATGAAGCCGCAGGGTGCCAGACTTATTTCAACAAAAAAGACCATCTCTGGACTCTATACGAGTACGAAACCGGCGAATTCAAAATCCCCGAGAATGCTAAGAACGGGATGATTTACGGCGGCTGTAACTGTGGCAACTGCCATCTTACCATTCTGCCGACAGGCGATGTCTATGCCTGCCGTCGGGTGCAGAACAGCAAGGTCGGCAACGTCTTTGAAAGTCGCCTTGCCGATTTGTGGGTCACGAAGATGGAGGACTACCGGGATTATACGAAGTTTGAAAAGTGCTCAAAGTGCGAGCTTCTGGCATACTGCCGCGGCTGTCCCGCTGTGGCAAGTGGAAAGGATGGAAACTTCTATGCCGTTGACCCGCAGTGCTGGCATGAAATCCCGGAAAAGGAGGCTACAGAACAATGAGTAAACTGATGGAAACAATCCTGCACCGCCGTTCAATCCGCCGCTTCGACACAAGGCAGATTAGTGAGCAGGCATTGCAGGAAATTCTGCAAGCCGGTCTGTACGCTCCGAGTGCCGGAGGAGGACAGCGTGTGATTCTTGTCGTCTGTCAGGATAAAGAGGTCAACGAACGTCTTGGCAAGATCAAGCGTGCAAACTCAAATCCCCGTATGGCTACGGCTACAAATTATGTATCAAAAGAACAGCCCAGTATTGCAGACGACCCGAATATAAAAAACGCCTTTTATGATGCCCCGACGGTTATCACCATGTTTGCGCCGAAGAATTTTCTCTTTTCGGCGGAGGATTGTGCGTGTGCCGCAGAAAACATGATGCTCGTGGCAGATTCACTGGGCATCGGCTCTTGCTATCTCGGGCAAGGTTGGGTGGCGTTCGCAGACCCTTACGGTCAGGAAATTCTGAAAAAATGGAATATCCGCACCGATTACTATGCTGTCATGCAGCTTCTTCTCGGCTATCCCCGTGAGGGAGACCCTCATCCTACGGCTAAACCAAGAAAAGCCGACCGTATACTGAGATTTTAGTTGGGAGGATTTATTATGGACGCACAGACCTGTCTTAAGAAATTGCAATATGTCGGCGTGCTCGAATTTGCAACTGTGGATTCCGGCGGGAACCCGCAAATCAGAAATATCAGCGCCATTCACTATGAGCTCGACAGGATGTACTTTTTCACTGCAAGAGGAAAAAACTTCTGTCGTGAACTGTTGTCCGACGGAAGAGTGCAGATTCTCGGCTACACCCGCTATAAGGAAATGATTCGCCTCTCAGCAAAGGCGGTTCCAGTCTCCGAGGAAGACCAGCAGAAATGGACAGACGTTATTTTCAAAGAACAGCCCTATCTCAGCAATGTCTATCCCGGTGATACAAGAAAAATCGGAATTGTTTTTGAAATACATGATGCCGAAATCGAATATTTCAATCTCGGCGTAAACCCGATTTTCAGGGAGAGCTATACGATTGGAGAGGGAAAGGTTAAGCCGAAAGGCTATTACATCACTGATGCCTGCATCGGTTGCGGAAAATGCGTTAAGATATGCCCGCAAAAGGCAATCGAATCTGGCAAGCCGAGCATGATTCATCAGGAACACTGCCTGCACTGTGGCAACTGCTTTGAAAACTGCCCGGTAAAAGCTATCGAGAGAAGAGGATAAGAATGACCCAATCCGACCGCAGAATCTGGCTTATAAAAGAGCTTCTTTCGGAGAACCCGCAGTATAGGGATTATGAAATCCCTGCTGACGAATACTCCCAGAAACGGCTTCTCAGGGCGCTTTTCAACGTCCGGCTTCCGAAGTCAATCAGCGATGAATTTTTGAAGATTCAGGACGAATATTTGCAGGAAGAGACCCGCCTGAAGGGAATTACAGATATAGACGATTTGGCACCCGTTCGGGACGGCATTTATCTCTGGCAGGGCGACATAACGACGCTCCGGTGCGGAGCTATTGTCAATGCGGCGAATTCGGCACTTCTTGGGTGCTTCGCGCCAAACCACGGGTGCATCGACAACGCAATCCACACCTATTCGGGAATTCAGCTCCGCCTCGCCTGTAATGAGATTATGCAGAAGCAGGGTCACGAGGAGAAGACCGGCACAGCCAAGATAACTCCGGCGTTCAACCTCCCCTGCAAATATGTCATCCACACGGTAGGACCGATTGTTGGCTGGCATCTTACAGAGAAGGACAAGAAGCTTCTTGCTTCCTGCTATCGTTCATGTTTGGAAATTGCGGACGAAAACAATGTCCAGAGCATCGCTTTCTGCAGTATCTCCACCGGAGAATTTCATTTCCCGAACGACAAGGCGGTCGAAATTGCTCTGAAAACAGTCACAGATTATAAGAAAGAAACCCACAGCGAAATAAAGGTGATATTCAATGTATTTAAAGATGCCGACCTCGAAATCTATGAGAAGCTCCTCGGAACAGATTGAGCGACTGAAGGAGGCTCTCGAAACAGCCGATGCAATTGTAATCGGTGCCGGAGCAGGGCTCTCAACCTCGGCAGGATTCAGCTATTCCGGCAAGAGATTTGAAGAGAATTTCTCCGACTTCGAGAAAAAGTACGGCTTCCACGACATGTACTCGGGCGGCTTCTACCCTTACGAAACCCTCGAAGAATTCTGGGCGTTCTGGAGCAGGAATATCTGGCTGAACCGCTACACCGACGCCCTGAAGCCGGTCTATCAGGACCTTTTCGAGCTCGTCAAGGACAAGGACTACTTCGTCCTCACGACCAACGTCGACCACTGTTTCCAGAAGGCTGGCTTCGACAAGAAGCGCCTCTTCTACACCCAGGGTGACTACGGACTCTTCCAGTGCTCCGAGCCCTGCCATCAGAAGACCTACGATAACGAGGAAGTTATCAAAAAGATGATGGAAACGCAGGAGAACATGCAGATTCCGTCCGACCTCGTCCCGAAATGCCCCGTTTGCGGCAAGCCAATGTCGATGAACCTTCGTTGCGACGACACCTTCGTAGAAGATGATGGCTGGCATCAGGCGGCAGAGAGATATTCAGAATTTCTTCGCCGCCACGATGGCTTGGCAACGCTGTATTTAGAACTCAGTGTCGGATTCAACACCCCCGCCATCATCAAATACCCATTCTGGCAGATGACCCTAAAGAACCCGAAAGCGACCTACGCCTGCATAAACTACGGCGACGCCGCCTCACCATCGCAGATTGAAAGGCAGTCGATTTGCATTGATGATGACATCGGGAGGGTGCTGAAAAAGCTCGCGTAAAAGATTTTCCGCTTCCACGCAAATTTCTCGTGAAAAAGACTTGATTTTTTCTCCGGGATGTGCTATTATATTCGAAGTATTGGGGTATTAGCGCAGTTGGGAGCGCGCCACACTGGCAGTGTGGAGGTCACGGGTTCGAATCCCGTATGCTCCACCAAAGAAGCATCCGAACCCGGGTGCTTTTTTTATGAATCCTGAGTTTCGGCTCGGGATTCTTTATTTTTTCTTAAAATTTTTTATTTTCCCTCTTGACAAGCGCAATACTTCGTGATATGATGTATAGCATAACGGGAGGTATTCAAAAGGAGGACTTCTATGGATACACAATTAAAACGAGGGCTTCTGGATGTCTGCGTGTTGGCGGCAATCAAGGGTGAAGATTCCTATGGTTATAAAATTATCAAGGATCTCTCGCCGTACATCAGGCTGTCCGAGTCCACTCTCTACACCATTCTCAAACGCCTTGAATCGGCAGGAATGTTGACGGTCAGGAACGTCGAGCACGACGGCAGGCTCCGCAAGTACTACCACATCACCGAAGCGGGGCTCAGGCGCATCGACGAGTTCAAGGTCGAGTGGAAAGAGATTTTCGCAATCTATCAATTTATAACCAAGGAGGATAATGAAAATGGGGAAAAATGAATTTTTGGAGAAGCTCCGGCTCCGCCTTTCGGGGATTCCGCAGGTCGACGCTGACGAGCGTGTGAGCTTCTATAGCGAGATGATTGATGACAGAATCGAAGAGGGACTCACCGAAGAGCAAGCTGTTGCGGAGCTCGGCACGGTTGACGAAATCGTCGCGCAGATTCTCTCGGAAGTTCCGCTGACGGCTATCGTCAAGGAAAAGGTGAAGTCGAGCCGGGCACTTCGTGTCGGAGAAATCCTGCTGATTATTCTCGGCTCGCCACTCTGGATTTCGCTTTTGGTGGCAGTTTTTGCGGTAGTAATTTCCGTCTATGTAACAATCTGGAGCGTAATTGTCGCCATCTGGGCGGTTGACTTCTCGTTTGCGGTCGTTGCAGTCAGCGGAATATTCTCGCTGTTCGTGTTCGCAGCAACTGGAAAACTGATCTCCGGCATCGCCATGCTCGGCGTAGGAATTGCCTTCGTGGGAATCACAATTCTCGGCTTCTTAATCTGCCTTTGGGTGACTAAGGCGATTATCTGGGCGACAAAATGGGTATTCCTTAAAATCAAATCAGGGTTAATAAGAAAGGAAACAGTATGATGAGCAGAACAAAAAAATGGATAATAGCCGCAGTGATTCTCGTGGCAGTTGGCGGAGTGATTTTCCTCGGATCATTGGCGGCGGTCGGCTTCGACGCTTCAAGGTTGGAAACGTGGTTTTTCCACACCAATACTTACGAATTTGCGGACGATTTCGACAACATCTCAATCAATTCAGACATCGCCGGAGTGACGATTCTCCCGTCGTATGACGGCGTTTGCAAGGTAATCTGCTATGAGGACGACACCCTCAGTCACACCGTCAAGGTCGAAAACGGCACTCTCTCGATTGAATCGGTCAACACCCGCAAGTGGTACAACAACATCGGCATTCACGTTGACGACCCGTCAGTAACGGTCTATCTCCCTGAAAAGACATATGCTTCGGTTTCCGTGACAGTTACGACCGGCGCCATCACGCTTGAAAACGTCATCTGCGACAGCCTCAACGCCGCAGTCACCACCGGCAACATAAGCCTCGAAGGCTGTGACGCCGGCGAAATGAATCTCGAAACCAGGATTGGCAATATCGAAGGCACAGTTCTCTCCGACAAAATCTTCGTAGCCACCGCCGACCTCGGCAACGTGTCTGTCCCGTCCACTACTTCCGGCGGAATCTGCTGGGCTACTACGGAGATAGGGGAGATTAAGCTTGAGATTGAATAGAAGCGGGTTCTGAGTAATTATTTCCGCCATCCGCAAAATTTTCGATTTTAGATATTGACAAATGCGCTCGTGTTTGCTATAATAACGTAGTTGTGAACCGAGCCATTAGCTCAGCTGGCAGAGCATTTCACTTTTAATGAAAGGGTCTGGAGTTCGATTCTCCAATGGCTCACCATAACCTCAAAAAGTACCCATCTCCGGGTGCTTTTTTATTTTCCCAACAAATCCACGCCATTCTGTCCTCAATTTTCAACAAAAATTGCATTTTCCTCCCGTCAAGAGATTCAATTTTTCTTCTCAAAAACTCCCATATTCAGTGCAAAAGGGCGAAAAATGAAGTTTCATCTTCTCAAAAGCTTCATTTTGGTTGACTTTCAAAATTTCGTGTGATAAAATTACAAGAAGTAATAATAAAATGAGGCGTAATGGAACCACTTATTTGCATTTATGGAAAGAGGAGATTATCATGCAGTTAAAAATAGATGAAGCAACAAGGGACAGATTCAGGCAAACATTCCTGGAAAATAACCGGATTGACCCGAAATATTATAACCGCTACGACGTCAAGCGTGGACTCCGTAACGCCGACGGCACCGGTGTTCTTGCCGGGCTCACAAATATATGTAACGTACACGGCTACGTCATGAACGAAGGCGAAAAGCAGAACATCGAGGGCGAGCTCTACTACCGTGGTTACAACGTCAAGGACATCGTCGCAGGAATCCAGGGTGCCGACCGGTTTGGCTATGAAGAGGTTGCATACCTTCTTATAATGGGCAAGCTCCCGACTTCTGAGGAGCTTGCGGGCTTCCAGAGACTTCTTGCTCAGAACCGTGAGCTCCCTTCCGGCTTCTTCGAGGACATGATTCTCAAAGCACCATCGAAGAACATCATGAACAAGATTTCCCGTTCGATTCTTGCACTCTATTCTTATGAAGAAGGCCCCGAAGCGAAGGCTCCCGAGGACGAGCTTTATTGCGCACTTTCAATCATCGCAAAGATGCCGGTAATTATGACTTCAGCGTATCAGGTAAAGCGCAGAGCCTTCGACGGCGGAAGCATGTACATGCATCAGATTCGCCCGGAGGAGTGCACCGCCGAGACAATTCTGTCTCTTTTAAGACCGGACAGAGCGTATACATACGACGAGGCAAAGCTATTAGATCTGATTCTTCTTTTGCACGCAGAGCACGGCGGCGGTAATAACTCAACATTTGCCTGCCGTGTCCTGACTTCTTCCGGAACCGACCCTTATTCCGCATATGCGGCGGCTGTCGGCTCCCTCAAAGGTCCCCGTCATGGCGGTGCGAACCTGAAAGTTCTCGAACAGCTCGATTACATCGAGGCAAACGTCAAGCACTGGAATGACGACGGCGAAGTTGCGGATATGCTCACGAAGATTGTCCGCAAGGAAGCTTCCGACAGAACAGGACTTATCTACGGCATGGGACATGCTGTCTACACGCTTTCTGACCCGAGAGCCGTAATTTTGAAGAAAACAGCCCTCCAGATGGCGAAGGGAACCGAATTTGAGCCTCAGTTCTCGCTTCTGAACTCAATCGAAAGGCTTGCACCCGAGGTCTTCCACCGTGAAACCGGCTTGGAGAAGGCTCTTTGCGCTAATGTCGATATGTATTCCGGACTCTGCTACCGTATGCTCGGAATCCCGGAGGAGCTTGCAACCGCACTCTTTGCAACTGCAAGGATGGCGGGCTGGTCTGCACACAGATTTGAAGAGAAGGTCACCGGCGGTAGAATCATCCGTCCTGCATACAAGGCGGTCGGCAAGCCGAAAGTATATCAGGATATAACCGAAAGATAATATTCTCATATAAATCGGAATTTTACGGGACAATTTAAAATCTTTGCGGTAGAATTTTATTTGACATTCTGATATAATCATGGTAGAATAAAAACTGTGTAGGCTGGTTTCAGAATTAAATCAACAAAAGCCTTGAAAGTGAGGATTAAAACGGTGAAAGACGCAAGCCTGCTTGTTATGATAGGTCAGCTCGGGCTTTCGGTTGCTATCCCACTTGCCGGGTGCATAATCCTTGCAGCTTGGCTGAAAAACAAATTCTCGCTTGGAGTATGGGTGATTTTCGTGGGGGCAATCCTCGGCGGAATCTTAGCGATAAGCGGTTTTCGTTCGACTCTTAAGACGATGGAGAACATCACCAATCAGGATGACGACAAGGACAAAAAGCCTCCCGTAACCGGCTTCAATAATCACGATTAATAGGAGAAGAAATGGATTCCCGTAAGGAAGTTTTGCATGAAACTCTGATTATAACAATAGGGCAGGTAATCTGCATCGCCGCAATGTTCGGAATCTTCGCTTTGCTCGGATATTTTGATAGCACCGTAGTTTTTGGTGGAATCCTGGGCGGGGTGTTGGCAATTCTCAATTTCCTGTTCATGGCAATCTCAGTCTGCGTCGCATCCGACAGAGCCGTCGCACAGGACGTCAAGGGCGGAAAAAGTCTGATGACATTCTCGATGGTTCTTCGGTATGCGGTCATATTCATAGTATGGGTAGCGGGTGCTGTGAGCGGGCTTTGCAATGCGATAGCACTTGTCTTGCCAATAGTATTTGTTCGACCGACGATAACGGTCTGGGAGTTTTTCCGCAAGAAGGAGAATCCTGCGGTCACTGCGACTGCGGAAACGCCTTCCGAAGAAGAGTCCGAAGAAGAAGGTGAAACCTGATGGACATAGAAATCAACGGCGCGTATATATACTTCACGATTCCGATTTTCGGCGGAATCAATGTGACGCAGACGACTCTGTCACTACTACTTGTGACGATTTTCCTCTGCATTGCGGGAGTTTTGCTTGGGCGTAACCTCAAGACCCATCCTGGCAAGCTTCAGGTGTTGGTCGAAAAGGGTGTCGAGATGCTCAAAAATCTCGTCACATCCTCAATGGGCGAGCATAATGTCGGCTGGACGCCATATATTGGGACGATATTCCTCTCGTCAATCTGTGGCTCACTCATAGGTATGTTCGGCTTCTTCCGCTCGACAACGGCTGACCTGAGCGTGGTTCTCACGTGGGCAATCATGACGACAGCAATTATCTGGTATAATAATATCAAGAGAAATGGTTTCTTAGGCTGGCTTAAAGGCTTCACCGAGCCGATTGTAGTCATGACCCCGATGAACTTGATCTCTGAGGTAGCACAGCCCATCTCGATGGCATTCCGTCACTTCGGCAACGTGTTTGGCGGAAGCATCATAACAGCTATTGTTTATACCGCACTGAGCCTTCTTTCTTCTGTGCTTCTGAACCTTGTTTCCGAAACCGTCATAATCCCGATTGTGATCGTCTTGCTGGGAGCGGGAATTATAATCTATCAGAAGCTCAAAAAGAAGAAGATAGGCGTTTTCAAGGGAATCTTACTCGGAATCTTCATAGCGTTCGGAGCCTGCGGAATACTCGAATCTCTCGGACTATTATCTGGAATCCCGATACTTTCACTTGGTATACCGGCACTGTTATCGGTGTACTTTGATTTGTTTTCAGGCTTTGTTCAGGCGTTTGTATTCAGCCTGCTGAGCATGATATATATTGGACAGGCTTGCCCGCCTCCCGAGACGGCAGTCGAAACTAAGTAAACACGCCGGAACTTTATTCCGGCAAAAATATTGAAGGAGTAACTACAATGGATGTAAGTGCAGCAGAAGCTTTAGCAACAGGTTTAAGAGCAATCGGTGCAGGACTTTGCATGGGTCTCGGAGCAATAGGACCGGGCGTCGGCGAAGGTAATGCAGTAGGAAAGGCACTCGAAGGCATGGCTCGTCAGCCGGAAGCAGCCAGTAACCTCAGAACCAACATGATTTTAGGTTGCGGTATCACAGAGACCACAGGTATCTATTCACTCATTATTGCATTCCTGATTTTGTTCGCAATGAGGTAAGACAGGTTCTGACATTTCCGAAGGGAGGAATTGACAATGTACGAGGAGATTCTGGGCGTCAACGTGTGGACAGCCCTGTTCACGCTTGCCAACACTCTTCTTTTGTTCTTTGTCCTGAAGAAATTTCTGTTCAAGCCGGTTATGAAAATAATCGACGACCGACAGAAGGAAATAGACGACCTCTACAACAGTGCAGATACCGCCAAGGCTGAGGCGGATGAAATGCGTGATGAGTATCAGAAGAAGCTCGAAGAAGCCCGTGAAACCGGCGACAAGATTATTTCTGACGCCGTAACCCGTGCCCAGAGCCGTGAAGAAGAGATAGTCTCAAAGGCAAACAAAGAGGCTAGCGCAATTCTGGAAAAGGCTCAGGAAGACATCGCCCTCGAAAAGAAGAAAGCCATGGGCGAAGTCAAGGACAACATCTCGGTAATTGCTGTGAGCATCGCAGGCAGAGTTGTCGAAAGGGAGCTCACTTCGGCTGACCAGAGCCGACTTGTTGACAGCTTTATCGACGATTTGGGTGACCTGTCATGAGTGGTCTTGCTAATAATTACGGCTCGGCTCTCTATTCTGTAGCGATGAGTGAAAACCTCACCGAAGAGGTTTATAACGAGCTTACGGAGCTTGAAGACGTTTTCGCAAATGAGCCAGAGTACTTAAAACTCCTTTCTGCGGCGAATGTCGCAAAGGAGGAAAGGCTCAGCTTGGTTGACGATTGCCTCGGCGGCAAAGTTCACCCGTATGTCTTAAACTTCATGAAGCTTTTGGCGGAAAAATCAATCGCCATGCATTATTCTGATTGCGTAAAAGCCTACCGTGAAAGATACTATTTTGATAACGGCATTATGCCGGTTACTGCAGTAACTGCGGTGCCTTTGAGTGATTCCCAGTCGAAGAGACTGACGGATAAAATAGCGTCTCTCAGCGGCAAGAAGATAATTCTCACGAACAAGGTCGACCCGTCCTGCCTCGGTGGAGTTAAACTCAGCTACGACTCGAAGCAGATTGACGGCACCGTTTCACATCGTCTGAAAGAGGTCTCGGAGCTATTGAAGCTTGACGCTTCAGTGGCGACATGATATAAAAGGAAGAAGCCAATGGATATAAAATCTGATGAAATTGTAAAAATAATCAGCAACCGAATCAAGAACTACGAAACTAAGCTTGAGCAGGTCAATGTCGGAACCGTGGTTTCGGTAAGTGACGGCATTGCGAAGGTTTCGGGTCTCGACGGCGTCATGTACGGCGAGCTTGTCGAGTTTGAGAACGGCGCACACGGAATGGCGCAGAACCTCGAAGAGGACACCGTCTCGGTCGTCATCATGGATAACGACCAGGGAATAAAAGAGGGCGACTCGGTAAAGATTACCGGCAATGTCGTCTCCGTTCCCGTAGGCGAAGCTCTTATCGGAAGAGTTGTAAATGCTTTGGGTCAGCCTATCGACGGCAAGGGACCGATTGAGACGACCGAAACAAGACCTATTGAGTCTCCTGCACCGGGCATTATCGACCGTGAGCCGGTAACAGTGCCGCTTCAGACGGGTATCAAAGCAATCGACTCGATGATTCCTATCGGACGTGGTCAGCGTGAGCTCATCATCGGCGACCGCCAGACAGGTAAGACCACAATAGCTACCGACACCATCCTCAACCAGAAGGGCAAGGGAGTTGTCTGCGTCTATGTCGCAATTGGTCTTAAGCGTTCTACTGTTGCACAGGTCGTAAAGAATCTAACCGACGGCGGAGCTATGGACTATACAATAGTCGTTTCGGCAACTGCTTCGGAGCTTCCCACCATGCAGTATATCGCACCCTATAGCGGCTGTGCTATGGGCGAGTACTTCATGTATAACGGCAAGGATGTCCTGGTTGTGTATGATGATTTAAGCAAGCACGCAGTTGCTTACAGAACAATATCGCTCCTCATCCGCCGTCCGCCGGGACGTGAAGCATACCCCGGAGATGTTTTCTATCTCCATTCGAGACTTCTCGAAAGAGCGGCGCATTTGTCCAAAGAAAAAGGCGGAGGAAGCATGACAGCTCTTCCGATAATCGAAACACAGGCGGGAGACGTTTCCGCATATATACCTACAAACGTAATTTCAATCACCGACGGTCAGATTTACCTCGAAACCGAGCTCTTCAACGCAGGCGTAATGCCGGCTATCAACCCGGGTATTTCGGTATCCCGTGTCGGAGGCAACGCCCAGATTAAGGCGATGAAGAAGGTTTCGGGTTCTTTGAAGCTCATCTATTCGCAGTATCGTGAACTTCAGTCGTTCGCACAGTTCAGCTCAGATCTTGATGCCGACACGAAGGCACAGCTCGATTTAGGTGAAAGAATCGTCGCAGTCCTGAAACAGAAGAACAACAATCCTATCGACGTAGCTCAGCAGGTCTGCATCTTCTATGCCACAACAAATGGCTACTTAAAAAACATCCCCGTCGATAAGATTCCCGACTATGAGACTGATTTGCAGGAGCATATGCTCAATCACCATAACGGTGTTCTGGAGGCTATTCGCTCAACAGGAAAGTTTGAACCGGAGACGGAAACCGAGCTCAAGACAGCACTTGAAGAGATAGCAGTCAGGTATTCTGACAAATAAGGAGACATCTAATGTCATCAGCAACGGCAAAGGGGATAAAAACCCGAATCAACAGCCTAAAAAAGACGGAGCAGATAACCAAGGCGATGGAAATGGTTGCGGCGTCAAAGCTCAATCACGCACAGGCTCAGGTTCTTAATTCCCGCCCATACTTTGAGATTCTCTTTTCGACGATAAGTAACATTGCCGTTTCAGAAAGTGATTTGTCTTCGCCTTATCTTAAAAAGAGAGATGTGAGGAAGTCAGTCTATGTCGTCATCGCAGGAGACCGTGGACTTGCGGGAGGATATAATCACAATATTCTGAAGAAGTGTTTAGCTGAAATCGAGGCTAAAGATGCAGTGGTACTCCCGATTGGCAACAAGGCGGTAGAGTACTTCAAGCTTCGGGGAGCCAATATCCTGACAGAGAACTATACTCTTGCCGAAGGCGTAGGAGTGGGCGACTGCTTCTCGATTGCGAAGACACTCTGCAAGGGCTTCCGTAACGGCGAGTATGACGAAATCTGCGTCGGGTATACGAACTTCGTTTCCGTTCTTTCGCAGACTCCGGCGGTGCTTCCTCTTCTTCCCTTGAAGGGCTACGAAAAGGGCAAGACCACTCAGTCGGACATCTTGTATGAGCCGAGCAGTACCGAAGCGTTCGATGCAATTATCCCGGAATATTTGGGAGGAGTCCTCTATGGTTGCCTCTGCGAGAGCAGAGCCGCCGAGCAAGCCGCAAGGCGCACAGCGATGGATTCCGCAACCCAGAACGCCGAGGAAATGATAGACGATTTAAGCCTGAAATATAATCAGATTAGGCAGACGGCGATTACCAATGAAATCATAGAAATAGTAGCAGGATCCGAATCCTGATAACTGGAGGAACAGCATGGACAAACACACTGGAGTTGTAATACAGGTCATGGGACCGGTTCTTGACATCAGGTTCTCCGATGACGAGCTTCCGGAGCTCCTCAATGCTATTGAGATTGAGCATGAGGGAAGAACTGTAGTTGCCGAGGCTTCACAGCATATCGGCGACAATGTCGTAAGATGCGTCTCGATGAATTCGACCGACGGTCTTCGTCGTGGCGAAGTCGCCGTCGACACCGGACATCCGATTCAGGTTCCCGTCGGCGAAGAGTGCCTGGGAAGAGTATTCAATCTTCTCGGCGAGCCAATCGACGAGGGAGAGCCCGTCAAGACAGAGGAAAAGTGGTCAATCCACCGTCCTGCTCCGTCCTATGACGAACAACAGCCGGCGACCGAAATCCTTGAAACGGGAATCAAGGTCGTAGACCTCATCTGCCCGTATGCAAAGGGCGGTAAAATAGGTCTGTTCGGAGGAGCAGGAGTCGGCAAGACGGTTCTCATAATGGAGCTCATCAATAACGTAGCCAAGGCTCACGGCGGCATTTCCGTCTTCACGGGCGTTGGAGAGAGAACTCGTGAGGGCAACGACTTGTATCGCGAGATGAACGAGTCGGGCGTTATCAACAAGACCGCCATGGTCTATGGTCAGATGAACGAGCCGCCGGGAGCAAGAATGAGAGTCGGACTTTCCGGACTCACGATGGCGGAATATTTCCGTGACGTCAAGCATCAGGACGTACTTCTCTTCATAGATAACATATTCAGATTCACTCAGGCAGGCTCCGAGGTTTCGGCACTTCTCGGGCGTATGCCCTCTGCCGTTGGTTACCAGCCGACACTGGCTACCGAAATGGGCACCTTGCAGGAGAGAATCACCTCCACAAAGAACGGCTCCATCACCTCTGTTCAGGCGGTTTATGTCCCTGCCGACGACTATACCGACCCGGCACCTGCCACGACATTTACTCACCTCGACGCTACAACAGCTCTCGACAGAGGCATTGCTTCAATGGGTATCTATCCCGCAGTCGACCCGCTTGCGTCTTCGTCAAGAATTCTGACGCCCGACATCGTCGGTCAGGAGCACTACGAGACAGCCCGTGCGGTTCAGAGCATCCTCCAGAGATATAAAGACCTTCAGGACATCATCACCATCATGGGCATGGACGAACTGAGTGAGGAAGACCGCCTCACAGTCAACCGTGCAAGAAAGGTTCAGAGATTCCTCTCCCAGCCTTTTGCAGTTGCCGAACAGTTCACCGGCTATGAAGGTAAATATGTGCCGCTTAAAGAGACAATCAGAGGATTTAAGGAAATTATCGAAGGCAAGCACGACGAAATCCCCGAGTCCTGCTTCCTCTATGCTGGAACAATCGACGACGTTGTCGAAAAGTATAAGAGTGGTGAGCACTCATGACGGGCTTTCCGCTTAAAATAGTAACCCCCGACGGTCTTCAGTACGAAGGTCAGGCGGAAGAGCTGATTGTCCGGACTATTGCCGGCGACATAGGAGTAATGGCAGGTCATACCAACTGTGTAACTCCTCTTGGAATGGGCATGGCGACCGTTGTCATTGACGGTGAGAAGAAATACGCCGCCTGCATCGGCGGAATGTTGTCTGTTCTCAAAGGTAATGTGACGCTGATTCCCACGACTTTCGAGTGGGCAGACGAAATCAACGCCGAACGAGCCGCCGACTCAGAGCGCCGTGCGAAGGAGATTATCGACAGTAAGAATGCTTCTGACACCGAGCTAAAGCTCGCCGAAGCCAGGCTGAAGCGTTCCCTCATCCGCCAGAGCGTCGCACAATACAGAAACGTAAGATAAATAAAAGTCCCGCAAGAAATTTTTTGCGGGATTTTTTAGAAATGATGCAATAATTCGGGCGCATAATTTGTATTATAGGTAGAAACATTGTAGGGGCGGATATCATCCGCCCGAATTACCTCGATTCGACCCAAAAACGGGCGGATAATATCCGCCCCTACAGAAAAGAAAGGAGAGGTTTTTATGAGAAGATTATTACTGATTTTAACCTGCCTCGCAGTTCTTTTAAGCCTTGCCGGCTGTGCGGGAGTTAACGTAAGCGACTTCGTTGAAACCAACTACAGCGATTCACACGAAACTGAAGCCAAGGAGTCCATTTCCGAAGTCTTAATGCCGATTTGAGCGACTGCACCGTTACAGTTGCGAGAATGTTCGACGTCCAAGCCTTGAACGACCCGATTGCTCTTACTGACGACGAGCTTGCGGAGTTCGTAAGCACTCTTGAAAACGCCGAAATCGCTGAAGAGCCCACTGAGCTCGAAGACTTCGATACTGATTCCATAGTTACTCACTACACTGTCGCGCTTTCTGACGGCACCGAGCTTGAACTGAGCTACTACGAATCGCGCCACTGGAACAGCTCCACAGCGGTTTACGACCCCGATTGTTATCTGGTCGTTGGCGGCGAGCTGTTCACAACTGACGAGGAGAGCATAAACACGCTCGAAAGTTACTACCGCGAAACCTATTCAAGCGACTACACCCTCTACGAGATTTGCTATGCCGAATACAAGCACGATTCGGGCGAATGGAGCGACGTCTGCTATAGTCAGGTGAGAAACTGGATTCTCGGTAACGCCTACTTAATCGCAAACCCCGGTGATTATAGCTATTATTCCGGCGATTGGTCGGAAAGGCGGGAAAGAGAAAAAGCTGAGATGGACGAAATTCTATCCACCATCGATGACATTCTCCCGTATGTTCTCCGGGACGACGGCACTGTGAATGAAGACAGATTTGTCAACGACGGCGAGATGGTTCCCTATAAAATCGATGAGCCCGTGAACCCGCTTCTTGATGCCGATTTTGAGGGTGCAACCGTCTATGTCATGCGAAATTACAATATCGAAGGTCTCGACGACCCAATCCCGATGGACGCTGAAGCTCAGGAGGAGTTTTTAAGCCTCCTCATGAGCCTTGAGATGGACGAGACCCCGACGGTCGATGATAATATGTATGCTGGTGGTGAGTATTTTCCGTGCTATACGATTGCTTTCCCGGACGGTTCGGAGTACCTTATATACTTCATGGCGGTTTCCGTTCCTGTCGGCAACAATCTCAATGGTGACGCCCGCTATATCGTCATTGGCGACTATAAGTACTGCATTCCCTATGAGGCTTTCTCCTCCGGACTGATTGACGAGCTTGAAAGCTATTATGATGAGCAGTACCGGATTGATTACGCCTTCCACGAGGTCTGCTACCTTGAATTCAAGCACTCTGTAGGCTCGATGACCGATTCGGACTATGAAGCCGGTAAGCAAGCGCTCATCGACGATGGCTACTTCAGCTCTCTTGACGAATACGACGCCATCGCCGCCTCAGTAGATGACTATCAGGCATATCTGACGCCGAAGCCGGATTTCTCCAACTGCACAGTGACAGTCACCAGAATGTTTGACGTCCAGGCTCTTAACGACCCTATCAATCTTGAGGGAGACGAGTATACTGATTTCATCTCTGCCTATAAGAATGCAGATATTGGTGCAGAGCCTACGGAGCTTGAAGATTTCGATGCGGATTCTGTCACCACCCACTACACCATAACCCTTTTAAGCGGCACAGTGATTAAACTAAGCAGTTACGAAGATTATATAGTCGTAAACGGTGAGCTGTTCACCATCGACGAGGAAAGCCTTGCAAAAATCGAAAGCTATTTCCTTGAAATCTATTCTGAAGACTATAAGATTCACGAAATCTGTTATGCCGAGTATAAGCTTGAGTCTGGCGAGTGGACAGAGGATTGCTATGATGAGGTAAGGTATAAAATTCCGAGAAACAGCTTTTATATTGCAGACCCGGACGGCAACTATTTTTCTACCGGCGATTGGGAGGAACGAACTGCGAGAGAGCAAGCCGAGCTTGACGAGATTCTAGCAGGAATCGACGACATCATGCCCTATATTCTCAAGGATGACGGCACCGTCAATGAGGACAGATATGTCAGTGACAACGAGATGCTTCCATACAAGATAGATGAGCCGGTTAATCCGCTTCTTGATGCCGACTTTGAAGGATGCGCGGTCTATACAACGACAAATGATCCGGTTCAGATTGATGAAGAGACCAAGAACGAGTTTCTTACGCTTATTATGAGCCTTGAGATGGACGAAACCCCGATGGTTGACGATAATTTCTACGAAGGCGGAGATTACGGCGCCGGTTATACTATAGTCCTTTCAGACGGTTCAGAATACCGGGTATGCTTCATGGCAGTTTCCGCTCCCGTCGGCAACGGTCTCAGCGGCAGTGCGCGGTATGTCATAGTTAACGGCTACAAATACTGCATCACAAATTCGGATGTTGACGACCTGTTTGAAGAGCTCACGAGCTATTACCATGAAATTGCTTCCTCAATCGATGATGATGAAGATTATGATATCGTAGTAACAGATGAATAATTTTGAAAGGTGTGCTTGCTATGAAAAGAATTTTGCTGATTTTAACCTCACTTGCAGTTCTTTTGAGTTTTGCGGCTTGCGGCAGTGAAACGGTTGAGTTTAACGATGCGGAAATCTCCGAGTTCTGCGACCTGATGGACGCCTGCTTCGGTGTCGGTCCCGGGTCTGCGGGAAGTTCGCTCCGGTCGGTTTCTGCGGCAGGAAGTCTTCTTGATTGGGCAGAAGACCATAGCGACATGCTCACCGAAGAAACTCTCGAAGAGCTTTTAGGTGAGTGGGACGGTTATGATTGGGATTATGAGGATTTAGAGGAGAGCTGGAATTCGGTAGCGGGCTCTATTGAAGAGATAGTTTCAGATCCGACGGACGAGTCGCTTCTTGGACTACTTGACGACTCCGGCTACACTCTACAGCACGAATCCTACGGCGAAGACCTCGCCGAACTGCTGATTACCGTAATCGGAAATCATTACACTATAGAGACAGAGTAAAAAAATCAACCGTAAGGGCAAATCCTTACGGCTGTTTTATTATGCCTTGACTTTTTCGGCTTGCTTCTTCGCAACTTCTTTCTGAGCAGACGTCAGCATCAGCTTGATTCTGTTGAACTGGTTGACTTCGGAAGCACCCGGGTCGTAGTCAACTGCGACGATGTTCGCCTCGGGATAGTGCTTCTTCAGAGCCTTGATGGCGCCCTTGCCGACAACGTGGTTCGGAAGACATGCGAACGGCTGAATACAAACTATGTTCGGGACACCCATTTCGATGAGCTCCGCCATTTCGCCGGTTAAAAGCCATCCCTCGCCGTATTGGTTGCCGATTGAGATAACCGGCTTGGCAAGGTCTGCTACGTGCCGGATGTCGCTCGGAGCTTCAAAGCGTTTGCTCTTTTCAAGGGCATCAGTAGCAGGCTTACGGAGCATCTTAATTGCCTTGATACCCGCTTCGTTCACGAACTGCGAACGGTAACTTGTGCCTAAGTACTTGTGCTTGTAGACAGCATTGTAGAGGCTGTAATTCATGAAGTCCATAAGGTCGGGGACAACTGCCTCAGCGCCTTCGCTTTCGAGGAGGTCAACAAGGTGGTTGTTCGCAAGCGGCATGTACTTGACGAGGATTTCGCCGACAATGCCAACACGAGGTTTCACGATAGTCGGGTCAATCGGCAGGTTGTCGAATGCATCTACAATGCCCTGGCAAACTTTTTTGTATGACATCCCGTTCTCGTTGTCGATAAGGGAGTCGATGGCAATCTTCTGCCACTTGTCGTGGAGCTTGTTCGCAGAACCGGCTTCGAGCTCATACGGTCTCGTCCGATAAAGGCACCTCATGAACAGGTCGCCATAGACGATAGCCTTCGCCATATCGAGAAGGAAAGGGACAGTAATCTTGAAGCCCTCGTTCGTCTCCATTCCGTTTGCGTTAAGAGAAATAACCGGAATGTGCCCGAGATTTACTTTTTCAAGAGCACGCCGAATAAATCCGACATAGTTGCTTGCTCTGCAACATCCGCCTGTCTGGGTCATGATAATGGCGAGATGGTCGGTGTCGTACTTTCCGGAGAGCACCGCCTCCATAATCTGCCCGACAACGGTAATCGACGGGAAGCAGGCGTCGTTGTTGACAAACTTCAAGCCCATATCGATAGCCGAGCGGTTGTCGTTGTCAAGGACAACTAGGTTATAGCCATGCTTCTTCGCTACCGGTTCTATTATGTCGAAGTGAATCGGGCTCATCTGTGGTGCGATGATGGTGTAGCCTTCTTCGCGCATCTTCTTCGTGAATGTAGCTCGATTGTATGCGGCAGTTCTGGGAACAGCCTTGATTCCGCTTCTGTCACGCTGGTTCATTGCTGAAAGAAGACTTCTGATTCTTATTCTTGCGGCGCCAAGATTGGAGACTTCGTCTATTTTAAGAACAGTGTAGAGCTTGTTCGAGCCGTTGAGGATTTCCTGAACCTGGTCAGTAGTGACGGCGTCGAGTCCGCAGCCGAACGAGTTAAGCTGGATAAGCTCCAGATCGTCCCGGTTTCTTATGTACTCAGCGGCGGCATAGAGCCTTGAATGGAACACCCATTGGTCGTTAGATCTGAGCGGGCTGTCGGTCATAAAGTCGTTCGGGAGGCTGTCCTCAGTGAGAACTGCCAGCCCATACGAGGCAATCATCTCGGGGATTCCGTGGTTGATTTCCGGGTCGACGTGATAGGGTCTGCCCGCAAGCATGATTCCCTTGCGGTGGTTGTCCTCCATCCATTTTAAGATTTCAGCGCCTTTGTCTCGGATGTCAGCCTTCGCCTTGTGCTGTTCCTCCCAAGCCTCTTGGACGGCGGCTCTTACTTCCTTTTCGGAAATATTCCACTCTTCCTTGCAGACCGCAACCAACCTGTCAGCGGCGGTCTTCTCACTTGTGAAGGCAATGAACGGACGAATAAGCCGGACGTCGCCGTCGATAACACCCTCGACGTTGTTCTTTAAATTCTCGGGATAGGAGATAACGATTGGGCAGTTGTAGTGATTCTGCGCCGTCTTCGACTCCATGTGTTCGTAGAAGACGCAGGGGTGGAAGATGGTCTTGATGCCGTGATCTATCAGCCACTGGACGTGCCCGTGCGAGAGCTTCGCCGGGTAACATTCTGACTCTGAGGGAATACTCTCCATTCCGAGCTCGTAAATCTTGTGACTCGATTTCGGCGACAATTCGACTCTGAATCCGAGCTTTGTAAAGAAGGTCGCCCAGAACGGATAGTTTTCGTAGATGTTAAGTACTCTCGGGATTCCGATAACGCCACGTGTCGGGTTTTCAAGCGGCTCATAGCCGAAAATCCTCTCGTACTTATATTCCATCATGTTGGGACCCTTGTCGGTACTGGCGGTGTTCCCAAGTCCCTTTTCACAGCGGTTTCCGGTGATGTGCCGCCTGCCGCCCGAGAAAGTGTTTATAGTGAGCATACAGCTGTTCGAGCATCCACGGCAGTGGGTGGTCGCAGTCTTGTATGTAAGATTCTCGATTTCGGAAATCGGAAGCATCGAGCTCTCGCCGCCATCGTATCTGTCCTTAGCGATAAGAGCCGCACCGAATGCACCCATGATTCCCGCAATGTCGGGGCAGATTGCGTCCGCACCGGAAATCTTCTCGAAGGCTCTGAGAACCGCCTTGTTCATGAATGTTCCGCCCTGAACTACTACACTGGAACCGAGTTCCTGTGCGCTCGAAAGCTTAATAACCTTGAACAGAGCATTTTTGATGACTGAGTAGGCGAGTCCCGCTGAGATGTCCTCGACAGTTGCGCCTTCTTTTTGCGCCTGCTTTACATTCGAGTTCATGAAGACGGTGCATCTTGTTCCCAAATCAATCGGGTGCTTCGCATAAAGTGCCTTCTCGGCAAATTCCTGGGCGGTATACCCGAGGGATTGTGCAAAATTCTCGATAAACGAGCCGCAACCGGAAGAGCAGGCTTCGTTGAGTAAAATCGTGTCAACCGAGCCGTCTTTAAGCTTTATGCACTTCATGTCCTGTCCGCCGATGTCCAGAACGCAGTCGACGTCCGGGTTAAAGAACGCAGCAGCGGTGGTGTGAGCGATGGTTTCGACTTCGCCGTCGTCGAGGTTGAAGGCGGATTTAAGGAGCGATTCGCCGTAGCCGGTCGAGCAGGCTCTGACAATCTTAGCGCCCTCCGGCATGTGCTTACCCATGTCTGAGACAGCCTCAATCGAGCTCTTGACGGGCGAGCCCTGGTTTGATGTATAGTATGAATAGAGGAGCTGACCATCTTCGCCAATGAGGGCGATTTTCGTCGTGGTCGAGCCGGCATCTATTCCTAAGTAGCAATTTCCTCTGTAGTCTTCAAGCTTTTCTTTCTTGACTACCGCTTTTGCATGTCTGTCGGTGAATTCTTTGAAATCCTCTTCGTCCTTGAATAGCGGGTCGAGTCTTTTAAGCTCGAATGCCATTTCGATTCCGGATTTGAGTCTTTCTATCAAAACGTCCGGGTCGGTGAGGACTTCGTCGCCTGCTTCAAGAGCCGCTCCCATAGCGGCAAACAAGTGCGAATTGTCCGGGTCGACGACGTTTTCGGGGGTGAGCTTCAAGGTCCTTATAAATGCCTTTTTTAGCTCCGGAAGGAAGTGCAAAGGTCCTCCTAAGAACGCCACGCATCCTCTTATCGGCTTTCCGCAGGCAAGACCGGAGATGGTCTGTGTAACAACCGCCTGGAAGATGGAAGCCGCCAAATCCTCCTTCGCCGCACCTTCGTTTATGAGAGGCTGGATGTCCGTTTTTGCGAAAACTCCGCACCTTGCGGCAATAGGGTATAGTCTCTGATAATTTGCGGCAAGATTATTAAGACCCTCCGCATCGGTTTGCAGAAGCGCCGCCATCTGGTCTATAAACGAGCCGGTTCCTCCGGCGCAGACGCCGTTCATTCTCTCCTCGAGTTCGCCCTTGAAGTAGATAATCTTTGCATCCTCGCCGCCAAGCTCGATTGCAACATCGGTCTGTGGAGCTATGAGTTCAAGAGCCGAAGCAACCGCCGCAACCTCCTGAACGAAGCCGATATTAAGTGCCTTGCCGAGATTTATTGAGCCGGAACCGGTAATTTTGAGCCGAAGTTTGAAATCGCCAAGTCTTTCTTTCGCCTCAGTCAAAAGCTCACTCATTGCAGGCTGAATCCGTGCCTGATGGCGACGGTATTCGCCGAAAATTATTTTATTGTCATCATCCAAAATGACCAGTTTTATGGTCGTGCTGCCAATGTCTATTCCTGCACGATAGATATTCATTTCCGTTGGACTCCTCCAATTCAAAATTATTCTATATCACTCTAATAGGGCACGACCATTTGAAGGTGATGCCCAGTTTTTGCCAATATTCGATTGTAAGCAAGTTTTATTCGACGTTAGTTTTGTCAGGCATTACCAGAGCGCAGATAACGTAGATGATAATTCCGCCGAACAAAGCCAAAAGAACGGTAACCAAAGCCCAGATAACTCTGACGATAGTCGGGTCGATGCCGAAATATTCCGCAATTCCAGCGCAAACGCCACAAAGCATCTTGTGCTCTCTGTCCTTACAAAGTTTTTTCATGAAAGATACCCACTTTCAAATCATATTCTTGTATCAATATTATAGCACGATACGCTATGGAATGCAAGAGGAAAAAGTAGGGGCGGATATTATCCGCCCGAACCTATCGCAGGTGCCCGTAACGGGCGGATGATATCCGCCCCTACAAATCACGCATCAATCGTCGAAATCGGCGGAATCATATCTTCCAGAACATCCAAGAGAATCCTTACCGTATCGAGCGACGTGAACGTCGTGACGCCGTTCTGAATCGCACAGCGTCTTATCTCGATGCCGTCCTCATAGTGGACGCCGGAAAGAACCGCACGGGTGTTGATGATGTAGCTGACATATCCAGCACGGATGGAATCGAGAATTTCGTCGCTTCCTTCACTGATCTTACCCTTGACTCGTGTGCGGATGCCATGCTGTTTTAAGAACTTCGCAGTTCCGGCAGTCGCTTCGATATTATAACCCAGGTTATAGAACCGCCTGATAAGCGGCAATGCCTCTTCCTTATCTTCATCTGCAACCGTCACGATAACTGTGCCGTACTCCTTCATCTTGATGCCGGAAGCCTGAAGCGCCTTGTAGACAGCACGGTTCAGCTTGTCGTCATAGCCGATAGCCTCGCCGGTCGACTTCATTTCAGGAGACAGATAGGAATCCATGCCGGTGAGCTTCTCGAACGAGAACGCCGGAGCTTTTACATACCAGCGGTTCTTCTCCTTCGGAGTCATATCGGTGATGCCCTGCTCTTTAAGGCTGTGCCTGAGCATACACTTCGTCGCAACACTTACAAGATTTATGCCGGTTGATTTTGAGAGGAACGGCACACTTCTCGAAGCTCTCGGGTTTACCTCGATAACCGAGACGTTGTCATCCTTGTCGACAATGAACTGGATGTTGAAAAGTCCGACAATTCCGATGCCCAAGCCAAGTCGGGTTGTGTAATCGTTAATCGTATCTTTGACAGCCTTTGAAATGCTGAACGGCGGATAAACACTCATGCTGTCGCCCGAGTGGACGCCGGTTCTCTCAACCAGCTCCATAATTCCGGGGATAAAGACCTCTTCGCCGTCGCAGATAGCGTCGACCTCGACCTCCTTGCCCATGATGTACTTGTCAACGAGTACCGGCTTGTCGACATCGACTTCAACGGCGTTTTTGAGATAGTGCCTGAGCATTTCCTCAGTCGCAACAATCTCCATAGCTCTTCCGCCGAGAACGAACGACGGTCTGACAAGAACGGGGTACCCGATTCTCTCAGCCACTTTAACTCCGTCTTCGATATTTGTGACGGCATCGCCGGTCGGGTTCGGAATTCCGAGTGAACGGATAACAGCGTCGAAAGCGTCACGGTTCTCAGCCTTTTCGATGGCGTCGCAGTCGGTTCCGATAATCTTGACTCCACGCTTCGTAAGAGGAGCCGCAAGGTTGACAGCGGTCTGTCCTCCCAGAGTTGCGATAACGCCAACCGGATTCTCGTGGTGGACGACGTTCATGACGTCCTCAACCGTCAGCGACTCGAAATAGAGCTTGTCCGCAGTGGTGTAATCTGTGGAAACCGTTTCCGGGTTGTTGTTTATGACGATAGCCTCATAGCCGGCATCACGGATGGTCTTGATGGCGTGAACGGTCGAATAGTCGAACTCGACGCCCTGACCGATTCGGATTGGTCCGGAACCGAGGACGATAATTTTCTTTCTGTCCGAGACAATCGACTCTTCCTCGTCCTCATAAGTAGAATAGAAGTAGGGAACGTAGCTGTCAAACTCGCTGGCGCAGGTGTCTATCATCTTGTATACGGGATAAATGCCTGCATTGCAACGCTCTTCGTAGACTTCGTCTTCCGTTGTCTTCCAGAGCTCCGCAATGTATGAGTCGGAAAAGCCCATCTTCTTCGCTTCCTTCAGAAGCGTAATCGAACGGGGAGAGGCTTCGAGTTCTTTCTCAAAATCAACGATATTCTTTATCTTGTCAAGGAAGAACATGTCGATTCCGGTGATATTGCATATTCTCGAATGGTCTACTCCCATCCACATGAGCTGTGAAATGGCGTAGATTCTGTCGTCGGTGCCCTCACGGATGTAGGCAAGTAATTCGTCGGTTGTCATGTGCTCCGAATCGAATTTCGCCATGTGGATGTGGTTCTTGCCGTCTTCAAGCGAACGAATTGCTTTGAGAAGGCTCTCCTCCATTGTTCTTCCAACGCTCATAACTTCTCCCGTCGCTTTCATCTGAGTTGAAAGGACGTTTGAAGCGCTTGCGAACTTGTCAAATGGGAACCGTGGCATCTTCGTGACGACGTAGTCAAGAGACGGCTCAAAGCAGGCAGGAGTGTTGACGAGCTGAATCTCGTCGAGGTTCATTCCAACCGCAATCTTCGCCGAGACTCTCGCAATCGGATATCCACTTGCCTTTGAAGCGAGCGCCGAAGAACGGGAAACTCTCGGGTTGACTTCGATAACGTAATATCTGAACGACTGCGGGTCTAAAGCAAACTGTACGTTGCATCCGCCCTTTACTTTCAGGGCACGGATAATCTTTAAGGCACTGTTACGGAGCATATGGTACTCTTTGTTAGTAAGAGTCTGGCTCGGTGCAACGACGATAGAGTCGCCGGTGTGGATTCCGACCGGGTCGAGGTTCTCCATGTTACATACTGTAATTGCAGTGTCGTTTGCGTCCCGCATGACCTCGTACTCAATCTCTTTGTAGCCCTTTATGCTCTTTTCAACCAAGACCTGATGAACGGGGGAGAGTGCCAGAGCATTCTTCATCATAACCTTCATCTCTTCGGGGTTGTTGACGAATCCTCCGCCGGTGCCTCCGAGAGTGAATGCAGGTCTCAAAATAACCGGATAGCCGATATCCTCAGCCGCCTTCAAGCCTTCTTCGATTGAATAAGTAATTTCGGAAGGAACAACCGGCTCGCCGATGCTCTCGCAGAGCTCCTTGAAGCGCTCTCTGTCCTCGGCACATTCGATACTGTCGGCATCAGTTCCCAAAAGCTCAATCTCGCACTCCTGCAACACGCCCTTTTTGGAGAGTTGCATCGCAAGGTTGAGTCCCGTCTGTCCGCCGATTCCGGGGACGATGGCGTCGGGTCTTTCATAGCGGCAGATTCGTGCCAGATATTCAAGAGTAAGCGGCTCCATATATACTTTATCGGCGATGGAGGTGTCAGTCATGATGGTGGCGGGGTTCGAGTTTGCTAAGATGACCTCGTAGCCCTCTTCCTTGAGCGCAAGACATGCCTGAGTTCCGGCATAGTCAAATTCGGCGGCTTGTCCGATAACTATAGGACCGGAGCCGATAACCAAAACTTTCTTAATATCAGTTCTCTTCGGCATTACTCTTCGCCTCCTTCATGTAATCCAGGAACTTGTCAAACAGATATCCTGAATCCTCAGGTCCCGGAGCGCTCTCCGGGTGATACTGAACACTGAAAACCTTGTCTTCTTTACACTCAACGCCTTCTATCGTGTTGTCAAGGAGATTGATGTGCGTGACTTCAAGACCGGTGCCCGCAAGGCTTTCCGGGTCGACGGCGTAGCTGTGATTCTGTGAAGTTATTTCGAGCTTTCCAGTAGCCAGATTCTTTACAGGGTGGTTTCCGCCACGGTGACCGAACTTCAGCTTATAGGTCTTCGCACCGTAGGCAAGAGAAATTACCTGGTGTCCGAGACAAATTCCGAAAATCGGGTACTTGCCACGAAGTCCCTTGACAAGCTCGACGGCAGACTTAACATCCTCCGGGTCGCCGGGACCGTTTGAAAGGAAGACTCCGTCCGGTTTCATGAAAATGACCTCTTCGGCAGTGATGTCGTAGGGGACAATGGTTACGTTGCAACCCTTACGGTTTAGGGAGCGAACAATGTTGAGTTTGATTCCACAGTCGAGTGCAACGACGTTATACTGAGGATTCGATGTTCTCGAATACCAACGCTTCTTGGTGCTTACTCTCGAAACGGCATCGTGGGGAACAGGTGTATTTTTAATGATTTCAAGACCCTCTTCAAGGATTGTAGAAATATTTGTAATAAGAGCTCTTCTTGAACCGTAGTCACGGATACTGCGGGTAAGTTTACGGGTGTCAACTCCGCTGATGCCGGGGATATTGTTCTCTTCTAAGAGCTCCGAAAGTGTCTTTATATAACGGAAATTCGACGGCATGTCATTGTAATCTCTCACGACCAAAGCACCGATTGACGGGTACTTCGTCTCGAAGTCGTCGTCGTTAATTCCGTAGCTTCCGATAATTGGATATGTCATAACGACCATCTGATCGGTATAGGACGGGTCGGAAACTATCTCCTGATAGCCTACCATAGAAGTGTTGAATACAAGCTCCAGAACTCGCTCGTCCGAGCTTCCGAAACCATAACCTAAGTATTCGCTTCCGTCCTCCGTAATTATCTTGCGGTCATACTCTTTCATCTTTTAGAGTTTGCCTCCTTATGTTTCAGTTAGGCGTTTACCGGCAATAAAGCCGATAAACGCTTGCTGTGATTTATCAGAACATTGTAATATATTCGTCTCTTTCCGCACCTACGGAAACGTACTTAATCGGGCAACCTACTGCGTGCTCGATGAGGCGGATGTAGTTGAGGGCGTCTTCAGGTAAATCTTCCTTCTTGCGGCACTTTGAAACGTCGCCGAAGCCTTTGACATATTCGACAACCGGCTTTGCACGCTCCAGCCTGTCACCGGTCGGAAATTCGTCGGTGATTTCGCCGTCAACCTCATAGTGAACGCAAACCGGAATCTTATCCATATAGGAAAGAATGTCGAGCTTGGTAAGAACGAGATAATCAGCTCCCTGAACTCTTACGCCATACTTTGAAGCGGGAACGTCAAACGGTCCGACTCTGCGGGGTCTACCGGTAGCGGCACCGTATTCTCCACCTGCGGCTCTTAAAGCTTCTGCTTCTTCGCCAAACATTTCGCATGTGAACGGTCCTTCGCCGACGCATGTAGAATATGCCTTCATGATACCAATCGAGCAGTCAAGCTTTCTTCCGGGAATTCCTGCCCCAATAGGTGCATAGTGAGCAAGGGTCTGGGAAGAAGAAGTGTAGGGATAAATTCCGTAGTCGATGTCTCTCAGAGCTCCCAGCTGTGCCTCAAACATGATGTTCTTTCCGTCATCCGCCGCCTTCTCCAAGTATGAAGAAACGTCGGTGATATACGGCAAGATTTCGTTGCCATACTTTTTGAGCCATGCAAGAATCTCATCGGCACTTATGAGCTCGTGACCGTAGCCCTTGAAGGTTAAGTTCTTCCACTCGACGATGTCCCTTACTTTTTCAGCGAGGGTGTCGGGGTTCTGCAAATCGCTCATTCTAAGACTCTTCTTCATGTACTTGTCCGCGTAGACGGGAGCAATGCCACGACGGGTTGAACCGAATTTCTTGTCGGCAAGGCGCTCCTCCTCCATGATGTCGAGCTCCTTGTGATAGGGCAGGCATATGGTGGCTTTGTCGCTGATTTTAAGATTTTCGGGGCTGATTTCAATCCCTTTTTCTCTAAGGGATGCGATTTCGTGGCAAAGGTGCTGAAGGTCTACGACCATTCCTCCGCCCATGACGTTGACAGCCGTCTCGTGGAAGATGCCGGATGGCAGAAGATTCAGAACGAAGTTTCCTCTTTCGTTGATGACGGTGTGTCCTGCGTTGTTGCCGCCCTGATAGCGGCAGATGATGTCGAAGTCCTTCGACAGAAGGTCAACCATTCTGCCCTTGCCTTCGTCGCCCCAGTTGATTCCAACTATTGCTGTAAGCATATGCCTTGTCCTTTCTATTATAAAGCTTTTGCTGATTTTGCGCCAGATGTCAGACGTTAATTGTAACGTCGTCGGCTTTTTCTCCTTCGTTCGGAAGAATCTCAGTTCTTACGTACTGAACATACTCCTCCGCCTGGTCTTCGGCAAGACCAGTAAAGCCGCCTTTATCTATAATACTCTGGATTTCTTCCCGTGTCAACCCAAAAATCGGGTCAGCGGCAATTCTCGAGATAAGATTTCCGTCTCCGCCTTCCTTGATGTCGGTCGCCGCGGCTACAGAGTGAGTTCTGATTGCTTCGTGAAGGGTCTGGCGGTCGCCGCCCTTCTTGACACAGTACATGAGAATATTCTCGGTCGCCATGAAGGGAAGCTCAGCCTGCAAGTGTCTTGCTATAATCTTCGGATAGACTTTCAAGCCACTGATGATGTTTATGTAAAGGCTCAGGATTCCGTCGACTGCCAGGAAGGCTTCCGGAATACTGATTCTGCGGTTCGCCGAGTCGTCAAGTGTTCTCTCAAACCACTGCTCACTCGCAGTGAGTGCAGGGTTAAGGGCATCGACGGTTACGTATCTTGCAAGTGACGCAATTCTTTCCGAGCGCATCGGATTTCTCTTATAAGCCATTGCGGAGGAGCCGACCTGTCCCGCTTCAAACGGTTCGTCAACTTCTTTTAAGTGCGAAAGAAGCCGGATGTCGTTCGAGAACTTGTGGGCGCTCTGAGCGATTCCCGAAAGAACCGACAGCGAGTAGTAGTCGACCTTTCTTGTGTAGGTCTGACCGCTTACTGAATATGCCGCCTCAAAGCCCATTTTCTCTGCGATGAGCTTTTCGAGTTTACGAACTTTATCTTTATCTCCTCCGAAGAGTTCAAGGAAGCTGGCACCGGTTCCGGTAGTTCCTCTGCAACCTAAAAGTTTTAAGTTAGAAAGGGTGAAGTCGAGCCTCTCCAAATCCATAACCAAGTCCTGAAGCCAGAGAGTAGCACGCTTTCCAAGAGTAGTAGGCTGTGCCGCCTGGAAGTGGGTGTAGGCAAGGCAGGGAAGGTCTTTATACTTCTCTGCAAAGTCGCAAAGAGCAGAAATCGCAGTCACGAGCAGGCTTCTGATTCTGAGGAGCGCATCTCTCTGCAAAATAATATCGGTGTTGTCTCCGACATAGCAACTGGTAGCTCCCAGGTGGATTATAGGCTTTGCCTTCGGGCAGACCAAGCCATAGGCATAGATGTGCGCCATTACATCGTGACGGACGACCTTTTCTCTTGCCGCCGCCGCCTCATAGTCGATGTCGTAGATATGCTCCTTCATTTCGGCAATCTGTTCATCCGAAATGTCGAGTCCAAGCTCTTTTTCACTTTCAGCAAGAGCAATCCAGAGCTTTCTCCAGGTTGAGAACTTCGTGTCGTCGGAGAAAATCTTCTGCATTTTCTCGCCGGCATATCGCTTGCAAAGCGGATTTTCATATTTATCAGTCATTATTCCCTCCGAAATCAGATGGCATTTTCAAGTCTTGCTAAAACGTCTCTGTAGCCGTCGAGGACGTTGCCCAAATCTCTGCGGAAGCGGTCCTTGTCGAGCTTTTCGTTGGTCTCAGCGTCCCAGAGTCTGCAGGAGTCGGGGGAGATTTCGTCGCACAAAAGAAGTTCGCCGTCAACTCTGCCGAATTCGAGCTTGAAGTCGATGAGCTTGATGCCGCACTTTAAGAAGAGTTCGGTCATGAGCTCGTCAACCTTCAGGGAAACCGCTTTGAGCTCGTCAAGCTCTGCCTGAGTAGCAACGCCGAGTGCTGTAATCTGGCAGTCGTTGATCATCGGATCTCCCAACTCGTCGCTCTTCAAACTGAATTCTGTAACGGTGTTAAGGAGCTTTGTTCCCTCCGGAACGCCGTACTTCTTCGAAAAGCTACCTGCCGCAACATTTCTTACAATAACCTCAACCATAACGATGTCAGCCTTCTTGACTAAAACCTCAGTCTCATTCAAGACCTTGATAAGATGAGTCTTGACGCCGTTCTTTGCAAGATACTCGAAAATGAGGTTAGAAATCTTTGCGTTGAGGATTCCCTTGCCCGGCAAATCTTCCTTCTTGACGCCGTTTCCAGCGGTTGCGGTGTCCTTGTACTTGATAATGCAAGTACCCGGCTCGGTGCCCTCGTAAACGATTTTCGACTTTCCTTCATAAAGCTTGTCCATGATAATGTCCTCCTAAAAGTGTTTGAATTTATATTATTTTGATTTGTGAACTCTTGATTTCTGAGGCTTCGTTTCTGAAAGTTTCCCTTCAAAGCGACCTTTGTCGGTGTGAGCAGGAATCCCTGTCGGGTACTCCCCGGTGAAGCAGGAGGTGCAGATGTTTTCGCTCTCCGCAAGAAGCTTTAAATCCTCCGTCGGGAGATACCCGAGACTGTCCGCACCGATTATTTCAGCAATCTCATCAACCGTGTGACTGCAAGCGATGAGTCCGTCCTCTGAGTCGATATCCGTGCCGTAGTAGCAGGGATTCAAAAACGGCGGAGATGAAATCCTGACGTGAACCTCTTTCGCACCGGCATTTCTTAAAAGCTTTACTATCTGCGCACTGGTAGTTCCTCTGACGATTGAGTCGTCAATCATGATGACGCGCTTGCCCGTGACTGCCTCGCTTATCGGGCTCAGCTTGATTCTCACCTGGTCGAGTCTGTCACTCTGAGTCGGCGAGATAAACGTCCGTCCGACGTACTTATTTTTGATGAAGCCGAGTTCATATGGAATCCCGGATTCAATCGAGTAGCCTAAAGCCGCATCAAGTCCCGAATCGGGAACGCCGATGACGACGTCCGCCTCTACCGGGTGGCTCTTCGCCAGCAGTTCACCGGCTTTTCTTCTTGCCGCATGAACCGAAACGCCGTTAATTACGGAATCGGAACGGGCAAAGTAGATATACTCGAAAACGCAGAGCCTTTCCGGCTTCCTTCCGCAGTGGTCCTTTATCGAGTGAATCCCGTTTTCGTCGAACACGACAATCTCGCCAGGGAGAATGTCCCTCACAAACTCCGCACCAACTGCCGCCAGAGCACAGCTTTCGGACGTCACAATATAGCATCCGTCTTGGGTTTTGCCATAGCAAAGAGGGCGGAAACCGTGTGCATCACGCATGGCAATCAGCTTCGTCGCCGACATGAAGACTAAAGAATATGCACCCTCCAAACGCCAAGCGGCGCGGTTCACTGCTTCCTCAATCGAGGGTGCAGTCAATCGCTCCTGCGTGACAATATAAGCTATGGTTTCGGTGTCGCTGGTGGTGTGGAATATGGCGCCGGAGAGTTCAAGGCGAGCCCTGAGCTCATAGGCGTTGGTTAAGTTTCCGTTGTGCGCAAGAGCAAGCCTGCCCTTGCAGTGGTTTACTTCAATAGGCTGGCAGTTCTGCCGGTTAGTACTGCCGGTGGTGCCGTAACGAACGTGCCCGACTGCCATCTGTCCCGACGGAAGCGAAGCAATAGCTTCTTTTGTGAACACTTCGCCCACGAGTCCCAAGTCCTTGTGGGAATAGAAAAGCCCGTCGTCGCAAACGACCATTCCGCAGCTTTCCTGACCCCGGTGTTGCAGAGCATACAACCCATAGTAAACCATATCCGAGAGCCGCCTGGTATCCGGAGCGTAAACTCCAAAAATCCCGCACTCCTCGTGAATTTCATTCATTCTTATCAACCCTTTGTCAATGCAATCATGGCTCCCCTTAATAAGGGGAGCTGTCAGCGAAGCTGACTGAGAGGTTCATCCTTTATGCTTCATAGCAGCTTCTACAAAGCCTTTAAATAGCGGATGTGCCTTGTTCGGTCTCGACTTGAATTCCGGATGATACTGAACTCCGACGAAGAACGGTCTGTCTGTGAGTTCAACCGTCTCGACAAGTCTTCCGTCTGGCGAAAGTCCCGAAAGTGTGAGACCGTGAGAAGTGAGAACTTCTCTGTAGTCGTTGTTGAATTCGTAACGGTGGCGGTGTCTCTCGTGGATGAGCTCCTCGCCGTAGCATCTTTCCATTGTAGTGCCCTTCTGGACGACGCAGGGATAGCTTCCGAGACGAAGCGTTCCGCCCTTGTCGATGTCGACGCTCTGTCCGGGCATGAAGTCGATGACTTTGTTCTTGCAGAGCTCGTCGAACTCGCCAGAGTTGGCATCCGTGATTCCTGCGACGTTTCTTGCATACTCCATAACCGCAATCTGCATACCGAGGCAGATTCCGAAGTAGGGGACATTGTTCTCCCTTGCATATTTGGCGGCGAGAACCATTCCCTCAATGCCTCTGTTTCCGAATCCGCCGGGAACTATAATCCCGTCGACGTGGCTTAAAGTCTCTTCGTATGTCGATTCAGTCAGAGTTTCCGAATCAATCCATGTGATGTTGACATAGCTTCCGAGTGCGAATCCGGCGTGCCGGAGGGCTTCAGCAACTGAGAGATAAGCGTCGTGGAGCTGTATGTACTTCCCGACAAGACCGATGTTTACTTCTCCCGAACGGTTCTTAATCATATCGAGCATAGCGAGCCAATCTGACAAATCCGGCTCTGGAGCATCGATGTGGAGCTCTCTTAAAACGACAGAGGAGAAGTTCGCCTTTTCAAGCATTGTAGGAGCTTCGTAGATGCTAGGTAAAGTGATGTTTTCTATAACGCAGTCCGGCTTGACGTTGCAGAACATCGAAATCTTCTTGAAGATGGACTCTTCAAGCGGCTCATCGCATCTGAGAACTATGATATTCGGGTTTATTCCCATTCCCTGAAGCTCCTTGACGGAGTGCTGTGTGGGCTTTGACTTGTGCTCGTCAGAGCCACGCAAAAACGGCACCAGTGTGACATGAATGAAAAGGCTGTTCTCCCATCCTACTTCGAGGGAAATCTGTCTTGCAGCTTCGATAAAAGGCTGTGATTCAATGTCGCCGATGGTGCCGCCGATTTCGGTGATGACAATGTCCGCCTGTGTCTTCTTGCCGACACGGTAGACAAAATCTTTTATTTCATTTGTAATATGGGGGATGACTTGAACGGTCGAACCGAGATACTCGCCCCGACGCTCCTTGTTGAGTATGTTCCAGTACACCTTTCCCGTTGTGAGATTTGAATACTTGTTCAAATCCTCGTCTATAAATCTTTCATAGTGCCCGAGGTCAAGGTCTGTTTCCGCACCGTCTTCGGTGACGTAAACCTCCCCGTGCTGATAGGGACTCATTGTCCCTGGGTCGACGTTGATGTACGGGTCAAGCTTCTGAGCCGCCACCTTCAACCCTCTTGCCTTCAGCAGTCGTCCCAGAGATGCGGCGGTAATTCCCTTGCCGAGCCCCGAAACGACACCTCCGGTTACGAAAATGTACTTAGTATTCGCTACTGACATTTACATATCCTCCTTGCCATTCTGTTCGTATTCTCTGATGATATCCCCTGCGGCGACTTTCTTTGTGACACAAGTGTCCATCGCTAGCTTCTCGATATATCTATGAGCTTCAGATTCGCTCATTTCGCACTTTGTAATGAGTAAGAGCTTTGCCTGGTTGACAAGTCTGATTTCCGCCATCTTCTCTTCAAATGTCGGGCTCTTTCGCTCCATTCGCCTGAGTCTTTCCCGGGTGCCCCGAAGTATCAGAAGCGACTGCTGGATGAGCGGAACGCTCACCGGCTTCGGAATGGTCAGGACTCCATAGGGCATCAGCATTTCACTGATTTCCGGAAAATGCTCCGTCCCGGCGAAGAGTATAACTCCCGCACCAGAACTCTGACTGAGGTCAATAGCAAACCGCTTTCCGAACTCGTCCGACAGGGGAGAATTGATCATCACGATGTCGTAATCCCGTTCCAGAACCATTCTTTTTGCGGAACTGACGTCAGATGCCGTCGAAACGGGGGAGTACACATTAGTAGGAAGAAGCCTTTTTATAACGCCGGAAAATTTTTCGGAGGACGATACAACTAAAACGCTGTAGACCTTCTCTTTGAGTTCCATTTTCACGACCTCCGGCATTTTAATGGCGTTATAAAGAGCTGATGGTTACCTTGAAGAGTAGTCGTCAATAATCGACTGCGGAATTGAAGCCTTGACAAAGTCGGAGTTTCGTGCCGCTGAAACGGCTTCCCCGATTGTTCTCGGCAAAGTCTCAAACTTTGAAAGCTCCTTCGGTGTCGCCTTGAAGAGGTTTATGCCTGTCGGCTCACAGAGTGGAAGCCTGTTCTTTATTCCGTCTTCCATAGCTTTCATGAGAAGAAGTAGTGCGAGATAAGGATTGCACATCGGGTCGGGAGACCGAAGCTCTGCACGCTTGTATTCACGCTTAGTAGCGGGAATCCTTATGAGCTGGGAGCGGTTCTGCTCCGACCAGGATATATAGAGCGGTGCCTTGTTGACACCGAATCTTTTGTATGAATCGGGCTGAGAATTTAAAAACAGCGTAATTTCGGAAATATGTTTTAAAATGCCGGCAGTTGCATATGGCAAAACGTCCTCGCCGTTATAGACAGCGGAGATATTTATGTGCATACCGTTGCCGGGAAGATTCGGAAGCGGCTTCGGCGAGAAGTCGGCGTAAAGTCCGTTTCTTGCGGCAATGGTCTTTACAACTGAGCGGAATGTAGTCGCATGGTCTGCGGCGGTAAGGGCGTCAGAATAACGAAAATCAATTTTATTCTGACTCGGACCTTCTTCGTGGTGGGAGGACTCCGGGACGATTCCCATCTGTTCAAGCGTTAAGCATATTTCGCGCCGGACGTTCTCGCCCTTATCCTCGGGAGCTATGTCCATATACCCTGCTTGGTCGTATGGAATCTTTGTAGGCTCGCCGTCTTCGTCACGCTTGAAGAGATAAAACTCCGTTTCGGGACCGAAATTGAAGTCGAATCCCTCGGATTTCAGATCCTCCGCAGTCTTTTTGAGAAGGCTTCTTGTGTCCGCTTCAAAGACCGTTTTGTCAGGATTGCAAACGGTGCAAAACATTCTTACAACTCTTCCGTGCTCCGGACGCCATGGGAGAATTGAAATCTCCGACGGGTCGGGGATGAGGAGCATATCAGAATGGCTTTCCTCACCGAATCCGGCAATAGCCGAAGCATCGATTGAGATACCCTGCTCAAAAGCGCGTCTCATTTCGTTCGGCATGATGGAAATGTTCTTGGGCGTTCCGAAAACATCGCAGAACGCCAGGCGGATGAACTTGACATCCTCTTCCTCAATATACTGGAGAATTTCGTCGGGAGTATAGCTCATTTTGCACCGTCCTTTCATGCTGAATCAGTTATTAACGTACAATTGCTTGTAAGGGTTCTTCGAGTTGGGAGTTACAACCGTAAACTTGGAGCCTATAATCTCCATTAAATCCGCGCCGAAATAGGTGCAGTAGTTCTTGAGGTACGGCATAATCTCCGCCATGTCCTCATCCGTCGCTTCATTTACATTGACCTGAGCCGGGAACTTGAGCCCGTCGGCAGTCCTTAGATACAGCTTTCCACCGTGCATTCCCGTTCCGGGGAAGTTTCCGACAATCGGCAGGTCGCCCTTGTTGAGCCCCAAAACTATAATCAAGCCGCCAGCCTGATATTCGCCTAAAAAGCTTCCGGTTCTTCCGCCGATGACCATAACCGGTCTTTTTTCCTTGTACTGCTTCATGTGGATTCCTGCACGGTAGCCGGCACTGTCCCTTACGTAAATCTCGCCGCCACGCATCGTATATCCGACAGCGTCGCCGACGTGACCGTGGATTATAATCTTGCCGTCGTTCATTGTGTCGCCGACTGCGTCCTGGGCGTTGCCGTTGACGGTGATTTCGCCGCCGTTGAGATATGCTCCGAGAGCATTTCCGGGAGTGCCGTCAATCGTGATTTCCCGGTAGGACATACCGGCACCTATGAACCGTTGACTCAAGCAACCGGTTAAGTGACAGCTCTCACCCTGAGAACGGATCAGGGAATTTATTTCGCTGAATCCCAAGCCTGAAACATCTATCAACATATTATACCACACCTCCAAGAGAATTTCTACAGTATTCTTGACCAAAAGAAAAGATATTTGGAGCTGATTTTATGGTATCAAAGTCAATAGAGCTAAGAGAAATACCGTTTCTTATCAAATTTGTATAAATTCCGGCACGGGTCGTATCGCCCGCCAGAATGAACCCTACAAGTCGGTCGTCCTTCGTAAAGAGCTTCTTTATGTGAGAGTCCGACTTTTCTTCATAGAGTTCGCCATCCTGAGTTCCGGCACTCATAACGTGGAGTCCGAAGAACCCGATTGCATTCATGGGAATACCGTTGTCGAAGGTGACGTCAGCGCCAGCCATATTCTCTCCAGCACAGTGACCCTGCATATAGGCGTTCGGCATGATTGCCATGACCTTGACGTTTCCGGATGAGTAGTCCATAGATTCTGCGCAGTCTCCTGCAGCGTAAATATCGGAAAGCGAAGTCGCCATGTGGTTGTCAACCGTGATTCCACGACCACATTCGCCACCAGCGTCCTTCACAAGAGAGATATTCGCTTTTACACCGACTGCCAATACCAGAACGTCGAACTTGACCTCCGCTCCGCTCTTCATATAGGCAACATTTCCGTCGAACTTGGTGGCGGTGTCGGAAAGCATCAGCTTCAAACCGTTGTCTTCAAGGCACTTTTTCATCATTTCAGCAGTTTCGGCATCTAAGATACTCGGCATAACCCTGTCTGCAAGGTCGCATACGGTGATGGATTTTACTCTTCCGTAAAGACCTTCGGCACACTTAAGCCCGATAAGTCCGGCGCCGACGATGAAGACGTCGCTGTCCTCCGAAATTGCACTTTCAAGATTCTGTGCGTCATCAAGAGTCATGAACGGGAACTTCTGGGGGACTGTCTCGAGCCCTTCAAAAGGCGGCACGAGCGGTCTTGAACCAGTGGCAACACAGATGCTGTCGTAGGCGACTTTTTCGCCATTACTGAGAACTACTGATTTTGAATCGGTGTCAATCTTCTCGGCACTCTCGCCATAGATAACCTTGACGCCATTTTTGTCATAGAAATCGTCGGGACGATAGCTCATTCTCTCCGGAACAGCCTTGCCTTCGAGATAATATGAGATAAGCGGACGGCAATAGGCGGGGTGGTTTTCAGCCGAAATAACGGTGATAGAGCCATCCAAATCGTGAGCTCTTATGCCCTCGATACAGCCGACAGCGGCGGTTCCGTTGCCGATGATAACATATTTCTTTGCCATTTCGCTCACCTCTCTTCGTAAACAATCGCATTGTTCGGGCAACCGGCAACACATGCAGGCGCACCCGATGAGTTTTTAAGGCAGAGTTCGCACTTCTGAACTGCTCCGTCGCCGTCCTGAATAACGGCTCCGTATGGGCATACGAGGACACAGGTAAGGCAACCGACGCATCTTGATTTGTCGATTTCGACCATGCCATCGGGAGTCTTTGAAAGTGCTCCCGAAATACAGCTCTTTATGCATATCGGGTCTTCGCAGTGACGGCAGGAGATTGCGAAAGTAATCTTGTCGTCGCCTTCAACCCTGATTCTCGGGTATATTTTCTGACCCTTCAGTTTAGCCATATTTTTGAGTCCCGAGTTTGCAAAAGCGCAGTTATACTCGCAGAGATGGCACCCGAGGCACCATTTTTCGTTTACATAAACTCTTTTCATATCCGTCACTCCCCCGCATGTGAGATACCAAGTATCTCTAACTCTTTTTCGTTAAGACCCATTCCTCTGAGCATAAGCCTGTTTCCTCTGAGAGCTTCAATCGAGTTTATACCCATTCCGCCCATGAGCTCCATAATCTCGTGCCGCCATGCGTTCATGAGATTTATAAGCCTCTGTGAGCCGATGTCCGGGTTGAGATGCTTGACGAGCTCCGGCTTCTGGGTTGCAATTCCCCAGTTGCAGTTGCCGGTGTGACAAGTGCGGCAGAGATGACATCCAAGCGCCAGAAGTGCGGCAGTCGCAACATAGCAGGCATCAGCGCCGAGAGCAACAGCCTTTACAACATCCGAAGCCGAGCGGATACTTCCTCCGACAACCAGTGATACGTTGTTTCTTATACCTTCGTCACGGAGTCTCTGGTCGACTGCGGCAAGCGCAAGCTCAATCGGAATACCGACGTTGTCTCTGATTCTTGTCGGAGCCGCACCGGTTCCTCCTCTGAAGCCGTCGATTGCGATTATGTCGGCACCGCTTCTTGCGATACCGCTTGCAATAGCCGCTATATTATGTACAGCCGCTACTTTTACAATAACCGGCTTTGTGTATTGTGTCGCTTCTTTAAGAGAGTAGACCAGCTGTCTCAAATCCTCGATGGAGTAGATATCGTGGTGCGGGGCAGGGGAGATGGCGTCCGAGCCCTCGGGAATCATTCTCGTCCTCGAAACGTCGCCGACAATCTTCTTGCCGGGAAGATGTCCGCCGATACCAGGCTTTGCGCCCTGACCCATTTTGATTTCGATTGCGGCACCTGCGCTGAGGTAATCCTCATGAACGCCGAAACGTCCCGAAGCAACCTGAACGATGGTATTCGCACCATATTTGTAGAAGTCCTCGTGAAGTCCGCCCTCACCGGTGTTGTAGTAGATACCCAAATTTTCTGCGGCTCTTGCAAGGCTCTCGTGTGCGTTGTAGCTGATGGAGCCGTAGCTCATCGCCGAGAACATTACCGGCATCGAGAGCTCAAGCTGGGGAGCCAGGTCTGTCTTCAAGCTTCCGTCGGGATTTCTTTCCGGCATTGTTGGCTTCTTGCCTAAGAATACTTTAGTCTCCATCGGCTCTCTTAACGGGTCGATTGGAGGATTCGTAACCTGCGAAGCATTTATCAGAATCTTGTCCCAGTAAACAGGGAGCGGCTTCGGGTTGCCCATCGAAGAAAGAAGAACTCCTCCGCTTCCAGCCTGCTTGTAGATTTCATAGATTGTGTCCTGTTGCCAGTTGGCGTTTTCGCGCAGCGCGCAGTCGTTCTTGACGATTTTAAGAGCCCTTGTCGGGCAGAGCGCCACGCATCTCTGGCAGTCAACGCACTTTGTCTCGTCCGCCATCATCGTGCCGGTTTCCGGGTCAAAGCTGTGGACGCCGTTTGCACACTGACGCTCACAGACCCTGCACGCAATACAGCGGTTGGGATTTCTTACAACCTCAAATTCGGGGTTAACATAATTTATAGCCATCAGTATTTCCCTTCTTTCACCTTAACTATAATCGGCTCTCCGCCGGCAGGAGCATACACATTTGTAGCGTCCGGAGCAATTGCCCTTATCGCCGATTCCTCACTCGCAACGAAGACCAAATCGTCCTTTTCGGCTGTGACCATAGACCGAAGCTTCAGTCTGTCATTAAGTGCCATAAGTCCGCCCTCAAAGCCCAAAACTATCGAGAAGGGACCTGTAACCAAGAGACTTGAGTAAACAGTTCTTAAGTAGCTGAGCTTCTTGCGTTCTTCTTCCGGCTTATTCTCAATAGTAGACCAGAAGGGAGCGGCAATAACTGATGCAGTCTCCTCAAGAGTCAGACCCTGCCTTCTCAGAAGATAGTCCGCAATGTATGTGATAACTTCTGTATCAGTCTGAAGTGTGCACTTGTAGCCGTACATCTCGATATATCGACGGTTTGCATCGTAGGAAGAAATCTCGCCGTTGTGGACGATTGTGTAATCCAAGAGCGCAAACGGGTGAGCACCGCCCCACCAGCCGGGAGTGTTTGTAGGATATCTTCCGTGAGCCGTCCAGCAGTAGCCCTCATATTCATCCAATCTATAGAAATATCCGACATCTTCCGGGAATCCGACCGCCTTGAATACGCCCATATTCTTTCCCGAAGAAAATACGTAGGCGCCATTAATCTGGGAGTTGATCTTCATGACCGTCTCCGCAACATACTCTTTTTCGTCGACGTGAAGTCTTGAAAGAACCGAGGACATCGGAGCCACGAAGTATCTCCAGATAAGCGGAACATCGGTGATTTTCAGGGTCTTCCTTATCGGAATACTCTCTGACTTGATAATCTCGAACCCATCCTTGAGTAAATTCTCGCATGTCATTCTGACGTTGTTGTCGTTGTAGAAAATATGCAGTGCGTAGAATTCCTTATATTCCGGATAAATACCGTATGCCGCAAATCCGCCTCCCAAGCCGTTTGAGCGGTCGTGCATCGGTATCATGCTTTTTATGATGGCGTCTCCGCTCATCTTCCTGCCTTCACGCGAGATAACTGCGGAAATGGCACAGCCCGAAGGTATGCGTACCTGACCTTCTAACTTCATGACTTCTCTTCCTTTCATCTAAGAAAAAAGCAAAGGCGTTACTTCAAAAAGGGTATACTATCCCCTGTATGAACGCCTTTGCTCATTACAAGAAATTATATCATGTTAAAGTCAAAGTGTCAAGTTTTGACGCGTTTTAAATTTTACCAAAATGCGCGCAAAATCCTGTTGCTATTTTGATTATTATATGCTACAATAACTTACTGAGAGGACATATTAGTGTAAGTGTCCTCCACACGCGGACAGTCGTTGGTGGTGAAAATATAAAATGGCATCAGAAAAAAATAAATCGAAGAAAATGGGCAAGCCGGCATGGGGAATATATCATCTTTACCTTTATATTTCTGCCCTTATATTCAGAATCAAGGGCGTTCATATGGCTATCGACCGCACCGGCATCCAGGAAATAGAGGAGCCGTCGCTGATTCTGGCGCCGCATATCTCCTTAAAAGACCATATTATAGTCGGACTGACTCTTCTGCCGCACAGACCGACGTTTGTTCTGAGCGAGCACTTCATGTACTCTTCGGTAATAGGCTGGGTAATCCGCAAATTCGGTCACACCATCACAAAGAAGATGTTCTGCCCCGACACCGGAACCATCCGAGGAATCCTGAGAGCCAAAAACGAGGGCAATATAATCGTCCTGTTCCCGGAAGGCAGACTGAATGCTGTAGCACATTCACAGAAGGTGACAAAGGGCACTCCTGAACTTGTGAAGAAGCTCGGGCTTCCCGTCTACACAATAACCGGAAACGGCTCGGCACTCGTCTTCCCGAAGTGGGGCAAGAGGTACCGCAAGGGCGATATAAAGGTTGAGACTGCACAGCTTTTCTCAGCTCAGGAAGTAGCAAAATTATCAGTTGCTGAGATATCCGAAAAGATCGACAAAGTCATCTTCCACGATGATGAGTATGTGATGAAAGGTCATCACTATAAGACCAGCAAAACCGCCGAAGGTCTCGACTCCATTTTGTATAAGTGTCCCCAGTGCGGTGAGGAGTTCCAAATCAAAGCCGAGGGCAATGAAGTCTGGTGCGAAACCTGCGGATTCAGGACAACACTTTCGGATGATTACAGATTTGATAACGAGTATGTCCGTTCCGTGAATGCGTGGTACTATCTCCAACGGGGACTGCTTCCGCTTGACACAGTCATGGAGGACGATATCAAGATAGGCGCCGTGAACAAGCACGGGCATATGGATATGGAAGCTGGAGAAGCGCACCTCAGGGTGGACATGGAGAACTTCGACCTGGTCGGAACAGTCTACGGCGAGCCGGTCGAGCTCCACAAGAAGACTCCTGACATTGGCGGCGCACCGTACACACCGAACGGCTGGTTCAATCTCTACTATGAAAAGAGACTCTTCTATCTCGTCCCGCCGGATAAGAGAAGAATCGTGAAATACGTCAATATTATAGATGCGGCAAGCAAATAAGAAAGGCAGATAAAAAATGTCATTCGTCACAGTATTGAGAAAAATCTGGAGTTACGTCTTTATAGTTTTATTGGCGAGCGCCTGCGCCCTCGTCTATGTCCTGTTCATCTTCCCGAACAGCTTTGCGCCGTCGGGTGTCAACGGTATCGCAACCATGATTCAGTACGTCTTGGGAATCAACGTCGGCTATCTCTCGCTCATAATCAACATTCCTCTCATAATAATAGTGTTCTTCTACGTTGACAAGCAGTTTGCCGTCCGGACTCTTGTCTACATATCCACCTTCTCGGTAATGCTCATCGTCCTGCAGTCGTCTTATGTCGACCTTTCAAGATTTATCTATCAGACCGACACCGGCACGAGCACTATCTTAGGACCTGTTGTCTCGGGAATCCTGAATGGCGGAATCTTAGGCTATGCGATGATGTCGAACTGCTGTTCCGGAGGAACCGACCTCATCGCTGTCATCATCCACAAGAAGCACCCGGCATATAACCTTGCGTGGGTAATGTTTGCTCTCAATACCGTAGTTGCCCTGTCCTCATATTTCGTCTATGACTATAAGATTGAGCCGGTGCTCCTCTGCATCGTCTACAGCTACTTCTCAAGCACCCTAAGTGACAGAATCCTCCGCGGCAACCGCGAGGCGGTTCAGTTTGAGATAATCACCAACTTCCCGAACGAGATTTCCGAGGAGATAATCACCAAGCTCGGTCACTCCGCAACGATAATCGACGCCAAGGGCGGCTATACCCACGAAAAGAAGAGCGTCCTCATCTGCGTAGTCAATAAAGACCAGCTCGTCTCCCTCAAGAATATAGTGGAACAGTACCCCGGGTCATTTGCCACCATGTCCACAGTCTCCGGCACCGTCGGCTACTTCAAGTCAAGAAGAAAAGTGCCTGACGCGGTGGATGAGTAATAATTCGGAATTCGCAATTCGCAATTCGCAATTCGGAATTATGATGGAGGAATCGTTATGTATACCCAAAAAGGAAATTCTGAAGAGATAGTGCAAGCAAGAGCTTTGTTTGCTTTCAGCAGTATGCGCGCTCGGGCGGCTGAGGCTGGCTATATGACAGAAGAGGAGATAGAAGAAGAGATACAAGCGGCGAGAAAAGCTATAGCATCTCAGAAATCTTGAAAGATTGTGCCTCTCAAAAATTCAATTTTCCCAATCAAAGGCGGCTAATTGTCGCCTTTTTTGCAAATTTTTGATGTCCGATTCGGCAAAATATCCAAATATTGAAGAGTGGTATTGACAGCGACCGTTTACTGTATTAAAATAAACCTAACACTTTATAAAGGGGCGATAGCATGGGCTATACCGTAGCTGAAAAAATTTTGAAGGCTCACCTTGTTGACGGTGAGTTCATTAAAGGTTCCGAAATCGGAATCAGGATTGACCAGACTCTTACTCAGGATGCCACCGGCACGATGGCTTATATTGAGCTTGAAGCGATGGAAATTCCGTCGGTCAAGACCGAGAAAAGCGTCGCTTATGTCGACCACAACACTCTGCAGTCCGGCTTTGAGAACGCCGACGACCATCTGTTTATCGGTTCGGTCGCCAAAAAGCGTGGAATTTCGTTCTCCCGTCCGGGCAACGGCATCTGTCATCAGGTTCACCTTGAACGCTTCGGAATCCCGGGGAAGACCTTGATTGGCTCCGACTCCCACACTCCCACCTGCGGAGGTCTTGGTATGCTCGCAATCGGTGCGGGAGGACTCGATGTTGCAGTCGCAATGGGCGGCGGTCCGCTCTATATCACTTATCCCAAAATGGTGAAAGTCGAGCTCACCGGCAAACTCAGCCCTTGGGTTTCTGCCAAGGATGTTATTCTGGAAGTTCTGAGACGCCTCACTGTCAAGGGCGGTGTCGGAAAGATTATCGAATACACCGGCGAGGGCGTCAAGACCCTCAGCGTTCCCGAGCGTGCAACCATCACCAACATGGGCGCCGAGCTCGGAGCAACAACCAGCATCTTCCCGTCAGACGAGAAGACCTATGAATTCATGAAAGCTCAGCACAGAGAAGCTGATTGGGTCGAGCTCAAAGCCGACCCTGACGCAGTTTACGACGAAGAACTCGTGATAGATCTCAGTACTCTCGAACCACTGGCGGCTTGCCCTCATTCTCCTGACAACGTAAAACCCGTCAGTGAGCTTGCGGGGATGAAGATTAATCAGGTCTGCATCGGCTCCTGCATAAACTCTTCGTTCGTCGACATGATGAAGGTCGCATATATCCTCAAGGGCAAGACCGTTCATCCGGACGTTTCACTTTCAATCGCTCCCGGCTCAAAGCAGGTTCTCAACATGCTTTCAAAGGGCGAGTATCTTTCGGATATGATAGACTGCGGCGCAAGAATTCTTGAATCCGCCTGCGGTCCCTGCATTGGCATGGGTCAGTCGCCCAACTCTGCTGGCGTTTCGCTCAGAACATTCAATCGTAACTTCTTAGGGCGTAGCGGCACCAAGGACGCACAGGTTTATCTTATCTCTCCCGAAACTGCCGCCGCTTCAGCTCTTACTGGCGTTCTCACCGACCCGAGAACATTAGGCGACATGCCCGAATTTAAAATGCCCGAGGAGTTCGTAATTAATGACAACATGGTCGAGCTTCCGGCAAATCCCGAAGAAGCTCCGGCAGTAGAGATAAAACGCGGACCGAACATCAAGGGCTACCCGAAGACTTCGCCACTTCCCGATTCCATCGAAGCCGAGTGCTCGCTTAAAGTCGGCGACAATATCACGACAGACCACATTATGCCTGCCGGGTCGAAGATTCTGCCGCTTAGGTCGAACATCCCCGAAATCTCGAAGCACTGCTTTGAGGTTGTCGACACCGAGTTCCCGGCACGTGCTTTGTCTTTAGGCACAAGCATCATCGTCGGCGGCTCTAACTACGGTCAGGGCTCTTCAAGAGAGCACGCCGCACTGGCTCCTCTCTACCTCGGAATCAAGGCAGTAGTCGTCCAGTCGTTCGCCAGAATCCACAAGGCTAATCTAATAAATGCCGGAATCCTGCCTCTTACTTTTGAGACAGAATCCGACTACGAAAAAATCTCTCAGGGCGACAAGCTCTGCCTCACAGGTCTTAAAGAAGCCGTTTCCACCGGCGACACCGCCACGCTCAAAAATCTCACCAATGGCGAGAGTATTGTCCTGAAGATCGAGCTTTCTGCCCGTGACAGGGAAATTATCCTCGCCGGCGGTCTTCTCGATTACACGAAATCTAAACTCTGATTCAACACAGGGAGGTCAAAGAAAATGGCAAAAATTCAGATGAAAACGCCGCTTGTCGAAATGGACGGCGACGAGATGACAAGGGTTGTCTGGCAGATGATTAAGGACGAGCTTATCGCCCCGTTCGTCGACCTGAAAACCGAATATTACGATTTAGGATTAGTTCATAGGAACGAGACTGATGATAGAGTGACGGTAGAAAGTGCCGAGGCAACGAAGAAATATGGCGTCGCAGTCAAGTGTGCCACCATCACTCCGAATGCCGCAAGGGTAGAGGAGTACCATCTTAAAGAGATGTGGAAGTCCCCGAACGGCACCATCCGTGCCATCCTCGACGGCACCGTCTTCAGAACCCCGATAATCGTCAAGGGCATCACTCCCTTCATCCCAACATGGACGAAGCCGATTACGATTGCCCGTCACGCCTATGGCGACATCTACAAGAACACTGAGCTCGCCGTTCCCCAGGGCTCAAAAGCCGAGCTTGTTGTGACCGACGAAAACGGCAACGAGACAAGAGCTCTTATCCACGACTTTAAGTCCAGCGCTGGAATCATTCAGGGTGTCCACAATCTTGACAGCTCAATCAAGAGCTTTGCCAGGTCCTGCCTCTCCTATGCCCTCGACACCCATCAGGACGTCTGGTTTGCGGCGAAGGACACCATATCCAAAACCTACGACCACCACTTCAAGGACATCTTCGCGGAGATTTACGAGTCCGAATATAAGGAGAAGTTTGAGGCGGCAGGCATCGAGTACTTCTACACCCTCATCGACGACGTTGTCGCCAGAATCGTCCGTTCAAACGGCGGCGTAATCTGGGCTTGCAAGAACTACGACGGCGACGTCATGAGCGACATGGTTGCCACAGCCTACGGAAGCCTTGGTCTTATGACTTCTGTCCTCGTCTCTCCCGACGGAGTCTATGAGTATGAAGCCGCTCACGGTACAGTCCAGCGTCACTATTATAGGTACCTGAAAGGCGAGCGCACCTCGACCAACCCGGTAGCAACCATCTTTGCCTGGTCGGGCGCTCTCCGCAAGCGTGGCGAACTCGACGAAATCCCGGAACTCTGCGACTACGCCGATAAATTGGAGAAGGCGACCATCTCGACCATCGAATCCGGCATAATGACCGGCGACATGGCGGCACTCTCGACTCTTGAGAACAAGCAGTCTGTCTCGACAGAAGAGTTTATTGGGGCGATAGCGCAGGCGCTCCGTGCCTGACCGCCTCCCTTCGTGTCACTACGACTTGCCTTCGGCAAGTCGGCAAGTTCGGCGAAGCCGAACTTGCACCTCTCAGTCAGCCTGCGGAAGTTCGCTTGCGAACTTCTAGACAGCTCCCCTTATCAAGGGGAGCCTTTTTTGTATTCTTTGAGAGCTTTCGAGAGAAGACTACTGGGCTCCCCTTTTTAAGGGGAGCGCATAAGTTCGCAAGCGAACTTAGAGAGATTTGCTTCGCAAACTCCGACTGAGAGGTTGGCGAGCCCGAAGGGCGAAATTTTCATTTCCTCCCAAATTCTCTTGACATAAAGCCAAAAATATGTTATAATTAAATGAGAAGATTAAAATAAGTGCGCACTTACTTTTTCGGAAGTGTGCGCTGGCAAATCTTATGGAGGTATTTTATGAAGAGAACAAAGAAATTATTTAGCCTTGTCCTGGCAGTCGTCCTCTGCGTCTGCACATTCACGACATCACTAACTGCAACCGAGCCGATTTCGACATCGGGTTTGACTAAGAATCTGGAAATTAGTAGTAAATTGACCGGCACCAAAGTTTATACTTATACAGATGGGGATGCAAATTCTATTGGCATCTATATAACTCAGAGTGGTTCTGTCAATTTAGGCGTAAACAGCAAAACGAACAAATCTTCCCAGGTATCTAGCTACGCATATGGAGTATACATTGAAGACGGCGGTTCTGCGATCATTTCAGGTGGAACCTTTTCCTCCAACAACTGCGGTATATACGTTGCTGGTTCGAATTCTATGCTATCAGTTTCAGGAGCAACTGTAATCAGCGGTAACTCCTATACTTCCGGCAGTGAAACTGTCAACTGTAACGTATATCTTGACGACGGTGCTCTCATCACTCTTCGTGAGCTGAGCAGTGGGGCAAGTATCGGTGTTACTACCAACACCAAGCCTACTCAAGATAGCCCGGTTCAGATTACAACTGCTGAAACAAGTACAACGTACTATAAGACCGCTTTGAGCTATTTATTCTCGGATGATCCAAACTATGAGATTCGTATTAACGAGACTGGCGGGTATCTTGAACTCTGTGTTCCTGCTGAATATGATGTAACCATAGATGAGGATATTGAAAACGGTAGCGTCACTGTCAGTTCATCATCTGCCCGCTCAGGTGCAACCATCACTGTCACTCCGGCTGCCGCTGAGGGCTATGAGCTCGACAAGGTAACATATACCTATAACAACGGCACGGATGACGTAGAGAAAACTATTACTGCTGATAGCTATGGGATTTATAGCTTCACCATGCCCGCTTATGATGTAACTGTCAGTGCAACATTCAGCAAGACGGTTGTGGTAACCGAACCGATTGATTCGTCGGGGTTGAGCGTATGGGGCAGTATCGGAGGCAATCTCGGAAGCGCTTATGGCTCATCTACGATAACTTCGAGCGCTTACGAAAAAATCGGTATATATGAGTATGGCTCAGGAAACATGAGCTTGGGCTCAGCGTGCACCATTTCCGGCTGGGTATATGGCATATATGCTACCGGTAACAGCACATTGACTATCACCGGAGGAAACTATACCGGCAACTACGTTGGAATTTACATAGGCAGTAACGTGACCTTTAATCTGTCCGGCGCGCCCGTAATCAGCGGAAATTCTTATACTTCCGGCACTGATACGGTGGACTGCAATCTGTATCTCGATGACGGTGCTCTCATCACTCTCGGTGAGCTGACTGATGGCGCAAGTATCAGTGTTACTACCACCATCAGGCCTACTACAGGAAACCCGGTTCAGCTTACAACTGCTGAGACAACTACAGAGTACTACAAGACCGCTTTGAGCTATTTCTCCTCGGACGATCCGGACTATGAGGTTCGCATTAATGAGGAGGGTGGGTATCTTGAACTCTGTGTTGCTGATTACGATGTAACTACAGATCAGAATATTGAGAACGGTAGCGTCACTGTCAGTCCTGAGTCTGCCGTCGCAGGAGAAATCGTCACCGTCACTCCGACTGCCGCCTTGGGCTATGAGGTCGATGCAGTAACATATACCTATAATGACGGTACGGAAAACATAACGGGAACTATTTTTGCTGATAGTTATGGGATTTATAGCTTCACTATGCCCGCTTATGCTGTAACTGTAAATGCTACGTTCAAGCAGTCGGTCTATCCGATAACTGGAGAAGGTGATGAAAACGGCACGGTTACAGTAAGCCCTGAGTCTTCTGTTGCAGGAGAAATCGTCACCGTCACTCCGACTGCCGCCTTGGGCTATGAGGTCGATGCAGTAACATATACCTATAACGATGGCACGGATGACTTCACGGAAACTATTACTGCTGATAGCTATGGGATTTATAGCTTCACTATGCCTTACTATGCCACAACTGTAAATGCCACGTTCAAGAAATCGATCTATTCGGTATCAGCATCAAGCGTTAAAAATGGCACAGTGACAGTCAGCACTGAAAATGCTTCGATGGGAGATGAAGTCACCATAACCGCCATCGGCGAAAGGCTGTATGCAGTAGAATCGGTCACTGTCCTTGATGAGTCCGGAAATCCTGTCTCTGTCACCGACAACGGTGATGGCACGTATACGTTCACAATGCCGGCAGGCAACGTCACCATTTCAGTCACATTCTATAAGTATGCCGCCAGCTTCAGTGGAATCATCTATATCGATGAGCTTTATCACGGCATCTTCATCAACGGAAGTCTTGCGACATTCCTGCACACAGTTGACGCAAACGGCTACTGCACCGTCTGCGGCGAATATATCGGCATAGAGGAAGCTGGTGAGACAGAAGCTGAGCCTGTCGAAGAAACAGTAGAAATCGATGAGCCGGTTGAAGGAACGGACATTGAGATTGAGGAATAAATACAGATTTTGATAGAATCAGTAGGGGCGGATATTATCCGCTCCTACTTCTTGACACCATCCCAGAAATCCATTATAATATCCCTATCAGCTTGACTACATTAGGAGGACAACTATGGACATTTACAAGGACAAAACAAAGTCACCAGAAGAAAGAGCTAAAGATTTGGTTTCCAGGCTCACTGTATGGGAAAAGTGCGAACAGCTTAAGTTCGGGGCTCCGGCTGTCGAGAGACTGGGGATTCCTGCCTATAACTGGTGGTGCGAGGGTCTTCACGGCACTGCCCGTGCAGGCGTCGCAACCATGTTCCCGCAGGCAATCGGGATGGCGGCTTCTTTCGATGAGGAGCTCCTGGGCGATATCTCGGAAGTCATTTCAACCGAGACAAGAGCCAAGTATAACGAGTATTCAAAGCTCGGCGACAGGGACATCTACAAGGGACTGACTCTCTGGTCTCCCAACATCAACATTTTCAGAGACCCCCGCTGGGGCAGAGGTCACGAGACTTATGGCGAGGACCCATACCTCACATCCCGTTTAGGCTGTGCTTTCGTAAAGGGCATCCAGGGCGATGGAGAATATCTCCGTGCCGCCGCATGTGCCAAGCACTTTGCCGTCCATTCGGGACCGGAGGATTTGCGGCACGAGTTCAATGCAGTTGCGGACAAGAAGGATTTGGAGGAGACTTACCTCCCGGCGTTCGAGGCTCTTGTAAAAGAAGCGGATGTCGAGGGCGTAATGGGCGCATATAACAGAACCAACGGCGAGCCCTGCTGTGGCAGTGAATTCCTGAAGTCGACACTCGACGAATGGGGCTTCGACGGCTACTTCACCTCCGACTGCTGGGCAATCCAGGACTTCCACCAGCACCACCACGTGACCGAAACTCCCGAGGAGTCTGCGGCATTGGCACTCAAAAACGGCTGTGACGTCAACTGCGGAAGCGCCTATATTCATCTCTACAAAGCCTATCAGGATGGACTTGTCACCGAAGAGGAGATCACCACCGCCTGCGAGCATCTCTTCAGAACCCGGTTCCGCCTTGGCATGTTCGACGAGACAGAATTCGACAGCTTGGGCTACATGGATGTAGAGACCCCCGAGCACCTTGCAGTCAGCAGACGTGCGGCAGAATCGGCTTGCGTTCTTTTAAAGAACGACGGAATCCTTCCGCTTGATGCTTCAAAGATTAATACAATTGGCGTCATAGGACCGAACGCCCAGAATATCGGCGCACTTCGTGGCAACTACTACGGCACAGCTTCGAGATACGAAACAATCCTTATGGGAATCCAGGACGCCTTCCCCGGAAGAGTTCTCTTCTCTGAAGGCTCACACATGATAAGAGACAAGGTCGAAGTTCTCGCATTCCCGGACGACAGAATCGCTGAGGCACAGGCAATCGCCGCCCACAGCGACGTCGTCGTTCTCTGTCTGGGACTCGACGAAAGCCTTGAAGGCGAGGAAGGCGACGCAAGTAACACCTATGCTTCCGGAGATAAGAAGGATTTACGGCTTCCCAAGTCCCAGAAACACCTTCTCCACGCAGTTCTTTCTCTCGGCAAGCCCACAATTGTAATTCTTGCAAGCGGCTCGTCACTTAACATCGAAGACGACAGACCGAATGCACTCCTGCAGGCGTTCTATCCCGGTTCAGAGGGCGGCAAGGCAGTTGCGGACATACTCTTCGGCAAGGTTTCTCCTTCCGGAAAGCTTCCCGTAACATTCTATAAGTCTGTCGACGGTATGCCCGAGTTCACCGACTACTGTATGAGAAACAGAACTTATCGCTACGAGGATTTGTCAAAAGATAATGTCCTCTATCCCTTCGGCTTCGGTTTGACTTATTCTGATATCAAAGTTACCGATGTCAAGACCACTGTAGATGAGGAAGCAGTCCATGCAGAGGTAACTCTCACGAACTCTTCAGTTTCCGGTTCGGACGCTTTGCAGGTCTACTTCAAGTCGAGCTCCCCGGACGCCGTCAGGAACCAGGCTCTCTGCGCATTCAAGAAAGTCACACTCTCTGAGGGTGAGACTAAGACGGTTTTCATCGACATCCCGCTTCAAAATCTCACCGTTGTTGATAACGACGGCAGGAGATATCTCGATAAAGAAGCCGAGACAACCCTCTACTTCGGAACCTCTCAGCCGGACGATTTGAGCGTTTCGCTCACCGGCAAGACTCCCGTAGCAATTAAGATTTCTCTGTAATCAGGATTTACAATAAGGCGTACCGCTCTGGTGCGCCTTTATTCGTTTCGGTCAATAATATCTCAGCTTTTATCATTGACTGAGCGCGGATTTTAAGGTAAACTTGAATAAAACATTTACTTGGAGATGATATTATGATAAGAGGATTCAACCCCGTTATAAATTGTGACATGCCTGACCCGGACGTAATCAGAGTCGGCGACACCTACTACATGTGCTCAACCACCATGTACTATATGCCCGGAGGAGCCCTGCTTTGCTCATACGACCTCATCAACTGGGAATTCTGCTCCCATATTTATGAGACTCTTGAAGATACGCCGAGGGAGAACCTCGACGGCGAGAATCACGCCTATGCAAACGGCATGTGGGCGCCGTGCATAAGATACCACGACGGCAGATTCTACGTCATTTTTATAGCCAACGACACCCGGAAGACCTACTGCTTCACCGCAGAGAACCCGGAAGGACCGTGGCAGAAGAGCTATATCGACGGCTTCTATCACGACTGCTCTGTCCTCTTTGACGACGACGGCAGGGTTTACATCATGTATGGGCAGAGAAATATCCGTGTAACCGAGCTTAAACCGGATTTGTCGGGACCGCTCGAAGGCGGCTTTGACAAGATAGTCATCCGTGACGCTCCGGGCGATTTCCTGGGCTACGAGGGCTCGCATTTCTATAAAATTAACGGCAAATACTACGCCTTCTTCATCCATGCGGCTCAGGACGAATGGCGGAGAATTGAAGCCGCATATATGGCAGATAGCCTCGATGGCGAGTGGGTCGGCGGCGATGTAATCGACCACAAGCTTCCCGACACCAACGGCGTTGCACAGGGCGGAATCGTCGACACTCCCGACGGCAGATGGTTCGGAGTCATTTTCGCCGACCACGGAGCAGTCGGAAGGATTCCGAACCTGGTTCCCATGCACTTTGACGAAACCGGTTTCCCGGTCTTTGACACCCCGTCAGAAATTGTCGAAAACATTTCAACCCGACCGGATTATGAGTACTCGCCGATATTTGCCTCGGACGACTTTACGAGTGAAAAACTCAATCAGGCATGGGAATTCAACCACAACCCGAAGCCGGAATACTATTCCACCGGCAACGGCAGGTTTACTCTGACAACCGAAAAATTGTCGAACAGTGTCGAATTTGCCCGGAACACTCTCACACAGCGTGCGAAATATCCCGGGTGCGAAGCACACGTAACTCTTGACGCAAGCGGACTTAATGACGGCGACACCGCCGGACTCACCATGCTTCAGTATCAGTACGGAATTATCGGGCTTACGAAAGAGCAGGGAAGGCTATATCTCATCATGAAGTCGAGAGAGAAAACCTGCGCAAAAATCCCATTCGGTGAGAAAGCCACCATCGGCGTCAAAGGCAAATTCTCGCTTAACCATAGCGAAGTGAGCTTCATGTACTTAAAAGACGGCGAGTGGACAGAATTCGGCGAGGCGGTTTATCCCACTTTTGATTTAAGGCACTTCGTCGGCTGTCGGATTGGGCTGTTTGCATATTCGGTCGAAAAAACAGGTGGGGTTGCCGAATTTTCGCATTTTGTCTATCTTTAAAACGCGTGGGTACAAAAAGTCGTTCGTTCTTTTGAAAAAACTGTTGAAACCGTGGAATTTGGCAAATCGGCTTGATAAAACGGTTTCGGTTTGCTATAATGATAGGCGTAAAAATATAATTCTACCGCAAGATGAGCGAAGCTCTGATTGCGAAAATACAATAGGAGGTATTTACCGTGAAGGCAACATCGGCAAAAACCGAAAGAACTCCCATCGAAAGCGTTGAAGCCCTTGAGGCGGCGATTGCGCGTGTAAGAAAGGCTCAGGAGATTTTTGCAACCTACACTCAGGAGCAGGTCGATAAGATTTTCCTTGCCGCCGCTACCGCCGCAAATCAGGCTAGACTTCCTTTAGCTAAGATGGCAGTCGAAGAGACCGGAATGGGCGTTGTTGAGGATAAGGTTATCAAGAACAATTACGCCGCTGAGCATATCTACAATGCTTATAAGAACACCAAAACCTGCGGAGTTATCGAGGAGGACAAGGCTTACGGCACAAAGAAGATAGCGGAGCCAATAGGAGTCGTTGCGGCAGTTATCCCCACGACCAACCCGACATCCACTGCAATTTTCAAGTGCTTGATTTGCTTGAAGACAAGAAATGCAATCATCATAAGCCCTCACCCGAGAGCAAAGAAGTGCACTGCTGAAGCTGCAAGGATAATTCTCGAAGCCGCAGTAAAGGCTGGAGCACCCGAGGGAATCATCGAGTGGATTGACACTCCTACCCTTGACATGACAACGCTTCTCATGAAGGAAGCTGACATCATCCTTGCAACTGGTGGACCGGGCATGGTCAAGTCGGCATACTCTTCCGGAAAGCCAGCATTGGGCGTAGGTGCCGGAAACACTCCTGCAATTATCGACAGCACCGCCGACATCAAGCTCGCAGTAAGCTCGATTATCCATTCAAAGACCTTCGACAACGGCATGATTTGCGCTTCCGAGCAGTCTGTAATCGTTCTTGACGACATCTACGACGAAGTCAGAAAAGAGTTCGCCTACAGAGGTTGCTACTTCCTTAACGATGAAGAGAAGGATAAAGTCAGAAGCACAATCATCATCAACGGCTCTGTAAATGCCAAGATTGTCGGTCAGCCGGCTCCTAAGATTGCGGAAATCTGCGGAATCACCGTTCCCGAGGGCACAAAGATTCTTATCGGTGAGGTTGAGTCTGTAGATATTTCCGAAGAATTCGCTCACGAAAAGCTTTCCCCGGTACTCGCAATGTATCACGCCGAGAGCTTTGATGACGCAATAGGAAAGGCTGAGCATTTAATCGCCGACGGTGGTTTCGGACATACTTCGTCAGTATACCTCGACGCAGTCACCGAGCGCGAGAAGATTGACAGATTCGCAAGCACGATGAAGACCTGCAGAATCCTCGTCAACACTCCCGCATCCCACGGTGGTATCGGAGACTTATACAACTTCAAGCTTTCGCCGTCACTGACACTCGGTTGCGGCTCATGGGGCGGAAACAGCGTAAGTGAAAACGTAGGTGTAAAGCACCTTATCAATATCAAGACAGTTGCTGAGAGGAGAGAGAATATGCTTTGGTTCCGTGCACCTGAGAAGGTCTACACCAAGAAGGGTTGCCTGCCGGTAGCTTTGGATGAGCTCAAGTACGTCATGGGCAAGAAGCGTTGCTTCATCGTAACCGACTCCTTCCTCTATCACAGCGGCGTTACAAAGTCGATTACTGACAAACTCGACGAACTCGGAATCGCTCACACCACATTCTTTGATGTCGAGCCCGACCCGACTCTCGCAAGCACCAAGGCTGGTGCCGCAGCAATGACCTCCTTCCAGCCCGACTGCATCATCGCAATCGGTGGCGGTTCAGCTATGGACGCAGGAAAGATCATGTGGGTTCTCTATGAGCACCCGGATGCCGACTTCATGGACATGGCTATGAGATTCATCGACATCCGTAAGCGTGTCTACACCTTCCCGAAGATGGGCGAAAAGGCTTACTTCATCGCAGTCCCGACGTCCGCCGGTACCGGTTCTGAGGTTACTCCGTTCGCAGTCATCACTGATGAGTCTACCGGAATCAAGTATCCGTTAGCTGACTATCAGTTACTTCCGAACATGGCAATCGTTGATATTGACTTCCATATGACCGCACCGAAGGGCTTGACTGCCGCAAGCGGCATCGATGCTGTAACCCACGCACTTGAAGCTTATGTTTCTGTCATGGCTACTGACTACACCGACAGCCTTGCAATCGGAGCTCTGAAGACTATATTCGAGTACCTGCCTCGTGCTTATGACAACGGTCTTACCGACGAGGAAGCTCGTGAGAAGATGGCAAATGCCGCAACTATGGCAGGTATGGCGTTCGCTAACGCATTCCTAGGCATCAGCCACTCTTTGGCTCACAAGCTCGGTGCATATCACCACATCGCGCACGGCGTTGCAAATGCGCTCGTCATCGAGGACGTTATGAGATATAACGCAAGCGAAGCTCCCCAGAAGATGGGAACCTTCTCACAGTACGACCACCCGAACGCTTTGCACAGATATGCAGAGATTGCGGACGCTCTGAACCTCGGCGGAAATACGGACGAAGAGAAGCTTGAAAACCTCATCTCCGCTGTTCACGAGCTCAAGCACCGTGTCGGAATCAAGGACACCATCCGGGAATACGGCGTCGACGAAAAGAAGTTCCTTGAAACTTTAGATGAGATGACCGAGTGCGCATTCGACGACCAGTGCACCGGTGCAAACCCGAGATACCCGTTAATCAGTGAACTCAAACAGATTTATCTTGACGCATACTACGGCGGAACTTTCACAGAGAAAGCAATGCCCGAGTGCAAGTAACAGGGAGGAGTGACGATAATGAATCTTGACAATGTTGTTTCCGTAAGAAAGACAAAAACAATCTACCGTGACGGCGACCGTTGCATCAAAATGTTCGAGCCCGGCTACTCAAAGGCTGACATCTTGAACGAAGCTTTGAACCAGGCAAGAGTAGAGGAGACCGGCTTTGACATCCCCGCAATCATCGAGGTTACCACTCAGGACGGACAGTGGGCAATCGTAAGTGAATTCATCGAGGGCGAGACCTTGCAGGATTTGATGGACGAGCATCCTGAGAAGATGGACGAGTATCTTGAACTCTTCGTCGATTTGCAGATTAAGATGCACTCTCTGAAGAGCCCGAGCCTCAACAAGCTCAAAGACAAGATGAACCGCAAAATGGGCGAAGCCAACATCGACGCTACTACCCGTTACGAGCTGAGAATGAGGCTTGAGTCGATGCCGAACCACGACAAGCTCTGCCACGGCGACTTCAGACCCAGTAATATAATCATCGACAAGGACGGCGTTCCGCACGTTATCGACTGGTCTCATGCCACTCAGGGCAACGCTTCCGCAGATGTTGCGAGAACCTACCTTCTCTTCTGCCTGAAGGGCAACATGCCTCTTGCAAAGAAATATCTCAATCTCTTCTGCAAGAAGTCAAACACTGCCCGCCAGTACGTCGAGAAGTGGATGCCCATCGTCGCCGCTTCCCAGTCGGTCAAGGGCAACGAAGCAGAGCGTGAGTTCCTGCTTTCTTGGGTAAACGTAGTCGAATACGAGTAATTCGTAAATCTGCAATAAAAACAGCGCATCGGGAAACCGGTGCGCTTTTTTGTTATCTTATTGCTTCGTAAACTCTTTCGGCAATCTCGTCTGGGTCGCCAACGGCGTTTACTATTTTTATATTGTGGTCGGGAAGCCTTGAAAAGACTTCAAAGTACTTTTGGCGGGTTCTCTCAATCGTTTCCCGCTTCTCGTAAATCTCTCTCGAAGCCCTGCCGTTTTCGATCCTACTGTCGCAGACGTCGGATGGAACATCTAAGAATATGCAGACGTCCGGCTTGATAATGTCAGGACAATCGAGATTTGCCTTCATCACCCAATCCAAATCCGTGTCCATGCCCTGATAGGCGAACGACGAATAGTAGTAGCGGTCTGTGATAACCGTGACTCCACTTTCAAGCATATACTTGATTCCGACACTAGGCGACTGGCAGTGGGCGATTCGATCTGATAAAAACAGCCCCGCAAGCTCGGCAGGAGTTCTTTTGGTCAGCCCCGAAAGTGCGTCTCTTATCAGCCCTCCGGTCGTGAACTGCGTCGGTTCGCTCGTAAGATATACCTTGGTGCCTTCAGCTTCGAGCCTTGAAGCAAGCATAGCAATCTGTGTGCCTTTTCCGGAGCCGTCCAAGCCTTCAACGGCAATAAAAAGCGGCTTTTTCATATGAAAATCAGTCCTTGTAGAGATATTCTATCGGATATTATAACGACTTTTCGGCATCAAGTCAAGGGCGATGGCTCTTTCTTCTTAAAAATTGGCACAAATCCTGTATTGAACTTTTCTCTGAGATATGTTATACTTTTTTCCGAGAGAGATACGAAAAGAGGTTTTCAAAATGGCTATGAGAGGAATATATAACTCGGTTACGGATATAAGAAGAAAGGCCTTCACCGAGGTTGCAAGACTGGCGTATGAAGGCGGAGATTATGCCGAAAAGATAACGGAGCTCCCCTACAAAATAGTCCCGGGAAGCGAAGCTGTTTACCGTGAATCAATATTTCTGGAGAGAGCTATAGTTGAGGAAAGACTCCGGCTCGCCATCGGTCTGCCTTTGCGACCCATCGACCAGCACGAATCGGTTGCCGACGGAATCGATGCTTCTGCGATTTCCGAGAAATACTACGACCCACCGCTTGTAAACATCATCAAGTTCGCCTGCAACGCCTGCCCCGAGTCTCATTATCACGTCACCGACTGCTGTCAAGGGTGTCTTGCTCACCCTTGCAAGGAAGTCTGCCCGAAGCACGCTATCGAGATTATCCACGGCAAGTCGGTAATAGACCAGTCTAAGTGCATCAAGTGCGGCAAGTGCGCATCCATCTGCCCTTACGGCGCTATAAATAAAATGGAGAGACCCTGTGCCTCCGCCTGCGGAATGGACGCCATCCATTCGGACGAGCAGGGAAGAGCACAGATTGACTATGACAAGTGCGTTTCATGCGGCATGTGCCTTGTTAACTGCCCGTTCGGCGCGATTGTAGATAAAGGTCAGATATTCCAGCTTATCCACGCCATCAAATCTGGCAAGGAAGTCATAGCGATAGTGGCTCCTGCATTCGTCGGTCAGTTCGGACCTAAAGCAACCCCCGAAAAACTCACAGCGGCTATGAAGAAATTAGGCTTTGCCGGAGTAACCGAAGTCGCAATCGGTGCCGACCTGTGCGCTATAGATGAAGCAAAGGACTTCGTCGAGAATGTCCCCGCAAATCAGCCGTTTATGGCGACATCCTGCTGTCCGTCCTGGTCGGTAATGGCGAAAAAGCTCTTCCCCGAGTTTGCGGGATATATTTCGATGGCACTTACGCCGATGGTTCTGACAGCCAGAATGGTAAAGAGTGAGCACCCGGACGCCTGCATCGCCTTCATCGGTCCCTGCGCCGCAAAGAAGCTCGAAGCTTCGAGACGAAGCATCAGAAGCGATGTCGACTTTGTTCTCACTTTTGAAGAACTGATGGGCATGTTCGAGGCGAAGGAAATCAATTTCGATGAGATTACCCCTAACGAGGAAGTGCCGCTTAATGAAGGCACCGCAGACGGCAGAATCTTCGCCGTTTCCGGAGGTGTCATCAAGGCTGTTACCGATGTCATCCACGAACTCGAACCCGACCGTGAGGTCAAAACCGCATCGGCACAGGGCTTGAAAGAGTGCCGGAAGCTCCTCCAGATGGCGAAAGCCGGCAAATATAACGGTTATCTTTTGGAAGGAATGGCTTGCCCCGGAGGCTGTGTAGCCGGAGCCGGAACTCTTCAGCCTGTAGAGAAGTCGAGCTCCACCGTAAACAAGTATGCGGCTGGTGCGGATAAGAAGAATGCGCTTGAAACCACACATGATTTCGAAATCACGGAATAATCTTGTAGGGGCGGATATCATCCGCCCGTGCTTATCGTCGATGGTTTTCGGGCGGATAATATCCGCCCCTACAGAAATATTTAAAAAACCTCTTGACAAATCCATTTCAATAGCGTATAATAATTACCAGATAATCACTTTAAACCGATGAAGCGGAGATAACGGCAGGTGGCTTCCCGAAGGGAAGTGTATGCGCTGACAGAGAGCGAGGACATTCGATAAGCCGATGGCTATATCGAAGAAGGCTGGGAGCCTCGTAGAATTGCAGCTTGTCAAATGGACCGCCGAGGGCATGGTCAAAGGGTGGGTGTCAGGATTGGCACAGTCTGAGTATTCCATGACGTTATGCGTGCGTGAAGCGTAAGGAGTATGTTGGTACTCTCATAAGGGTATTTCTCTATCGCGAGAAATAAATCAAGGTGGCACCGCGGGAATAGCAGATTTCTCGTCCTTGGTCTTTAAAAAGATCAAGGGCGATTTTTGTTATATTTTTGAAAATTGGAGTTGATATTATTGCCTAATCCAAACTATGATGAGGCTAAAAGGCTTGCTGAAGGCATGAGCGTTGTTCCGCTGTCGGAGGAGATTTATTCCGACCTCCGGACACCGATTCAGACGCTGAAAATTCTAAAGAAAATGAGTGTGAAATATTATCTTCTTGAGAGCGTCGAGGGCGGCGACAAATGGGGAAGATACTCCTACCTGGGCTTCGACCCGGCTTTGGAAGTCAGAGGCAAGGGTGAAGATATCGAGATAATCTCGAACGTGACAATCAAGCAAAAGTCAAAAGACCCGAATTCGATTCTGCGTGATATCTTGTCCCAGTACAAGAGCCCGAAGGTCGAGGGCTTGCCACCGTTCACGGGCGGTTTCGTCGGGTATTTCTCCTATAACTATATAAGATACGCCGAGCCGACGCTGAATCTCAATTTAAGAGATGACGGCAACTTCTACGATTTTGATTTGCTTCTCTTTGATAAAGTCATCTGTTTCGACAGACTGCGGCAGAAGATAATCGTCATCAACAACATCAAGACCGACAATTTTGAGGAGAACTACAACCGCGGAGTGATGGAGCTCGACCAGCTTTGCACTCTCTTAACGAAAGAGCCCTCCTATTCCGAAGAGTACGCCGGAATCAAGGGCGAATTCAAGCCGCTGTTCTCAAAAGATGAGTACTGCGGGATGGTTCGCAAAACCAAAGAGTACATCCGTGAAGGCGACATCTTCCAGGCGGTCATCTCGAACCGCCTTGAAGCGGAGTTTGAGGGAAGCTTACTCAACACCTACCGAGTGTTACGAACCATCAATCCTTCGCCCTACATGTTCTACATGAAGTACGACGATTGCGAGCTGGCGGGTGCTTCTCCCGAGACGATAGTTTCAATCTCGGACGGCACGGTTTCCACCTTCCCAATAGCTGGAACAAGAAAGCGTGGCAAGACCGAAGCTGAGGACAACGAACTCATCTCCGGACTTCTTTCGGATGAGAAGGAGCTCAGCGAACACAACATGCTCGTTGACCTTGGAAGAAACGACATCGGAAAAGTAAGCGAGTACGGCACCGTCCACGTCGAGGGCTACAAGGAAATTCTCAAGTATTCGCATGTAATCCACATAGCCTCAACCGTTCGTGGAAAACTGAGAGATGGCTTGGATCAGTTCGATGCATTGTCTGCTGTTCTTCCAGCCGGCACACTCTCGGGAGCTCCGAAATACCGTGCCTGCGAGATAATTTCCGAGCTCGAAGGAGTCAACCGCGGAGTTTACGGCGGAGCAGTCGGATATATCGACTTCAAGGGCAATATGGATATGTGCATAGCAATAAGAATGGCGAGTAAGAAAAACGGCAAGGTCTACGTTCAGGCGGGAGCTGGAATCGTTTACGACAGCGTTCCCGAGAGCGAATATCAGGAGTGCATCAACAAGGCTTCGGCTATGGCGGAAGCAATCAAGCGCACTTCCGAAGTGAGATAGGAGGCGGTTTAATGGTACTTCTTATAGACAACTACGACAGCTTCACCTATAATCTTGTGCAGTTAATCGGTCAGTTCGACCCGGACATAAAAGTCGTCAGAAACGACGCCATCACAGTCTCAGAAATAGAGAAGCTTAATCCGGATAGAATCGTAATCTCTCCCGGACCCGGAAAACCTAAAGACGCAGGAATCTGCGAAGAGGTTATAGAAAAGCTTAACGGCAAATATCCGATTTTGGGCGTGTGCCTTGGACATCAGGCAATATGCGAGGTCTACGGCGCAACCGTCACTTACGCCCCGACCCTTATGCACGGTAAGCAGAGCGACATCCACATAGCAAGCGGAAGCGAGATTTTCCGGGGACTTCCCCCGATAATCCAGGCGGCGAGATACCATTCCCTTGCGGCGGACAAATACACCATTCCCGACACCCTCCGCATAATCGCAGAGTCGGACGACGGCACGGTAATGGCAGTGGAGCATGAGAGTGCTCCCACATTCGGAATTCAGTTCCATCCCGAGTCAATAATGACCCCGATGGGCAAAGAAATCATAGAAAACTTTTTAAAAACGGAGGTATATTAACATGGAAAGAATCCAGGAAATGATTGCAAAGGTAGTCGAGAGAGAAGACCTTACATTTGACGAGATGAAAGCCGTTTTCGACGACATAATGGAGGGCAAGACCACCAACGCACAGATGGGCACATTTTTGGCGGCACTCAGAATGAAGGGCGAGACAATAGATGAGATAACCGCCTGCGCAACGGTCTTACGTGAAAAGAGCCTCCCGATGGACACCGGAGACATGGACGTTCTGGACATAGTCGGCACCGGCGGAGATGCGGCATATACAATCAACATCTCGACCATTTCGGCATTCGTAATCGGTGCCGGCGGAGTCAAAATCGGAAAGCACGGTAACCGCAGTATGTCTTCAAAGTGCGGAAGCGTCGACTGCCTCGAACGTCTCGGCGTAAACGTCAACCTGACGCCTGAGAAGAATCTCGATTTACTCAACAAGATGGGCATGTGCTTCATGTTCGCACAGACCTATCACTCAGCCATGAGATATGCCGCACCGGTAAGACGTGAAATCGGAATCAGAAATATCTTCAATGTTTTGGGACCACTCGCAAACCCAGCAAAGGCTAAATTGCAGGTACTCGGCGTATACGATGAAAAGCTCGTAACTCTGCTTTCTGAGGTTCTTATAAAGCTTGGAATCAAGAGAGCTATGGTCGTCCACGGTCACGACGGACTCGACGAAGCCACCATCTGCGACACAACCACTATCAGCGAAATCAACAACGGCAGAGCAGTCAGCTTCTTCCTGAGCCCCGAGCAGGTCGGTCTTCAAAGAGCCGAACCGGGCGCACTCCGTGGCGGCACTCCAGAGGAGAACGCAGAGACCGCAAGACGAATCCTCAAAGGCGAGGAGAGAGGACCAAAGCGTGACGCAGTTCTTCTCAACAGTGCCTTGGGTCTCTACATCGGCGGCGCAAACGGAACTCTTAAAGATTGCGTGGCGCTGGCAGGAAATCTCATCGATACCGGAAAGGCTTATGCGAAATTAGAAGAGCTCATCAAGCTTTCAAACGAGGAATAAAGATGATTTTAGAAGATATTGCCCGCTCAACAGTCAAGCGGGTCGAAAAAAGCAAGCTTGAAAATCCTGAGATAGTGGAGCAGGCGCTTTCTATAAAGAAAGAAAAGCCATTCTATCTCGAAGAGAAGCTCCGTGAACCGGGAATCTCGTTTATCTGCGAGGTCAAGCGTGCTTCGCCTTCAAAAGGGCTGATTGCTCCCGACTTCCCGTATACTGAGATTGCCCGGGACTACGAAAAAGCCGGTGCAGACGCCATCAGCGTTCTCACCGAGCCGGAGTACTTCATGGGTAGCAACCAATATCTGAGCGAAATTCGCCAGGAGGTCTCAATTCCGATATTAAGAAAAGATTTCACCGTCGACGAGTACCAGATTTACGAGGCACTCACCATTGGTGCTGACGCCGTCCTCCTCATATGCGCACTTTTGGACACCAAAACGCTCAGGAAGTATATCGCCATTGCCGACAAGCTCGGGTTGTCTTGCATAGTAGAGGCTCATGATGAAACCGAGGTCAAATCCGCACTTTCTGCGGGAGCAAGAATCGTCGGCGTCAACAACCGGAACCTGAAAGATTTCACCGCCGACATCACCAATTCCGCCCGGCTCCGCAAGCTCGTGCCTTCGGACATTATCTTCATTTCCGAAAGCGGAATCAAGACGAGGGACGACGTGAAGAAGCTTGAAGACGAAAACGTCAACGCCGTCCTCATCGGCGAGACCTTCATGCGGAGCGAGAACAAAGCGGCTATGCTTCGGGAATTGCGAGGATTATGATGCCGGTAAAGCTTAAAATCTGCGGATTAAAAAGGCGCGAGGATGCCGAGTATTTGAACGAATTCAAGCCTGATTTCGCCGGGTTCGTCTTTGCCGGGGCGAAGCGCAAAATCGACTTCGAGACGGCGAAAATGCTTCGTGAAATTCTCGACCCGAAAATTAAGACCGTCGGAGTATTCGTAAACGAAGATATCGGCTTCATCCAGAGGCTTGCCGACAACCGGATAATCGACTTCGTCCAGCTTCATGGCGATGAGGACAACGGCTATATCGCAAAGTTGCGTTCGGTCTGCAACCTGCCGATAATCAAAGCCCAGAGAATCGCAAGCCGGGAAGATATCAAGCCGTTCGACGCCGATTACTACTTGTTCGACACCAAGAGAGCGGGCGAATACGGCGGCACCGGAGAAAGCTTCAATTGGAGCGTTCTTACGGATATTGAAAAGCCGTTCTTCCTGGCGGGAGGAATAAATCTCGGGAACTTGGACGATGCGCTGAAAATCGCAACCGAAAAGTCTGCGTTCGCCCTCGACATTTCAAGCGGAGTCGAGACGGACGGATTCAAGGATAAACAAAAGATTCAAGAAACAGTCAGGAGAGTGAGAAATTATGAGCACTAATCCAAACAGCAAGGGCAGATTCGGCATCCACGGCGGACAGTACGTCCCCGAAACGCTGATGAACGCCGTCAACGAGCTCGAAGAAGCTTATAACTACTATAAAAACGACCCAGAGTTCAACCGGGAACTCGACCGCCTTATGCGTGAATACGCAGGACGTCCGTCGCTTCTTTACTATGCCAAGAAGATGACTAAAGACCTGGGCGGAGCGAAAATCTACTTAAAGCGTGAGGACCTCAACCACACCGGTGCGCACAAAATCAATAATGTTCTCGGTCAGGTTCTTCTTGCCAAGAAGATGGGCAAGACCCGTGTCATCGCCGAGACCGGAGCCGGTCAGCACGGAGTCGCAACCGCAACCGTCGCCGCACTTATGGATATGGAGCGCGAAGTCTACATGGGCGCCATCGACTGCGAAAGACAGGCTCTGAACGTCTACCGCATGAAGCTTCTTGGAGCAAAAGTCCATCCCGTAGAGAGTGGCACCAGAGTCCTGAAAGACGCTGTAAACGAAACCATGCGTGAATGGACAAACCGTGTCAGCGACACCCACTATGTTTTGGGAAGCGTCATGGGTCCGCACCCGTTCCCGACGATTGTCAGAGACTTCCAGAGCATCATCAGCCGTGAAGCAAGAGCCCAGATACTTGAAAAAGAGGGCAAGCTCCCGGCGGCAGTTCTTGCATGTGTCGGAGGCGGAAGCAACTCCATGGGCATGTTCTATCACTTCATCCCGGATGAGGGTGTCCGCCTTATCGGTTGTGAAGCGGCAGGAAAGGGAATAGATACCGACAAACACGCCGCCACTATGGCAAAAGGCAAATTAGGCATCTTCCACGGTATGAAGTCCTACTTCTGCCAGAACGAATACGGTCAGATTGACGAGGTCTACTCTATCTCAGCAGGTCTTGACTACCCCGGAATCAGTCCCGAGCACGCTAACTTAAAAGACACTGGCAGAGCCGAATATGTCCCGATAACAGACGACGAGGCGGTCGACGCCTTTGAGTATCTTTCGAGGACAGAGGGCATCATCCCCGCAATCGAGAGCTCTCACGCCGTTGCATATGCAATGAAGATTGCGAAGGATTTCAGTCCGGACGACAGCATCATCATCTGCCTTTCCGGCAGAGGAGACAAGGACGTTGCGGCAATCGCCCGCTACAGAGGAGTTGATATTTATGAGTAGAATCGCAAGCCTCAAAGGCAAAAAGTGCTTTGTCGGATTCCTCACCGGCGGCGACCCTAATCTCGACAAGACCTACGACTATATTTTAGACATGGCTGAAGCCGGAGCAGACCTCATCGAAATAGGCGTCCCGTTCTCCGACCCGATTGCCGAGGGAACGGTGATTCAGGAGGCAAATATAAGAGCATTGAGTGTCGGAACGACCACCGACGGCATCTTCGACTGTGTCGAAAAAGTCAGAAAGAAGACCGAAGTGCCGCTGGTTCTCCTGACATATGCAAACCCCGTCTACACCTACGGCAAGGACAGATTTTTCGGAAAATGCGAGGAAGTCGGCATCGACGGCGTAATTGTCCCGGATGTCCCGTTTGAAGAGAAAGCTGAGTTTTCGGAAGAAGCCAAAGCCCACCACATCGACATCATCTCGATGATAGCTCCGACCAGCGACGAGCGCATCACAAAAATCGCCTCCGAAGCTCAGGGTTTCCTCTACATCGTCTCCTCAATGGGCGTCACCGGCGTCCGAGAGAAGATTACGACCGATGTCAAGTCGATAGTCGAGAAAGCCAAATCCGCCACCGACATCCCCGTTTTCATTGGCTTCGGAATCAGCACCCCCGAGCAGGTTCACGAATACACCACCTACGCCGACGGCACAATCGTCGGCAGTGCGATAGTGAAAATTATCGCAAAGAATGGCGAGAATGCTTCGGAGGAGCTCAGAAGTTACGTAAAAGCTATGAAAGAGGGAACGATGTAGGTTTCGGGCGGATAATATCCGCCCCTACATTTATTAGCCAGCCAAATAGCATTAAAATATTCACATCTCACGCAAACATCCCTTCACGAAAACAAAATGCGGTCTGGTGCATGAAAGTGCTCTCGACCGCTTTGTTATGCAATCTGCACAACTTTCATCAGCGTTTCTTGTATAAAATGACGATTGAAATCGAATGTGAAAAGGTGTATAATCAACATATCCTAAAATGCTCATTTTTCAATATTAAAGGCGACAATTTTTTAAGGTTGAAAATGGTTGTATGAAATCCCCGCGGATTTCATTTTCGCGTTTTCGGGATGACTTTAGAGAAAACTCTAATGCAAAATTTATTGGAGGTGCTTTATGAAGAAAATTATTGCATTACTTCTCGCGGGAATCATGATAGTCGCCCTTGTTGGTTGCGGCAGTTCCTCAAGAGAAGTAGTACAGCTGACCTTCGCCACCCAGGATGCCGAGGCTATTCTTGCAGCTGCAGGTATTATGCTTCCTGATGTCGAAGAGACAGAGGCGGCAGGAACCACCGTCCAGTGGTTTGCCTGGTACGACGATATGCAGAACTATTCAGACGATGAGATTATCAATTCCGGTTACTGGACCTTCCAGGAGAAGTACGGTTGCTCCGTAACATGGGTTGAGTGCACTTGGGACACAAGATTTGATGAGCTTGCTACTCATATCTTAGCTTCCACTTCTCCCGACTTCTATCCCGGACATGATGACATTTTCCCGTCCAAGTGTATCAAGGGTATGTTCGTCCCTGTTGACGACTACATAGACTATGATGACGCTCTCTGGGCGGCAGAGAAGGATTACGCCTACACCTACTATTCAATCAAGGACAGACCTTATGTTATCGTATACGACAACACCTTCAACAATGTCTGCGCTTATAACAGAAGAGTTATGGAAGAGTACGGCTATGACGATCCCGCCGAGCTCTACTACAACAACGAGTGGACATGGGATACCTTCTATGAGATGTGCATCGACTTTACCGATGAGGCTGAAAACAGATATGCTCTTGACGGCTGGTACTATGGTCTGGCTCTCATGCATTCCTGCGGCGAGACAATAGTCCAGTATGACACCGAGAATCAGCAGTTTGTATCGAATCTTGACTCTGCGGCTATCGAGCGTGCGGCTAACCTTCTTTACGAACTTTCCAAGAACAACTGCCTCTATCCTGTATGGGACAACGGTTGGACTATCAGAAACAGCGTTGAAGGCGGCGGCATGAACGAAGGACTTTGCCTCTTCTATCTCGGCGGCACTTGGATGTTCACCGGCTCTGTCAGCACCATCAGCCCTGTCTGGGGCGACATGGAGGACGGCGAGCTCATGTTTGTTCCGCTTCCTCGTGACGATGACGGCGACGGCAACTACTACACCGAGTCCATCCCGACCGGCTACTGCATCATCCAGGGCTCTACCAATCCTGAGGGCGTTGCACTCCTCTCCGCCTGCATGAGATTCAAGGTTCTCGACCCGACAGTTGTCAACATCGACAGACTCCAGCTTGAGGAGACCTACCTCTGGACTGAAGAAATGCTTGATATGTACGATGAGTGCTATGATCTTGCAACCGCTACCCACGTTATAGTTACCTATGGCGAAGGCTATGGCGACAAGCTCTACTCAGTAGTTGACTCTCTTGAAAGATTCGCAACTTCCTCCGATGCCTCCACATGGGCACAGATGAAGGAATCCTACTCCGAGCAGATTGAGTACTACGTCAACCAGCTCAACGAGCAGATTGCGGCATACGACCCGTACTCGATGAACGATTACGACGGCTGATAGCCCTGAGTAAATAAGAAAGCCGCTCTGATATCGGGGCGGCTTTTTGCAGTCTGTTATACCGGCTGACTTCTCAGCGGTGTGTTATATAAGCTTTGTGTAATCCTCAATTATGAGATCGCAGATTCCACGCATCTTTTCCCAGTCATCTTTTGAATGTTCCTCAAGAACACCGACGGTGTACATGTTTGCGGCTTTTGCGCCAACACATCCTAAGTAGATGTCCTCAAAAACAGCGCATGAAGAGGGATCGGCGACTCCGGCTTTTTCGGCGGCTAGTAAATAGACGTCGGGGAAGCCCTTTTTGCGCTTGACTTCGTCCGTGGTGACGAAAACGTCAAATAGGTCGAGGACTCCGTGCCTCTCAAGGCAGGGCTTGAACAGCTCCGGTCGGGAAGCAGTGGCAAGTGCAATCTTCACGCCACTCTGATGGAGCTTCGTTATGAACTCCTTTGCTCCGGCGACCATATCAATCACATTTGCATAATCATATCTGAGCTCTTCGAGCCACTCGTTCATAACGACTTCCTTCGGGTCGGTGACGCCGCACTCGGCTATAACATAATCCGCCGCCTGGGAGAAATTAAGCGTCGAAACCCTGTCGTAGAAATCATCCGGAATCGGCAGGTTTCTTCTCTTCATGAAATTGATATCGACCTCCCGCCAGGCACTTATAGACTCAACCAGAGTCCCGTCAAGGTCGAAAATAGCACATCTGATGTCTTTGTAGAAATTCATAACTATCCTCCTTACGTGTGCAATGATTGTCATATTTAAATTTTACCCTATTTCGCACAAATTGTCAACTCGCACCTTGCAAAATCTGTGTGAATTTTATATAATAGGTTCAGAAATTCCCGGAGGTGATATAATGAAGCTCGATGACGATATCAAATATTTGAAGGGCGTAGGATCGAAGCGTGCCGAGATTTTTGCAAAGATGGATATCCACACGGTGCGGGACTTATTGTATCACTTGCCGAGAAGCTACACCGATTTCTCGTCACCCGTGTCTATTGAAGAAGCGGTTTTAGACGAAGTCAATATCCTCCGGTGCCGGTGTGCCGGCAAGCACTCCTATCAGTATACTCGCCGTGGGATGCAAATATTCCAGCTTACCTTCACCGACGGCAAGGACGACATTTTCGTCACCCTCTTCAATCAAGGCTACCTCTATGACAAGCTCAGAATCGGCGAGGACTATTTCCTCATCGGGAAAGTCACCGGCACCCTCACCGAGCGTGCAATGTCGGGTCCAGAAATTGTCGAAATGTCAAAAGCCGACACCATCCGTCCGGTTTATCCACTTACCGAGGGTATGACCGAGAATATTTTAAGAAACTGCATGAAGAATGCCCTCACATGTTTGGACACCGAAACTTGTGAGGTTATGCCCGAAGCTGTCATAAAAAAAGCCGGTCTTATGAAGACCGACGATGCACTCCGATATATTCACTTTCCGAGAAACCAATCGGATGTAATTCCCGCTCGGAAACGCCTTGCCTTCGACGAGCTGACGACCCTGCAACTGGGGATGTTGTCCTTAAAAGACCGCAACCGCACTCTGACACCCTACGTGATGAAGAGCTATTCTATGGACAAGTTCTATAAATCCCTTCCGTTCGAGCCCACAAATGCACAGAGAAAAGCAATCTCCGAATGTGTTTCGGATATGTCATGGGATGTCCCGATGAACCGCCTGATTATGGGCGATGTCGGCTCGGGAAAGACGGTAGTTGCGGCGGCATGTTGCCTTCTTTGCCACATGAACGGCACCCAGTCCTGCCTTATGGCACCGACCGAAGTTTTAGCCGACCAGCACGCAGAAACCCTCTCGAAGTTCCTGGAGCCGCTTGGCGTGAAAGTTGCGCTTCTGAAGGGCTCGATGTCCACAAAAGAAAAAAATCAGGTCCGCAAGGGTCTTGCCACCGGCGAATACAGCGTCGCCGTCGGCACACATGCGCTCTTCCAGAAAGCAACCGAGTTCAATAATCTCGCACTTGTTATCACCGACGAACAGCACCGTTTCGGCGTCAACCAGCGTGACGCCCTTGCCGGCAAGGGCATAAATCCTCACCGCCTTGTAATGAGTGCAACCCCGATTCCGAGGACTCTCGCCCTCATGATTTACGGTGAGCTCGATATCTCTGTCCTTGATGAAATGCCGAAGGGAAGATTGAAAATAGAAACCTACGCCGTCACCGGAAAACTCAGGCAACGTGCCTATAACTTCGTGAAAAGCCTTCTGAATCAGGGCAGGCAGGCATACATCATCTGCCCCGCCATCGATGAGGAAGAGGGTATGCAGAGCGTTCTTGAATATGCCGAGAGAATCAAGTCGGCAGATTTCAAGGATTACACCGTCGGCGTTCTTCACGGAAAGATGAAATCCGCCGAGAAAGAGCAAGTCATGGAGAGCTTCAAAAACGGCGAGATACAGGTTCTTGTCTCGACGACGGTTGTCGAAGTCGGCGTCGACGTTCCGAATGCGGCTGTCATGCTGATTGAGAATGCCGACAGGTTCGGTCTCAGCCAGCTCCACCAGCTCCGTGGGCGAGTCGGCAGGGGAGAATACCAGTCCTACTGCATCTTAGTTACCGACAACGTGACCGAGACGTCAAAGAAGCGCCTCAAAGCCCTTTCGTCGACTTCCGACGGTTTTGAAATAAGCGAACTCGACCTTAATCTCCGAGGACCCGGCGACTTTTTCGGCGACCGTCAGCACGGTCTCCCATCATTTAAAATCGCCGACATCGCCGCCGACACCGATATCCTGAAACTCGCCCGGGAATCCGCCGAAGAGATTTATGCAAGCGGGTATCTGGAAACTGAGCAGGGGAAAGGGCTTAAGGTGAACGTCGAGAAACTTTGGGAGAATGCGTAATTGTCGGCTTCGCCGACGCCGCCCTGCGGGCGGCACCTCTCAGTCGCCCTTCGGGCGCCAGCTCCCGAAGTTCGCTTGCGAACTTCATGACAGAGGGAGCCTTTTGTATTCTCGGATAGGTAGTTATTGGCTCCCCTTACTAAGAGGAGCTGTCAGCGAAGCTGACTGAGAGGTGCGCCGACCGAAGGGAGGCACGTCGCCGTCAGGCGACAATCACACCTTTTCCAACTTCTCCCCTAATCCTTTCCTAACCCTATGTAGCATACTCTTCACCCCAGCCTCGGTCATTCCGAGGCTTTTTGCTATCTCCCCGAGCGTGTCCGAGTAGAAATACCTCATCACAAACGCCACCCGGGCGTCTTTTTTGAGAGTGTAGAGATACGTCTCAATCGCTTCGGCAAGAAGCTTCACGTCGAGCTCCTCTTCGGGAGTTGAACCGCCTGTCACGCAGTCTTCAAGCTCCGAGAGCGACACCGCATACTCAGAGCCCTTGCGCTTTTCACGGTTGCGGCGACGGAAGATGTCTATCGAATATTGCCGGGTAATCTTCCCAAGATATGTAGACAGTATGCTCGGTCTCTGCTCCGGCATCGAGTTCCACGCCTTCAGGTACGTCTCGTTGACGCTCTCCTCGCTGTCCTGCATGTCGTTGAGCACAGAATAGGCAATCTTCATGAGATACTTCTCGTACTTCTCCTGTGTAATCCTGATAGCCTCCTCGTTTCTGTCCCAGTACAGATTAACTATAGCTTCGTCAGTAGTAATGATGTTTTCCATGGTTTGTCCCCCAAATATTTTTAATAGTCACCGTTGATGTAGTCGGTTAGCTTCGCCGTAATCGCCTGCCGGGCGGCATTGCTCAGATAGACCTCGTCGAACTTCGGCAGAATTTCTGCAATATCCTCCTGCGTGATGCCCTCGGCGATATAGTCGTCAATCGAGTGGCAGTAAATCCAGTACAGCGAGTAGATATTCTCGCCCTTGACAATAGTCGTATCCGCCGCAAAATAAGCCGCAATCGCCTCGTTGTCACGGGACAGCAGAAGGTCGATTTCTTCGTCGGTGAAGTCCCATTCGTAACCTCCACGCATATTTACAAGAATTTCTCTTACAGTTTCGTCGGGAATTTCGAAGTATAAGATGAACGAATACAGGTTTGCCATTTCAGCTACAGAAGTGTAGGTCAGATTTATGGATGCATGTTCCCTGATCCATTCCGTAGCCACATCCCAACCGATGTAATCGAGATAAATAAATTCAGTGCTTATAGACCCTATTTTGTCTCTACTGGTTGTTTCGATGAACTCATAGTTTGAATCCCCGCCACCGTTTACATTCACTTCCGGCATGACTTCGTAATTTCCATCCCAGACGGAGTCGTCCTCGTATGTGGGCGTAGTATCAGGCTCGATTACGTCTTCCGTTATCGGCTCTTCTTCCTCGATTACGGGCTCGTCCACTATGATGGGTTCCTCCGTGACTTCCGGCTCTATTGGCTCCACGGGCAACTCGACATCTCTTCGGAGATATGCGACCCCCGTCAGGACAACCACCGCCACACAGGCGGCAATCGCCACGAATCGGATGGCGGCTTTGTTCGCTCGCCTCCTGCCCCGCAAGGCATCCGCTTCTGTGAGGATTTTGTCGCTGAACATGCCGATGGCGTCGCTTAATTTTTCAACATTCATATTTTCACCTCATTCAAAGTTTGGCAGGAGCACGCCGCTCCCGTTGGTCGCGGCACCTCTCAGTCGCACTTCGTGCGCCAGCTCCCCTAAATTAAGGGAGCCTTATTGCGCTCTATGATAGGTTGCTATTGGCTCCCCTTACTAAGGGGAGCTGTCAGCGAAGCTGACTGAGAGGTTCTCCTACCAACTATCCCGCCAAAACTCCCCGAAAGTTTCAAAAAATCCCCCGATCTTTTTGCGACCGGGGGATAATTCTTGAATAAAATCAGTCAACCTTGACAATTTCGCCGTAGAGCTCTCTCGGGGCTCCGATGGCGTTCGATTCGTCGGTGTCGATGTGCATGGCGGTGGCGTAATTTGAGCTTACTCTGCAAACGGTGTCTCCAAGGATTGCGCTTCTCTCGGGAGTGTCAACTCTTACCCAGACGTTGTCGCCGTTCTTGACGCCGAGGGTTTCGGCATCTTCGGGGGTGAGGTGGATGTGTCTCTTTGCAACGATGACGCCCTCAGTGATTTCAATCTCTCCGCAGGGACCAACCACCTTGCAGGGAGCTGAACCGGCGAGGTCGCCAGACTCTCTGATGGGAGCTGTGATGCCGATTGAGCGGGCATCTGTAGCGGAAAGCTCAACCTGAACCGCATTTCTGCAGGGACCGAGGATTGAGACGTTCGGGAGCTCCTTTTTCGGACCTACGATGGTGACTCTCTGCTCGCTTGCGAACTGACCGGGCTGGGAAAGATCCTTCTTCTTCGTAAGGGTTGCGCCTACGCCGAAGAGAACCTCAAGAGCCTCTTGGGTTACGTGGACGTGATGTGCCGATGTTTCAACTATAAATTTCATTTCAGTGTCCTCCTATATATGGGATGATATTTTCCTTCTATAAGTTTACTCCCGAAACGGGAAAACGTCAAGAGTTATTTCGTCTTTGCGAGAATTTTTTTGAAGATGAAGCCGCCCTTGAACTCAACTATGAAGATAATCGCAATAAGCGAGAAGCCCAAAATCGAGACGGCAATGCCGAGCTTGAAGTAGTCGGGGAAGAATCTCATGGTGACGGTGTGGGTGCCCTCAGAGACTTCAATGCCTATAAGCGAGTCGAGAACCTTTACCGGTTCAACCTCTTCGCCGTCGACGGTGATTGTCCAGCCGGATTCGTAGGGAATGGTCGTGAAGAGGATTCCGTCCTCGTCAGCAGTAACTGTGCCACTGAGGTAGGTGTCGGTGTACTCCTCGATAACCCACTCGTTCTCGCGGAGTTCGTCAAGATACTCCTCCATCGCGTCGACATCCAGCTCATAGAAGAGAACCTGTGAGAAGAGCGCTTCGCCATTGGCAAGAGTCATCCGAAGGTGCAGGGTCTCGCCTTCTTCATAGGTGCCGAGGTCTAGTATGCTGTAGTATTCACTCGTGAAGAAGTAGTCTAAGAAAGCATAGTTCGAGACGTCCCACGAGTCCGCTTTAATCCACATGTTGCACTGCCTCTGGTAGATGGTCGGGAAGAAGGCGTAAATCGGGTTGTCGCTTGAAACATTGATTGTGAAATCGATGTAGCTGTCGCTTCCTTCGACGACGGTCGAGTACCAGATGTGATCTCCCGTGGTGGCGGTCGAGACGTTGTAGGTCTCGGTGGTGTAGCTGTAGATACGGTTGAAGACGCGAATGGACTTGTCCCCTAAGAGTGCCTGAAGTAAGCTCTGCTGGTTTGCAATCGGGTCGTCAGAATCGAGCTCCAAATCCAGAATATCATAGTCCGCCATGTAGCCGATTGAGAGGGCATAGGGATTCTCGTAAACGGAGATGTCGGTTCCGGTGTCCTCAGCGGTCATGATGAGGTCGTAGCCTTCGTACGGCTCCTCAAGCCAGTTTTCATAGTTCTGGCGGTTAATTTCCTGCGGGTCGACTGTAGCTGTCAGGGCATCCGGCTTGTACATGAGGTACTTGATGCCGAGTAGCGAATCCGTCAGAACCGTCGCGCCGGTGTATTTCGTATAGTGTCCCTGCATTCCGAAGCCCAGAGACTTGAGAAGCGTCAGGACAGGCGAATTCATAGTGGAGCTCGAGTGCGAAATACCCTTGTAGCCCATTCCGATTGGGTCGTTGACGGTTCTCTTGAAAGTAGATTCCATGCGGTAAAGGCTGTCATCGTACTCTTCAACCTGGGCGACAACGCTTCTGCCATCTATAAAGTAGTCCTGATAGGAATCATAGGTCGAATAGACGACGTCATAATCGATTGAGTAAACGGTGTAAAGCGAATTCTCGAAAATCTCAAGGCAGACGAACACCGCCAGGACTATACACATAACTCGCGTCGGGTTCTTCTTGAAGAGAAATAGAAGTGTGCAGAAGACGACTATGCACAAAATCCCGAACCAGACGGTTTCAAACAAGTAGAATGTCTCGTACTCCTGCCGATATATCACAATCAGGACAACTACCCACGCAAACGCCGTCAGGCATATCTCCTTGAAGGACACTCCCGACAGGTTCTCAAACGCTCGATAGGCGCAGATAATCATCATAAACGAGAAGGTGAAAGAGTAGCGGTAGGGAAGCCAGTTCGGAACCTGGAAGCCGTGCCATGCGATGTCGATTGTGGAGACATACATGCTCACAAAAATTGCGAACATCAGCGCCGCATTTGCGACTTTCTCTTTTACGCTGATTTTCGTGTTCAGGAAGAAGAGCGGAATCAGGAGAATTATAACCGTTCCGCAGGCTATCATTGGCAGTCCTTCGGGTCTTACTGTGTCATACGAATTAGAGAATACTTTAGATAAGAACTCCAGAATATCAAACTGCGCAGTCGGGGTGAAGTCGGGGTCGGAGAAGTCAAGCTTTCCAAGGCTCAGAGAATAGTATGTCGGAATGAGAACAACCGCCGCCGCAAGAACAGATATAATCGCAGAAGCCGCAAATTTGAGTCCAGCCTTGAACCAGTGCGGAGCGATGGCGTGTCCCGGACGGGAGAAGACATAGTAAATAAAGTAGAGTGCGCAGAAGAAGCCAATCATGTACCCGATATAGAAGTGCGAGATAAACATGATTGTAAGCGGCAGAACGAATTCGAGCATCTTGCCATGGTCGACGAGCCGTTCAATTCCCAAAAGAATTATCGGAAGCCATATCATTCCGTCAATCCACATCGGGTTCATCAGCTCGACGACGATATATGTCATCAGGGCATAGCTTACAGAGAAGATGACCTGACAATAGGTGCTTGCGCCTTTAGATTTTCTGAGATAATAAGCAAACGCCAGACCACAGCAACCGATTTTTGCGAGCTCCATAATCTCGATTGCGCCGCACATCATCGTTCTGGGAAGTAAAATTATAATCCACATGAATGGGCTTGCGAGGTAGTATGCAAAGATTCCGAACATCTCGCCGCTCAGGTTTCGCGACCAGCTATACATCAGCGACCCGTCGCCCCAGATGGCGTCTCTCATGGCTTCATAGTATGAGACATACTGCCCGTTGAGATCTAAAACCAGTACTGAGTTTTCACCGAACGGGTGCACCCCGAAGCAGGCGTAGACGATATACATGATAGCAACCGGCAGGAAGAATATCAGAAGGTTCCAGCGGTTACGGTAGCACCATCTCCCGAACGGGTTATCGTAGAGAAGCCTCTGCCGGAGCTTTCTTTTTGCGGGGATATCGGCTTCGGTAATCTCCGTTATTTCGGTGGTTTCGGAAGTTCCGGTTGTTACGCTTTCGTTTGTATCAGTCATTTTGACCTCCCTGAGATTTGATAGTGTCGGAAATGATATATTTCGGTCGGTGCTTTATCTCTTCGTAAATCTGCGCAAGATAACGCCCGATAATTGACAGGCAGATAAGAATCAGTCCGCCGGTGAGAAGCAGTAGTATCTGCGAGCCGCCGAAGCTACCTAAGCTCACTCCACAGCACTTCAAGATAAACAGCACTACTGAGATTACAGAGATAATCCCGCCTAAAACTCCCGACAGATAAAGCGGAACTGATGTAAACGCCATAAGATTCTTCACGGCATACTTAATCAGCATTTTCGGCGTCCATTTTCTCTCGCCAAAAGCTCTTTCCTCAACGTCATAGGTGATGGTTTCGGACCCGAACCCAACCCAGCCGGAAAGTGCCCTAAAGAAAGTCGTTCTTTCCTGCATCGAAAGAATTGCGTCGATGACCTTTCTGTCAAGAAGCTTGAAGTCGGATGTGTTTGCCATATCGATTCCGGATGCCGAAGCAATCAGTTTATAAAACAGCTTCGAGAAGGCTTTGTAAATCCCGCTTTCTTTCCCTCGGGAGGACTTTTTGCCTTCGACAACCTGGGCGCCGTTCTGCCACATCTTATACATTTCGGGAATCACCTTCGGCGGGTGCTGTAAATCACAGTCTATCACGACAGCGCAGTCGCCCGAAGTGGCTTCAAGCCCAGCCCATATGGCGCTCTCTTTTCCAAAGTTGCGGGAGAACCGAAGTCCCAAAACCCTCGGGTCTTTTTCATGGGCAAGCATGATTTCACGCCAGGTGTTATCACGCGATCCGTCGTCCGAGAAAATCAGTTCAAAGTCGATATTGCTCTCGTCAAGAACCAGAGAAATAACTTTGGCTGTGTTCTGAATATTTGGCTCCTCGTTGAATGAGGGTATTATGACTGAGAGCATGGCTCGCTCCTTTCTCAGTTGTTCGGATGACCGGCATAGAATTCTTCGGCTTTTCTTCTCTGCTCTTCCGGTAATAGTGAGATGTCCGGTCGCTTGCAGTTGTGCCAGACGTCGCCGTCCGGTTGCTTGAACATGTATTTATTCGTGGCTTCGAGTATTGCGACTATTTCGTCGTTCTGAAGCCTGTTCAAATAGTCGTGTGCGTCTTCAAGAGGACGTGAAAGTGCGATTCCTCCTCCGGGATAAGACCATGTGACATGTGTGTCCGAGCCGCCACTCATCGGAATATCATATGCCTTAGCATACATCTGAGCCCTCTTGTCAAATTCGGGGTCCCTGTGTGAAGCGTTAATCGCTTCGACTCCGTCAACCTTTCTAGGGAAAAGCCGAATCGTGTCGAGATATCCCGCTTCCCTGAACGGATGAGCGTGGACGACAAATCCGCCGCATGAGTGAACCAGGTCGCAGTAAGCAGGAAGCTCCATATAGTCAAGCTCCGGGTGGTCTAAAAGAAACTGCTTGTCAAGCCCGTATGTCAGAAGCTCGGTTCCTCTGTAGGCATATTCCCAGCCGAAGAAGACCTGTAAACCTATTTCGTCGCCTTTTTTCTTTGCGTCTTCATAACCCTGACAGAAGAGATGAATTTTCACATCCCACGGAAGCCTGCGGTCGACGGCAGTGTTTCCGCCGAAGAAGTGGTCTGTTACGAACATTCCCGTATATCCGCATCTTTTCATATTCTCCGCCTGCTCGGCACCGCTACAGCAGGAGCAAAGCGAGCCCTGAGAAGTGTGCAGGTGAGTTTCGTATTTGTATAATTCCAATTTTTCCACCCCAGTATTTAGTAATAACGCATTATATTATATCCCCTATTTCTCCCAAAGTCAATAATCGTATTCTCCGCTTGCAAGCCGGTTTTGAAAAAATCAAAAAAAGTGCTTGACAAATTCGTCGGTATCGGTTATTATAGTTGAAAAGGCGTTGACGGGAACAAAGCCATCCACTTGGTTATAAGAGAGCCGCCGGTCGGTGAAAGGCGGTAACGGGTCTTTGGTATAACTCATCCCTGAGCTTTCGGCTGAACGTGAAACTAGTAGGTTTGAACGGGTGCTCCCGTTAAAGGGCGGTCGTGTTGGTTGACACGAAATGAGAGGACACAGCTTTTAGCAAAGCGAGTCAAAAAGAGTGGTACCGCGGAGATATTATGACTTCGTCTCTTTTATCCTAAACGTAAGTTGTTTTGGGTGAAAGATTTTTTTATACCCAAACGCAGGAAGGAGTTTTATGAAAGGTTACGAAAAGTACATCCGGCAGTATTTCCTGCCGAAAACCGTGACAAACGATTGGATTCAGAAGGATCACGTTGAGAAGGCACCGGTGTGGTGCAGTGTCGACTTGAGAGATGGCAATCAGGCTCTGGTAGTTCCTATGAGTCTGGAAGAAAAGCTTGAATTTTTCGACCTGCTCGTAAAAATCGGCTTCAAGGAAATCGAAATCGGTTTCCCTGCCGCAAGCGAGACGGAATATGAGCTCTGCCGTGCTCTTATCGAGAATAACCTGATTCCTGACGACGTCACGATTCAGGTTCTGACACAGTCACGTGAGCACATCATCAAGAAGACATTTGAAGCTATCGACGGCGCAAAGAACGCAATAGTGCATCTATACAATTCAGTTTCGGTAGCGCAAAGGGAACAGGTCTTCAAGAAGAGCAAGGAAGAGATAAAAGAGATTGCCGTTTCGGGCGCAAAGCTATGCCTTGAATATAAGGAAAAGATGAGCGGCAATATCATGTTTGAGTATTCCCCCGAAAGCTTCACCGGGGCTGAGCCGGAATTCTCGCTTGAAGTATGCAACGCAGTTTCAGAGGTCTGGAAGCCGTCACCAGACAACAAAGTAATCTACAACTTCCCGGTAACGGTTTCACACTCGATGCCTCACGTTTATGCGAGCCAGATTGAATACATGTGCAAAAATCTCAACTACAGGGACGATATAGTGGTTTCTCTTCACCCGCACAACGACAGAGGATGTGCCATCGCAGACAGCGAGATGGGACTTCTTGCAGGTGCTGACCGAATCGAAGGAACACTCTTCGGCAACGGCGAGAGAACCGGAAACGTCGACATCATCACATTGGCACTTAACATGTACTCCCAGGGCGTCGACCCGGAGCTCGACTTCTCCGATTTACCGGCAATTACCGAAGTATACGAGAGAGTTACACGAATGCACGTCTATGAGAGACAGCCCTACTCTGGACAGCTCGTCTTTGCGGCATTCAGCGGTTCACATCAGGACGCTATTGCAAAGGGAATGAAGTACCGCGAAGAGCACAACTGCGGAGTATGGACAGTTCCGTATCTGCCAATCGACCCGACCGACGTCGGAAGAGTATACGAGGCGGACGTCATCAGAATCAACTCCCAGTCGGGAGGCGGAGGAATCGGATATGTTTTGGAGACAAGATACTCCCACATCCTGCCTCCGAAAATGCGTGCGGCGTTTGCCTATCACGTCAAGAGCATTTCCGACCACGCTCATAAGGAGCTCCAGCCGGACGAGGTCTACAAGATTTTCACCGACGATTTTGTCAACATCGAAACCCACTTAAAAGTCCCCGAAGCCCACTTCAAACAGGAGCCTGACGGCATCACCGCAACCGTAACGATGGAGATCGACGGTGAACGCAGGATCGAAACCGCATTCGGCAACGGCAGACTCGACGCAGTCAGCAATGCTATAAAAAATGCTTTGGGAGACATCTACATCTTAGATACATACACCGAGCACGCTCTTGAAGTGAGCTCTAACGCCAAGGCGGCTTCCTATGTCGGAATCAAGGACAAGGACGGCAAGCTTGAATGGGGTGCAGGAATCGACAGCGATATCATCGTCTCGTCAATCTATGCCTTAGTCAGCGCAGTGAACAGGCTTTTAGCACACTATAAAAATAATTCGTGAATGAGGAGGAATGGTCTTATATGAAATTAACAGGAGCACAGATTGTAGTAGAAACCCTGATTGAGCAGGGCGTAACCGATGTCTTCGGATATCCGGGCGGACAGGTTCTCAATATCTACGACGCCCTCTATGATGCCCAAGGCAGGATAAACCACATCCTGACTGCTCACGAGCAGGGCGCATCCCATGCCGCAGACGGCTATTCAAGAGCCACCGGAAAGGTGGGAGTAGTAATCGCCACTTCGGGACCGGGCGCCACCAACTTAGTCACCGGTATAGCGACGGCTATGCTCGACTCTGTCCCGATGGTAGCAATCACCGGAAACGTGCCGCAAAGCCTGATTGGAAGAGACAGCTTCCAGGAAATCGACATCACAGGCATCACCCTCCCGATTACAAAGCACAACTTCTTTGTCCATAACGTAAACCAACTCGCCGACCAGATTCGCCTTGCATTCAAGATTGCAAAGTCTGGTCGTCCCGGACCGGTTCTCATAGATATTCCGAAGGATATCCAGACGGCGGTTGCCGAGTATGAACCTCAGCCAATTGTCGAGAAGTTCCCGAACCCTGTTCCTCCGGAGGAGGATATTCAGGCGGCAATAAAGCTCCTGAATACTAAGTCCCGTCCGTATATACACATCGGCGGCGGTGTCATCGGCTCTAAAACATACGACATGGTAAGAGAACTCGCCGAAAAGATTGACGCAGTCATCGGTTGCTCGCTCATGGGTCTTGCCGCAATCCCGACCGATTACGAAAGATTTTTGGGCATGCAGGGTATGCACGGGCACTATGCCTCATCCGTTGCCAGCAACGATGCCGATGTAATAATCGCAATCGGCACAAGATTCAGCGACAGAGCTACCGGCGACAAGTCGAGATTTGCTAAAGGCGCATCGATTATTCACATCGACCTCGACTTCGCCGAAATAAACAAGAACATTCCTGCAAATGTCGGCGTCTGCGGAGATATTTCAATCTCTTTAAGAAAGATTATCGACGGAGTTGAACCCCGGAAGAACCCCGACTGGATGGCGCACATCAAGGAACTCAAGCGCCTTGAAAAGTCCTATATGCATGAGGACAAGGGCTTGACGCCACACTTCGTCATGCAGACGATAAACGAAATCAAGGACGCCGATACCATCATTGCAACCGACGTCGGTCAGCACCAGATGTGGGCTTGCCAGTACATCAACTTCCAGAAGCCCCGTAAGATTGTTTCAAGCGGCGGACTCGGAACGATGGGCTTCGGAATGGGGGCCGCAATCGGCGCATGTGTCGGAACAGGGAACAAGACAGTATTAATCACCGGCGACGGAAGCTTCGGAATGAACTTAAACGAGCTTTGCACCGCAGTAAATACCCACGTTCCACTTACAATAGTTCTTATGAATAACGGCACCCTCGGAATGGTTCGTCAGTGGCAGACACTCTTCTATAATCACCACTACTCGAACACGACACTTAATCGCCCGACCGACTTTGTGAAGCTTGCCGACGCATTCGGAGCAAAGGGAGTCATGTGCGACACTCCGGAGAAGTTCCGCAGAGAGTTCCAGAAGGCATACGACAGTGACTCTGTAACACTTATCGATTGCAGAATTGACATGGACGAGTTCGTTCTTCCCATGCTTCCTCCCGGAGGAGCAATCGAAGACATCATAGTTGACGCTAAGGCAAAGGAGGAGTAATCGTGGCTGACAGTTCAAGATTTGTTATAGCGGTATACGTAGAAAATAAGTTCGGCGTTCTTTCCCGTGTCACAAGCATGTTCACCCGCCGTGGCTTCAATATCGACTCACTTACAGTTGGCGTCACCGAATCTCCCGAGTACTCCCGTATCACCATCACGATGAGTGGCGACGGCTATGCAAGAGACCAGATGATTAACCAGCTCCGCAAGCTCTTTAACGTCAAGAAAGTCGAGTATATCGAGGACGCAAAGGCACTTCAGCGCGAGCTGATGCTCGTAAAAGTCCGCAACGACCCCGAGAATCACCAGAGACTTCTCTCGGCACTTGACATATTCAAAGCGAAGATTGTTGACTATTCCGTGAACACACTCAGTATTGAGGTTACCGGAACCACCGACAAGCTCGACGCTTTCATCGAAATGGTAAGAGAGCTCGGCATCGTCGAACTCTGCCGCACCGGTGTTGTAGCACTTCAGAAGGGCTCATCAAACATGCTCGAAGGGCTGAACCCGGAAGAATTTATCTGACCCAAATGGCAAACTAAAAATATAGCTATCTAAGGAGACAAAAAATCATGGAAAACAGAATCTTTTATCAGCAGGACTGCGACCTTTCCAGACTTAACGGAAAGACAGTCGCCATCATCGGCTACGGCTCACAGGGACATGCTCATGCACTCAACCTTCACGACAGTGGAGTTGACGTCATCGTAGGTCTTTATGAGGGTTCAAAGTCTTGGGCAAAGGCTGAAGCCGCAGGACTCAAAGTCATGACTTCAGCAGAAGCCGCAAAGAATGCAGACATCATCATGATTCTCATCAATGATGAGTTGCAGGCTAAGCTCTATAAAGAGAGCATCGAGCCGAACCTCACAGCAGGAAAGACTTTGGCATTCGCTCACGGCTTCAACATCCACTTTGGTTGCATCAAGCCACCGAAGGATGTCAATGTCATCATGATTGCGCCTAAGGGACCCGGACACACTGTAAGAAGTGAATATCAGGCAGGTAAGGGCGTTCCTTGTCTTATCGCTGTTGAGCAGGACGCTACAGGCGATGCTCTTGATATCGGTTTGGCATATGCTTTAGGTATCGGCGGCGCAAGAGCAGGCGTTTTGGAAACCACCTTCAGAACTGAGACCGAAACCGACCTCTTCGGCGAGCAGGCTGTTCTCTGCGGCGGCGTTTGCGCTCTGATGCAGGCAGGCTTTGAGACCCTCTGCGAGGCTGGCTACGACCCGAGAAACGCTTACTTCGAGTGCATCCACGAGATGAAGCTCATCGTCGACCTCATCTATCAGAGCGGCTTCGAGGGAATGAGGTACTCCATCTCCAACACCGCCGAGTACGGCGACTATGTAACCGGTCCGAAGCTCATCACTGACGAGACCAAGAAGACCATGAAGAAGATTCTTTCTGATATTCAGGACGGCACATTCGCCAAGGAGTTCCTCCTCGACATGTCCGACGCAGGAGCACAGGTTCACTTCAACGCTATGAGAAAGAAAGCTAAGGAGCATCCTTCCGAAGTAGTCGGCAGAGAAATCCGCAAGCTCTACAGCTGGAGCGACGAGGACAAGCTCATCAACAACTGATTTTCGGTTAAAATTTCTGACGGCTCCATTGCTCTCAAGGGAGCAGTGGGGTCGCCTCTATATTTATGATACAAGGAGATTCACCTATGGTTAAAGATAGAATTGTGGACGGATTTGAGAATGCACCTCACCGTTCCCTTTATAACGCTCTGGGACTCACCGAGGAGGAACTTAGACGCCCTCTTATCGGTATAGTAAGCTCCTATAATGAAATTGTCCCGGGGCATATGAATCTGGATAAGATTACAGAAGCCGTCAAGATTGGCGTTGCAATGGCGGGAGGAACCCCGATTGTATTCCCTGCAATCGCAGTCTGCGACGGCATAGCGATGGGTCACGAGGGCATGAAGTACTCGTTAGTCACAAGAGACCTCATCGCTGATTCAACCGAAGCTATGGTAAAAGCTCACGGCTTTGACGGACTCGTCATGATTCCTAACTGCGACAAGAACGTGCCCGGACTTCTCATGGCGGCGGCAAGACTGAACCTGCCGACAATTTTCGTTTCCGGCGGACCTATGCTCGCCGGTCACGTCGATGGTCACAAGACCAGTCTTTCAAGCATGTTCGAGGCAGTAGGTGCCTATTCGGCAGGAAAAATGTCCGCCGAAAAGCTCCGTGAATACGAAATGAGGGCTTGTCCTTCCTGCGGTTCCTGCTCCGGAATGTACACCGCAAACTCTATGAACTGCTTAACGGAAGTCATGGGTATGGGGCTCCGTGGCAACGGCACAATCCCTGCGGCATATTCTGCAAGAATCGACCTTGCAAAGAGAGCCGGTATGCAGGTTATGGAGCTCGTGAGAAAGAATATCAGAGCCCGTGACATAATGACTAAAGAGGCTATCTATAACGCACTGACAGCCGATATGGCGCTCGGATGCTCCACCAACTCGATGCTCCACCTTCCGGCAATCGCAAACGAGTGCGATGTCGAATTCAGCTTGCCTCTTGTAAACGAGATAAGCGAGAGAACCCCGAACCTCTGCCACTTAGCACCGGCAGGACCTACCTATATGGAGGACCTCAACGAAACCGGCGGAGTATATGCAGTTCTTAAAGAACTCGCAAAGAAGAATTTAATCACCACCGACGTAATGACCTGCACAGGAAAGACCTTGGGTGAGAATATCGCAGAGGTTGAGAATCTCGACAACACGGTTATCCGTGACATCGACAATCCTTATTCCGAAACAGGCGGAATCGCAGTTCTCTTCGGAAACGTCGCAGAAAACGGCTGTGTCGTCAAGAGAAGCGCAGTTGCCCCCGAAATGCTCGTCCACCGTGGACCAGCAAGAGTCTTCAACAGCGAGGAAGAGTGCATCAAGGTCATCTATGCTGGCGGAATCAAGTCCGGTGACGTTGTGGTTATTCGTTATGAGGGACCCGCAGGTGGACCCGGCATGAGAGAAATGCTTTCTCCGACGTCTGCTATTGCAGGTGCGGGACTTGACAAGGAAGTCGCCCTCATCACAGACGGAAGATTCTCTGGTGCCACCAGAGGAGCCGCGATCGGTCACGTTTCACCTGAAGCGGCAAACGGCGGAACTATCGCCTATATCCACGAGGGCGACATGATTTCAATCAACATCCCCGAGCACAAGATTCATCTCGAAGTCAGTGACGAAGAGCTCGAGGAGAGACGCAAGACCGATGTTTTGAAGACCAACGACAATCTCAGTGGATACTTAAAGAGATATGCTAAGATGGTTTCATCCGCCGACAAGGGTGCGATTATCAACATAAAGTAACAGGAGGATAGGACTACATGGGAATGACACTCTCACAAAAAATTCTTGCCGCACATTGTGGTGCGGACAAGCTCGAAGCGGGTCAGCTCGTCCTGTGCAACTTAGACCGGGTTCACGGCAATGACGTAACCTGTCCGCCTGCCATCAGGGAATTCAACAAGATGGGACTCGATAATGTCTTCGACAAGGACAAAGTAACCATGGTTATGGATCACTTCGTCCCGAACAAGGACATCAAGGCGGCTGAGCAGTGCAAAATCTGCCGTGATTTCTGCAATGAGCACGCTATGGACGGCTTCTATGACGTCGGAAAGATGGGAATCGAGCACGCACTTCTCCCCGAAAGTGGCTTGGTTGTCAGCGGCGACGTCACCATCGGCGCCGACTCTCACACCTGCACCTACGGCGCACTCGGAGCATTCTCGACCGGTGTTGGTTCTACCGATATGGCATTCGGAATGGCGACCGGCAAAGCCTGGTTCAAGGTTCCTTCCGCTATCAAGTTTGAGCTTTCCGGCAAACTTTCCCCATGCGTCAGCGGCAAGGACGTAATCCTACACATCATCGGAATGATTGGCGTTGACGGCGCACTCTACCGCTCGATGGAGTTCACAGGTGAAGGCGCACACAATCTCTCTATGAGCGACCGCTTCACCATCTGCAATATGGCTATAGAAGCCGGTGCCAAGAACGGCATATTCGAGGTCGATGACAAGACCCTTGAATATGAGAAGGAACACGCACAGCGTGAACCAAAAATCTTCCACGCCGACCCCGACGCGGAGTATGACGAGGTAATCAAAATCGACCTCAGCGAAATCAAGCCGACAGTCGCTTTCCCGCATCTCCCTGAGAACACCCACACCGTCGACGAAATCGGCGAGGTAAAAATCGACCAGGTCGTTATCGGCTCCTGCACAAATGGCTTGTACGACGACATCAAGACCGCATGGGAAATAATCAAGGGACACAAGGTTGCCGAAGGGCTCCGAGTTATCATCATCCCGGCAACACAGAAGGTATATCTTAGATGCCTCGAAGAAGGCTTCATAAAGGACTTCATCGAAGCCGGTTGCATCGTCTCGACTCCGACCTGTGGACCGTGCTTGGGCGGATACATGGGAGTTCTTGCGCACGGCGAAAGATGTGTCTCCACGACAAATAGAAACTTCGTCGGAAGAATGGGCGACCCGACTTCCGAAGTATATCTTGCAAGCCCCACAACTGCGGCGGCAAGCGCATTGACAGGCAAAATCACCGACCCGAGGGAGGCGACAATATGATAAGTTCTGGCAAAGTCATCAAGTACGGAAACAACGTCGACACCGACGTCATCATCCCCGCAAGATACCTTAATTCGAGCGAGCCCGAATTTCTGGCGGCTCACTGCATGGAGGACTTAGATAAGAGTTTCCACGAAAAAGTGAACCCGGGCGACATCATCGTCGCCGGAGAAAACTTCGGTTGCGGCTCCTCCCGTGAACATGCACCTGCGGCAATCAAGGCAAGCAGCATTTCAGTAGTAATCGCCAAGAGCTTTGCAAGAATCTTCTATCGCAACTCGATAAACATCGGTCTTGCGATAGTTGAGTGCCCGACTGCGGCTGAGGAAATCCAGGACGGCGACGAAGTCTCGGTAAACCTTTCGACCGGCGTCATCACGAACAAGACCACCGGCAAGGAGTACCAGTCGGAGCCCTTCCCGGAGTTCATACAGAATATAATCTCTGCCGGAGGACTGGTTGAAGCAGTAAAGAAAGGCGTAATTGGGTGATATCTATGACATACAATATAGCACTTCTCCGTGGAGACGGAATCGGTCCCGAGATTGTCGACAGTGCCGTAAGAGTTCTTGAAGCCGTCGGCGAGAAGTTCGGGCATGAATTCAAATTTACGCCCTATTTAATCGGCGGTGCGGCTATCGACGAGTGTGGCGAGCCACTTCCTAAGGAAACGGTCGACGGATGCCTTGCTTCCGACAGCGTTCTTCTGGGAGCAGTCGGAGGTCCCAAGTGGGACAACCTTTCGGGCGAAAAGCGTCCTGAGAAGGCACTTCTGGGAATCCGTGCGGCTTTGGGGCTCTTCACAAACCTTCGCCCCGCAAAGCTCTATCCTGCCCTCAAAGGCGACTGCCCGTTAAGAGAAGACATCGCTTCCGGCGGATTTGACATCATGATAGTTCGTGAACTCACCGGTGGCATCTACTTCGGCGACAGAGGGTATCGCACCGGCAAGTACGGCGAGGAAGCCTTCGACACCGAGTGTTACTCACGCTTTGAAATCGAGAGAATTTCCCGTGTCGCATTTGAAACGGCTCAGAAGCGCAAGGGCAAAGTCACCAGCATCGACAAAGCAAACGTCCTTGAAACTTCCCGTCTCTGGAGAAAGACAATCCACGAGATAGAAAAAGAGTACGACGGTGTCACATGTTCAGATATGCTTGTCGACAATGCGGCAATGCAGCTTGTACGTAATCCTTCCCAGTTCGATGTCATCGTGACTTCAAACATGTTCAGCGATATTCTCTCCGACGAGGCTTCACAGCTTACCGGTTCAATCGGTATGCTCCCGTCGGCATCGCTAGGAGACAACACAAGAGGCATGTACGAGCCGATTCACGGCTCCGCACCTGACATCGCCAGAAAGGGAATCGCAAACCCGATTGCGACCATCCTTTCTGCGGCAATGATGCTGAGATACTCCTTCTCACTCATTGACGAGGCAGACTGCATCGAGTCGGCAGTTGACAAGGTACTTAACGACGGTCTGAGAACCGCCGATATTGCCGGAGAAAGTGGCGTAAAGCCTCTTTCTACCACCGAAATGACCGACGCAATTATCGCCCGGCTTTAAAACAGGAAGTGACTGAAAATGTGCGATTCAAGGGAGTTTTTATCCAAACTCGATTCAATAGTTCTTTTCAGAGGCGTAGCGAAAGGCGAGGTTCTAGCCTCGCTTCGCCGTCTCTTAGACAGTTCCGAAGGTGAGAATAGAATTGCTCTCTATGCCGATTTTGTGAGCGAGCTATTTAAGCACGGCTACGACTTCGGGCACTATCTTATGGACGCCGTCTCGGAAGACGAGAACGACTATATCAAGCTCCGCTCGGAGAATCTTGAAATCCCTGCGGTGCTTTCAGACTGTGCCCGTGAGGAGTTAAAAATTTTCGGCGAGCTTTCCGAAATCACTTCTGATTCTCTCAAAGAGTTTACCGGCTACAAGGGCTACCTGCCCGATTTTGAAACGACAAAGTTCGACTTTGTTTCGGAATACGAAAGAAGAGCCCTGAACGTCGGAAGTACAGGCTATGGAATCTACGCTAAAAACGTTATGTTCCGTGTTGTTGACGGGGAGATTACTCCTCTGAGGTCTCCCGACAAGACAAAACTCTCGCACCTCATCGGCTATGAGAGCCAGCGGGAACAGCTGATCGGGAACACACTTGCCTTCCTTGACGGCAGACCATGCGCAAACACTCTTCTTTACGGCGATGCCGGAACCGGCAAGTCTTCGAGCGTCAAAGCGGTTGCGAACTATTTTGCGCCGAAGGGACTCAGGCTTATCGAGGTAAGAAAAGAACAGCTCCGGGATATCCCCCACATTATGGAATCGGTTCGGGATAATCCTCTCAAATTCATAATCTTCATCGATGACCTGTCCTTCAATGCAGACGACGACAATTTTAGTGCGCTCAAAGCTATTCTGGAAGGCTCGGCTTCCGTTCAGTCACCGAATACAGTCATTTATGTCACGAGCAACCGTCGGCACCTTGTAAAAGAGAGCTTCTCCGACCGTGACGGCGACGACGTTCACAGAGGCGACACGATGCAGGAGCAGATTTCGATGTCCGAGAGATTCGGGCTCGTGATTCTCTTCACAAAGCCGTCAAAACAGGGCTATCTTGAAATAGTCAAGGGATTGTTCGATGAAATGAAGCTTCAGTGGTCGGACGAAGTCGAAGTCAAGGCTTGTGCATTTGCCCTCAGAAAGGGTGGATTCACCCCGAGAGCCGCAGAGCAGTTTGTAGACGCATGTGCTGCAGAGCAAATGAAAATTCTTGGCGAAAAGTGAATATTTAAAGAAGACGCTTGAACGAAAAGGCGTTCTTTGCTATAATCACTATGTTTGTGACTGTAATCACACGATAGTATAGTCTGGAAGTTGATCTTGGAGAATCATGTTTGAATTTTTGATATGTGCGCTTGCAGGAATTGGGGCAGGCGTGGCGACCGGATTTGCCGGTCTTTCGGCGGCGGTTTATATCTCGCCGATACTTGTAACTTTCTTAGGAATACCCTCATATGAGGCAATAGGAATAGCACTTGCTTCGGATGTTCTGGCATCTGGAGCAAGCTCTTTGACGTACTATCGCCACGGAAACATAAATATAAAAAAGTGTATTCCGCTTCTTGTCTCAGTCATAAGTTGTACGATAATCGGAAGCATCGTCGGCTACTTCGTCTCATCAACTGCCATCGGCGACACCGCTATGACCTACTGGACGGTGCTTATCTCTTTGGGACTGGGGCTCAAATTCCTTCTCATGCCAAACGACAACGGCAGGGAAATTGGCGCCGGCGCAAAGGCAAGGACGATAATGTCGGTGCTCTTCGGAATGTACACTGGATTCCTCTGTGGATTCCAGGGCACAGGCGGAGGAATGATGATGCTTTTCATTCTGACAGTTGTTATGGGCTATGCTTTAAAAACAGCCGTCGGGACAAGCGTATTTATCATGACATTCACAGCACTTATAGGCGCCGTATCTCACTTTGCAATCAACGGAATGCCTGACATGAGCCGTCTCGTAACCTGTGTCGCATTCACCCTTATTGCGGCTCAGATTTCTGCAAGCCTTGCGAACAAGATAAGGGTTTCAAGCTGTAACCTGATAATAGGCGTCCTCCTGGCGATTTCGGGAGTTATAATGCTTCTCATAAATCTCAGGGACACCGGCTTTGTTGGAATCGACACTCCTATGCTTGTCGGAATCGGCTTGGGAGCAGTTGCAGTGATTGTTCTGATACTTTGCTATGAAATAAAACGCCTCAAGAAAACAGACGGAAAAGAGTGAGCGGTCGTGCCGGATGATAAGAAAAAGACATCGAAGAACAAAATCAAAAGGAATCTCCTGCACAGATTCGTCTGGACATTTTCATGGGTAATCGCTCAGCCGTATATGGCTATAAGATATGGCTTTAAGACCAAGCACTTAAGGCTGAAAGAGCCCTGCCTGGTTGTCTCGAACCACTTCACTGAGATAGACATGATAATGGTCGGGTGCGCATTTCCTAGGCAGATGTACATCGTCGGCGGGGAGCATATTCAGTCGCGGAGCATCTTCCCATTACTCGATTTCTTCTTCCACCCGATCACCATGTATAAAGCCGATGCCGACACTGCGGCGGTAAAAGAGATAATCCGCAGGCTCAGAGCAGGGTACAGCATTATGCTCTTCCCGGAGGGCAGTCGTTCATTCAATGGTGAGACTGAAATCCTCACGGACAGCATCGGAAAGCTCTGTAAATCAGGAAAATGCGGTCTCGTTACATATCGCCTGGGTGGCGGCTACTTCACTGCTCCGAGGTGGGCATACACAACCCGAAAGGGCAAGATGTGGGGCGAGATAAAGTCATATCTCACAGCTGATGAGGTCGCAAAGATGTCTCCCCACGAGATAACCGAGCTCATCAACCGCGACATCCACGACAACGCCTACGAAACTCAGCGGACTGAGATGAACAGATACAAGGGCGAACGCCTTGCCGAGGGTCTTGAAAATTATCTCGTCATCTGTCCTGCTTGTGGGGAGTATAACACCCTTGAAACCTCCGGCGACGAGTTCAGGTGCCCGCATTGTGGACTTCATGGCAAGTACAATGAATACGGCTTCCTTGAGGGCGAAAACTTGCCTTTCGACAACGTCTACGACTGGGGCAAGTGGGTTGAAAAGAAATTCCGGGAGAACTTATCTCAGAGACAACCGGATGAGCTTCTGTTCACCGATTCTGACCTTAAGTTCTACGAAATCGCCCCGAATCACGAGCGTATAACGCTTCAGGAAACGGAAATCAAGGGCTATCTTGACAGAATAGAGATAGGCGGATCTGTTTTCAACTTTTCGGAAATCTCCGGCATGGATATGCTATACTACGGCAAAACCCTGATGTTCACCTGGCAAGGGCGGCATTTCGGACTTACAGGCGAGAGCTTCCACGCAGTCAGATATAAATGGACATATGATTATTTTCTATCATGAAAAGAGCCGCATGGTAACAAGCCTTGCGGATTTTTTTATACACAATTGGCGACAGTTTGCATAAATTCTTTTTGATACGGGCTTGACAATTTGGAAATTTTGCAATATCATTATATATACCAAATCTTGAGGTGATAATATGAAACACTTTAAACTTATATTAACCATAGTTCTCTGCGTTGCAATCGGGCTTACTGCTCTTTGCGCCTGCGGGAACAGCGGGAAAGTATTCGATTACTCTGAATATGGCATCCAGGTGAGCGAGATTGAAGGATTAGATGACGACTTCATCTTTGGCGTCGACCTGTCGTCGATTATCGAAGTTGAGAACGCCGGCGGAAAGTTCTATGACGAAGACGGCAACGAGACGGACATCTTTGAGCTTCTTGCTGACTATGGCGTGAATTACGTGAGAATCCGTCTCTGGAACGACCCGTATGACGAGGATGGCAACAGCTTCGGTGGTGGCGGAAACGACCTTGAAACAGACATCGAAATCGCAAAACGTGCTGTTGCGGCTGGAATGAAGGCTTGTCTCGACTTCCACTACAGCGACTTCTGGGCTGACCCATCCAAGCAGACTCTTCCGCGCGAATGGGAGGGCTACATAAGCGAAGAATTAAGACAGGTAGTATATGACTATACCTACAGCGTTCTTGAGGCTTTTGAAGAAGCCGGTTGCCTTCCTTCAATGGTCCAGACCGGCAACGAAGTCAATAACGGCATCATGTACCCTAACGGCAAGTCCGCTACCTATCAGGCAATCTACATGTCTGCGGCGATGTCGGCTGTAAAGGACATTGACGAAGATATTTTAACTGTTGTCCACCTTGCCGAGGGTGCAACATATTCGACTATTTCCGGAAAGCTTGATACTCTCATAGAAGCGGGAGTTGAGTTCGACGTTATCGGTCTTAGCTACTACTCCTACTGGCACGGCTCGATGGCGGACTTCCAGGACTGTGTCGAGAAGCTTGCAGAAAAGTATGACCAGAAGATTTGCGTGATGGAGTACTCCTATGGCTACGGCGACGATTCTAACGAATACACCGGCAACATTTTCAGCTCTGCCCTTGAGGAAGCAGGCGGCTACAAGGCTACCGTCCAGGGACAGGCATCATATATCCACGACGTGAACGAGGTTATCGCTTCTGTAGACACCAGAATCGGTAGTTTCTATTGGGAGCCTGCATGGCTTCCGCTTGCGGGAACGTCATGGGCTTCTGAGTATGCGCACGACTATCTCGTCTCTCAGGGCGACGGCGGAGGAGAAGGAACAGTCTCGTGGGCAAATCAGGCATTATTCGACTTCGACGGAAACCCGCTTGCCAGCCTTAACGCCTTCAAGCTTATGCGCGATTCGGGCACCGCAGAGGAAAACATACTTGAAATCAACACCGAAATCAGCTGTATGATTGATTTATCCTCATCTGAAGAGATTGCTCTTCCAGAAACTGCGACTGCGTTAACCGATCTCGACCGCTGGGTTGAGCTCGAAATAACATGGAACGAGGATGAAGTCGCCGCAATCAGCGGTGAGGGCGAATACACCGTCACCGGAACAGTCACCTGCGGTGGCACTGACTATGAAATCACCGCCGATGTCCTCACTTACTACGACTATCTGAAGAACGGAAGCTTTGACGACGACAGCGTTTCGTCGGATGTCAAGGACTTCTCGACAATAACCGCCTGGAACATGTCCGGCACTGACAATTCTTATCGCGTCGAGTCGAAGAACGCCAGAACCGGAAGTAATAACCTCAATATCTGGTGTTCGTCTGCGTTCGAGAATACCCTCAGTCAGGATATCTACAATCTGACTGCCGGAACCTATGTCTTCTCGGTCTACGGAAGAAGCGCGATGGAGAACTATCTCTATCCCGAGTGCACTCTTTACGTGACCGTCGGCGACGAGACTTATGAAGCTGAAATCACCTGGGGCAATACATGGAGCGACTGGGTTCAGACGACAGTTGAGTTCACCGTCACCGAAACCACCGACATAACAGTCGGAATCAAGTCGACCGGTGCGGCGGCAACATGGGCGCACTTTGACGATTTCGCACTCGCAAGGAAGGACTAATCTATGGCTAAATACGAAATTGGAATGGACATTTCCACCCTTTACGATTTGGAATCGGAGGGCATAAAGTTCTATGATAACGGCAAAGAAGGCGATTTAATCGCAATTCTCGGGGATTACGGAGTAAATTCGATTCGTCTCCGCCTTTGGCACGACCCATTCGACGAGAACGGCGAGACCTACGGTGCTGGCACCTGTGACCTGCCGAGAGTGACAGCTCTTGCCAAGCGTGTTAAAGCCGCAGGGATGAGCTTCCTTCTCGACATCCACTACAGCGATTTCTGGTGCGACCCGTCGAAGCAGACTATCCCGAAGGCTTGGGCTGGGCTCGGCTTTGAAGAGCTTAAAACAGCCGTCCATGACTACACAGTTGAGGTCATCTCGCACCTGAAAGAAAACGGCTGTGAGCCGGACATGGTTCAGGTCGGAAACGAGATAACACGTGGTATGCTGTGGGAGTATGGCAGACTTTCCTGGAACGAGGAAACCGGCAGTCGTGATGGCTACCATAATCTCTACGAACTTCTGAAAGCAGGGGTGGCAGGCGTAAGAAGCACGACCGCTGCCAAGGTCATGATTCATCTTGAAAGTAGCTTTGATAACCCCAGATACCGCGAATTCTTCGACAACATGGTTTCCCGAGGTCTGGACTTCGACGCAATCGGCATGAGCTACTACCCCTACTGGCATCATTCTTTCGACGAGCTTATCGCCAACATGAACGATATGGCAGAGCGATACAACAAAGAGCTCTACATCGTTGAAACCTTTTACGCGTTCACTCTTGAGCATTTCGACAAGACCGGTAAGGGTCAGCATTTGGTGGTCGACCATAGCTATGTTCCAGAGGAGGGACAGCCACTTCCGTATCCAATCAGCATCGAAGGGCAGAAGCAGTTTATCCATAAGCTTTTGGAGCTACTTCCCGAAGTCAGGAATTTCAAGGGCATCTACTACTGGGAGCCCGCCTGGATTCCGAGCCCGAAAGGCACCTGGGCAAGCGCAGGCGCCCGCAAGTACATTCACGAGGAGGACAAGACCGACGGCAACGAATGGGCAAACCAATGCCTCTTCGATTATGACGGCAACGTGCTTCCGGCATTGGAGGAATTTAAAGAGTTTGCAGAAAAGAACGCTTAAAAAATTTTCTGAAACTGTTGATTTTTCTTCCGGTTTCGAGTATAATATTTATGGAAGCAGTGATGCTTCTCGTGTGGCGGCACGCTAAAGCTGTACTGGATATGGGGCAGGGTAAAGCCCATAGCGAGCAGTTTCACAGCAACATAGTTGCTGACAACTGTAGTGTTCGGTAGGACACGGACCCGCACTCGGGATGCGAGTGTAGTCCACATGGGGGACTTAAATTTCCCATGGCTGACAATTGCCTTAGTTGCAATTGTTGTGCCCGGTAGGGCACGGAGCTGACAGCCAGCATTATAACACGCAAGAACAAAAGAAATGCAGGCGGTGATACCATCGCCTGCTTTTTTGATAATAAAATCCGGGTGGTTGCAAAGATGTCAAAAGGCAAGGAACAGAAAAAGGAAAGGCTTATAAAAACAATAGAGAAGGCGGCGCTGATTTACAAAGAAAAAATGGTTGGTCGTCATTTCTTATATGTATTTGATGACAGATACATCGAAGTTGTGTTCAGGGAACGCGATTTCATGCACCTGACCGGTGTTGATTCGACGCTCCGTGCCGAGCAATTCTACAAAGACGCCATCCGTGGCAGACTAAAAGCTGACCATATCTTTTTCAGCAAAAGACATCCTTATGATTTGTGCGCCAAAAAGGCTTCCCAGTTGATAAACATAGGCAAAGTTGTGGACTCTGAGCTTTTCATCCTGGAAGATACGACAACGCACACGTTTACATACAAGTTCGGATTGACTGATTTGGAACTCACTATGTGTCTGAGTGAGGACACCGACCAGAATGGAAATATAGTCGGCGATCACTATATCGCAAGGAGTCTGAGAGTTGAAGATTGCTTTGACAAGTCGGAAGAAGCATTTATAGTCAGATTTATTTTTGCAAGGAAAAATGGTGAGAGAAAGTATTCCACGGCTATGTATCAGGAACCCAATGACACAATATTAAAATTGCCCACATCAGTACTGGAAAAGCTTGACGACAAATTAACCGGCTTGTGATGACTTCTTTGGACTTGGGACAACTTTTTAATACTTACAAACCCGCTTCCCAAGCCGGTTTTCGTGGATTCTGCGAGGGTCTTGTAAAAATTCTCAATAAAATTTCGGTTTTTGTGTTGACATTTTCGTACAAAAGGTATAAAATAGGTTTGTGCAAAATACATAAGTGCCCCGTTTAAAATTTGCACATCACTTGCGACTGTGGGGCATAATATCAAAATACTCTTTCCAAGGAGGAAACTATCATGAAAACAAATTGGCGCAGAATTCTTGCTGTACTTTTTTCTGCTATCATGCTTCTTTCACTCGTTGCTTGCGGCGATACCTCAAGCGATAGCGGTAGCAACAGCGACAGTTCTGCAAACACCGACACTTCCGATGTCGATACCAGCACAATCTCCATCACTGTATGGTGCCCTGAAGCAGCAGTTGATCTGACAACATCTCAGCTCGCGGCTTATAACGAAGCTAACGGCACTTCCATCAACTTCACTGTTGAAGCTGTAGGTGAAGGCGAAGCCGCAACCAACATGATCACCGACGTTACTGCCGGCGCAGACATCTACTTCTTCGCTCAGGACCAGCTCGCAAGACTTGTCCAGGCAGGAGCTCTCACTCAGGTTTCCAGCTCTTTGGCTGACACCATCACCTCTGAGAACGACGCAGGCGCAGTTGCCGCCGCAACCGTTTCCGGTGGTATCTATGCATTCCCGCTCACTTCTGATAACGGCTACTTCGTATACTACGACAAGAGCGTTATCACCGACGAGTCCATTCTCGAAGACCAGACCGCTCTTATCGAGGCTGTTTCCGCAGCTGGTAAGACCATCGCTTTCGAGCTCACCGACTCCGGTTGGTATGCAGCATCCTACTTCTTCGCAACCGGTTGCATATCCGACTGGTCAACCGATGATGACGGAACATTCACCGGCTATACCGACACCTTCAATTCTGAAGCAGGTATCGCAGCTGCAAAGGGAATGGCTGAACTCATCAACAGTGGCATCTTCGTAAATTCTTCTTCCGCAGCTTCATTCTCAAGTGACGCCGCAGTAGTAGTTACCGGTACCTGGGATTACACCACCGCTTCTGAAGCTTTGGGCGACAACCTCGGCTGCACCGACCTCTGGAGCTTCACCGTTGATGGCGAAACCTATCACCTCGGTTCTTACTCTGGTAACAAGCTTCTTGGTGTAAAGCCTCAGACTGACGCTACCAAGGCTGCTTACTGCCAGTCAGTAGCTGCTTACCTTTCTGGCGAAGCTTGCCAGCAGGAAAGATTCGACGCCCTTGCTTGGGGTCCTTCCAACGTAAATGTTCAGGCTAGTGATGCTGTCCAGGAGAACATTGCTCTTGCCGCACTCGCCGCTCAGAACGAATACGGCACTCCTCAGGGTCAGTATCCGAACGCTTGGTGGGATACCTCCAAGGCAATCGGTGCTTCCATTCAGGCTCTTGGAACCACTTCACCTTCTGATTCCGACCTCCAGGCTATCCTCGACACCTACACTGCAGGTATTGAGAGCATTCTTTCAAGTGCTTCCACTCAGGGTTGGGTTATCGTTGGTGACATGGACGTAAGCTGGAGCTGCACCGGCGGCGAGAACGGCGAGTACGTTCTTACTGACAACCAGGTTGATTCTGACGATCCTTACGTTGGTATCTGGGAATATGACATCAATGTTACCGGCGAGTCCGGATTCAGAGTTGTTATGTACGGCGCTTGGGATGCAGGCGACTACGATGCTTCCGGTATCGGCTACAGCCACCTCTCTGAAGGCTCTGTAGGAACTGAAGGCGGAGACAACAATATCGTTGTTGATCCTGGTTCTTACCATGTAACTCTCGACACCACCGGCGATACTCCTGTTATCACCGTTACAGCTAACTGATTTTCTCAGCAAACTGAAAACCTAACTTAACATCAACCGAAGGGGGTTGGGGTTATCCCCGACCTCCTTTTGTTTTTTCATTCCGAGGGGACTTCCGGACTGGGAAATTCCGTATGGAAAAGGGCAGCCTGCCTGATGTAAAGGGTAATATCTATAGGAGGATTGAAATGGCTGACAAAATAACCGCAAAAGAACTGAAATATCTGCATTATAGCAAACCGATGAGACTGCTCTTTTCCATCTGGAACTTCATTGTTGATATTCCGAATAAGCTTTGGCACCTTATCTGCGCAATAGGCAGAGCATTCAAAAGCTTCGGTCTTGCAGTTGCACACGAATTCCAGGATATATTCCTGACATTCAAGAACGGTGACTGGAAGACAAGAATTTCATTCGTTGTCATGGGCTTCGGCTCGATAGCAAGAGGGCAGGTAATGAGAGGAATACTCTTCTTCCTGTTCGAAGTCATATTTATAGTGTACATGGCTCTCTGGGGTGGAGCATGGATAGTCAAGCTTTCGCTTAAGAACCTCACTCCGACAACCACACAGAAAGCTGTACAGACCATTGCCGGGATAGATTATGAAGTTGACACCGTTGTTTACGGCGACAACACTTTGCAGATTCTGATTTATGGAGTTCTTTCCATAGTCTTCATTCTTTGCTTCATCTATACCTGGAGACTCAATGTAAAACAAAACAGGGATGCTCAGGCAATACTCGCCAAGGGCAAGAAGCTGAAGTCTGGCAAGGACGACTTAAAGTCCTTAGTCGACGACCAGTTCTACAAGACCGTTCTGGCACTTCCTGTTTTAGGTATCGTAATCTTCACGGTTATCCCGATAATCCTTATGATTATGATAGCCTTCACAAACTACGACTTTAACCACACCCCACCTGTAAATATGTTTGAATGGGTAGGATGGTCTAATTTCAACCAGCTCTTCACATGGGGCAACGGAACCTCAACATTCTCGGCAACATTCGGTGAGCTCCTTTCGTGGACACTCATCTGGGCATTCTTCGCAACATTCACTAACTACTTCTTGGGAATGCTCGTCGCTATGATGATCAACAAGAAGGGCATCAAATTAAAGAAGCTCTGGAGAGGAATTCTGGTACTCACAATCGCTATTCCTCAGTTCATCTCGCTTCTCTACGTTTCCAAGATGTTCTCAGACGAAGGTCTGGTCAACAGATTCCTGATCAATAATGGCATTGTCTCGACGGCAATTCCGTTCTGGACAGATCCGACGATGGCGAGAGTCATGGTCATCATCATAAACGTCTGGGTCGGTGTTCCTTACCTGATGCTTATCACGACCGGTGTACTTATGAATATTCCTTCCGACCTCTATGAGTCGGCAAGAATCGACGGCGCAAATCCTGTTCAGCAGTACTTCAAGATCACTCTTCCTTACATGTTCTTTGTAACGGGACCGTATCTTCTTACCAGCTTCACCAGCAACATGAACAACTTCAACGTCATCTATCTCTTGACAGGTGGTGCTCCTTACACACTTTCAGACAGTGCAGGAAAGACCGACCTTCTCATCACATGGCTATATCGACTGACCGTAACTAACAACGACTACAAGACCGCGGCAGTCATCGGTATTATGGTGTTCGTAGTCGTGGCGGTAATCTCGCTTGTTGTATACAACGTCTTGCCGTCTATGAAGAATGAGGAGGACTTCCAGTAATGAAAAAGGCATCAAGTATCCGCAGAAACAGAATACTTTCAAATACCGCCATCTACATAATCCTTGTTGTTATGTCAATAGTCTGGCTGATACCGTTTGTATTCATTTTACTTCAGTCCTTCCGTACTGAAAACACATGGATGGTAGGATATGTCATTCCTCAGGAGTGGGGTCTCGACAATTACGTCAACCTGTTTACAGAAACCTCCTTCCTTAAGTGGTATGGAAACACTCTTATCATCGCCTGCTTCAACGCAGTTTTGCAGACCCTGATGGTCATGATGATGTCCTACGCTCTCTCAAGACTCCGCTTCAAAGGCAGAAAGTTCCTGATGAACGCAATGTTAGTTTTAGGAATGTTCCCTGGCTTCCTGACGATGATTATTCTTTATTACGTCTTAAAGGGCATGGGTCTTACACAGAGTGGCGCGGTTCCCGGATTAATCCTCGTTTACTTTGCTTCTTCCGGTATGGGTTACTACGTATTCAAGGGCTTCCTTGATACGATTCCCAAGAGCCTTGATGAGGCGGCAAGAGTCGACGGTGCAACCAGATTCCAGGTCATGCGTAAGGTTGTCCTTCCGCTTTCAAAGCCAATTGTCATCTACACCGTCTTAACCGCATTTATGGCGCCTTGGGCTGACTACATCTTCGCATCGTACATAGCGTTCGGTACGTCGAGCGGCTATAACGTAGCGGTCGGACTTTATTCGTGGCTCACGAAAGACATGATTAACACGAACTACACGCTGTTCTGTGCCGGAGGCGTTTGTATAGCGATACCGATAACAATTCTGTTTATGTGCCTGCAGAAATACTATGTTGAAGGCGTCACCGGCGGCGCTGTCAAAGGTTAATAGGAGGGAAGATATATGGCAACAGTTAAACTTACAAATGTTAAAAAGATTTACGACAAGAACGTCGTCGCAGTTCAGGACTTCAATCTTGACATCGCCGACAAGGAGTTTGTCGTATTTGTAGGACCTTCCGGCTGTGGAAAGTCAACTACTTTAAGAATGATAGCAGGTCTTGAAGATATCTCCGAAGGTACCATCGAAATTGACGGAACCGTCGTCAACGACCTCGAGCCCCGTGACAGAGATATAGCAATGGTATTCCAGAACTATGCACTCTATCCGCATCTTTCGGTATTCGAGAACATTGCGTTCCCGCTTCGCTTAAAGAAGGTAGATAACGATACCGTCTACAAGAAAGTCACCGAAGTCGCTGAAATCCTCGGCATCACCGACTACCTTATGAGAAAGCCCCGTGCTCTTTCCGGCGGTCAGCGCCAGAGAGTCGCAATAGGCAGAGCTATGGTAAGAGACGCAAAGGTGCTCCTCATGGATGAGCCTCTTTCCAACCTCGACGCAAAGCTCCGTAACCAGATGAGAGCAGAGATTATCCTCCTTCGTCAGAGAATCAACTCGACCTTCATCTATGTTACCCACGATCAGACCGAAGCTATGACCTTAGGCGACAGAATCGTCATCATGAAGGACGGCTTCATCCAGCAGGTAGGAACCCCTGAAGAAGTGTTCGATATGCCTAAAAACCTCTTCGTTGCAGGCTTCATCGGCGCTCCTCAGATGAACTTCTATAACACTGAGCTCGTCCGTGTAGGGAATGACTACTATGTCACTCCGTTCGGAACACAGATGAAAGTCAGCGAGCAGAAAGCCGCAGGACTCAGAGCCAAGGGCATCGGCACGATGAGCGTTATCCTGGGCGTAAGACCTGAACATATCACCATGGGTACTCCCGGCAAAAACGACACCTTCACCGCTAAGATTCTCGTCAACGAGATGATGGGTTCGGAGTTCCATCTCCATACTACCTGCCCGGACGACTCTGAGTGCATCGTAAGAATCCCGACTTTGAAGCTCGACCATGACCAGCGTAATGCTCTGACGGCTAGGCACGAGATTAATATCACCTTCGGCGGCGAGGCAATGCATCTCTTTGACCCCGAGACTGAGAGAAATCTTCTTGCTGAAGATGACTATATCACCTCTGATAGCCCTCTGGAGATATGATTATGGATAAGTTCATAGTGAATATAATCCATCGCCCCGAGCTTTCTCCCGAATATGCGGAGAAGGTAACCGGGCGTGGAAAGAAAGAAAATGTCGGTGCTGATGACCTGCACGACGAATCGCTTGACATATTCATCTTCCAGCAGGAAACCGCACACGCAAACGGACTGAAAACCACAATTCAGATAACCTATGCTTCGCTCTTCAACGACATCATCGTAGACATGGCGAAGCACGACCACGAGGTTTATGGCGACGAAATCGCCTTAAGCCTCCTGGGACTTCCCTGCAAGCAGTTCAAGGAAAAGTACAAGACAAAGGACTTCTGCATCTGGATGTTCTCGGAAGAGGACAAGATGGCGATTATCGACGACTGCTTCTCCCTCTTCTATGAGAAGTTCGGCTTCTATCCTCAGTCGACCGGCTCTTACTACCTCGACGCTTTCTGCATTAATTACATCAAGGAGAAGTATCCTTCTGTTACATGCGCAGTCGCAACCTGCTGGGAAGAAGGACCGAAGGCTTACCATACCTGCAACAACAGCTGGTACACCTTCATGGATGGCGGACCTTGGGCACCGTGGATTCCCTCGAAGCATAACACTCACTGCCCGGCAATGAACGAAGCCGACGACAGCGGCATCGTAGCAATCCCGCACCTCTCAAGAGACCTGATTGCCTGCTTCGATGGCAACGGCTCCAATTTCGGAACCCATCCGCAGAATGTATTAAGAGGCTTGGTCTATAAGGACAACGAGCTTCCGTATTTCTTCAACCTGGTAGATCAGTACAGACACCTTGGAAAGTACAATAACGGTTTAGCTTATAATATGGTCTTTGTCGGACCCGGATGGCTCAATAAAGCCGGAAGATGGGAAGCACCGTATGAACTCCTGAAGAAGTCCTATGAGGACGGAATGGCATACTATGGCAAGCTCAAAAAAGAGGGCAAGTGCGACGACATGACCATGAGTGAATTCGCCGACTACTACCGCTCTGTCAAGAGCTATGATGAGCCGGAGGTTGCTCTCTGGAAGGACATTCTCTACGGTTCGCAGAAGCAGTACTTCTGGTATTGCGACTCGTATATGAGAGCCTGCCTCGACTTCAATCAGGGCGGAGCTATGATAGACCTGAGACCCTATGTCGCCCAGCTCGACTGGAAGTGCGGAATCGGAACAGACCATGTCTATGACGCTTCGTATCCGTATCTCATCCAGGCTAACTACCGCGCCGGCTACTTCACCCACTACGCTGGAGCTGGTACGGTCAAGTCCCTGAAGGTCTCCTGCGGTAGCGAGGAGATTGACTTGGCGTTAGTCAGATGCAAGGCTTCATGGTCAAAAGAAGGCGAGGACACCGTCATCACAACGACTCCCGTTGAAATCAAATTCTCCGACTTCACGATGGAGCTTCAGTCGAAGTTCACCTTCAAGCGTGGCACCGGCGAAATCATCATCGAGAGAAATATCCTGAACGACATAGGCAACCATGAAGTTACGTTCGACGAGTACTTCACCGGCGCATTCGGCACCACCGAATATCAGTCGGATATGACGAAAGTCAAGCTCATCTGCGAGAGCGAATCTGAGTGCGAGACTGTCGACTTCAACTACAAGTGCAGAATCGTTGACGTTCCCAGTGCTACTTCCGTAAGAGTCGTAATCCCGGATGTTGAAACTATAGTTGAAATGACCGGCGACAACGATTTCGGAGAGTTCGAGGAAGGTCACGCCTTCTCACCTTCGTATCGCCTTTCGCTCAAGAAAAAGCTCAATAAAGGAGGTATGAGAACATGTCTCAAGCTACAAAAGGCAGACTGAACTATCGCTGTCCCCAGTGCTTCCAGCGCGACATAGACATGGATTTGTTCTATGACGCTGACAAAAAGGAGTACTACTGCCTTCGCTGTTGCTTCAGAGGAAGCGAGGAGAAAATCCTCCGCATGAACGAGCAGATTAAGGACAAATACGGGCTCATCATGGCTCGCATCGACTCCTTCGGCGAGGACGCAGGAGACCTTGAGTATCATACCTACAAGAAGGGCGAACTTTAACTTTTAAAGCGGCAACGGTGCAGCTGCGGCATTTGCCGTGACTGCACCGTTTTCATGTAGGGGCGGATATCATCCGCCCGCATCCTCGACGGCAATTTTTCGGGCGGATAATATCCGCCCCTACAATAACGGAGGTTAAGAATTTATGAAAAGACTTATTGCGCTGATGCTGGCGTTTATGATTTTGCTGACCGCTTGTGGAAGCACTGCCGAGACCGTCAGCGGCTACACTGCGGCGGAGGTTACTCTTCTGGAGGAGAACATCCCCGATGATAACTATGGAAACTACTACGAAATTTTCGTCTATTCCTTCTGCGATTCTGATGGCGATGGCATCGGCGACTTCAATGGTGTCACATCGAAGCTCGATTATATAAGAGATTTAGGTTACACCGGAATCTGGTTTATGCCGATTACCGAGGGCTATTCCTATCATAAGTACGACGTGACCGACTATTATAATGTCGACTCAATGTTCGGCACTATGGAGGACTTCGAGAATCTCGTTTCGGAAGCTCACGCCCGGGGAATCAAGATTATCATAGACTTGGTCGTCAACCACACTTCGAGTGAGCACCCGTGGTTCAAGTCCGCGATTCAGAGCGCATGGGACGGCGACACAAGTGGCGAGTACTACGACTACTATAACTTCTCCGATACCGCCCTCGACGGCTACAGCTACTACGACGGCATCTACTATGAGGCGAGATTCACCTACAGTATGCCCGACCTGAATTTAGACAGCGAAAATGTCAGAGCCGAAATCGAGAACATAATCGAGTTTTGGATAGGGAAGGGAGTCGACGGCTTTAGGCTTGACGCCTGCACCAGCTTCTACACCGGCGACTATGTCAAGAGCGTCGAGTTCTGCGCATGGCTTACGGACGTCGCACAGGAATACGACCCCGACGCTTTCGTTGTCGGCGAGGTCTGGGAGTCCGACTCAATCGTCAAGACCTACTATGAGAACGCTCCAGAAACCTCCTTCTTCGCCTTCTCTGTTTCCCAGCAGGAGGGCTATATCAACATGACATTCTCGAACGCGTATCCCGCAAACTATTTCTGGACTTATGCGAACACTGTCTATAAGACCGCCAACAGCGGCGAGTCGATAGCGGCGCCGTTTTTAGACAACCACGACACGGGAAGAATCGCCGGTTCAGTAGGTCGTGATGAGAACAAAATCAAGTTCGCATATGGAATGCTGTCACTTCTCAACGGCACGACGTTTACGTACTACGGTGACGAAATTGGAATGGTCGGCTCTGGCGACGACCCGAACAAGCGAATCGCCATGCTCTGGGACAACTCCGGCGAAAACCTGACCGACAACCCTCCCGGAACAACAGCTTCATCCTACGCCTTTGATGGTGTCGAAGAGCAATATGCCGACGAGACCTCAATCCTCAACTACTACAAGCGCTGTAACAACATCCGCAACGCCTTTCCCGAGATAGCCCGAGGCGAAATGAAGATGACCTACTATAGCGATATGGACGTCCTCATCTTCTCGAAGACATGGGAAGACAGCACCATAACCATCGTCGTGAACTTCTCGACCGAGGAGAAAACGGTGGAGATGGACTTAGGCGAGCTCCAGGCAGAGCTTGCGGTAGATGGCAACGCCACCTATGAAAACGGTGTGCTGACATTGCCGATGTATTCGTTTGCGATTTTTAAGTGACGGAATATTTAACGACGCCAGCCCTTCATAGAATCTTTCAGTCGCCACTGACAGCCCGCGGAACCTCTCAGTCAGCCTTCGGCTGACAGCTCCCCTTGATAAGGGGAGCCATAACTGCGCCCTCACAGATTCCCGCTAAAGTGCAATGTAATCTCAGCGAATATTGATCCCTTTTAGTTGGAGCTGTCGCCGAAGGCGACTGAGAGGTTTCACCCTTTGTGCACCCTGCACAAAAAATACTCAAGAATTTTGTACAAGATACCGATTAATTTTTATTGGACTTTGGCTTAAGAATGTGTTATACTATGTATGTACAGCTTAAGTTGTTTTTTATGGCTTTGTGGAGGAATTCCGGAGCCTCTGAAGCGGCGAGAGCGGCAAAAGACGAACTGAGAATGCTTGGAACAGACCTCCGGGAGTGGATAACCCGGCAGGTGTTTGCTTTATTACTCGGTACGTCGCAAAATTTTGATATTTGGAGGAAATGTCATGAAAAAATTTTAGCTGTTGTAACGGCAATTGCCCTTGCGATTAGCTGTCTTTGCGTGTTTACTTTTGCGGACAGTGTTACACTCGACAGTGATACCTTGTCAGGTACCTATACTCTGAATGGAGATGGCACCGTTTCAACCAGCACTAATAATGGTTTAATGGTTTCCCTTGGTCAGACTGTTGCATCAGGCGAAACTATTAAGATTCGTATTCAGGGTTCTATCCTTGGTGAGTTCAGAGTTTATCTCGTCAACTACGCTAATGATGTAGCTAAGTCTGATATTAAGTTTGCTTCTGATTATAATAGCAATATTCCCTCAACCGGAACTGCTAGTGAAGCAATTGATTTCGACATTACTTTTGAACTTACATCGACTGATGATAATGCAAATGGATTGATGATCAAGCATAAGAATACCTGGGATTCCAGCAAGGATGGCGCTGGAACAGGAGTTCTTAACGATTTGACAATCACTTCTATCGCTATCGTTACCGGTGAAGAGGAAGAGGATGATGGCGATGACGATGATGACAATGTAGTTGCTGAGCAGACTTCCACCGGCACTCTGACAATCCTTAATGGCGCTGATTTCACTGATGAGGATTTGTATCTCTACATCAACTATACTTTGGATGACGATACAAAGAGTGGTTGGGGACATGCAGCTATTTGTAACATGTACAATGCAACAAACGTAATTAACCTTATTGCTGATTCGTCAGGTTTCTACTCGATTTCTCTCGTAGATCTGGCGGTGGCTTTCACTGAAGCTAGTCTCGATGCCAATGATGGCGTTTCTATCAACTGGTGGGCAGACTATGCAACATTCGTAAGCGCTCAGTTGGTTGACTTGGGCACTGATGACGACGGTACCTACTACACCTTCAACGATGTAACTGCAACCGAAGGTACTGATGCTTCTTACACTGTTAGAAGCGATGATGTTGCTGTAATTGGAATCACAACTGCTGGCGCTGAGGTTACATTTACCTTACCTTCCGACGTTGACGCTTCAACTGTACAGTCTATTACTTTTGTAGCCGCCGATGCATCTGAAGACGACATGGTTATAAATGTATACGGTGATGGCGATTTAGTTGCAACTGTATCTGGTTCATTCATATAGATTTGTCCAGTGTAGACCTGTCCAGCTATTCATCTGTCACATTTGCAGTAACCAGCTCGTATAATAATGTTTCATTCTACTTTAGTGGCTTGACTATCAACACTCTTGCTTCAGCATTACCAACTGATTCCAATCTCCTCACCCGCTTCATCTATGTCAACGAAGAGTACCATGCTCTCGTAATCAACAGAGAGATGGCTGGCGTTCGCCGCGTGTTCTTCATCAGCATTCCTCATGATGATGACAATCACGACGGATATTGCGACACTTGCAAGGAGTATGTAGGCGGCGAAGAAGAGGATACTGTTGAGTCAGTTATCATCGACGATGTTGAGTATGAGGTTGTTTACTCCAACGAAGATGGCATTGATTCTGGCGACTGGACTCAGGTTGACCTTGGAGACCTCGAGCTCATCGATGCACTCTCTCAGGAAGGCGCAATCCTCGTAATCACCAGAGACGCTGAGACCGCAGTTTCATTCGCTGACGGCGAGTATGAGAAGTTCCTTCTCATCGATTCCTGGTGGTCTAACAATCAGCAGCCGATTGCTCTCGGAACAGCTGGACATACTTCCGCTGACGAAGATGTAATCGATTGCACTTCCGATGACGGAACTATGGTTGTCTATGATGGCGCAACAATCTATGCAGCATGGGAAGATGGCGGATATGCTTCAGGCGGTTCAACCCTCGTCTTCATCTCCAATACCTCTGCTAGCTACAAGATTGCAAGCATCCAGGTTCTGGTTCCTGTTGAGTAATCAATAGATAAAGAAATACTTTCGCCCCGAGACCAATCCATCTCGGGGCGGTTCCATTAAAATAAAAATTTCCTCTTGACAAAGAGGAAAGGGAAGAGTATAATAGATGACATGAGGAGACGAAACTGTGACAGCAGTTTAGGTACAACCTCTAAAACAATGTGCTTGTAGATTGACCGTAAACCACTAACCTAGGTTGCGGTTATTTCTTTGCCTGGAAAATTGCGATGACTCCGAATGATAACACAGTTCAATGTTCCATTGACCTGAGGCGAGCAGATTGAGGAGTCCAAGAACTTCTAATACCGACACGTTATCACCTCCTTCCGTAAAGAAAGAGGTTTACCGTCACTCCTCATGTCAAAAGTATTATAACATATGGACAACTAATTGTCAATCGATATAGAAAATTTTGTTTTCGCCCCGAGACCAATCCATCTCGGGGCGGTTTTATACTCGTAATCTAAAAGATATTTTTGCATATATATGCGGAAATATCTTTTATACTTATTGACATTCCCAAAACTTTGTGTTACACTTAACTTAAAATCACCGTTTGGGAGGCGATGTTATGGAAATTTTGAGAGATGTGTATCTTCAGAGGCTTGTTTCAAAGATGCATAATGGTCTGATTAAGGTTGTTACGGGCATACGAAGGTGTGGGAAGTCGTACCTTCTTTGCAATATATTCAAGCGTTATCTTATTTCCCAGGGTGTCAGCCAGGACCATATAGTGGAAATGGCATTTGATGACTGGGAAAATCTCAGATATCGCAATGCTGATGAGTTCTATAATTTTGCAAAATCCAGGATTATTGATGACGGGATGTACTATTTTCTTCTGGACGAGGTGCAGATGCTTCAGGACTTTGAATCGGTGCTGAATGGGCTTCTCCGGCGGAAGAATGTGGATATATACGTGACCGGGAGTAATGCAAAATTCCTTTCCCGTGACGTTATTACCGAGTTCAGGGGACGTGGCGACGAGGTTCATATGCAACCCTTGAGCTTTTCCGAATTTATGTCCTGCTATCAGGGTGACAGACTGAGCGGCTGGAATGAGTATGTTCTTTATGGCGGCTTGCCGCCGGTGGTTCTGACCAAAGAGCCGGAGTATAAAATCGAAATGCTAAATTCTCTTTTCTCAGAGACCTATATTACGGATATAGTCGGACGGAACAAAATCAGAAATGTCGGTGAGATGGAAGATCTTTTAAATATCCTTGCGTCCAATATCGGTACTTTGACGAGTCCCACAAAGCTTCAGGCAACATTCAAATCTGTAAAAAAGTCGAAGATAACCGTTACAACAATCACAAAATACCTGAATTACCTGTCAGAAAGCTATCTTATTGAGTATGCGAAACGCTATGATATCAAGGGTAAAGCTTATATTGAAACTCCATTGAAGTATTATCTCACGGACCTGGGTTTAAGAAATGCTCGGATTAATTTCCGACAGATTGAGATGCCCCACAGCATGGAGAATGTAATCTATAACGAGCTCCGAAACCGTGGACTTAATGTCGATGTCGGAACGGTTGTAATTTCCGAAAAGAATCAGTCGGGGAGTGTCACAAGAAAGCAACTCGAAGTCGATTTCGTTGCAAACAGGGCTTCAAAGAGATATTATATCCAATCAGCGTATGCAATTCCCAACGAAGTAAAGAAAAATCAGGAAATAAGACCACTCAAAGCGATTGACGACTCGTTTAAGAAAATAGTGATAACCTCTGACGCCCCAGCACCATTCTACACAGATGATGGAATCCTGACGATGAGCATTTTCGATTTTCTTTTAGACAAGAATAGCCTTGACTTTTAATTTAAAAATCCCCCGAGAATCTCTCGGGGGATTTATTATATCTGAAATTCAGATTACTGGTTCGACAGCTCGACGAGGTAGTCATACCTGTTCTTAGCGTTGTCAACAGCGGAGTCGAAGAGCTTTTCTGCTCTCTCAGGATTGGACCTTGCGAGGGAGTTGTAACGAACTTCTCCCATGAGGAAGTCCTTGTACTCGGCAGTAGGAGCCTTTGAGTCGAGGTGGAACGGATTCTTACCCTCAGCGGCAAGTCTCGGATCGTATCTGTAGAGGTGCCAGTAGCCTGCGTCAACAGCCTTCTTCTCCTCGGTCTGAGCGATGCTCATGCCGCCCTTGATACCGTGGTTGATACAAGGAGCATAGCCGATGATGATTGAAGGTCCGTGGTAGCTCTCAGCCTCTGCAATAGCCTTGATGCACTGGTTGTAGTCAGCACCCATTGCAACGTGAGCAACGTAAACGTAGCCATAGGTCATTGCGATGCCAGCGAGATCCTTCTTCTTGATAGCCTTACCAGCAGCAGCGAACTGAGCGATAGCGCCAGTAGGAGTTGCCTTTGAAGCCTGTCCGCCAGTGTTGGAGTAAACTTCGGTGTCGAATACGAAGATGTTGACGTCGATGTTCTGAGCGATAACGTGGTCTAATCCGCCGAAGCCGATATCATAAGCCCAGCCGTCGCCGCCGAAGATCCACATAGACTTCTTTCTTAAGAAGTCCTTTTCCTTCAGAACTTCGAGAGCCTCGGGAGTACCAATCTTCGGGAGAACTTCAACGAGCTTGTCGGTAGCAACGCTGTTTGCCTGACCGTCGTCAACGGTGTTGAGGTATTCATCTACAACAGCCTTGCACTCGGGGCACTCAAGAGTCTCGGAAATCTTGCGGAGCTTAGCGATGTTTCTCTCACGGATGGTGTTCTGAGCGAGATACATACCATAGCCGAACTCAGCATTGTCCTCGAAGAGGGAGTTAGCCCAAGCAGGACCCTTGCCAGCTCTGTTGGTGGTGTAAGGAGTGGAAGGTGCGGAGCCGCCCCAGATAGAGGAGCATCCGGTTGCGTTAGCGATATACATTCTGTCGCCGAAGAGCTGGGTGACGAGCTTAGCATAAGGAGTTTCGCCACATCCTGCGCAAGCGCCGGAGAATTCGAGCATCGGCTGCTTGAACTGCGAGCCCTTGACGGTGGTGTCCTTGAACTTAGCGTGAACCTCAGGCTTGTCGTCGAGTGAACGTGCATAGTCGAAGACTTCCTGCTGAGGCATTTCGCTTTCAAGCGACTTCATAGAGAGTGCCTTCTCGCCCTTCTTGCCGGGGCATACGTTTACGCAAGAGCCACAGCCTGTGCAATCAAGAGCACTCATTGTCATTACGAAGTAGTAGCCGGGCATACCAGTTGCGGGCTTAGCCTTTGCCTTTGCGGCTTCAGGAGCATTAGCGAGCTCTTCTTCAGTCATGATTGCCGGACGGATAACAGCGTGCGGGCAAACATAAGAGCAGAAGTTGCACTGGATACAGTTGTCGGAGTTCCATGAAGGAACGTCGATAGCGATTCCTCTCTTCTCGTATGCGGCAGAGCCCTGCGGGAAGGTGCCGTCAGCATTCTTAACGAATGTGGAAACAGGAAGCTTGTCGCCCTGCTGAGCGTTGCAAGGAATGAGGATGTCGTTTACGAAGTTTACGAGAGTCTCATTCTCGCCGGTAGCCTTAGGCATACCGATTTCGGTATCGGCACTGGACTTCCAGGACTCAGGAACATTGACTTCGACAATCTGCTCACAGCCGGCGTCGATAGCGTCGTGGTTCATCTTGACGATAGCTTCACCCTTCTTTGAGTAAGAAGCGGTAGCGGCATCCTTCATGTACTGGATAGCCTCGTCAATCGGGATGATGTTAGCGAGTTTGAAGAATGCAGACTGCAAAACAGTGTTGATTCTTGATCCCAAGCCAATCTTCTTGCCGATTTCGATACCGTTGATGATGTAGAACTTGATATTGTTGTCAGCGATATATCTCTTGACCTGTCCGGGAAGCTTTTCGTCAAGCTCGTCTACTGTCCACTGGCAGTTGAGGAGGAATGTTCCGCCGGGCTTTACGTCCTGAACTATATCGTACTTATTGATGTAGGATTCGTTATGGCAAGCGACAAAGTCAGCCTGGTTGATGAGATATGTTGACTTTATCGGAGTATCGCCGAAGCGAAGGTGAGAAACGGTGACACCGCCCGACTTCTTCGAGTCATAGGAGAAGTAAGCCTGAACGTACTTGTCGGTGTGGTCGCCGATAATCTTGATGGAGTTCTTGTTTGCGCCGACGGTACCGTCAGAGCCGAGACCCCAGAACTTGCAGGAGATAGTTCCCTTAGGAGCTGAGTCGAGCTTGCCCTGAGACTTGAGCGAAAGGTGAGTAACATCGTCGTCAATGCCGATTGTGAATCTCGGCTTGTAATCCTCACAACAAGGACAGTTGTCATAAACAGCCTTAATCTGGTCGGGAGTTGTATCCTTGGAACCGAGTCCATATCTGCCGCCTGCAACAGGGACATCAGCGAACTTAGAGCTTTTCAAAGCAGCAACTACGTCGAGATAAAGAGGCTCGCCCAAAGAGCCAGGCTCCTTGGTTCTGTCAAGAACAGAAATCATCTTGACAGTGTCAGGAATAGCCTCAACGAGCTTGTCAGCTACGAACGGTCTGTAAAGTCTTACCTTGACAAGACCGAGCTTTTCGCCCTTAGCATTGAGGTAATCGATAGTCTCTTCAATAGTGTCACAGACTGAACCTATAGCGACGATGACCTTTTCAGCATCGGGAGCGCCATAGTAGTTGAAGAGCTTGTAGTTGGTGCCAATCTTAGCGTTTACCTTGTCCATGTACTCCTCTACAACGCCGGGAACAGCATCATAGTAAGGATTGCAGGCTTCTCTTGCCTGGAAGAAGATGTCGGGGTTCTGAGCGGAGCCTCTGAGAACAGGGTGCTCAGGGTTGATGGAACGGCTTCTGAACTCTTCGAGAGCTTCCCAGTCGACCATTTCAGCAACGTCTTCCTTGTCCCAGGTCTCAATCTTCTGAATCTCGTGTGAGGTTCTGAAGCCGTCGAAGAAGTGAAGGAACGGAACTCTTGACTTGATGGTAGCGAGGTGAGCAACGGTGCCCAGGTCCATAACCTCCTGCGGGTTGGTGGAGCAGAGCATAGCAAATCCGGTCTGACGGCAGGCATAGATGTCTGAGTGGTCGCCGAAGATGTTAAGAGCATGGGATGCAACGCATCTTGCAGAAACATGGATAACGCAGGGGAGAAGCTCACCGGCAATCTTGTACATGTTCGGGATCATCAGAAGAAGACCCTGAGATGCAGTGTAGGTGGTGGTGAGAGCACCGGCTGTAAGTGAGCCATGAACTGTACCAGCGGCACCTGCCTCAGATTGCATCTCGGCAACTCTTACAGGAGTTCCGAAAAGATTTGTCTGTCCCTTTGCTGACCATGTGTCAGTTACCTCTGCCATTACGGAAGAAGGTGTGATGGGATAGATGGCAGCTACTTCTGTGAACGGATATGACGCCCAAGCGGCAGCATTATTGCCATCCATTGTTTTCATTTTTCTTGCCATTAAAAATCCTCCTTGATTGATAGGATAGTTTTGAATAAGTGTTACGGTGTAAGCAAATGTTAGAGTGAACCATAACTGTACACCGTATATTTTATCACAATCTCGGAAAATAGTAAAGAGGAAATTGGGCTTTCAGAGAGATTTTTTGTCCGTGTTAAACTGATATGACCCAAGAAAAAGAGAAAATCCAACGAAGA
>JAJQHD010000054.1 GCA_021199855.1 Oscillospiraceae bacterium
AACCCGCAATTCGTCGGCTGAGACGACTCCACTCCCCGGAAACCCCTCCCCCATCGCCTTTGGCGATGGTCCCCCTCCCCTTTCAGGGGAGGCTTTTTATGCGTCTACCAGAAGCTTTTGGAAAGGCAGTTATAGGCTCCCCTGAAAGGGGAGCTGGATGCGCCGCAGGCGCAGACTGAGGGGTTCCGCAAATACACCTTAGTTATCATCATCCCAAGCCGGGAAGAACTCGCCGAAGTCTTCATAGCCGTCGGGAAGGAGATATTCTATCTCTGCAAGGCGGTTAGCGTGGGTGTTGTAATAGACCTTGCTGGCACCTGAAATCTGAACGGGGTATGTTTCCATAACATCGCCGCTATAGATGATGTAGACAATGTCGCCGGCAGTGAGGTCACTGAGGGAAAGCTCAGTGGAGCCTTTCAGAATTTTTGCATTTTCGCTCAGAGAAACACTGAAAAGACCAGACTGACTTGCATCGTTGACAGTGGTATTCAGCCCACAGACATTGAGGCTGTTACTGCCGACACTGACAACCAGTGCATAGAAGCTTGCACCACCTTCAGGGATATAATCCGACATATCCACAATGTCAAGTTGGGCAAATTCTTCCTCGACAGCTTCGTCCTCCACATCGGGCTCTTCGACGGGCTCATACTCGACAGAGTCATCTTCGCTTCCTTCTCCGTCTCTTGCCTGGATAAGACCTCCGCCGACTACTTCGTCATCGGTGTCTTCATCCGGGTCTTCGACAAACTGACAACCGGCAAGGGTCAGGAGCATTGTGAGGGCTAACAGAATTGATAATAGTTTTCTTATGTTCATAATGGGGTTCCTTTCTCGCAAACCCCTCCACCACCGCCTTCGGCGGCGGTCCTCCTCCCCTTTCAGGGGAGGCTTTTACTGCTTCTCTCAAAAGCCTTGATAGAGGCAGTTATAGGCTCCCCTGAAAGGGGAGCTGTCAGCCGAAGGCTGACTGAGGGGTTTCCGTACATTTCTACCCTTAATACAAATCAGACGCCCCGATTATTGCATCGGGGCGAAAAAATTTTTTAGGTTTCGGGATTTTCAGAATCTCCGGCTTCGGAATTTACCCGCTCGTAAACTTCCTCTTCGGAGGAAACCGGTTCGGACTGGATTACTTCGATGCCGATGTCGTCCTCTTCCTGCTCGGGCTCTTCTTTCTGCTTCTTGCCGCGGATTTTTGATATCAATCCCGCGGATTTTACGAGAGCTATCACTATCGGGATGAAATAGGCGGCGATTCTTGCGGCTCTTATGGCAAATCTTGCCATCTTCATCCTGCGCTCACGCTTTCTTCTGGCAAGCTCGCGCTGATGCCTTCTCTCGGCAAACCAGCCTCTGACAGCCGCAACGACGGTTGCGATCAAGCCAAGATTTGCGCCGGCGGCTACTCCACGGTCTCTCTTATTATCCTTCTTCTTGACTACTATCATGGCGATTCTCCTTTAACTTATCTCATCTGCGGCGATTCTCTCAAAAGCCGCGTTGCCGTTTGAATTTTTGCCGGTTACTGTTATATAGTATTTCCCGTCGGACGGAATCTCAACGTCGAAATTGTCGTCGGAGATTTTCGTTTCGGAGAAGATGACCCCGCCGTCCTCGTCTTCAACAGTCAGACTTACTGTTCCCTTTTCACAGGAAATGACGCACCGAAGGACGTCTCCATCCTCCAAATTGAGGTAATTCGTGTAGGATTTGAGCCGTGTGAACTCGATGATGAGGTATTCGTTCTCGAAATAGTAGCTTGCAACCTCGTTATACCCGCAACCGCAAAGGCAGGTTGCTGAAATCAGCACAGCAAGAACTATTGCAACTATGGACCTGATTCTTATCACAGGCTCGCCTCCCAGGTAGTTTTATAAGAATATAATATCGCATTTTGAAGTGGATGTCAAGGCACAATTACTATTGACTAATCCTCTTTAAAGTGGTACAATATTTTAGTACGCTTGACAGCAGGCGATCTTTGCTTTTTAAGAGGCAATATTAAAATATGGGAGTAGCCCGTAATTATAACAAACACATCTCTAACGATGTTTCCACTATAGATTTCTCCGCAGATCTTACCGACGAAGAAAATCTGTCACACAAACAGAGGAAAATTTTACACTTTCTCGACCGGTGCTTCGACTGCATCTGTGACCTGAGTCTTGAGCACGCCGGAACCGGCGCTCTTGCCAGGTACTGCGAGACAAGCTCTGCGAACCTTTTCAACAACTACTTCAACGACAAGGACGAAATTATCATCCACTGCTGTGCAAGATGTATGCAAAAGGTTGAAGACGACTTCATGAGCAGAGCTCCGCAGAATCCGTCCGAAATCGAAAACTACATCATGACGATGCCCTACATAACCGCTGAGCTTCACGGTAAAAAGTACCGTGCCATGTATCAGATCTACTCTTCTCCGAAATATCTTGAGGAGGGCAAGAAGTTCTTCGACGGCGTCACCAGGCGTTACACTGAGTATGCCGAACAGCTTGCGCCAAAATTGGGGATTCCGGCGGAGGCTGTCCAGGGTCTTATCTTCATTTTCGTCCGAGCCTGCGTCCACTACGCCATGTTTGAAAATGAGGAATACCTCAAGAGCCAACAGCAGATTCTCATCAGCATGATTCACGCCATGATGGCTAATGTTCCACAACCCGCAATTTCACAGTCTTAAGTACCCACTTCCGCTTCCTGAACAAAGAAACGGAAGATTTTTTTCAACTTTTTGTGCAAAATCTGCGTTGTCAAGAGATGTGACCCAAAAAGAATAAAATAACGAAGAAAGA
>JAJQHD010000047.1 GCA_021199855.1 Oscillospiraceae bacterium
TTTACCTCCTCTCTTAGATTTTGACATAAAACAATTTTGGAAACCACAAAACCTCCCCCCCCGCCGGCGGCAGCCTCGCGCCCGACACCCCCTCCCCCGAAGGGGGAGGGGGACCGCCGGCTGAAAGCCGGTGGTGGAGGGGTGCGCCGACTGCGTCGGCGCGTCATTTCCCCACGCAAAACCTCTCAAAAAGATTATTCACAACCGCCTCGGTCGCCCGTTCGCCGGTGAGTTCGAGGAGGGCGTTGAGCGCCTCATCCATATAGACAGTGACGGCATCGAGGGTGATGCCGGATTGGTATTCGGTGAGGGCGAGGCGAACGTAATCAAGCGCCTTCGATACCTGTGAGCGCTGGCGCTCGTTGATATAGATTTCAGCGGTGTCCGAACTGCCGCCCAGTTTGAAGAGGTCGGCAATCATTTCAGGCAATTTTTCGAGCCCGGAGCCGGTTTCTGCCGATACAGAAAGTATATTCTCGTCCGAAAAATACTTTGAGTCTAACTTTTCTGGCAAATCTGACTTGTTCAGAAGCAGAATATGCGGCTTACTTTTGATTCTATCTAGAATTTCACGGTCGGTGTCGGTCAGCTCTTCAGAAGAATCGAAGACCGCCAGGACTAATTCCGAATTTTCCAGTTTTTGTGTGGCAAGGTCAACACCTATACACTCAATCGGGTCTTCAGTGTCCCGGATTCCGGCGGTGTCAGAAAGCTTCAGGACGAAATCGCCAACCCTAACCGACTCTTCGATAACGTCACGGGTGGTGCCGGCGTTCTCGGTGACGATGGAGCGCCGGTAGCCGAGAAGCTGATTCATTAAAGTGGACTTTCCCACGTTCGGGCGCCCGATGATGGCGGTGTCGATTCCCTGACGGAGGATTTTTCCCTTGTCGTAACTGTTTAAAATATGTTCAAGCCTGTTGATTATCTCTGAAAGGTCAGTGCCGAGATGAGTCGTGTCGGCGTCCGGAATGTCCTCGTCGGGGTAATCCGACCACGCCGCAAGGTTTCCGGAAATCTTAATCATATCTTCGGCGACAGCATGAATATTTTTGCTGAGGTTACCCTCTCTCATGGCTCTTGCACTTACCAGTTCCCGTTCGCCATTTGCGGAAATAATATCCAGCACACCTTCCGCCTGAGTGAGGCTCAGTTTTCCCGACAGAAACGCACGCTTTGTGAACTCCCCCGCCGGCGCAGGTTCGGCACCGTTTTCAATTATCAGTTTAAGAATTTCACGGGCTAAGTAAACTCCGCCGTGGCAGGAAATCTCGACGGTGTCCTCGCCGGTATAGCTGTGGGGAGCCCGGAAGACAGTAAGAATCACATCATCGAGTGTCCGCCCACGGCGGACAATTTTTCCGTACTGACAGGTGTACCCTGCCATCTCCGACGGGGCGGTTTTGCCAACGAAAATATTATCAGCTATCCTAAACGAATCCTCCCCACTCATGCGTATAACAGCAAGCCCGCCCTGATAGACGGGAGTGGAGATTGCGGCGATGGTTGACATGGGTCACCTCCTACAAAATGCGTTCGCCTTCGCAAACTGCGCACTCCATTCGTGTCACTACGACTTGGCTTGCGCCAAGTCGGCAAGTTCGGCGTTGCCGAACTTTCACCTCTCAGTCAGTCACTTCGTGACTGCCAGCTCCCCTAAATTAGGGGAGCCTAATTGTACGAGCACTACTGGCTCCCCTTATCAAGGGGAGCTGTCGCCGAAGGCGACTGAGAGGTGCGCCGACCAAAGGGAGGCGCATCTGCGGAGACGACTCTGTCGTCGTAGCCGACAAAAACTCTCCGGCGGCTTCAAAAACCCTGAAACCGCCGGAGAAGCCGATGTTCTTTAGAATTCAATCTTTGAGTAGAGTCCGGTGTTGCCCATGTCGTCTTCCGGCTTGGGCTTCTTGTAGTCCTTCTCAAACGAGCTGGAGATGTCGAGGCTTCTTGCCTTGAAGTCTTCACGGCGTCTGCCGCCGTTCTTGCGATAGCCACCGTTACGGTTGCCGTCTCTGCGGTCGTTTCTTCCGTTATTATTATAACGTCTGTTGCCGCCGTTATTGTAGGGTCTGCGCTCAGTGGAGCTGATGAGAACTTTACGATACGGATCTTCGCCTACAGAGCGGGATGTGCATCCTTCAACCTCAGCAACTGCCGCATGGATGATTCTTCTCTCGTAAGGGTTCATGGGTTCAAGCGACATTGTTCTGCCGGTTCTCTTAGCCTTCTCAGCCATCTTCTTGGCGAGCTCTTCAAGCTGAACCTTTCTTCTTGCTCTGAATCCGTCGCAGTCAAGGGTGATGCGATAGAATTCCTTGTCCTGCTTGTTGCAGGCTAAAGATGCGAGATACTGGAGGCTATCAATGGTCTCTCCGCGTCTTCCGATGATTCCGTCAACGCCTTCGCCGGACAAATCGAGAACTGCGCCCTCTTCGGTCTCGGTGATGGTGATTGTGGGCTTGACGTATCCCATTGCGACCATGATATCGGTTACGTATCTTGCGGCGATGTCCGCCTTGGTCTCGGGCTTTACGTACTCGCCCTCAACTCTCGCTTCGCCCTTCATTCCGAAAAGACCCTTTTTCGGTTCTTCGAGGACGGTGAAGGTGATTTCTTCGGCAGGAACGCCGAACTCCTGGCAAAGCTTAGCCTTTGCTTCGTCAACTGTTTTTGCTGTTACTGTACTCTTCATTTTTTGGTCTCCTTTATTAGACAGCAAGCACCGAATGGTGGTGTGTGGTGTGGTAGGTGCCTTGCTGAATTAGTCTTGTTGTCGGCTTCGCCGACGCTATTTTCGCCTTCGGCGAAAATAGCACCTCTCAGTCAGTCACTTCGTGACTGCCATCTCCCCTAAATTAGGGGAGCCTTTTTGTGACTGGCACTACTGGCTCCCCTTTATAAGGGGAGCTGTCGCCGAAGGCGACTGAGAGGTGTGCGAGCCCGAAAGGCGAGCACGTCGCCGTAGACGACACATTCATTGTACATTGTACATTGTACATTTTCAAGCCTATTTCTTCTTCGTAGTCTCCATCTCTGGCACATCAACATCCAGGCTGTCGCCGTACTTTTCGGCATAACGTCTTCTTGCCTCATTGAGGGTGTTTCTCTCTGCCTCTTTCTTCTGTGCACGGGAGAGCTTGACTTCTTCGGAGGCGTCGTCATCATCGTCGTCATCGTCATACTTCGACGGTCTTGCTCTGCCGGCGTTCTCTGCCTGCTGGGCTTCGAGAGCCTGCTGATAGATGGACTTCTTCTTACGCTTCTTCTTTGCCTTCTCGTTGTCTTTAGCAATAATCTTGTCGACTCTTGCGGGAGTGAGATAAAGATTCAGGAAGACAGTCTGGACGAGCGAAAGTAAACTCGAGAATATCCAGTAGATACCGATACCAGCCGGGAAGCTGAACGCAATCCAGAAGGACAATAGCGGCATTGCATAGAGCATTATCTTCATGGAACCGGATGTTGTGGCTCCGCCCTTCTTCTTTGTGAAATACTGCGAAATGAATGTAAGAAGAAGCTGCAAAGCAAGGGACATTATCGGGATGAGAATGAGAACTGATCTCCAGCTCGGATAGTCTCCCAGGTCGATTCCTAAGAATGTGTAATCAAAGTCGGCACAGAGGTCGACAACGTCATCTGAGAACAGGTCGGGATAGACCTGAGAAACGGAGATAACGAGTAGCTGTGCTCTTGACGAGCCGGAAGCGACGAGTCTTGACGAAACGAGATTGGAATCCAGGAAGTACTCATCCAAACCGATCATGTCGCCGTCGTTATCGTAATAGTCGTTATACTGCTCGAAGTAGCCGGCGAGCTCTTCAAGTCTTTCGTCAGAATAATCTTCCAAGTCAGAACCGTCTTCAGCCTTGTATTCAAGAAGAATGTCGTAGATATTGGTGTTCTCGGCGAGAAGCTCCGAAACAGTGGTCTCGTGCTCGTCGATAACCGAGCTTACGTTGTAGACGTCTATAACCATCTCTTCCGCGGCATCGAGAGAGTCGCTGTCGACGTTTCCTATGTAGGAGAGCGGCGCGTATACAACCTCGATGATTGCAAACAGGAGTACAAACGTGATGATGGTCGGCAGACAGCTCCCCATCGGGTTGACGTTCTCCTGATTATAGAGCTCCATCGTCGCTTCATTGAGCTTGTCCTGATTTCCTGCATATTTCTTCTTGAGTGCCTCAAGCTTAGGATTGAGGCGGTTCATCTTCTCCGTTGAAATCTGCTGATTATATGACGACGGGAACATTATAAGTCTTATAATAGCCGTAAACAGGAACAGCGCCCATCCGTAATTTCTTACGAGAAGATAGCAAAAGTAAAGAATTTTACCGAACGGCCAAGCTAATATTTGCCAAAAACTCATGGTTGATTTTCTCCTTTGTTGTGTGACGTCGCGCGCGTATTGCGTAGTTGTGCTTTAGCCTTCCGGCGGTTTTCTGATTTCAAAGTGTATAGGTGCCATTTCTCCGGCACATAATCGATGCCGCCCTTGCTGTAGGGATTGCACCGTAATATTCGCCAGAAGCCTAAAATGAGTCCTCTGATCGCGCCGAACCGTCTCACTGCTTCGAGAGTATACTGCGAGCAGGTCGGATAATACCGACAACACGGCGGCTTTAATTTGGACAGGTATTTCTGATAGAATTTTATGAGGTAGATGACAATGTATTTCATTGGGATTTCATCCCTTTTGTAACCTTCGACAGCAGTACCTTCTCAATATCTCCTGTTTTAACTCCGACAATTCCGGGACGTGCTATGAAAACAATATCATAGCCAATCGGCATCGAAATCTCGTTTTTGCGATATGCTTCCCGGAGGATTCTCTTTGCCCGGTTGCGGACGACCGCCGAGCCTATTTTTTTGCCGGCAGTGATTCCGAAGCGGTTATATGAGAGCTTATTCGGCATATAGTAAGCCGTAAAATATTCGGTTGCGGTGTATCTACCCTTGCGGTAAAGCCGGAGAAACAGCTTGTTGTCTTTTATGTGTTCTGTATATAACATGTGTTGTAATCAGCACGCTTTCGGCGCCAGCCGAAAGTGTTTGCACCGGTCGCCGACTATCGCCAAACAACCGGTGCTTGTGTTTCAGATTAGTAGGTGAGTCTTGCTCTTCCTTTAGCACGTCTGCGTGCTAATACCTTTCTGCCGTTACGAGTGGACATTCTCTTGAAGAAGCCGTGCTCCTTCTTTCTGTGAAGCTTCTTGGGCTGGTATGGTCTTTTTACCTGCATATTCCCGCCTCCTTACGTCGTAATGTTATTCAAAGTTCCATGTGGAACGCCTTTGGTTATCTTCGATTCCCGCAAATTAGCGGTATTTCCCAATAATATAACCGTACAGATTAGTATTATATAAGAAAATCACGGCTTTGTCAAGCGTTTTTTGGTATTCTTTTTTTAGAGGTATATTATAAAATAGTCTTGAAAAATAGCCGGAAATATGGTATCATAGTAATTAGGAAAATATGGCTCAAATCGAAGTTAAATCTGAGGACAAATATACATTAAGATAGAAAGGCAGAAAACTCCTATGGAAACATTTGCAGAAGTTTATGAAAACGTAAAACGGGTATGCCAGGCGGACCCGAAGGTTTCGGAAATTGGCTACAACCGTTGGATAAAGAATATCGAGCCGGGCAAGATGGAAGGCACGAAAATCACTCTCTATGCTTCCTCCGACTTCATGAGACGCACCACCGAAGAAATATACGGTGCTGTTTTTGAGCACGCTTTTGAACAGGTCATGGGCTTCCCGGTTGAAATCACCTTTGCCGTCAAGGCTAATCCCGACCAGGAGCAGGAAGACGGCTTCGACGAGATTGAGCGCAGAATGGAAGACCTCATGAATTCCCACAAGCGGAGCGACTATGAGCTGACTTTTGAGAACTTCATCAAGGGCAAGTCTAATGAGCTTGCTTATGCCTACTGCATCGCCGTCAGCGGAAAGAACAGACCGAGCGAGCAGATGAACCGTTCGATGTTCAATCCCCTGCTCATCTATGGCGATTCGGGACTCGGGAAGACTCATCTTCTCAAAGCCATCGAGAACGAGGTCAAGACCAGCCATCCGCAGATGAAGGTCATCTACACGACTGCCGAAAACTTTACAAATGAGCTTGTCCGTGCGGTTTCAACTCAGACTACAACCCAGTTTCACGAAAAGTACCGCAACTGCGATTTCTTACTCGTCGACGACATCCAGTTCATGGTCGACAAGGAGATGACGCAGGAGGAGTTCTTCCACACATTTAACGAGCTCTACAACGCCGGAAAGCAGATAGTTCTGACATCCGATGTCTCCCCGAACAGAATCAAGCGACTTGAAGAGAGAATCAAGACGAGGTGCACATTGGGCGTCCAGGCGGACGTCCAGCCGCCAGATTTCGAGACGAGAATGGCTATCGTCAACAGAAAAGCGGAGCTTCTCGACTTAAAGCTCCCCGAAAATGTTGCAAGACTGATTTCCGAGAGAATTACAAAGAATATAAGACAGCTTGAAGGCGCAGTCAACAAGATGAAGGGCTTAACGATGTTCTCAAACGAAGTTCCTTCACTCCAGATGGCGCAGAGGGTTATAAAAGAGACATTAATCGACGCCCAGCCGGCAGAGATTACCTGCGACAGAATCATTAAAGATGTTGCCGACGCATTCGGAGTTACGGCAGAGGACATCCGCTCTGTGAACCGTTCAGCCCAGATTTCTCTTGCAAGAAAGGTCAGCGTCTACATAATAAGGGAACTCAAAGGCATGTCCTTCACCGACATCGGCAAGGAATTCGGAAGAAACCACTCGACCATGACTATTTCCTATGCAGATATCAAGGACACACTTGCAAAGAATTCTGATTTAAGAGAGACTGTTGAAGAAATCGAGAAAAGGCTTAGAGCGGTATAATTCTCTTTCGTCTGCGGCGGCTGAAGTCGCCTTGCCAAGTCGCTCGCTTTCAGCTCGCGACACCTCTCAGTCGCCTGCGGCGACAGCTCCCCTAAATTAGGGGAGCCAGTAGTGCTCTCCACAGCAAGGCTCCCCTTAATAAGGGGAGCTGGCAGCCACGAAGTGGCTGACTGAAAGGTGCAAGTTCGGCTTCGCCGAACTTGCCGACTTGGCGTTAGCCAAGTCATTGCGACACGAAGGGAGCGCGTGCAAACCCGCATCAACAGTACCTTTCCACAACTTTTCAACCGCTTCTCAACTTTTCAACCGAATTTCTAGCATTCAACAAACACATTTCCAACAGTTTCAACCGGCAATTTTGGTTTCAACAAATCGGGTTTTGGCGGTTGAAAGAGTTGTTGATGGACGGGAACAGTCTGGAAGCGGGCTGAAAGGGGTTTTCAACAATTCAACAGCCCCTACTACTAATACTAAATATATCTATCTCTTTTTATTTTTAAAAACGGAGAAATCCGAGTAAGCTGTAAAGGAGTTTTAAACAATGATGAAATTCACCTGTCAGAAGCAGGAGCTTCACGAAGCTCTTATCAATGTATCAAGAGCTGTTGCTGAGCGTTCGACTATTCCGTCTCTTGAGGGAATCAAGTTCTCTTTGATGGACAACACCCTGACACTCACCGGTTATGACCTTGAAATCGGTATCGAAACATCAATCCAGGTCGAGACGGACTTTGAGGGGGAGGCTATTGTCAACCCGAAGCTCTTCTCTGAAATGATCCGGAAGATGCCCTCTGGTAACATTACAATCGATGTCAAGGAAAACTATGCGATGACCATCTCTGGCGGCTCAACTGAATATAACATCACTGCCATGAACGCCACCGACTATCCCCAGCTTCCGGAATTCTTCGATGACCAGAGGATAACCCTCCCCCAGCCTATTCTGAAAGCGATGATAAACCAGTCGGTATTCGCCGTTTCCCAGGTCGACACCCGTCCTATTTTGAAGGGCGAGCTCTTTGAGATTGAGAACGGCGTCCTGAACGTCGTCGCCATCGACGGATACAGACTTGCTGTCAGAACTGAAGCCATAAAGTGCGACAAGGACTTCAAGTTCGTCGTCCCCTCGAAGACGCTTAATGAAGTTTCAAGGCTTCTTTCGGATAGCGACGAGGATAGCTGTTCCATTCTCATATCCAAGAAGCAGGTTGTTTTCGACTTCTCCGGCTATACCGTTTTCTCAAGGCTCCTTGAGGGCGAGTTCCACAACTACCGCGGCTCGATTCCAAAGACAAGCGTCACCGAAGTTATAATAGATAAGAGAGAACTCGTCAGCTGTCTTGACCGCGCGTCGCTTCTTATAAATGACAAGAACAAGGCGCCAGTCCGTTGCACATTTGAGGACGGCGAGCTGAAGCTTTCATGTCAGACCCAGCTCGGAAAGATTTATGAGACAATCCAGGCGGACACCTCAGGACCAAGAATCGAAATCGGTTTCAATTGCCGGTATCTCCTCGACCCGCTTAAGGTGATTGAGGACGACAAGGTTAAGCTCTTAATGAACGGCGGCAACCTCCCGATGAAGATCCTGCCGCTTGATGGGGATAAATATATCTATCTGGTGTTGCCGGTGAGATTAAAAACAGACTGATTGGTGATACAATGCATACAGAAAATTCTGTCGAAAAAATATCTATTTCCGGCGAGTACATCAAGCTCGATTCGCTTCTCAAGTTTGCCGGGGTTACCGAGACTGGCGGAGAAGCTAAAGAAATTGTGCAGATGGGAAAGGTCAAAGTGAACGGCGAAGTCTGCCAGATGCGCGGGAAGAAAATGCGTCCGGGAGACAGAGCTGAACTGCCGGAGCTCGGGCTCGTACTCGAAATAGAATGATTATTACTCACATAAAAGCCGACGGGTTCCGGAATTTATCTCAGATAGATTTCACGCCCGAAGCAGGCACCAACATCATCTTCGGCGAAAACGCCCAGGGCAAAACAAATCTCATGGAAGCGGTTTTCGTTTCCACCGGAGAGAAGAGCTTTCGTGGCGCCAAAGAGCGGGATTTGATTTCGTTTGATTCTGACAAAGCTGAAATTGAAGTAAGCTTCAGAGATAGAGAGCGAGAGCAGACTGTTTCGATTACCCTGTCAAAAAATCCGCGTGAGAAGAGAATTTTACTAAATGGCGTCAGGCTGAAATCGATGTCGGAACTTCTCGGCAAGCTCCTCTGCGTGGTGTTCACGCCTGAGGATCTGGAGCTGACAAAAGGTTCACCCGAACGGCGGAGAGATTATTTAGATAGGTGCATCTCCCAGATAAAGCCGCTCTATTCGGGCGTCGTGACAAGATATGAAAAAGTTTTGGCACAGCGGAATGCCGTCCTCAAAAATATCTATTTAGGAATCTCCACCCGGGACGAGCTCGACATCTGGGACGAACAGCTTGCGAAGCCCTGCGCCTATATCTCGATGATGAGGTGCGCCTATGTCGACGTTCTGAACAGTAGCGCCAGCCGATTATATGAGAATATATCAAGAAGCCGTGAGAAGCTCCAGCTTGAATACCTTTCAACAGTTTTCAACAACCTGCGTGGAAGAAGCGACTACAAGACCGCAATGGCGGAGGAATATATAGAACTTCTGAGAAGCCTGAGAGAAGAAGACATCCGCTTTGGCTTCACTCAGGCGGGAATCCATAGGGATGATATGGGAGTCTATCTCGATGGTATGCCCGTCAAGGACTTCGGCTCTCAGGGACAGAACCGCTCAGCGGCGCTCTGCATGAAGCTAGGTCAAGCCCGAGTCCTCCACTCCGAAACCGGCGACAGACCGGTGGTTCTCCTTGATGATGTCCTGTCGGAACTTGATAAGTACCGCCGCGAGTTTGTCATCGGCGAATTCACCCAGTCGCAGACGTTTATTACCTGCTGTGAGGGAGAGAGAATTATGGGGAAGAGTGTGGAGATGAAGCAAGGGAGATTACTATCCTAAACCACAGAAATTAATAAACCACGAAAATCGTCAACAGCTTGCTGACAATTTGAAAAAATTTATATTCGCTTTACTTTAAAATCGTCCACAGGCTGTGGACGAATTCAGAAAGGAGCCAACGTATGAACACCGACATTTACACAACAAAAGAGATTGCCGAGAAGGTACGTCCGATTGCGGAAAAGTACGGTGCGGATAAGGTTTACCTTTTTGGCTCCTATGCAAGGAATGAGGCTACCGAGGACAGTGACATCGACTTCTACGTCGAGTTTTCGAAGCCTATCGGCTTGAAATATTGTAGCTTTTTCAGTGACATAGAGGACAGCGTCGACAAAAAAATCGACATCGTCACAAAGGAAGCCCTCTACAACCCCGTTACCGTCACCATCAACGAAGAATTTATCAAGAGAGTTCTGGAGGAGCGGAAGTGCATATATGAACACTAAGGCTAAGGATTTAAATGCGGCTTCGCACATGCTTGCGCACTGCGAGCGAATTGAGAGATATCTTGACCGTTGCAATCGGAGTCTTGAAGAGTTCATGAACGACGAGCTCGTTCAGGACGGAGTTACGATGCAACTTCTTGCAATGGGCGAGCTTACGACCCACTTCACCGACGAGTTCAAGGCGACCTATTCGGAAGAGATTGACTGGCGGAACTTCAAACAGCTCCGCAATGTCTGCGCCCACCGGTATGGGACTCTCGACTACAAAATTATCTGGGATATTGTAACGGACGAGCTACCCACAGTCAAGAGATTCTTTGCGGGGATTGTAGAGGAAGAGGAAAAGTAAGATTATGTACCTACACCTCGGCAACAACATATCCGTCTATGATAAGAACATCATCGCCATCATGGACATCGAGAACGCTTCGACGTCGAAGATTACGAAGGAATATCTCTCCCAGGTCGGACGGGCAAAGCAGGTCATCTACTGCTCCTACAACATGCCGAAGAGCTTTATTGTCACGCTAGATGATGATTTAACGGAGAGAGTATATATATCGTCGCTGGCGAGCAGGACGCTGATAAAGAGAATGCGGAAATCGCAATAGGTCGCCACTTCGTGGCGACGCGCCTCCCTTCAGTCGGCGCACCTCTCAGTCGCCTCCGGCGACAGCTCCCCTAAATTAAGGGAGCCAGTAGTGCCAGTCACAAAAAGGCTCCCTCTGTCTAGAAGTTTGCTAGCGAACTTCGGGAGCTGGCATGCGAAGCGTGACTGAGAGGTGTGCGAGCCCGCAGGGCGAGCACGTCGCCGCCAGGCGACAAAAACCGTACAAACCACATTCACATAAAATAAACGGAGGATTTTATTTTGGAAAACTTTAACGAACTCGACTCCCGGGCGACCGAGGTCGATAAGGACAACAATTATGATGCTAGCGAAATACAGGTCCTGGAGGGCTTGGAGGCGGTAAGAAAGCGCCCTGGTATGTACATCGGGTCGACGGGACCGAAGGGTCTTCACCACCTTGTATACGAGATTGTAACCAACTCAATCGACGAGGCTCTGGCAGGCTACTGCGACAGAATCGATGTCGAGCTTTTGCCGGACGACGTCGTCCGTGTCACCGACAACGGTCGTGGTATCCCGACGGGAATTCACCCGAAGGAGGGTATTTCCGCGGCGACTGTCGTTTACACGGTTCTCCACGCCGGAGGAAAGTTCGGCGGTGGCGGTTACAAGGTCGCAGGAGGACTCCACGGCGTCGGCGCTTCTGTCGTCAACGCACTTTCCGAGTGGCTGGAACTCACCGTCTATGATGGAACCCACATCCACTTCCAGCGGTTTGAGCGTGGCAACTATTCCGAAGAGCTGAAGATAATCGGCGACACCGACCGCACAGGAACCACCGTCACCTTCAAGGCAGACCCGGAGATTTTCGAGCAGTCTACAGAATACGACTATGACACGCTCCTGACAATGCTCCGTGAGCAGGCTTTCCTCAACGCCGGAGTCCGGATTGTCTTCACTGACAAGCGTGGCGAAGAGCCGGTCGAGGTCGACCTATGCTATGAGGGCGGAATCCGCGAATTCGTCACACATATCAACACCACCCGTGGCTTGGAGGTTCTCTCCCCTGACGTCATCTACATTTCGGGCATGAAGGACGATTACACCGCCGAGATTGCGCTTCAGTACAACGACTCCTATAACGAGCTGGTTCTGTCGTTTGCGAACAACGTCCACACCCCGGACGGCGGCACGCACGAGACAGGATTTAAGAACGCTCTGACAAAAGTTATAAACGACTACGGCAAGAAGTTCAATCTCTTAAAACAGGGCGAGAAGCTCCTGGGCGACGATGTCCGTGAAGGTCTCACCGCCATCGTTTCCGTAAAACTCACCGACTGCGAGTTTGAGGGACAGACTAAGGGTCGACTCGGCAATCCGGAAGTAAGACCGTTCGTCGAGGCGATGGTCTACGAAAAGCTCATGAACTATTTTGAGGAGAACCCCGCAATAGCTCATTCGATATTTGACAAGTCGGTTGCCGCGCAGAAGGCTCGTGAAGCCGCAAAGCGTGCAAGAGACCTGACCCGTAGAAAGTCGGCTCTTGAATCCGCAAATTTGCCCGGCAAGCTCGCCGACTGTCAGGAAAGAGACCCCGACCTGACCGAAATATTCATCGTCGAGGGAGATTCCGCAGGCGGTTCCGCAAAGGAAGGTCGAGTCAGAAAGTATCAGGCAATTCTTCCGCTCTGGGGCAAGATGCTGAATGTTGAGAAGGCAAGAATAGATAAAGTCTACGGTAACGAAAAGCTGACTCCGGTCGTCACGGCTCTCGGAACTTCTATTGGAGAAGATTTCGACATCACAAAGCTCCGTTACGGCAAAGTCATCATCATGGCGGATGCCGATGTCGACGGTTGCCACATAAGAACACTTCTTCTCACATTCTTCTTCAGATTTATGCGCCCACTCATCGAGCAGGGACATATCTATATCGCCCAGCCGCCGCTCTTCAAGGTAAGCCGTGGCAAGCAGGTGCGGTATGCCTTCTCCGACGAAGAAAGAGACGTCTACATTGCAGAGCTCACCAGCGCCGACGGACGCTCGAAGCCGGACGTCCAGAGATACAAGGGCTTAGGTGAGATGGACCCCGAACAGCTCTGGGAGACGACGATGGACCCGGAAACCCGCACCATCATCAAGATTACTCTCGAGGACGCCGTCAAGGCAGACGAGACGTTCAGTATTCTCATGGGCGATAAAGTCAACCCGAGAAGAGAGTTTATTGAGAAGAATGCGCAGTATGTGCAGAACTTAGATTTCTGACCATTTTGCTCTCGCCTTGCGGGCTCGCACCCCTCCACCACCGCATTTCGTGCGGCGGTCCCCCTCCCCCTTCGGGGGAGGCTATGACTGCATCGATATAACTTTTGAGAGAATACAAATAGGCTCCCTCTAAAATGAAGTTCGCAAGCGAGCTTCCGGAGCTGGATGCGCCGAAGGCGCAGACTGAGGGGTTTCTTAAAAATAATGTCATCAGATGCTTGCATTTGATTACAATATAGGATATAATGTAATCAGAACACATTAGGAGGTGTTATTATGGCAAGCACATTAGTACAATTCAGAACAGACGAAGCCACCAGAAATCAAGCAACCAGCATTTGCGAACAGCTCGGAATCGACCTGCCGACCTATATGCGTATCTGCATCACAAGGCTTGTTCAGGAAAAAGGTATTCCGTTCAGTATGAGAATAGGAGAAGATGACAGTGCAACCGCTGCTTTCAAAGCAATGAGAGAGGCAAGCAGAATTGCTGAGAAAAATGGCATTGCGGATATGACTCTTGATGAAATCAACGCAGAAATTGCGGAAGCAAGGAAAAGTAGAAAATGAAATATTATGCAGTAATTGATACCAACGTCCTGGTGTCCGCAATGTTGAAATGGAATTCTGTTCCCGGAAGCATTATGCAGTTGGTGTTCGATGGAATTATAGTTCCGATTGTGAACGAAGAAATCATTGACGAATACAGAGAAGTTCTCTTTCGTCCAAAATTCAAACTCAACTACGGGATTATTGAAAGGTTACTATATAGAATTTCTGAGGCAGGAATCTTTTTAGCTGGGGAAAGTATGGATGTTGACCTCCCTGATGAAGATGACCGTGTTTTCTATGAAGTTGTTATGGAAGCCCGTAAGGACGAAGAATCTTACCTCGTCACCGGAAACATTAAGCACTTTCCTGTCGAGCCTTTTATTGTCACGCCACGGCAGATGCTTGATATCATTCTTGCAGATAATAACGAGTAAATTTTAAAGGAGTCCCCATGACAGACGAAATCAATTCCACCGAAATCACCGAAGCCTCCCCGACAGAATATACCGGAGGGTGCGACACCATCGAGTATGGCTTCCATCAGGAGAGCTGGCTGGAAGGATACGATGCTTATTACAAATTGTATAGAAGAAGGAGAACGATTATCTTTGTCGTTCTGTTTCTCATACTTGGAATGCTGTTTGTACAGCAGGTCGTGATAAACCCGAGCTATGGCGTCGGATGGATGTGCCTTGCGATATGCTTCGCGGTGGCGGTGGTCTATGCCCTGTCGCCGTGGTATGAGCGCAAAAACGTAATAAAGGCTCTCCCGGCAATAGAAAATGACCGCTATGTCCTCAAAATCTATCCTAAAAAAATTACTGTCCGTACAATTATTCCGGAAGAAGACTCTCAGTATTTAGAACCGGACGAGTCCGGAAACCTGAAACCCTACCCCGAAATCCCCGAGACTGTGATAGACCTTTCGGACAAGACCCTCAAAACCGCCGAGACGGACAAGATGTTTGCTGTGTTTACGAAGTATACGCAAAGTATTATTCCGAAGGAGGATTTGAGGGAGGAAGAGCTAGAGAAGCTGAGAAAATTAGGAATTCGTAATTAGGAATTCGTAATTGTTGCCATTTTGCGGCGATGACTTCGCTACGCAAAGTCGGCAAGTTCGGCGTTGCCGAACTTGCACCTCTCAGTCTCGCCTGTGGCGA
>JAJQHD010000011.1 GCA_021199855.1 Oscillospiraceae bacterium
ACCCCTGTCCATTTTCTACCCCCTCTGTGTCCAGTTTTAGTATAGCAGTTCATCTTCGTAAAATCCTGCGAGAGAAAACAAAAAGGCTCCCCTGAAAGGGGAGCTGGATGCGCCGCAGGCGCAGACTGAGGGGTTTACAGGATATCTTCGTAATCCATCATCCCCGGTATAACCCGAAGAACCTGGATTTCCCGGGTTTCTTCAACGGGGCGATAGAAGATAAGGTAGTTTTTCAGAGGAATCTTGCGAATCGTCTTGTCAGGAGCGTTCTCATTCTGCACTTTTGACCACATAAGTGGATTTGAACGGGTGAGTAGAATGATTCTTCTGAAATTTGCGTTGAAGTTTCTGGCAGCAATTGGATTTGCAAGATTGTGAGAAATATATCTGTCAATTTTTCGTAAGTCCTTTTTGGCTTCTTTGTTGATAGTAACCGTGTAATCAGCTTCCATACTTCACGTCCTGTACGCCACCGTATTCTCTGTCGAGTTCATCCAAGAAATCAAAGCAATCGGTGAGTGGTTCTCCGGCATCTATACTGTCAAGAGCCTCCTTCAGAAGCATGTTGACATACATTTCAGCCATCTCAGCCGTTTGTCTGTAGTGCTCCGCACTCATGATGACCATATCATCGTAACCATTTTTGGTTATGATAATCGGTGTATCGCTTTCCTTGCAGGCTTGCGAGATTTTTGCTGTGTTTTTGAGCTCAGTAATTGGGATTACTTTTGGCAATGCCATGATTCATACCTCCATGTCGAGATTATTATGGGATTATTATACCATAATTCGCCCATGATTACAAGCGGAAATTTTATATTTTTGAGGAGCCAATTTTATGCACACATCCTTCCATCCGGCGGACATTCTTCTGCCAAAAGAAAGTATCGACATGCAAAAGTGGTCGGTCGTCGCTTGCGACCAGTTTACCGGGGAGCCGGAATATTGGGAAAAGACCGAGAATATTGTCGGGGACTGCCCGTCGACTTTGCGGCTCGTTCTGCCGGAAATTTATTTAGGTAAGCCGGACACGGACGAACGTATCGCTGAAATCAACCGGAATATTGATGATTATCTCTCGTCGGGAGTCTTCCGTGAATATAAGAACGCAATGATTTATGTCCGCCGGATTCAGTCGGACGGGAAGCTTCGGGAAGGCATCGTCGGCGCTGTTGATTTGGAAGAGTACGACTACCGCCCGGGCTCTTCGTCGCAGATTCGTGCAACCGAAGCCACCGTTGCGGAGCGGATTCCGCCGCGGCTTAAGATACGGGAGAATGCGAAGCTTGAACTCCCGCATATAATGATTCTTATAGATGATCCGGATTGCACCGTTATCGAACCGCTTTCGGGGAAGATTTCCGGGCTCGAAAAGCTCTACGACTTCGACCTCATGCAGGGCGGCGGGAGCATTTCCGGGTATCTTCTCAGGGATGAAGAGATTTCTTCGGTAGATTCGGCGCTGGGGGAGCTCTCCAAAAAAAGCGAACTGCTGTTTGCAATGGGCGACGGGAACCACTCTCTCGCCACTGCGAAGGAGCACTACGAACGCCTGAAGCGTGAGAATCCAGGCGTCGATATGAGTAATCATCCGGCAAGATATGCCCTTTGCGAGATAGTCAATCTCCACTCCCCTGCCCTCGAATTTGAGGCGATTCACCGGATTGTGACCGGAGTAAACCCACAGCATCTTCTCGAAAAGATGTCCGAAAAGCTTGACACAAGTCCCGATGGTGACGGACAGAAGCTGACAGTCGTCACTGGCGATACCGAGCAAACTCTCACGATTCACCACCCGCTGTCAAAGCTCGCTGTCGGGAGCTTGCAGACCTTCTTAGATGAATATCTCAGGGACTTCGGCGGCGAAATCGACTATATTCACGGCGAAGAGGTGCTCCGTAGTCTCGCAGGGAACCCAAATTCCGTCGGCTTTATCCTTAAACCGATGGATAAATCTGACCTTTTCCCCGCCGTAATTCAAGACGGCGCCCTGCCCCGGAAGACCTTTTCGATGGGACATGCGGAGGATAAGAGGTATTATCTGGAAGCGAGGAGAATTAAGGCTTGATATACACAATCACAGCACCGATTTATATCGTCTTCTTCGCCACCGACCTGAAGACCGGGCGGTTTATCCGCACCATGACCCGGCACAGGTTTAACCATGCGGCGATTTCTCTTGACGGGATGAAGACGTTCTACTCCTTCTCCCGGCTCTACATCGACCATCCGATGATTTCGGGACTGGTCTGCGAGTCGCCGAAAAGGTACCTGATGACCGGCAAGACGGTTCTGAGGGCGTACCGGATTGACGTCGACCTTGAAACCTATGAACTGATACAGTCCCACATCTCCGAAATGCTCGCCTTGCGGGACGACTATGTCTATAACTTCATCTCCTGTGGGACGTATATGCTGGGAAGGCGCTTCTGTCGCAAAAGGGCGTTTACGTGCGTTGAGTTCGTCTGGGACACTCTAGTTTACGGCGGAATCCTCTTCGACAACAGGCACCACAAGGTCGGGGTTGACTCTCTTGAAAACGAGCTCGCCGCCTGCGGCTACAAAATGAACGAAGGCACCGCCCGGGAGATTCTGAAGCGCACCTCCTGGGGCGACGACCCGTATCTCGATGACTTCGACGGCAGAATTGCCGTCATGAGGGAAGCGAGCAGGAGGCTTTATAGGATGGTCAGGGGATGACATCTCCGTCTGCACCTCCCCTTTGTTGGGGAGGCTTTTACTGCAATAAGAAAGGAAAAACTATGACATCAGAACCCAAAAAACCTCACATCCTCCGCCGGTTCCTTCCGTACCTTTTAAAGTACAAGTGGATGATGATTTTCGACCTATTCTGTGCGGCTCTTACGACACTTTGCGACATTATCCTGCCGCAGATGATAAGTTACCTCACCAATGCGGCGGTGGATTCTTCAATAATACTGACCGCTGAAATCGTTCTCAAGCTAGCAGGACTCTATGTCGTCCTCCGGCTTATCGATGCCGCGGCAAACTTCTATATGGCGTCCACCGGGCACATCATGGGCGTTTACATCGAGACGGATATGCGCACAGATGCCTTTCGGCATCTGCAACGCCTCAGTTCTACTTACTATTCGAACACCAAAGTCGGCACCATCATGGGCAGAATCACGAACGATTTGTTTGATGTTACGGAATTTGCGCACCACTGCCCGGAGGAGTTCTTCATCGCAGGCATCAAGCTAGTCGCCTCGTTTGTCATCCTCTGCGGAACCAGTGTTGCGCTGACGGCAATCATCTTCGCCTGCGTGCCGCTGATGATTGTCATAAGCTTCACGCTGAACAAGCACCTGAAAGCCATCTTCTATAAGCAGAGAGTAAAGGTCGGCGAGCTCAACTCCACAATCGAGGACAGCCTGCTCGGGCAACAGGTCATCAAGACCTTCGCCGCCGAAGATGAGGAGGAACAGCGCTTCGAGCGCAATAATCAGGAGTTTAAAGCCGTCAAAAAGAAGAGCTACTATATCCAGGCTACACTCAACACCTCAACCCGAGTTTTCGACGGAATCATGTATACTGTGGTTTTGCTGGCGGGTGGCTTGTTCTTAGTCAACGGCAGAATTAATGCCGGAGATTTGGTCGCATATGTAATGTACGTCGGCACTCTTATCACCACAATCCGCACTATTGTCAACTATCTCGAGCAGTTCCAGCGCGGAATGACGGGAATTGAGCGATTCCTTGAGATTATGGACACACCGATTGACATCGCGGACAAGCCGGACGCCAGCGATTTGGCGGTCAAATCGGGCGAAATCGAGTTTAAGAACGTCAGCTTCGAGTACCCGGACGACCACAACAAGGTCTTGCATAACGTAAATCTGACGATTCACCCGGGCGAAAAGCTTGCTCTTGTGGGACCTTCCGGCGGCGGAAAGACTACTCTTGTAAGCCTTATCCCCCGTTTTTATGACGTCACCGACGGCGAGATTCTCATCGACGGTCAGGACGTCCGGGACGTGACTCTGAAGAGCCTTCGGACTTCAGTCGGTGTTGTCCAGCAGGACGTCTATCTCTTCAGTGGAACTGTTGCTGAAAATATCGCCTATGGCGACTTTAACGCCAGCCGGGAGGACATCATCCGTGCGGCAAAGCTCGCCGGTGCGGACAGCTTCATAAGTGAACTCAAAGATGGCTACGACACCTACGTCGGCGAACGTGGCGTGAAGCTCTCGGGAGGGCAGAAGCAGAGGATTTCGATTGCAAGGGTCTTCCTCAAGAACCCGCCGATTCTTTTGCTGGACGAAGCTACAAGCGCATTGGATAACGAAAGCGAAGTCCTAGTCGGCAGAAGCCTCGACCTTCTTGCAGAAGGCAGAACGACTCTCACCATCGCCCACCGCCTCACCACCATCAAAAACGCCGACCGCATCATCGTCCTCGGAGCAGAAGGCATCGAAGAGGAAGGCACGCATGAGGAGCTTCTCGGGAATGAAGGACTCTACTATAGATTATGGAATGGGTTGACGGAAGAACAGACTATCGACAACAGGCTGTAGGGGAACCTCTCAGTCAGCCTGACGGCTGACAGCTCCCCTTAAAAAGGGGAGCCTTTTTGCGTTCTATGAGGGTTTGATATTGGCTCCCCTTAAAAAGGGGAGCTGGCGCACGAAGTGCGACTGAGAGGTTGCGAGCGAAGCGAGCGCAACTTTTTAAATTCCCTCTTGACAAGTACATCATCATATGCTATACTCAGAAATGACAAAGAAAGTTGTCAAATTGACAGGCATTTTTGTCAAAGGAGGCTCGGTATGCCAATACTGAAAAATCATCTGAAGGAGAAACGCGCGGCGCTGGGGGTGAACCAGCAGGAGATGGGCAGGCTCTGCGGTGTGTCGCGGCAGACCATAAGCCTTATCGAGCGTGGGGACTATTCCCCGTCGGTCACGCTGGCGCTGACGATTGCCCAGGTCTGCGACTGCTCCGTCGATGAAATATTTTATTTGCAGGAGGATTCGGAAAATGGAAAATAATGAAATCAAAAAGGATAATAGGAAAGCTCTGCCGATGTTTATCGCAATAATCGCCATATCGGCGGTGGTCGGATTCGTTCTCGGGCTTGCGTCCGTGTTCGTCGACTACGCAGACAAGATAGGAGAACTCGGAGTTCTTTTCGGAAAGTACGTCGCGCCATGTCTCATGATTGTGCTTGCGATAGTCGTGCCGATTCTCTGCGTTCCCAGATATAAGAAGGCAACGAAGATTCTTGCCGGCTGGGACAGCGAGGACGAAGAGGTCTACGAGAAGGCTGACTCGAAACTCTCAGCCGTCATCCACCTAACAAGCGTCGCACTCATAATCTCCTTCTTTCTGATTGCGGCGTCCTATTCGGTCGGGTCGGAGAATGTCAGCATCTTCACAGCAGTTGCGATTATCGGATTCATCGCAGTAATGGCAGAAGCAGTTATTCTTCAGCAGAAGGCGGTGGACGCAGTCAGGTCAACGAATCCCGAGAAGAAGGGCTCCGTTTACGACATGAAATTCCAGAAAAAGTGGCTTGCGAGCTGCGACGAGGCGGAAAAGGCGATGATAGGGCAGTGCGCCTACAAAGCATATCAGACCACCAACACCACCTGCGCCGTCCTTGCCGTGATTCTCGCCCTTTCGGCAATAGTCTTCAGCACCGGCTTCCTGCCGTCGCTCGCCGTCTGCATTGTCTGGTTCGCGAACACAGAGGCGTATATGAAAGAGGCGAAGAAGATGGGGAAGGTGGGGGTTGTGTCATAGTCGGTTACAGAGGCTGAAGTCGTCTCCGCCGACGCCATTTCGCCTTCGGCGAAATGGCACCTCTCAGTCGCCTGCGGCGACAGCTCCCCTTATCAAGGGGAGCCAGTAGTGCTTTCCACAAAAAGGCTCCCCTAAATTAGGGGAGCTGGCAGACCGAAGGTCTGACTGAGAGGTGCCGTGAGCCGCAGGCGAACGGCGTCGCCGCAAAGCGACAATTACAACAGAAAGGAAATCAACATGAAAAGTCAAAATTTTGAACGCACCCTCCCCGAGGGCTACCACGAAGCCTATGTCATCGACGCAACCAAGGGCAAGTTCAGCCTGTGGCTCAATGTCGTTGCGATGGCGATTATGATAGTTATTGCCGTGCCGCTGGTTGTGATTATTTTCATGACGGCGGAGGAGATAACCGTAAACAGCTGGTTCCTGCTGATACTCTGCGGCTTGCTTATCGTCTACACTATTCTCCACGAGCTCACCCACGGCATCGCTTATAAAGCCATGACCGGCGAGAAGCTGACGTTTGGGCTCACTCTGACGGTCGCATACTGCGGAGTGCCGAAGATTTATGTATACAGAAAGACGGCGATGGTCGCACTTCTGGCACCGTTCACTGTCTACTCGATTCTCTTTATTGCGCTTCTCGTCGCCCTCCCCGACCCGACAATGAAGCTTGCAATAGCAATCCTCTTCGCCATCCACTTCGGTGGCTGTGCGGGAGACCTCTATGACACGTTTATCTACCTGACAAAGTTCAGAGACCCGAAAACCCTCATACAGGACACGGGTCCGAGGCAGACATTTTATGTGAAACGACCCCTCAGTCGGAGTTTGCGAAGCAAATCTCTCTGAGTTCGCCAATGGCGAACTCATGCGCTCCCCTTTCAGGGGAGCCATTTTGTTTTCTGCCATAAGCTCTTGAATTCCACCTGAATTTATGCTACAATAACCTCAGAATGCTATAAAGAGGGTATTTTCATGCAAAAAATCGCAAGTTTTCAGGTTGACCACCGGAAGTTTGGGGTCGGGCTTTATATTTCACGGATCGACGGGGATATCGTCACATATGACCTTCGGATGGTGAAGCCGAACGGCGGGACTTACGTCTCGAACCCATCACTTCACACCATCGAGCACCTCGTCGCGACATATGCCCGGTCTTCGTTCATGGGCGACAAGGTTATCTATGCGGGACCGATGGGTTGCCGGACGGGGTTCTATCTTCTCTTACGGGACGATGACAAGGAAGCCGCAATCCGGCTTGTAAGGGAGTGCCTTGAATTCGTCCGCGATTTTGAAGGAGAAATCCCCGGTGCTTCTGAGCCGGAATGTGGGAATTATCTTGAGCACGACCTTGAGTCTGCGAAAGTTGATGTCCTGCCTCTGCTTGAGAGGCTGGAGGGGTATACTGTCGAGGATTTGAAATATCCGCAGTAAATAAAAAATAGCTGTTGACAAAATAACAGCCATGGGATATAATAATAGTGGTGAGAGGCTACCCGAACTGCAATTCAGGTAGCGGTCACTCTCCCACAATATTTGAACTATGGGTTTATGACCGCACTTGATGTACAATCAGGTGCGGTTTATTCTACTTTCGGTTTGAACCTATGGTGTAACCAACAGTAAAGGCAGTCATGAGCAAAGCCAGGACCTCCAAGATTATCGAAATAATCTCCATCAGCGTCACCTCCTCTCGCGAGGGAAGAGCGACCACCTCTCACCATCGACATTATATCACACAAAGAGACAACTGTCAACACAATTATTCGCTTCTCAATTAAATGCAGATGTCTTGACAAATCCCCAAAAACGGCTATAATATAAAGAATAGGGTTGAAGCCATGGCTTATTATGCCCAAAAACAGAGAGGAAGGAATCATCATGGACAAAAAACCGTATCTTATTACCACCGCTATCGCTTACACCTCCAAAAAGCCGCACATCGGCAACACTTACGATGCCGTATGCGCCGACTCTATCGCAAGATTCAAGCGAATGCAGGGTTATGACGTTTTCTTCCTTACCGGAACGGACGAGCACGGTCAGAAGATTGAACAGCAGGCTATCTCCGAGGGAATCACTCCGAAGGAGCATGTGGATAAAGTAGCCGGTGAAGTAAAAGAGATTTATGACATGCTCGGAATCTCCTACAACCGTTTCATAAGAACCACAGATGCCGATCACGAAAGAAACGTCCAGAAAATCTTTAAAAAGCTCTACGACCAGGGCGACATCTACAAGAGCGAGTACGAAGGCGAGTACTGCGTCACCTGCGAGAGCTTTTATACAGAGACTCAGCTCGTCGACGGCAAATGCCCCGACTGCGGCGGCGAAGTCAAGAAAACGAAAGAAGAAGCCTATTTCTTCAAACTTTCAAAATATCAGAAGCAACTTGAAGACCTCTTTGAGCAGAACCCCGAGTTTATCCAGCCGGTATCACGCCGCAAAGAGATGGTCAACAACTTCTTAAAGCCCGGACTTCAGGATTTGTGCGTCACCCGTTCCTCCTTCAAATGGGGAATTCCGGTCGATTTCGACCCGAAGCACGTCGTCTATGTCTGGATTGACGCTCTGACGAACTATATCTCGGGCTTAGGCTACGACGTCGACAACCCGAGCGAGGACTATAAGAAATATTGGCAGAACTGCACCCACGTCATTGGAAAAGACATTTTAAGATTCCACTCGATTTACTGGATTGCCGAGCTTATGGCGCTGGGACTCCCGCTTCCGAAAAAGATTTTTGCGCACCCGTGGCTGTTGTTCGGAACAGATAAGATGTCTAAGTCGAAGGGCAACGTCATCTATGCCGACGACCTCGTCAAGAGATTCGGCGTTGACGCGACGAGATATTATCTCCTGAGCGAGATGCCCTTCACCGCCGACGGTTCGATTTACTACGAAAACGTAATCGAGAGATACAATACAGACCTTGCGAACAACATCGGAAACCTCGTCAACCGCACTGTCACGATGGTGAACAAGTACTTTGACGGCGTTGTGATCGCTCCTCACGACAAGACGGAAAACGATTTTGATTTGGAAGCCTGCGCAATTCAGGCAAAGAAGAACATGGAGGAGCACTTCGAGTCCTTCCACCTTGCCGACGCCGCTTCTGATTTGATAACACTTGCACGCCGTGCAAACAAGTACATCGACGAAAACGAGCCCTGGAAGCTCGCAAAGACCGACGAAGGGAAGTCCCGTCTGGAGACCGTTCTCTACGAGCTGATTGAGACGATAAGATTTATCGGAGTTCTCGCCGCACCGTTCATGCCTGAGACTTCTGAGAAGATTCTTTCCCAGATTGGTACTGACGTCAAGGATTTGGAAACCCTCGACAGCTTCGGCGGCTACGTTGCCGGAAGTAAAGTCGGTCAGGCGGTTCCTCTGTTTGCAAGAATTGATTCAGAAAAGGTCTTGAAAGAGTTGAACGAGGAGAGAGAAAAGTTGCAGGAAGAATTAGCTCAAAAAGATGAGCCTGAGGCTGAGAAGATTGAGCTAGCACCCGAAATTACGATAGACGACTTCATGAAGACGGAGCTAAGAGCCGCAAAGGTCACCGACTGCTCGAAACTCGAAAAGTCGAACAAGCTTCTGAAGCTCACGCTTGATGACGGCATGGGCGGCAGGCAGGTCGTTTCCGGAATTGCCAAGTGGTACAAGCCGGAAGACCTCATCGGCAAGACGATTGTAGTCGTCGCCAACCTGAAGCCAGCCAAGCTCTGCGGAGAGATTTCGCAAGGGATGATAGTCTGCGCCGAAATGCTCGACGGCACGGCGAAGGTCACCTTCCTAGACGACTCGGTTCCCGCAGGAGCGAAGTTAAGATAAGTCAGTATCGTCCTTCCCATAGGGCGGGGCTGCCATGCACGTATTTGTAGCCCCGCCCTCCCACTTCTGTCCGTAGCTCAGTGGATAGAGCAATACGCTCCGACCGTATGCGCGCAGGTTCGATTCCTGTCGGACAGACCAACAGCAAAAGCCGCCCTTTCGGGCGGCTTTTGCGATGAAATCCGGCTTCACCGGGATTAGATGTCGGCTCTCGGCACGAGTTTCTTTATAGCGATCCTTGCTGTTTCTTTTGCTTGAATTCGCGAATGCTGGCGATTGTTTCGTCGGGGTCGATGTCTGGCATTGCCTGACGTTCACTTGTGTAATCTCCATATCCGGGATTATATTGCCGGAGGAATCTGACCGTTCCAATAGGACCGAGTGCTTCCTTAAGGGCGTTCATCCCGATAATTTGTATCTCCATCGGATTATTAAGATTGACCTGCAACATAATTTCATCTCCTAAGTCTCATATATTTCTTCTAAAATAAATCTTACTGGATTGATAATTCGCACACTCAGCGATAAATGTGAAGCCATTTTTTCAAGTTTATCGTCTGTGGTGAGCATCACGTCAGCCCCGCCTGCCTCGGCGTAAGCTATCTGAAGACTGTCCAAAAAGTGGATATTTGATTGTGCCCTGATTTCTTTTGCACGATTGTTGATTTCATCAGTTTCTTCAACAATCACTTTTACATTTTCATTGTAGAGGTCGGTGACATTCTGACGTTTGACAGGGTCACTGATCATACTCAAGTGCATAACTGCCGAGTATTTCATGTTTTCCATCAAGAGCTTTGGAAAGGATATTCAGAACAGCCTCTCCCTCAACAAGAATTCTTTCCTGTTCCAAGTCGTCATATGGTCGATTATAACAACAACTGTCAAGATAGACACGCACGAAATCATCATCCTTTCAATCCTTCTTCTAAGATTATACCATACAAAATCTGATTTTACAACCCCGTGAAAATATTTAATATGAAATTTGTCCTTTTTCTTACGAAAAAGCCCGACCGATACGGTCGGGCTTTGTTGTTACGCTTGCAAGTAAAAATTACTTGATCTCAACAGTAGCGCCAGCTTCTTCGAGCTTAGCCTTGAGCTCGTCAGCCTCTGCCTTGGAAACGCCTTCCTTGACGTTCTTCGGAGCGCCTTCAACGAATTCCTTGGACTCCTTAAGACCTAAGCCGAGAATTTCCTTGACAGCCTTGATGACGGGCATCTTAGCGTCGTTGAAGGAAGCGAGAACAACGGTGAATTCAGTCTGCTCAGCGGGGGCAGCGGCAGCAGCACCAGCAGCGGGAGCAGCAGCTACAGCAGCGGTAACACCGAATTCTTCCTGGATTGCGTCAATGAGTTCCTTGAGTTCCAATACGGAAAGACCCTTGACGTCTTCTACAAACTTTAAAATTTTCTCTGAAGCCATTTTAGTAAATCTCCTTTAAATGTAATAATTAAGATTGTTTGTGAGGAACTGAAAGCGGGGCTTATGCCGCTTCTCCCTCTTCCTGCTTGTCTGCGAGTGCCTGAAGTGTTGCGGCAAGCTTCTGCATGGGACCCTGCAAAGAGCCGACCAGCTGTGCCAAGAGTACTTCTCTCGAAGGAATCTTGGAAAGAGCCATAACTCCGTCAGCGTCGTAGATGTCATTTTCGATGAATCCGGCTTTGAGCTTGAAGTTTTCATGCTCTTCTGCGTACTTGCCGAGGATTCTTGCGGCGGCGGTTTCGTCGTCAGCGGAAACTGCGATAGCGGTTGTTCCGGAAAGGACGTCAGTCAAAGCTGAGTAACCGGAATCCTCCATAGCAAATTTCAGAAGAGTGTTCTTCTCGACGGTGTACTTGATACCGGCTTCACGAAGTTCCTTACGGAGCTTGGTGTCGTCTTCAACGGTGATACCGCTGTAGCTTACGAGTACGCCAGCCTTGGAGTTCTTCAGCATCTCGCTGATTTCAGCGACCTTCGCCTTCTTTGCGCTGAGAACATTAGCATTGGGCATTAATTTCACCTCTTTATAGATTGATGTCACAAAGGGCGAAGCCCTTTCGTGTTTGCCCGTTCCATATAAGAAAAGTCCTCTTCCCGACAGGTCGGGAAAAGGACGTAGAATCATAAAACTACTCTTTTCCTCGGCAGGAATTACATCTCAATCTGAGAAAACCGGCTGTCTTTAGAAACGAAGCATATTATTTATACCATACAAAATGGTATTTGTCAAGTGCCTTGTGGCAATTTCTGTAGGGGAGGATATCATCCGCCCGTATGTCGATTGCACAGTTGGTTCGGGCGGATAATATCCGCCCCTACATAATCCGCGACAACTACGAATCAAACCCCGTACTTAGCCGTATTGACCTTAACGCCGACGCCCATAGTAGAAGCAACTACTACGCTCTTGAGGTACTGTCCCTTTGCAGCGGCGGGCTTTGCCTTGACTACTGCTTCGAGGAGAGTCTCGAAGTTCTCGGCGAGCTTTTCTTCATCAAAGGAAGCCTTGCCGATCGGGCAGTGGATGATGTTGGTCTTGTCGAGACGGTACTCAATCTTACCAGCCTTAGCTTCGGAAACTGCTCTTGCAACGTCCGGAGAAACGGTACCCGACTTCGGGTTCGGCATGAGTCCCTTAGGACCTAAAACCTTACCCAAACGTCCTACAACGCCCATCATGTCAGGAGAAGCGATTACGACGTCGAAGTCGAACCAGTTTTCCTTCATGATCTTGTCGACATACTCAATGCCACCGACATAGTCAGCGCCTGCTGCCTTAGCGGCTTCGTACTTGTCCTCCTTGCAGAAGACGAGAGCTCTGATGTTCTTGCCAGTTCCGTGAGGAAGGATGACTGCGCCTCTTACCTGCTGGTCTGCGTGACGGGAGTCAACGCCGAGGCGGATGTGTACTTCGATGGTCTCGTCAAACTTGGCTTTTGCGTTTGAGCTTGCAAGTGCAACAGCCTCGCTCACGTCATATAATTTGGTTTTGTCTATTGTCTTTAACGAATCGACGTATTTCTTTCCGTGTTTCATGTAAATTTACTCCTTCATATAAGATAGTGGTGATACCTAAACTGCTCTGCAGTTTAGCTAGCGGAAAAGGGTAATTCCTCCCACTTATTGTTGTTCGTTCAATCAGTCAGCGACTACTACGCCCATAGATCTGGCGGTACCGGCTATCATGCTCATTGCGGCTTCGACGGAAGCGGCGTTGAGGTCGGGCATCTTCTGCTCGGCGATAGCTCTGACCTGATCCTTGGTGATGGTTGCAACCTTTGTCTTGTTAGGTGTACCGGAAGCGGTCTCGATTCCGCAAGCCTTCTTGATAAGAACGGCTGCCGGCGGAGTCTTTGTGATGAATGTGAACGAACGGTCGGAGTAAACGGTGATGGCAACCGGGATGATAAGACCCATGTCGTTCTTGGTTCTCTCGTTGAAGTCTTTGGTGAACGCCATGATGTTTACGCCGTGCTGACCGAGCGCAGGACCTACCGGCGGTGCAGGTGTTGCCTTGCCGGCGGGAATCTGAAGCTTGATAATTCCTGTAACTTTCTGTGCCATAATAATTTCCTCCAATTTTGTGGTGATAGACAAGCGGTTTACAATAAGCATCGGCTTTGCCTGCAAATTGTTTGCACAACCCCGCTCATCTATTAGGCGAGTAGCATAACCACTCTCCCACTGAATTCTGAATGCTTTTTAATCCTCGAGCTTTTTGAGCTGAGAGATTGCGATGGTGGCTGGAGTCTCTCTGCCGAACATCGAAACGACGATGTCCGCCGTCTGGTCGTCCATGTTTATAGACGTTACCGAGCCGAGCCATCCGTTGAAAGGACCGCCTGTGACGGTGATGGTGTCGCCGACCTTGAAGCCGACCGACGCTTCTGAGACCTTCTTGAAATCAACGCCCAAAGCCGCAACTTCCTTGTCTGTAAGCGGAACCGGCTTGGACCCGGGACCTACAAAGCCCGTGACGCCTCTGGTGTTTCTGACAATATACCATGTGTCGTCTGTCATCACCATCTTGATGAGGACATAGCTCGGGAAGAGCTTATTGTCTTCCTTCTTGCGCTTTCTTCCGCCCTCTTCTTCTACGGGAGCTTCGGTCTCTTCGATGGTTTCAAGCGGAATTCTGACCTCCTGGATCATGTCCTGGAGTCTGCGGTTCTCAACAACCTTTTCAATATTCTGTTTTACCTTGTTCTCATATCCGGAATAGGTGTGAGCAACATACCATTTCGCCTGAGCGTTATCTTCCATAGATTAATCTCCTCTGCTTGCTTATCAACCAGTAACGAGCTGCAAAAGAAGTCCGAATATCGAATCGACTGCGAACAAAGCCGCGCCGCAGATGACACACACTGCCAGAACAACGCCAGTGTTGTTGAGAACCTGCTTGCGGGAAGGCCATACAACCTTCTTGACCTCAGAAATGAGGTCGCGGACGAACTTGACAATTCTGTTCGGCTTCTTGACTTTCTTCTTAGGCTTCTTTTCAACCTTTACCTTTTCGTCTGCCATAGTCCGTCCTCCTTACTTGGTCTCTCTGTGAAGAGTGTGCTTCCTGCAGTGCTTGCAATACTTGTTCATTTCAAGTCTGTCGGGATCGTTCTTCTTGTTTTTCTTTGTGGTGTAGTTCCTCTGCTTGCACTCGGTGCAGGCAAGAATTACATTGTTTCTCATTTTCGGCACCTCCTGAAGAATTTTTCCTGCGGTGAATTTGGTTTTAGGTGATGTACCACGTATAAGCCATATAAAAATAGTACCGCACCCGCACCCCCGCAAGTGTTTGCCTCCCTCTATCAGCGAGCCACGCGGCACAAGACCGCCGCCCACCCGCCACGCGAAGTCCCGGCACATCATTAAAAATGTACACCAAAAAAAGACCCCGCAAAGAGGTAAAATCATAATAGCATATAAATCGCGGGTTGTCAAGCGGTTTTTATAAAAAATAAAAAATTAGCTCTGCGTTGTCAAGAGATGTGACCCAAAAAGAATAAAATAACGAAGAAAGATAT
>JAJQHD010000053.1 GCA_021199855.1 Oscillospiraceae bacterium
GGCTGACTGAGGGGTGCCATTTCGCCTTCGGCGAAATGGCTCGGCAAGGCGGCTTCAGCCGCCGCAGACGATATTCTGTAGGGGCGGATATCATCCGCCCGTACGTTATTGATATCTGGGTTTTCGGGCGGATAATATCCGCCCCTACATCTTGTCATTGCAAAAGTAAAAAAATATCAAAAAAGTACTTGCAATCTCATAATTCCCGTGATATAATATTACCGCAATTCGCACGCATGGGTTTTGCTGTGGTTCCTGGGATCCCCAGGTGAAGGCAAGGTAACCTGTGCGGAGGATTAAATTAAAAACCAAATTAGGAGGAACTACAATGTCAGTAGTATCAATGAAACAGCTTCTTGAAGCCGGCGTACATTTCGGTCACCAGACAAGAAGATGGAACCCGAAGATGGCTCCCTACATCTTCACTGAAAGAAATGGAATCTATATCATCGACCTTCAGAAGACAGTAAAGAAGCTCGATGAGGCTTACATGTTCTTAAGAGATGTATCCGCAAACGGCGGCGAGGTTCTCTTTGTCGGAACAAAGAAGCAGGCTGGCGATTCCATCAAGGAAGAGGCAACAAGAGCAGGTGCACACTACGTAAATGCTCGTTGGCTCGGCGGTATGATGACCAACTTCGAGACCATCAAGACCAGAATCGCACGTTTAGAGCAGCTCCACAAGATGGAGTCCGACGGCACATTTGAACTTCTCCCGAAGAAGGAAGTTGCAAAGCTCACTCTCGAAATCGAGAAGTTAGAGAAGTATCTTGGCGGTATCAAGACCATGGAGAAGCTCCCCGCAGCACTCTTCATCGTTGATCCGAAGCGTGAGAAGATTGCCGTTTCCGAAGCAAGAAAACTCGGTATTCCGATAGTTGCTATCGTAGATACCAACTGCGACCCCGACGAAGTCGACTATGTAATCCCCGGCAACGATGACGCTATAAGAGCAGTCAAGCTCATTTCCGGCGCAATGGCAGATGCCATCATCGAAGGCAGACAGGGCGAGGCTGATGCTCCTGTTGAAGAAGCTTCCGAAGAAGCTCCTGCAGAGGAAACTCCTGTCGAGGAATAATTCAAATATAACGATAGCAAGAAAGGAATCTTTACTATGGCTAATATAACCGCAAAGGACGTTGCTTCTTTGAGAGAAAGAACCGGCGTCGGCATGATGGATTGCAAGAAGGCTTTGGTTGAGGCTGACGGCGATTTCGAGCAGGCAATAGTTATTTTAAGAGAAAAGGGTCTCGCATCCCAGGCAAAGAAGGCTGGCAGAGTTTCCGCTGAAGGCTTGGTTGAGGCTTTCGTTGAGAATGGTGTCGGCGTAGTCGTCGAAGTAAACTCCGAAACCGACTTTGTTGCAAATACCGACCAGTTCAAGGCTTTTGTCAAGACTGTTGCAGAAACTATCATTGCTGAGAATCCCGCAGATGTTGAAGCGCTCAAAGCTTGCAAGGCAGTAGGTTCTGAAATGACCGTTCAGGAAGAGCTCCAGGAACTCTTCTTAAAGATAAGAGAGAATATCCAGATTAGAAGATTCGTCCGTCTCGAAGGCGACCTCGTTTCCTATGTTCACGGCGAAGGCAGAATCGGCATTCTCGTACAGCTCGACACTGACCTCGGCGATAAGGCTTATGCCTGTGGCAAGGACTGTGCTTTGCAGATTGCCGCTATGAGCCCTGCATACCTTGACAGAGCTTCAGTTCCCGCTGACGTTCTCGAAGGCGAGAAGAAGATTGTAATGGCTCAGATGGCTGAGGACCCGAAGATGGCTAATAAGCCTGAGGCTGTCCTTGCCAAGATTGCAGAAGGCAAGCTCGGTAAGTACTACACTGAGAACTGCCTCGTAGAGCAGGAGTTCGTCAAGGATAATGAGTACACCGTCGGTAAGTATGTCGAGAAGTGCGCTAAGGACCTCGGCGGCAAGATTGCAATCAAGCAGTTTGTCCGTTACGAGAGAGGCGAGGGCATCGCCAAGAAGGAAGAGAATTTCGCTGAAGAAATCGCTTCCATGATTAAGTAATCAAAAATCTATAGAAAGAGCTTGCCACCGGCAGGCTCTTTTTTACTGTGTTGACTTTTAAGCTGATATGTGCTAAATTTAAATGTAGATTATTCAAGGGAGGAGGCGTCGCCATGTATAAGATAGCGATTTGTGATGATTCTCAGGATATGACATCGCTGGTTCATGAACTGACCCAAAAGTGGGCGACCACCAGAGACCTGACAACCGAAATCAATATTTTCAATTCCGCAGAAGCGTTTTTATTCTCATATTCTGAGACAAAGGACTACGATATCCTTCTTCTTGACATAGAAATGGGCGGAATGGACGGAGTCAGCCTCGCAAAGAAGCTCCGTGAGGAGAACCGCTACGTCCAGATTATCTTCATCACTGGCTATTCGGACTACATAGCCGAAGGCTACGATGTTGACGCTCTCAATTATCTTATGAAGCCACTGAAGGAGGAAAAGCTTTTTGAAGTTTTAGACAAAGCGGTAGTTAAGATTGCAAGAAGTGAGCGTATGCTTACACTTGAACTGACAGATGAGACCATCAAAGTACCTCTCATAGAAATAAAATACCTTGAAGTCATCAAAAACTACGTCACCATCCATGCTGATGAAGACTATACAGTCAAGAAAACTCTCGGCGAATTCGAGAGCTTACTGGATGAAAACTTCTACCGCACCGGGCGCTCCTATATCGTAAATCTCCGATACGTCCGCAAGGTCACCAAAACAGAAATCTATCTGAAAGACAATATCATAATCCCATTGCCTCGCGGACAATATGAGCCACTGAACAAAGCATTAATTCACAGAGTAGGGAAGGAGTGAATGTGATGCCGAAGCTTTCAAAGAAAATGAACAGGAAAATAGACGCCTATCAGCAGGAGCTCCTGAAGACCCACTACGCCGAGGTTGACAACATGTACAGGCAGATTCGGGGCTGGCGGCACGACTATCGCAATCATATCCAGATTCTCAAGACCCGTGTCATGTCCGGCGATATGGATTCCGTCATGGCATACTTGAACGAGCTTGAAACTGACCTCAATACTGTCGACACCGTCATCCATTCCGGCAACGCCATGTGCGACGCTATTTTAAACAGCAAGATTTCCCTCGCCAAAGCAGCAAACATCCCTGTCAAAGCCGATGCTGAAATTCCCGTGAAGCTCTCTGTTTCGGATATAGATCTCTGCTCAATAGTCGGAAATCTTTTTGATAACGCTATAGAAGCTTCAAAGAAGCTCCCCGAAGACAAACGCATGATTCGCATTTATATGGCAGTCCGCGACAGCCAGTTCTATATCTCCTTCACAAACTTCACTGCCGACCAAAAGCGCATTGTTTTCAACTCCACCAAAGGCGAAGGTCACGGCTTGGGACTCGCCCGTATTGATTCTCTTGTCAAGAAGTACGGCAGCTATATCTCCCGCAACAGCGAGGACGGAGCCTTCTCGACCGAAATTCTACTCCCGCAATAGCTGAAAATTGCAATTCGTCCCCTGAGAAGAGCGTTTCGTCCCCAAAACGTGCGCTCTTTAAAATTTCCGCTATAATAGAATCATGAAAGGCGGTGCTGAATAATGACCGAAACAAAAGACAAATTAAAAGAAAAACCAAAGTACGGTATTCTTAGCTGTGTCTGGTTCATGATTAAATGCGCCTGGACTAACGGCGAGAAAAAGGTTGTAATCTTGGGGCTTCTCTTCTCGCTTGTAGTAACAGGTCAGAGCGTTGTGGGACTTTATATCTCGCCCTCGATAATTGCAGTATTAGAGCGAAACGGAACTGTGTCCGAGCTCCTCATCACGATAATCGGCTTCACGCTGATTCTCGTGTTCCTCGCTATGGCAAGGCAATACATCGACTCTAATATCCTCTACGGCAGGATAACAACCCGTTCGGAAATCATAAACCTCATCAACACAAAGTGTGCCGAAACCTCCTACCCGAACCTGGGCAACGAAAAGTTCCAGACGATTCTCAATAAAGCTTTGCCAACCACATATTCTAACTCTTCGGCTTGCGAGGCCATCTGGAAAACAATTTGCTCGTTCCTGAGTAATCTGTTGGGACTCATCATCTATGCCGCAATACTCTCGACGGCAAATGTCTGGATTCTTCTCCTTGTGACGGTGACCGCTCTTGTCGGCTATTTCATCACGAACAAGCTCAACAGCTACGGCTATAATCACCGTGAGGAGGAAGCGAAGATTGATGAAACTCTGAGCTATGTCCGAAAAACAGCCTCCGAAACGAGCTTTGCAAAGGATGTCCGAATCTTCGGCATCAAGAGCTGGTTTACCGAGCTTTACGACAAGCAGTGCCTTCTCCTCGAAGCCTTCCACCGCAAATGCGAGAACGTCTATATCTGGGGCAGAGTTGCCGACCTCGTCCTGAGCTTCTTAAGAAACGCTGTAGCCTATGCCTACTTCATAGCACTTGTTCTTGACGGCTCAATCGACGTCTCGATGTTCATCCTCTACTTCTCAACTGTCGGCGGATTCACCGATTGGGTAACTGGAGTTTTGGGAGACCTCACCACGATGCACAGACAGTGTCTCGAATTATCCAACGTCATCGAGATTATCAACTATCCCGAGCAGTTCAAGTTCGAGGGTGGCTCCGATGTCCCTGTTCCCGCTGACGGAAGATATGAGATAGTTTTAGAGCACGTCTGGTTTAAGTATCCTTCATCCGACAGCTACACCCTCGAAGACATCAACCTGACACTCCATGCAGGCGAAAAGCTCGCTGTAGTAGGTTTGAACGGCGCAGGAAAGACAACCCTCGTCAAGCTCATCACCGGCATGGAAGACCCGACAAAGGGAAGAGTGCTTCTCAATGGCGTTGACATCCGTGAATTCAACCGCCGTGAATACTATAAAGTCTTCTCAGCAGTATTCCAGAACTGCATCCTCTGGGCTGGCTCGGTCGCCGAAAACGTAGCCCAGACCGACCACGACATCGACTATGATAAGGTGAATTCCTGCATTGAAAAGGCGGGACTTACCGAAATGGTGGCTAATTTCAAGGACGGTCTTGAGGAAAAGCTCAACCGTGAAGTATATGATGATGCCGTGAACCTCTCCGGCGGTCAGACACAGAGGCTGATGCTTGCAAGAGCCTTGTATAAAGACGCTCCCGTCATCGTTCTTGATGAGCCGACAGCGGCTCTCGACCCGATTGCAGAAGCGGACCTCTATAATAAGTATAACGACATGACCGCCGGGCGCTCGTCAGTCTATATCTCTCATCGTCTCGCTTCGACCAGATTCTGCGACAGAATCATCTTAATAGGCGACCACAAGATACTGGAAGAGGGAACCCACGAGCAGTTACTTAAACAGGGCGGAAAATATGCAGAACTCTTCGAAGTTCAGAGCAAATACTACAGGGAGGGTGACATCAATGAGTAAGAACAAGGACAAAATCACCTATCGCCGGATGGCATCCAAGACGATTCAGGGTATCAAGATTCTCTATAAAAACAGTCCCCACTTGGTTATCTCGACAATACTTGGTTCTATCTGGACTGCCCTTAATCCCTACATCGGAATCTATATGTCGGCTCTCATCATAACTGAGCTTTCAGGTAACAGGAATAGGGATAGGCTCACAATGCTTGTCCTGGTAACGCTTGCTTTGGCAGCAGCAGTTGCTCTTATAAGCGGACTTTTGAACAAGTACAAAAACACCTATGGTGGCATGGCAAACTTCTTCAGGGGAATGGGCAACTACACCAAAAAGCAACTCGACATGGATTTCGCCGACGCCGACAGCCAGAATATAAAGGATGCCTATTCAAATATCACACAAAATGTCAATAGCGGAGGTTGGGGACTTGTGTATCTTCTCAGCTGGGTTGAAGACCTCATCAAAGGCGTTTTCACTATCATAGGCGGTGTTGCTCTGACTGTAACTCTCTTTACAACGAGAGTTCCTGACGGCTCATCCCTTGCATTCCTCAATAATCCTATCTGCATAATTCTTGTTGTTGCAGTAATGATTGGCGTTACACTTTTAGCGCCGATGTGTTCCAACAAGGCTTCAAGCTATTGATCAAAAAATATCGGTGACCACAACCTAGGCAACAGACTCGCCATGTATCACGGTTTCTTAGGAACCGAAGATAAGTATTCTCTCGACGTGAGAATGTACAATCAGCACAAGATGAGTGAGAAATACAACTGCGACAAAACGGGGATATTCCTGTCCGATGGCATGTTTGCTCACTTTGCACGAAGAGGAATGGGAGCATTCAGTTCACTTGGAAGCAGAATTGCGACAATGTTCTCAGGGCTTGCCTATGTCTATGTCTGCCTGAAAGCTCTCGGTGGCGCCTTTGGAATCGGCTATGTCACCCAGTATGTCGCCGCAATCACCAGTGTTTCAGGCGGTCTCACACAGACCCTCTCAACTCTCGGTCAGCTCAAAGCCAACACTCCGTTCCTCGAAATGTCCCTTGAATACCTCGACATCTCACACAGTATGTACAAGGGTTCCCTGACGGTTGAAAAGAGACTTGACAGAGACTATGAAATAGAGTTTAGAGACGTCTCGTTCAAGTACCCTGGAAGCGACAACTATGCTCTCAGGCACGTCAACGTCAAGTTCAGAGTCGGCGAACGCCTTGCGGTAGTAGGCGAGAACGGCTCCGGCAAGACAACATTCATACTGCTTCTCTGTCGTCTCTACGACCCGACAGAAGGCGAAATCCTCCTCAACGGCATCAACATCACGAAGTATAACTACCGCGAATATCTCGATGTCTTCTCGGTTGTATTCCAAGACTTCAAGCTCCCTGCATTTAAATTGGGCGAGGTTGTCGCTTCAAGCATGACTTATGATAAAGACAAAGCCACCGACTGCCTCGTAAAGACCGGCTTCGGCGACAGGCTGAAGGAGCTTCCTTCTGGTCTCGAAACCACTCTTTATACCGAAGTCGACCAGAACGGCGTGAACGTCTCCGGCGGTGAGGCTCAGAAGATAGCCCTTGCAAGAGCTCTGTACAAAGATTCTCCGTTCATAGTCCTTGATGAACCGACAGCCGCATTAGATCCGATGGCGGAAGCCGAAATCTACTCGAAGTTCAACGATATAGTAGGGGACAAGACAGCTATTTATATTAGCCACAGACTTTCAAGCTGTCGCTTCTGTGACGAAATTGCAGTCTTTGACCATGGTTCAATAGTCCAGAAGGGAAGCCACGACGAGCTAATCTCTGAAACCGGCAAGTACAGTGAACTCTGGAATGCCCAGGCTCAGTATTACACAAAAGAAGAGCAGTAAGATAAGTCCCCGGGAATTATCTCGGGGCTTTTTCATGCCAAAAAATTGTCTTCCGGTGAAATACAATATAGCGAAATTGCCTCTTGATTTCAACGGTGCAATGTGCTATAATCGCCTTTGAATTTTGTAATTTGGGGGGATTATATGCTTTTCGGAAAGCACATAAATCGCTACTACATAAAGTACGCCTATCTGTTGATAATCGGTATAGCCGCGCTTATCTTAGTCGATTATCTTCAGCTCATCATCCCTGAGCTCTACCGTAATGTCATCAACGGCTTGAATCAGGGCTACATAACACTTGACGATGGCACCACGGCGGCATTTGATATGGATTATCTTCTCGACGAAGTCTGCCTGCCGATGATAGGCATCATCGTCGGAATAGTCACGGGAAGATTCCTCTGGCGTGTCTGCTTCAACGGAAGTGGAAACAAGGTTGCGGCAGATTTGAGATACCGCATGTTCGACCACTGCAAGGATCTTTCTCAGCAGTACTACCAGAAGAACAAGGTCGGAAACCTGATGTCACTCTTCACAAACGACCTCGAAACCATCCGTGACTGCTACTCAAACGGAATCCTCATGACCTGTGATGCCGCATTTTTAGGTATTCTTTCGTTCATAAAGATGCTCAGAATGAATGCGCTCATGTCGCTTCTTTGCATGATTCCGATTGCTCTTCTCTTCGGTGTCGGATTAACTCTTATGCAGTACATGGAGAAGAAGTGGGAAGTTCGCCAGGAGGCGTTCTCAAAGCTCTCCGATTTCTCTCAGGAAAGCTTCTCGGGAATCGCAGTAATTAAGGCATTCGTAAAAGAGAGTAAAGAGCTCATGGCGTTCCGCAAGCTCAATAAAGAGAACGAAGACGCCAACGTCGAATACACCCGTTTGTCGACCTTGATGACAATCTTCGTAACACTTCTTGTAGAGTCCGTAATCTGCGTTATCCTGGGCTACGGAAGCTATCTTGTCTACAAGGGCACCTTTAACGCAGGACAGCTTGTCGAATTTATGGGCTACTTCAACTCAATTGTCTGGCCTGTAATGGCGGTTGCCGAGCTTATAAACATGCACTCCCAGGGCACAGCGTCCCTCAAGAGAATAAGCGAGCTTCTTGATGCTGAAATTGATGTAAAAGATAGGGAAGATGTCACCGATATCGAAGACGTCAAAGGTGACATTGAGTTCAGAGACCTGACATTCAGATACCCCGACGGCGAGTACGATGTTTTAAAGAATGCATCCTTCAAGATAAATGCCGGTGAAAGCGTCGGCGTAATCGGAAGAACCGGAGCAGGCAAGACAACTCTTGCCGACCTGATACTCCGAATCTACAACGTCCCCGATGGCAAGATATTCGTCGACGGTAAGGACGTAAATTCAATTACAATAGCTTCATTAAGAAAGTATTGCGCCTATGTCCCTCAGGACAACTTCCTCTTCAGCGACACGATAGAGCACAATATCGAATTTGCGTCTGATGACGTATCACATGAAAAAGCCGTCGAAGCCGCAAAACTCTCTGCAGTCGACGACAATATCGTCGAGTTTGCCGAAGGCTATGATACAGTCCTGGGCGAGCGTGGTGTGACTGTCTCAGGCGGACAAAAGCAGAGAATTTCGATTGCAAGAGCGCTCATGAAAGACGCTTCGATTCTTATCCTGGATGACTCTGTTTCGGCGGTAGACATCGAAACCGAGAAAGAAATTCTTTCGGGACTCAAATCCTCCCGCAAGGGTAAGACCACGATTCTCATCGCCCACAGAGTTACCACTATCGAGCATATGGACAAGATTATCTTCATCGATGACGGCAATATCCTCGCAGTCGGAAACCACGAGGAGCTATATAAGAGCTGTCCGCAGTACAAGCTGACAGTCGATCTTCAGCGTCTTGAAAACGAAAGGGGTGCCGTAAATGCGTGAGTTTTATCCTCTTTTGGCAGTAGGCGCAGTAATCGGCGTCGTTTCAATCGCTTTTATCGTTGCCTATCTCTCTGTCGAGGACAGAAAAGAAGCGATGGGATTTGACCGAAACATGTCCGATGGCGAAATCCTGAAAAGGCTTCTTAAGTACGCCAAGCCTTATGTCGGGCAATTCATTTTCGTCCTCTTCATAATGCTCATATCTGTCGCATACGACATTATTTCGCCGCTCATAATTGGCGAGATTGAAGATATGATAGTCGGAGACTTTGAGATGCGGAAGATTTTCGCCTACATCGCAGTCTATGCGAGCATTCTCATCATCTCGATGATATGCACCTATGTTCAGGCAATCGTTCTTCAGAAAATAGGTCAGAAGATTCTTTCCGCACTCCGCGAAGACCTCATGAAGCACATCGAGAGTCTTTCTCATGCCCAGCTTAACGATATCCCCGTCGGAAAGCTTGTCACGAGAGTTACAAACGACACCAACGCAATATCTGTAATGTTTACGAATATCCTCGTGAATCTCATCAAGAACTTCTTCGTAATCGTCGGAGTGCTTGTTGCAATGCTCGCACTTAACTACCAGCTGACACTTATGGTTCTTTGCTTCGTGCCGTTCATACTTCTCTTCACGGTTATATTCAGAAAGTTCTCCCGCCGTGCTTACAGACGTGTCAAGGACGGCACAACCGATATAAACACGTTTACATCTGAGCACCTTTCCGGAATGAAGATAATCCAGATTTTCAATCGTGAGGACAGAAAGCTTAAGGAATTCCAGGAACGCAACAAGAAGCTTGAGCGCGCCCAGACTCAGCAGATATTCACATTTGCGGTCTTCCGCCCTCTTGTCTACATGCTCTATGTTTCATCGATACTCTGCCTCTTCTACTTAGGCGGCAGGGGATACATCAAGGACACCGTTTTCCTAGGGCAGGTAGTCACCAGTGGTACTGTCGTATCCTTCTACATGTACATCTCGAAGTTCTATAACCCGATTCAGAACCTCGCTGAGCAGTTCAACTGGCTTCAGTCGGCATTTGCTTCAGCTGAGAAGATTTTTACCATCTTCGACATGGTTCCCGAAATTCAGGACGAGCCGGACGCCGTAGACCTCGAAACCTGCAAGGGTGATATAGAGTTCAAGAATGTCTGGTTTGCCTATAATGAGGGCGAATGGGTTCTGAAAGATGTCTCGTTCAAGGTAAACGCCGGCGAAACCGTCGCATTCGTAGGAGCAACCGGCTCAGGAAAGACAACAATTCTCTCCCTTATCTGCCGGAACTATGATATCCAGAAGGGACAGATTCTCATCGACGGCGTCGACATCAAGCACTATACCGTTTCAAGTCTGAGAAAGCATTTCGGTCAGATGCTCCAGGACGTCTTCCTCTTCTCAGGAACAATCAGAAGCAACATAGTTCTCCGGGAAGACAGCTTCACCGACGAAGAGATAATGGACGTCTGCCGCTATGTCAATGCAGATAAGATAATCGAGAAGCTCGACAAGGGTCTCGACGAAGAGGTAAGGGAACGTGGCAACAACTTCTCCGCAGGACAGCGCCAGCTTCTCTCGTTCGCAAGAACCATTATTCATAAGCCTGAGGTTATGATTTTGGACGAGGCGACCGCCAACATCGACACCGAAACCGAAATCCTGATTCAGGATTTACTCGAAAAGATGATGAATATCGGAACGCTTCTTATAGTGGCACACAGACTTTCGACAATCCGCAAGGCAGACAGAATCATCTACCTTTCTCACGGCGAAATCCTCGAAAGCGGAACCCATGACGAGCTCATCGCACTTAAGGGACACTACTATGAGCTCTATATGTTGCAGTTTGAAAAAGAAAACCTCTTACAAAATAATTGACGTGAGCGAAGTAATGTGCTATAATTCTCGGTAGCAGTGTTGCGGTTTGCCGCAGAACCCATGTCATGGAGGACATAAAATGAGTATTTTAGACGGAAATAACGAAACCTACGAAGTCAAAGAAGAGTTTGCTCCCACCGAGGACACCAAGCTGAAACGGTTCCTCACCGGCAAAACTATCTATATACTTCTGATTGCGGCAATCATTTGCTTTGTTGCATTCCTGCCGACGGCAGTTACTATCGGAACCATTTACAAAAACGTCAGTACAGCTGAAAACGTCATAAATCTGTCTGATGTAACCCTTACGTATGATCTGACTGATCAGTATGTCACCGGCAGTGCCTACAAGTTCCTGGCTCAGATTGGCTACATAGCCGCAACTGAGGATGCTGCGAACTATTACTATTATGTAATGTATCTCGACATCAACGGCGAACAGGTTGCGACTCTTGTCGAAGCGGACAAGCGCGGTGACGACGAGATTCAGGAAGTCATAGACGCTTATCTCTCCTATGCCGCTGACCCGGATTCTGGCTATCAGGGAAGCATAGTTGAGATAACCGGTCGCTTCAAGACGATGACTTCATCCGAAGAGGAGCTCTTTACCGAAGGTCTTTCCGCAATGGGTCTCTCGGGCACGGCTCTCGGCTACACGCTGAAGATTCAGGCTCTTCCGGAAGCTTCCGACACCATTCCTTATTGGTGCGTGGCTGTTCCCGCCGGAATCGGTTTTGTAGTGTGTGCACTTCTGACTATCTACGGCTTCGTACTTGAAGACGAGCGTGAAAAAGCCAAGCTCAGCCCGTATCCTTATCAGAACCAGAAAAAGAAGTCCAAGAAAGACAAGAAGAAAAAGAAGTAGTTCATAATGGCATAAAAAATGGGACATCGCATTTAAGCGGTGTCCCTCATTTTTGTGATAATTCATGATGGCGTTGCCGTCACAATATCGGTGCTCGACGAGCCGTTCTTCACAACAAACTGATATGTGATGTTGCTTGCAAGACCGGTGATGTTGATAGCACTTTTGGATGTGGTTGTGGCAACCTTCCATTCTGAGGAGGAGCTTCTTTTGTAGTAGATGGTGTACTCCGAATCGGTGCTCGAGTTCCAGGTGAGTTTTACCTTGCCGGTGCTCGCATTGGCACTGAGACCGGAGACCGTATCATCTGAGATGTACGCGAACTGCCATTCGTCAAAGACAAAGCTTCCGCCGAAGACAAAGTAGAGGTCATGAGTGCCCGAAACCATCTTGTCAAGTGTGCAGACTATCGTCTGGAAATCGCTTCCGGTGTTGAACTGGACATTTCCGACAACAGTTCCGTCAACCGAGTCGAGCCTTATTTCAATGATGCCCTTTCCTCTGACAGTAGCCGCGAAGGAGTTCGCACCATTTCCGAAATCGACCGATGAAACAGCCGACCAGTCACCATCGGAAATGCTGGTGATGTAGGTTTTGCCCTCACTTGTGTGGTACTTGATTCCTGCAGTCGTGACTGCTGTTTCCGCCTGATTAACTGAGAACGCATCCAAGTCTTTCAACTGTTCGACGCCATCACGTGTCATAGTAGCAGGGGAGATAGTTACGGTATCTTCATCAACCTCGATAACGTCAACGCCGATGCTTCTATAGCCACTTGCGGAGGAATTCATATTGTCAAGGAGCATAACCGTCTGATATAGAATATAGTAGGTGTCTCCGAACTTTTGCAGGTGCGAATGGTTGTTGCTGAATGAGAAGCCAAAGCGCGAAGGATTCGAGAGATATTCTCCTCCGTAAACCCAGCTGTCCGGGTTGAGCGGGTCGGTTGAAGTCATATAGACCATAGAACACGTCGTCGGTGCTTCCTCATCAGAATCGTATGAAGACCACTTGTATCTGTCCTCGTAGTTTGAGCAATAAGTCAGCACATAGGTGCCGTTGATGTAGTTCAGCTCGTTCGCCTCGAAGTGGTAAACAGCCGGAACCTTTATAATCTCACTGTCAAGGGAAATCATATCGCTTCCGAGCTTTACAAGACGGCAGTTACCTGTGAACATTCCGTCCTCGTCGTCGTGAACTGCATTTCCTCCGCCGAATGCCAGCCATCCAACGCCATTATCGTCGATGACAACGCCTGGGTCAAAGCACCAGTAAACCGGGTCGTCAGCAAGTTCCGCTGTGGAATTATCTACAAGAGCCTTGCCGAGAGGGTCTTTCCACGGACCTGTAGGGGAGTCAGAAGTGAGAACTCCGATACCTCCTGAACTGTTCGCAAAGTAGAGGAAGAACTCGGTCTTTCCGTTCGACTTCTCTCTAGAAACGATGGACGGCGCCCAGCTGAAATCAGCCCAGGTTGCGATATCGGTGACTTCGATTGTGCACTCATAAGTCCAGTTCACCATGTCGTCAGTCGAATAGCACACGAGCGAGCCAATCGAACCGTAAGTATTTTCATCAGAACCGGTGCCCTTGTCATACTGTTCGTTGTCGTTCGTCCCGTAGACATAGAGCCTGCCGTTATACTCAACCGAAGTCGGGTCGGCAAAGAATGTCACAGAGGAAATCGGGTTATTCTCTCCGACAAACTTGTCCGGGTCGGAAAGCGTATCTCCGACGCTATAGCCGAGGTTCTGCGTGTCCACAAGCTCATTAGAGATAGTGAAGTCTGATGCTGTCGCACTGCCACAAGCTGTGAGCACGGTGCCGAGTATCGTTGCAATTGTCATGAGGCAAATTATCCTTTTCTTCATAATATGATCTTCCTTTCTAGGAGTAGTAACTCAATTATACTATAAAAATGTCTGGTTTTCAATGACTTATAGCGAGACTATTATTGACTTTTCCTGAGATGATTAATGATTTTTCCAGAGGACAAAAAATCCGAACCGGAAAACCGATTCGGAATTTTTTCTGGTCGCGGGGGAAGGACTTGAACCAACGACCTCCGGGTTATGAGCCCGACGAGCTACCATCTGCTCTACCCCGCAATATATCGTAAGGGGCGCTAGCCCCGAACGCTTAACTATAATATCACAACTCCATGACTTTGTCAAGCCCTTTTTTCAAATTTTCTTTGAAATCTTCTGCGTTGTCAAGAGATGTGACCCAAAAAGAATAAAATAACGAAGAAAGAT
>JAJQHD010000027.1 GCA_021199855.1 Oscillospiraceae bacterium
TCCTTGTTGTCAACCAACCCCACCCTGCCGCGCCTGGGGGGGGGGGGGGGGGGGGGCCGGGGGGGGGGGGGGTGCGCGCCGCCGGCGGGGGCGCCCCCCCCGCGCCGCCTTTGGCGGCGCACCCCTCAGTCAGCCTTCGGCTGACAGCTCCCCTTTCAGGGGAGCCTATTTGTGCTGAATCAAACGCTGAACTTATAAACCGTCACGTGATGATACTTCTCGCCAGCCTTCAGAATCGGCTTCTCGAAGTTGTCAAACTTCATGGCGTTCGGGTAGAACTGGGTCTCAAGGCACAAGCCGTCTCTCTTCTCAATCGGCTTGCCGTTCTTGCCGTAGGGAGCTGTGCCGGCGAGGAAGTTGCCGGAATAGAACTGCATACCGGGGGTGTCCGACCAGACTTCCATCGTGCGTCCTGTGTTAGCCGCCTTGAGGGTTGCCATGTGGCGGAAGCCTTCGCCATCCGGACACCAGTTGTGGTCATAGCCGCCGGCGAATACCAGCTGTTCGTGCTTCTGGTTGATTCTTTCGCCGATAACGTGGAAGTCGGTGAAGTCAAGAGGTGTTCCTTCAACCTTTGCAACATATCCTGTAGGCAGGCACTCGGAGTTGCCGACGGTGAAGTGGGTTGCGTTAATCTTCAGCGAATGCTTCTCGATTGAGCCGGTGCCCTGACCGTCGAGGTTGAAGTAGCAGTGGTTGGTAAGATTGCAGATGGTGTCGCTGTCAGCTACTGCATTGTAGTCGATTTTGAGTGCGCAGTCGTCATCGAAGGAGTACTTTACGGTTACGTGAAGCGTTCCGGGATAGCCTTCTTCGCCGTCGGGGGAGGTGTAGTTGAGAACAAGCTTCTCACCGTCAACGGATGCGCCCCATACCTTCTTGTTGAAGCCTTCAAAGCCGCCGTGGAGGTTGTTTCTGCCGTCGTTTTTGCCTAAAGTATAAACTTTTCTTCCTAATTTAAACTTTGCGTCCTCAATTCTGTTGCCGTGGCGACCGATGAGAGCACCGATGTACTTGTCCTGATTCTCGTATCCCGAAATGTCGTCATATCCAAGGGCAACGTCGGCGATATAGCCGTTCTTGTCGGGGACGTTTATCGAGCGGATAGCTCCGCCATAGGTGATAATTTCGACATATGCGCCCATCGAGTTCTTGAGCTCATAGAGGTCTATATGCTCGCCGGTCGAGAGGCATCCGAAATCTCTTCTTGTTACAGTTGTCATGGGTTTTCAAATCCTTTCAAAAAAATCTCAAAAATATTTTTCTCGGGTGCAATAATTGCACGGTCTGATTTGTATTATAAGTGTAACACCTTTTTTGGGGAATTGCAACCGTGAAAAAAGTTTTTTCGGGTGAAAAGTTAATTTTCTCCCTGTGAAAATTAATAATTCGGGGTTTACAACCGGGCAAAAAGATGTTATAATGTATTCGGTAACCCATAGAAAGATTTTGGGGAGGATTTCGCCCTTCCGGAAATCTCGTCCATATGGACGGTTTCTCTGGGGAAATCTAAAAAATTCTTGAAAAAAGGAGTGTTATAAAAATGACTAAAAGACTTTTAGCATTGGTAACCGCCCTTATCCTGGCAGTCTCAATGCTCAATCTCGCAGTGTTTGCAGACACTGGTTCTGCCACTATCACTGATACAGGCAGTAACACAGTCAAGATCGAATGGTCTTATACTGCTGATAGCAGTAGCAGTGCTGTTACTTACACCTATTCATTGGTAAACAAGACCACCGGCACATCACTCAAGTCGGGAACAAAGGTAAGCACTACAAGCGTTACCGGAATATCCTATTCTGCTTCCGGCACTTTGGCTCTTACCGTTGATGTTTATGTTGATGGTACATACACAACAACATATTCCGACAGTCTGAAGGTAACCTACACTGCATCAAGCACAACATCTACCGGCATCACCGTCACTCAGTCGGGCGACAACTCTGTCAAGGTAACTTGGACTGACACCAACTACTCAAGCTACACTGTCAGCTACAAGACCTCCAGCACTGGTTCTTCCACTTCACTGGGAGTTGTATCAAGCGGAGTTACCATTCCGGTTGCATATTCTTCCCTCTACTCTGTAACTGTTACTGGATGGAGCCTTACAGGCGGCGCTGGCGTTTCGACCACAATCGGAACATGGACCTATTCCGGCTCCAGCTCTTCCGGCTCTTCTGCAACCACAACCGGTTCGGTAAGCTACACCTATAACGGACTCGTTTCCGGCTACTACAGCTACACCCTCAAGTGGACTGCTGTTTCAGGTGCTACTTATCTTATCGCTGTTTCAGCTAACGGAACTGCAGGAAGCTACACCACATCCGCCACTTCCTATACATTCACCCTGACTCCCGGCTATACCTATAGCTTCGTAGTTTATGCTTACACCTCCAGCGGAACCGTTACTGTCGGTACAGCAACCATCGTTGCAGGCAGTACTTCCTCCGGCACAAGCTCTTCCTCCGGTATCTACTACACTACTACCGGCTATTCTAACGGTGTATATCCCTACACCTTCTCATGGAATGCTTACACAGGTGCAACCTATTACGCACTCTACCTCAATGGCAACCAGATCTACCTCGGAACCAGCAGATCCTATTCAACTTCTCTGACTTCCGGTCAGACCTACACCCTTCAGGTAGTTGCTCTTGACAGCAGTCTCAATGTTCTCGCAACTGTAGGAAATGCCACGATTGTACCGGGCAGCTCTTCGAGCTCATCCTCTTCGTCCACCATTTCCTACACAAATAATGGCGTCTACACATCGAACTACTATAGCTACACCTTCTACTGGTCTGCAACCTCAGGAACGACATATCTTGTCTACCTCAACGGCAATATCGCAGGTATAACCACTGCATCCAGCTCCACCGCTTACTGCACTATCAACACCTTGACATACGGAACCTCTTACACCGTAACTGTTACAACAGCTAGCGGAACTTCAGTAGGCTCCACTACGCTCACCGCCGGCGGTTCCTCTTCGAGCTCGTCTTCATCCAGCTCGTCTCTCGGAACAACCTCCGGAACCAACTGCACGGTAACCTCCTACACCAGCTCCAAGACTGTTTCCTGGAACTCCTACTCAGGTGCAAGCTACTATGTAGTAACCTACTTCGTTGATGGCAACTCCACCGGTTCAAGCGTAACCGTCACCAGTGGCAGAAGCACAACCATTCCTGTTGCAAGCACCTCAAAGGTTGATATCTATGTTGTTGCTTACAGCTCAACCGGCACTCAGCTCGGCATTGCGGCAACTGCAAGCGTAGCGGCACTCAGCTCCTCCTCTTCGACAGTAACCAACACCCAGCTTGACGGAATCACGATCAATTCCAGCACGACACTCACAACAACTATCGGCTGGGACAAGGTCAGCAATGCTTCCTACTACCTGATCCTTTACGGAACTCTCGGAACAACCGGCAGCTCAACCGGAACTTCTATGACCAACAGCTTCAGCGTTCCTTACGGCAAGAATGCTTCGTTCGAGGCATATGTCTATGCTGTTTACTCTGATGGCTCCACTTCTACAGTAGGCTCCATCAAGTATGTTCCCGGAACAACCGCTACCACCACCGGCTCAAGCTCGGGCTCAAGCTCTGAGTCTTCCGACAGCGAAGCTTCCAAGTACCCGACCAGCTTCAAGGCTACATCCGGTACAAGCGGAAAGATCACTCTCTCCTGGACTGCTGCTGATGGCGCAACTTCCTACACTGTTTACTGGAAGCGTTCATCTAACTCAACCTGGAACACGGCTACAACCACCAAGAAGACCGCTGTAAACATCTCCGGTCTCAAGGATGGCACAAGCTATGACTTCTACATCACAGCAAACACTGGCTATAGCTCCGGAACTGCTACCATCACTCCTTCGACAAAGGCTTCAACTGTAACTGCTACCGATCCTGTTTCCAGCTCTTCAACCACAACGAGCCTCAAGTCGGTAACCAGCACTTCAAGCGGTTCAATCACCGTTTCCTGGACTGCTGTTTCGGGAGCAACCAGCTACAAGGTATATGTCGCTGAGGGTTCAAGCACCACTTACAAGTGCAAGGCAACAGTAACAAGCGGAACTTCCACCACAATCACCGGTCTCACCTCAGGCACAACCTACAAGGTAAGAGTTGTTGCAGTTCCTTACTCCGGAACACTTTCAACAGCACTCAAGGCTTGCAGCTACATGTCTGTAACGGTCAAGTAAGAAAGATAGATCCGATCATAGTTTTACCATTGAAGAGATGAGCCGGCTCCATGCCGGCTTTTCTCTTTGTCATACCTGCCACAACTTGCCAGAAACGGTTGTACAAGATGATGAATTTTGTCAGAGTGTCTTGTAATTGAGACGGAATTAGAGTATAATAACAAAAGCATGTGCAATTAGTCGCCACTGTGTGGCGACGTCGCTCGCCTTCGGCTCGCGACACCTCTCAGTCAGCTTCGCTGACAGCTCCCCTTAGTAAGGGGAGCCAGTGGTGCTTCGCGAAAAAAGGCTCCCCTGTCAAGGGGAGCTGGCTGCGCCGCAGGCGCAGACTGAGAGGTGCAAGTTCGGCATCGCCGAACTTGCCGACTTGGCGCAAGCCAAGTCGTAGTGACACAAAGGGAGCGCGTCGCCGTAGGCGGCTCGCGTTCCGCAGGAGAAACGCCTTCAAAAATTTTTTTAAATCCGGATGAAACAAATCGCGACCTTTTTGACACTATTTATACAGAAGCTTCGATGGAAAGTTGTATGGATAGTGGATATTGGAAAACACAATATTTTGTGGTAATCACTATACATCACAGTTAAGAATCGAGGTGAGACTGATATATGAAATCCGACTTCAAGGAGCTCGTTACCCGTGCAAGACGGGGAGACGCTTCTGCGTTCGGCGAGCTCTATTCCGCAATTTATAAAGACCTTTATTACTATGCTCTGTGCAACCTAAATAATGCAGACGATGCGGCGGACGCCGTAAGCGATGCGGTGCTGGATGCCTTCCAGGGGATCAAGAATCTTCGGAATGAGGACGCGTTCCAGGGCTGGATGGTCAGGATTCTCACCGCGAAGATCAAGCGAAAACAGGCGGAATATATCAGTCAGCGTGAGTATATCAGCTCCACAACCTCCGATTATGACGACGCCGAGGAAGGCGAGATGCATGACATCCCCGTCAACGAGGCAAAATACGAGGGAATCGAGCTAATTGAGCACATAGAAGGCTTAAGCCACAACGAAAAGATGTGCTTCACACTTAACGCAATCTACGGTTACACCAGCGACGAGGTGAGCAAAATCACCGAAATCAACTCCGCAACCGTGAGGACATATATCGCGAGAGCGAAGCAGAAGCTACGCAAAGCGTTGAGCGATTGAGCCGCACTGCGTGCGGCACCTCTCAGTCAGCCTTACGGCTGACAGCTCCCCTTAATAAGGGGAGCCAGTAGGGGCGGATATCATCCGCCCGCCAAGTGCTGACATTATCCGCCCGCCAAATAGCGAAGTGAAAAAATTTTGATAGAAAGGAGTGTCGGGATGGCTAACAAGAACAGTGTTTACTGGGAAATGATGCAGGGTATTTCCGTTCCGGAGAGACTGGAACCGGATAATATCGTCGAGTTCCTGGAAGCTCACCAGCTGGAATCGGCGAAGGCTGATGTGAAGCGGTCGGAGATTACTTTGACTACAAATGAAGTCCCGACCTCTGTTGACAATAGTAAGACCGAGAAGACAGCAAAGCCGGAAAGAAAGATTTCCGTCAGCTCCAGCACAAAGAGAACGAGAATCTATCGCACTGTTGCTTCTCTGGCGGCGTGCGCGGCTCTGGCTCTCGGATGCGTGAGATACTTCGATTTAGGCGAGGTTGAGACTGTCGAGACCGACTCGAAGGGTAGTAGTTACGCTTCCGACTATGACGAGCTCCACAAGACATTCAGAAAGTATTATGCCGACGACGAGGACAAAGTAACCCTTGATTCCGCAATCGCCGAAATTGAAAATTCCTACAACGATTCCGGCACCGAAAGCACCGGCGACACAAGCAGTGCCGATTCCGAAAGCACCAGCACCGAGTCGGACGCTTCCGTAACAACCGCAACCGAGCCGGAGAGCACCAGTCCCACTCAGGAGGGCGCTTCCGAAAGTGTTGAAACTACGACCAAAGCCGAAACTGAGCCGGATGTCACGCTTAATGAGGGCGTTTGCCTCCCAACAATTGCCGAAGGCGAGCTTTCGGACGATTATTTAATCTGCAACGACATTATTTACATCAAGGACGGCAGTACTGTAAAGGTTATCCTTTCTGACGGCGGCACTCTTGAATATATCGGCGACGCTGTTCCTGAGAACGGTCTTTTCGAGACGAGAGTTCTTGAGGAGATTTACGCAGTCGATTCGAGACTCATCGCGGTCTACTCGGTTACAACTGAAGAGCCGATTGTAATCCCTGCCGATACAACAACTGACAGCGAAGGCTCGGTAGTCGGGGACATCCTGAGCTCAGTGTACTCTGAAGAGAGCATCACAGTCACCAGCTATTCTGCAGAAGTCGTTGTCTACGACATCGGAACAGACGGAAGCATCACGACAGCGTCGGTTGTCTCGTTCAGCGGAAGCTATCTTGAATCTGTCTTCAAGGACGGCTATGTCTACGTCGTTACAAGCTACGACAGGTATCAGAATATGCCTCTTACCGGCGACAATCTCGACACCTACGTTCCCACCTACACAGTGAATGGCGAAAAGCTCTATATTGAAGCTACAAGCATCCTGATCCCCGAAACCGTTTCAACTCTTGATTACACGGTTGTCGGAGGAATTGCGGCGGCTCTCCCGTCGACTCCGGTTTCCGTCCAGGCGGTTCTCGGATCGGAAGGAAAAGTCGTTGTATCGGATGACGCGGTCTACGTCTTCGGCTACACAGGAACTGAGGAGACATCGGTTGAAAAGCTCTCCCTTTCCGCAGGAAGTGCGACGTTCACAAGCTCCATAACGATTGAGGGAGTTGCCCTCACAGGCGGAGTCACATTCTCTGACGGAACTCTTCTTGTCGCAACTTTGAGAAGCGCGGAAACTGGATATATAACCGCTGTTTACGCCTTTGACGAGAATCTGAACCTCACATCTGAAATCGATTTCCCGACAGCATATCAGACAGTAAGCTTCGACGGTTTGAAAGTGGTTCTTGGCTCTGGAAGCGACATGCAGATTGCGGACTTCACGAGTCCGTCCAGCCCGGCAATCGTCGGAACCTCTGACAGCGTTGATCTGACTCATGGTCTTCAGAGCTTCGGGGACGGGTATATAACCCTCACCAAGGACGACAACGGAAATCTGACACTTTCCTACCTTGTTACCGACAATGCAGGCGAACTGACGCTTTCGTCCGAGAAGATAATCTCGACTGAGGACTGCGACAGCCCGGCACTTTCAGACAACAGAATACTTTACCTTGATTCAGCAAATGGGCTCATCGGGGTTCCCTATAAATACTTTGACGGCTACGACTACTGCTGCACCTACGCTATCTACAAGCTGGGAGCTTCCGGCTTCACTCTTGTAGGAACGGTCGAGACCCACGAGGTTGACAGTGCATTTGAGTTTGGACGTGCGGAGCTCTCGAACGGAATCCTGTATGTAATGAGCGATGGTAGAGTGTACGCCATGTCAGTTGGCGGAAGCTCGGTTTCGATAATCGGCTCAGCCGACCTCATCGAGTCGAGCTACTCCGGGCACACGACCTGGTAACAGCGTCAGTACTACTTTGTAAATTCTTTTATCTCTGATAAATTTGCGGTGCGGGGTTAGCAAGTGCCCCGCACCACGCTTTTCATGAAAATAAAAAAAGCTGTTGACAAATGAACAGCAGTGAGGTATAATAAAAGCAAGAGAGTTGAACTGGTCACACGCAGTTTCGGTTCAACCTAATATGTGCTACTGCTAATAGCACTAATTTTGGAGATTGACCGTCCCTTTATGGATTAATTCGGGCGGTTATTTTTTTTATTCCCGGATTTTAAACCGAGAATACCAAGTACCGTGCCCGCAATCAAATCTATGAGTGATAACACGAGGGAAATCACTTCAAAAATCGTCATGGCGACCACCTCCTTAGTTTTATCGAAGGTCAAACCGCTTGAGTTGTCGCAAAGCGACAACTGTACTCTCTTGCTGTATGTATTATAGCATATGTTTCGACAGGTTGTCAACAAAAGTTTTCGAGGCGTCGGGATATTCCGTGCAGAAATCTAAAAAAATATTTCAAAAAACGCTTGACAAAAGTCTTCCGATGTGTTATCATAGCATACGTTGTTGAGTGCTTGCTGGTGTAGCTCAGTTGGTAGAGCAGCTGATTTGTAATCAGCAGGTCGGGGGTTCAAGTCCGTCCACCAGCTCCATACAAAAGCCCGACGGCTTTATGCACACGAAAGCTTCGAGGCTTTGTGAATTTAATATGGGAGAGTTCCCGAGTGGCCAAAGGGGGCAGACTGTAAATCTGTTGCTTTTCAGCTTCGATGGTCCGAATCCATCCTCTCCCACCAGAAAAAATCCTGAACAAAGTTCAGGATTTTTTCGACTAAATCCGTCTTCGCCGGATGTTTTGACATAAATCTGGGGGAATAATATGCGCAAACGTATCTACGAAATAATCGCCCATTCTGATAGGGAGGACAAGCTCAGCAGGGCTTATGACTACATAATGATTGCTGTGATCATCATAAGCCTGATTCCGCTTGCATTCAAGGAGAGCAATGCCCTGTTCGACTTTATCGACAAGGCTTCTGCAATCATCTTTATAATAGACTATGCCGCCCGGCTTCTGACTGCCGACCTGAAGCTTGGGAAGAAGTGGGCTTCTTTCATCCTCTACCCGTTCACGCCGATGGCGATAATCGACCTCATTTCAATCCTCCCGACATTCCTGCCGGTGAGCTCCGGGCTGAGACTGTTGAAAGTCTTCCGACTTCTTAGGTCTTTCCGGGTGTTCCGGGCATTCAAGATGTTCCGATATTCAAAAAGCGTTGAGGTAATCGTGAACGTCATCCGCAAGCAAAGCACTCCTCTCATAGCAGTCGGCACGATGGCGTTAGGATACGTCCTCATCTCCGCACTCGTCATCTTCAATGTCGAACCGGACACGTTTGGAAGCTTCTTCGACGCGATATACTGGGCGACGGTCTCCCTCACCACAATGGGCTACGGCGACATCTACCCCGTAAGCACTGCCGGGCGAATCGTCACCATGCTCTCATCGTTCATGGGAATCGCGATAGTCGCTCTCCCGTCTGGCATCATCACCGCTGGATTTATGGACGAAATCAGCAAGAAGGATGATGAAGAGAATCAGGATGCTGACCGCTAGCCGTTACTGATGCGAGCGTTCATATGCCTGCCGGACGCTCTCCGGCATATCCTTCGGCTTCATGGCTTTGGTGGCGTCTTCGCCAATCTCCATCGCCGATTCATAGTACCAACACTTATAGTTCAGCATGTCAAGGGTCGCCTGCAGGCGGGAAATCTCCGCCTCAACGGCTCTTTTCTGGTTCTCAAAGAGAGCCTTGCGCTCCCCGAAAGTCTCGCTTCCGCGGGCGCACATATCCATGAAGCGCTTGATGTCCTTGATTTCAAGCCCAGACTTTTTCAGGCACTCGATCACCCGAAGCGCCTCAATTTCGGTGTCGGTGAACTGGCGGATTCCGGACGTCCTCCCAAGATTCGGAAATAGTCCTTCCTTGTCGTAGTACCGAAGGGTCGAAATCGGAAGCCCCCACATCTCGGAAATCTCACCTATTGTATATGTCTTACTCATGTGCAGTCTTCTTTCAAAAAATTTTTTGCGAAAATTTCGCATAGGGTCTTGGCCTGAAGTCAGGTTCAGGTATTATAATGATTATACCACAGAAGAAGCGATAAGTCAACGCTTTTTCGACAAATACCGACACCCGATGAAAGAGAGGACACATCATGCAAGAACTGAAACTGACGACCGAATGGGACAAGACCTTCCCGAAAAGCGAAAAAGTCAACCACCGCAAGGTGACTTTCCACAACCACTACGGCTTCACCCTTGCCGCCGATTTGTATGAACCGAAGGATTATGAAGGAAAGCTGGCGGCGCTGGCTGTCTGTGGACCTTTCGGTGCCTGCAAGGAACAGGCGGCTGGGCTCTATGCTCAGGAAATGGCGAACAGGGGATTTCTCACGATTGCCTTCGACCCATCATTTATGGGAGAATCCTCCGGTGAGCCGAGAAATATGACCTCTGTCGACATAAATACTGAAGATTTTTCCGCCGCCGTCGACTTTCTGAGCGTTCAGGAGAACGTCGACCCGGAGAAAATCGGCATTATAGGCATCTGCGGCTGGGGTGGAATGGCTCTGAACGTCGCTTCGATGGACACCCGAATCAAGGCGACCGTCACTTCAACGATGTACAACATGTCCCGTGTAAGCGCGAACGACTATTTCGACACTATGGACGAGGACGGGCGCTACGAAATGCTCCAGCATCTCAACGCCCAGAGAACTGAGGACTACCGCAACGGCACCACCAACTATCCCGGCGGAGTCGCCGACCCGATGCCTGAGGCGGCACCGTGGTACTTCCACGATTATCACGACTACTACAAGACTGAACGTGGCTATCATCCGAGAAGCGCCAACTCGAACGAAGGAAGAGCTGAAACCGGAAATTTAAGCTTCATCAACCTTCCGACTGCCTAGCGTTCAAGCGAAATCCGCTCTGCTGTCCTGATGATTCACGGTGAAAAGGCGCACTCTTGCTACTTCACCCGCGACAAGTTCAAGAAGCTCAAGGGCGACAACAAGGAACTTCTCATCATCCCCGGCGCCGTGCACACGGATTTGTACGACAATATGGACGTGATTCCGTTCGACAGGATTGAGGAGTTTTTGAGGAAGTATTTATGAGGCGCAGGCTATTCTCTATGGCTCTTTGCCTGACTCTTTTCCTGACCGGTTGCTCTTCGGGAGGAGTAAGTGAGAACACAACCGAAGCAATTACGACCGAGCCGGAAGCAGTCACCACCGAAGCAGTTACTACAACAGCGACCACCGAAGAAGAGCATAGCGAAGAAGTCACAACTACAGAGACGGAGGAGACTGAAATGGAAATTATATTGACGGTAAACGTCACCGAGCTCACGGTAGCTTGGGAGGACAACGAGTCGGTTGTGGAAATCAGAAGTTATCTCGAAACTGGGAGCATTACTGCAACTCTGAACCGCTACGGCGGATTCGAGCAGGTTGGCTCACTCCCGCAGGCGTTCACTCGAAGCGATGTGCAGATGACGACCAATCCTGGGGATATTGTCCTCTATTCGGGCAACCAGATTGTTATCTTCTTCGGAAACAACTCATGGGCGTACACCAAGCTCGGGCACATTGAAGGACTTTCTGATGAGGAATTAAGAGACCTTTTGGATACCGACTCTGTTGAGATTACGCTTGAATTAAAATAAGGAGGAACCACCATGCAAAAAATAACCCAAACCGCAGGAAGAGACTCTTTGGGGGAGTTCGCCCCGGAGTTTGCGCACTTTAACGACGACGTTCTGTTCGGCGAGAACTGGAACAACGGGGACATCGACCTCAAAACCCGGTGCATTGTGACGGTTGTCGCTCTGATGAGCTCGGGGACGACCGATTTGTCGCTTCTTTATCATCTTCAGAACGCAAAGAATCACGGTGTCACAAGGAGTGAGATTGCCGCAGTCATCACCCATGCGGCGTTCTATGCCGGCTGGGCAAAGGCTTGGGCAGTCTTTAATATGGCGAAGACCGTCTGGACGGAGGAAGTCTCAGAGGACGATGGCGGGAAGTCCACACATCAGGCTTCTATGATTTTCCCGATTGGTGCGCCGAACGACGGCTTCGCACAGTATTTCAGCGGGAAGAGCTACCTCTATCCCGTATCGACTTCTCAGGTCGGCGTCTTCAACGTCACCTTTGAGCCGGGTTGCCGGAACAACTGGCACATTCATCATGCAGAAAAGGGCGGCGGACAGATTTTAATCTGCGTCGGCGGCGTCGGCTACTATCAGGAATGGGGCAAAGACCCGATTGAGATGCACCCCGGCGACTGCGTCAACATCCCCGAAGGCGTCAAGCACTGGCACGGCGCCGGCAAAGACGCCTGGTTCTCCCACCTGGCGATAGAAGTGCCGGGAGAAGGCTGCCGGAATGAGTGGCTGGAGAAGGCACCGGAGGCGTAGGAGTTAATTCGGAATTCGGAATGCGGAATTAGTCGCCGCTTTGCGGCGACGCGCTCGCCCTGCGGGCTCGCGCACCTCTCAGTCTGCGCCTGCGGCGCATCCAGCTCCCCTTGATAAGGGGAGCCTTTTTGTTATTGGCACTACTGGCTCCCCTTTTTAAGGGGAGCTGTCACGCAAAGCGTGACTGAGAGGTGCGCCGACCGAAGGGAGGCGCTCGGCAAGGCGGCTTTAGCCGCCGCAGACGACAATTTCCCTTGCTTAATTTCCTCTCATATGGTATAATTAATTTATACCAATCGGGAGGAGATTTTATTATGTCAGTCATTATGCCTTCAGAACAACCCGTTTTCGACGAGGTCAAGGAGATTATCAACGCTTCCGACAATGTCGTCTTCTTTGGCGGAGCCGGGATGTCTACCGAGAGTGGAGTGCCGGATTTCCGGTCTGTCGACGGGCTTTATAACCAGAAATATGCCTATCCGCCTGAGACGATTTTAAGCCACTCCTTCTTCAATGCGCACCCGGACGTCTTCTATGAGTTCTACCGGGACAAGACTATAGGTCCGATGGTCGACGCCGAGCCGAACAAGGGTCACCTGAAGCTCGCCCAGTGGGAACGGGAAGGGAAGCTGAAAGCCGTCATCACCCAGAACATCGACGGTCTCCACCAGAAAGCAGGTTCAAAAGAGGTTCTCGAACTTCACGGCTCCGCCGACAAAAACTACTGCCCGAAGTGCGGCAGGATTTTCAGTATGCGTGATATTATGCAGGAAACCGGAATTTTCCGTTGCCCCGACTGCGGTAAAATCGTCTGTTCGGGTGCAGTCTTATATGAAGAGCCGCTTGACAACGACGTTGTGACGACTGCGCTCTACTACATCCAGAACGCCGACGTCCTGATTGTTGCGGGGACGTCTCTTGCAGTATATCCAGCGGCAGGTTTCATAAACTACTACCGTGGCGACAAGCTTGTTTTCATCGAGAAAAACCCTGAAGTTACGAATCCCCGGGCAGATTATACTCTCCACGGCAAGGCGGGGGAGATTTTGGATCTGATTTAGGCTACTTTGCGAACCCTTTCGCCAAGGTGGATTCAGCCGCCTTGGTGAGCGTCCCCTGCGGGGACGCACCTCTCAGTCAGCCTGCGGCTGCCAGCTCCCCTAAATTAGGGGAGCCAGTAGTCTCTTACCGAAGGCTTCTGCAGATGCACAAAGTTGAAAAAATACTTGCGAAACTCTCAAAAGTTGCATAGGACGAAAATGGCTCCCCTTTTTAAGGGGAGCTGGCAGTCACAAAGTGACTGACTGAGAGGTGCCGCGACCGTAGGGAGCGGTGGATGGGTTTCCGATACTTTTTTCAATTTTTGTCCGTGTTAAACTGATATGACCCAAGAAAAAGAGAAAATCCAACGAAGA
>JAJQHD010000021.1 GCA_021199855.1 Oscillospiraceae bacterium
GAATTTATGTAGGGGCGGATATCATCCGCCCGTTGTGGCGTCGACAAACGGGAGGCTCGTCGGCACCGTTGGTGCGCCTCCTTCGTCATCCTGCACAAAATATAACCACGGTAATTGTACATAATGTCCAATTGAAATCGGCGCGAAAAAGTTGTATAATATTAGAATCAAACATGTCTAGGAGGGCATAAGATGAAGAAAATTATTGCATTGCTTCTCGCTTCTGTCATGATTCTTGCATTGGTCGGATGCGGAAGCTCTTCAAGAGAGGTTGTCCAGCTTACATTCGCCACCGCGGACGCCGAAGCTATCCTTGCGGCGGCAGGAATCCTGCTTCCCGACGCTGAGGACACTGAGGTTTCCGGAACATCAATCACCTGGTTCGCATGGTATGATGACATGCAGAACTACTCGGAGGATGAAATCATCAATTCAGGCTACTGGACCTTCCAGGAAAAATACGGTTGCTCAATCGAGTGGTACGAGTGCACATGGGACACAAGATATGACGAGCTTGCGAACCTCATTCTCGCCTCCAACTCGCCCGACTTCTACCCTGGCGACAACGAGGTCTTCCCGAACAGCTGCTTAAAGGGCATCTTCGTCCCGGTCGACGACTATATCGACTATGACGATCCACTGTGGGCTGACGAAAAGGAGTACGCCTACACCTACTTCTCCATCAAGGACAGACCTTACATAATCGTTTACGACAACACCTTCACGAACGTCGTTGCTTATAACAGAAGAGTTATGGAAGAAAACGGCTTCGACGACCCTGCAGAGCTCTATTATAATGATGAGTGGACATGGGATACATTCTATGAAATGTGCGTCGAATTCTCCGATGCCGATGAGGACAAATACGCTCTCGACGGCTTCTGGTACAGTGCAGGACTTATGCACTCCTGCGGCGAGACTATTATAGTCTATAACACAGAAACTCAGCAGTTTGAGGACAACTCCGATTCTGCGGCTATTGAGAGAGCGGCATCACTCCTCTATGACCTCTCAAAGAACGGCTGCATCTATCCGAGATGGAACAACGACAACTGGAATACACGTAACAACTCCACCACCGGCGGCGGTATGAAGGAAGGACTCTGCCTCTTCTATATCGGCGGCTCATGGATGTTCACCGACACGGTTGAAAATATCGAAGCTGTCTGGGGAGACATGTCGGAAGGCGAGCTCATGTTCGTTCCGCTTCCCCGTGACGACGACGGAAACGGCTACTACTACACCGAATCCGCTTCTTCGGGATATTGCATAGTTCAGGGTGCTCCGAACCCGGAGGGTGTTGCTCTTCTCGCTTCTTGCATGAGATTCAAGGTCTTAGACCCGACAGTAGTTAATATCGACAGACTTCAGCTTGAGGAAACCTATCTCTGGACTCAGGATATGCTCGACATGTATGACGAGTGCTACGCGCTCTCGACCAGTACCGACAACATCCTCGTTGTCTACGGCGCCGGCTATGGCACCAAGCTTGAAGCGGTAGTTTCGACCTTTGAAGGCATTGCCGACTCTGCAGACCCGACCACCTGGGCACAGCTCAAGGAGTCCTACTCCGAACAGCTCGAGTACTACATCGCCCAGCTCAACAGCCAGATTGAGGAATATGATCCGTATAGTTTGAACGAATAATTCTGGCATTTTAGGTATTATAAAAGCCGCTCCATGTCGGGGCGGCTTTTTTTGACCTTTTCCGACCCGCCCAAATCTCCAATTTCCCTCCGGTTTTTGTGTAAACAGCCGAAATTCTGCGGGAATCAGGGTTATTCGCTGGAAAAGTCTTGCAATTTTGTCACCTTTTATGGTAGAATATGGCAAGAGTCAAGACTTTCCGCGGGGTCTTCTCCAAAAAATTTCATGGAGGAATTGGAAAATGCCAACAGACAGATCTACAGATAAATCAAAGAAAATCAAAGTACTTATAGGCGACGACAGCGAGGAATACGGGCAGAAGTGCGCTTCGGCACTCAGGGAGGCAGGATTCTTCTGCATACTTCGCCCGAAGGACGGGAGCATCATTATGGAGGCGATCAGGGACGAGGTGCCGGACGTTGCAATCTTAGACATGTGGATGCCGGGGCTTGACGCCGTTGAAATTATGAGAAAGCTCCGGAAATCGGGGCAACAGGGCACCATTTTCATAGTCGCAACTCCCTGCGACAGTGAATTTGCACTCCGGCAGGCGATGACCGAAGGCGCACGGTACTGCATGGTGAAGCCGTTCGACTACTCGGTTCTCGGGGACAGAATCAAGGAACTGATGGGCTATGAGGTTGCGGGAGCCGGGGACATCTCCCATAGCATTAACACCGCCGTCACGGCAGGAAATCAGGACATCGACATCGTCGTGACCGAGATGATCCACATGCTGGGCGTCCCGGCGCACATCAAGGGATATCACTATCTGAGGGCGGCGATTATCTACTCGATAAGGGACCCGCAGATGCTCGAAAGCGTCACGAAGGTAATGTACCCGACTGTTGCAAAGGACTTCGGGACAACGCCATCCCGGGTTGAGCGCGCAATCCGCCACGCAATCGAGATAGCCTGGGACAGAGGCGACGTCGAAACCCTCAATTCCTTCTTCGGCTACACCGTCAACACCGGCAAAGGCAAGCCGACCAATTCGGAGTTTATTGCGCTTGTGACGGATAGGATTAAACTTAGGTATAGACAGTTCGCCTAGCGGCGAATGTCCACAGTTTGCGTGAGGGTTGTGTCTGCGCTCGCTTCGCTCGCGAACCTCTCAGTCAGCTGCGCTGACAGCTCCCCTTAAAAAGGGGAGCCATAACTGCCTCTATCAAAGGCTTTCGAGAGAATACAAAAAGGCTCCCTCTGTCATGAAGTTCGCAAGCGAACTTCCGGAGCTGGCGCACGAAGTGCGACTGAAGGGTTTCTACAAAAAATCCCGCCACATATATGGCGGGCATTTTTTGCAATCAAAAATTAGCCTGCCACATGGCAGGCTAATTTTTTATTGTGTTATCTTGCCTCTTCAGCGAACTCGCTCTCAACAAGTTCTACGAGACCGGCTACTGCCTGCTCCTCGTCAACGCCGTCGGCAATTATTCTTATGGACGTGCCGCTGATTATACCGAGGGAAAGCACGCCGAGCAGGCTCTTGCCGTTGACTCTGCGCTCTTCCTTTTCGACCCAGATGGACGACTTGAATTTATTCGCCTTCTGAATGAAGAAGGTAGCAGGGCGGGCGTGAAGACCAACCTGATTCTTAACAACAACATCTTTTACGAACATATAGATAACTCTCCATTTCAATTATAGACAAAGCCTTTTGCACAGTGGTTTCAGTGCCACAGCACCAACAGAAGGTTACACCTTTCTTTCTGATGCTACGATATCAGTATACAAATTTCATTTCCGAAAGTCAACGGATAAATATCACCAAAACTTCATTTTGGCTTGATTTTCTGCTTTATGCCCGTTTCAAAAGGTCCGGCAATTTCGCTTTTTGGTGAAGTTGACGAAGGATTTTCGGGGCTTCTCAGTCCAGCTTGAGGTCTCCCTCTTTAATCCACCCAATCTTTCTTAAAAGCAAACCGAGTGCCCAGCATATCACCGCCGGGAGGACTATGCAGACTAGGAACAGTCCGACCCAATCAAACGCTGTCGGAGTTACGGCAACTGCTCCGTTTGCAATTGCGGCTTCGCTCGGGGAGACCCAGCCGGTCCAGACTCCGATTAGTCCGCAGAGACCGCAGGTTCCCATTCCGCTGTTGACCGGTGCGCCGTTCATCGTAAGACCGAAAACGCAGGTCGCAATAGGTCCCGTAATCGCGCTGGCGACTATCGGGGGAATCCATATTCTCGGATTCTTTATAATGTTACCCATCTGAAGCATACTTGTGCCCAAGCCCTGGCTGACGAGCCCGCCCCAGCGGTTCTCTTTAAATGAGAGCACCGCAAAGCCGACCATGTTCGCACAGCATCCTGCCACAGCCGCTCCACCGGCAAGACCGGTAAGCGACAAAGCCGCACAGATTGCCGCAGATGAAATCGGGAGAGTCAGGCAGATTCCCACGACAACCGAGACGACGATGCCCATCACGAACGGCTGTTGCTCGGTCGCCCACATGATGAGGTTGCCGACTGCGCTTGCCGCAGTTCCAATCGGAGCCGCAACGAGAGCCGCCAGTCCAACTCCCACAAGAACCGTCACAAGCGGAGTGACGAGGATGTCGACTTTGGTCTTTTTCGAGACGAGCTTGCCTATCTCACAAGCAATGCAGGCAGTGACGAATACCGCCAGAGGTCCTCCTGCACCGCCAATCTGGTTGGTCGCGAATCCGACGGGAATCAGTGAGAAGAGCACCAGCGGCGGAGCTTTCAGGCTGTTTCCGATAGCGACCGCCATTGCGGGTCCAGCAAGAAGTGAACAGCACTTTCCGACGGTGTAGCCGACGTCGTTGAGTGTAAAGACCGTCGCAGTGAGCGCACCGATTCCCAATTGTGAGCCGAGAGTGTCGAGGATTGTGCCGATTAAAAGCGAGCAGAAAAGCCCCTGAGCCATAGCGCCTAAAGCGTCGACAAAGTAGACCTTCGCCGAAAGAGTTACGCCATTATTCCGACAAAATCCGACAAATCTGAGCCATATATTTTTGATTTTCTCTATGAATTTCTTCATAACAAACACCTCTGTTGAGTTTATGTTTGCAGACTAATATACGCCGATTTTGGGGATTTGTCAAGACGTATTAAGAGCTTATTTAGTCAAAAAACATTGACAGCGGTCAAGCTATGTGATATAATGTTGACAGCAAGAGGGTGACGCATAACCTCCAAACTTAGCGGGGAGGGGGTGATAGAGTGACGGTTTCAGAAGTCTTCGAGCTTTTGCAGTTGCTCGCCGTCATGATTTTCGGCATACTCGGACTCGGACGTTCCGATTCCGGTAAAAAGAAATAGCCGTTACCCCGCGTAATGGTAACGATCAATCTGCAAACATCTAGTTTTTTGAGGTTGTGTTCATACTGTTCCAGCAGTAACGTCCCTCTTGCTATTATTATATCCCATCCTCGCTGTTTTGTCAACAGCTTTTTTATTTTTCTGCTTTGCGACAGCAAAGTGTTTATTCACTGATCTCCTTGATCCTCGACTCGCTGTTTTTAATCAGGTTGACAGTGGAGGAGTAGTATTGCGGGAACTCTTCTGAGAGGCTTTGAGTGTTGATTTCGGGGACTGAATCCTCCGAGACGGCGTCCTCGCCGGTGGTCACTACTCCCTTAAGAGCGGCGTTAAGCTTCGCTTCGGCAAGACTCATGGCGGCGTCACAGCCGGATTTCGCGACTGTCCGGTCAACCATAAAGAATTTCTGGTCGTTTTTATCATTTGCAGAATAGATATACCGGAAGCACTTGTAGACCGCGAGCATGAGGTAATTTGAAACCTCTTTTATGACAGTCGACGAATGGAACTTGCCCAAGAGCGAGAAGACCACGTTCAGCGAATTCACAATCAGCTTTTTGTTGAAGGCGATCATCATCGTTCCGGGAGTGACTCTTTCCTTGCGGGACGGGTCGTCATCCGGGAGCTCGTCAATTGAAATCACCTTGCCCTGCGGCTCGGGGGAGCGTCCCAGAAGATAATCGCAGGAAACGCCATAGTAGTCAGCGGCTTTGACAAGGAAGTCAAGCCCGCATTCGCGCTTTCCCTTTTCGTAATGGGAAAGAAGACCCTGGGAAATCCCGAGATCAGCTGCCGCCTGCTTCTGTGAAATCTTCTTCTCTTTTCTTAAAAGTGCCATAATTCTGGAAAAATCTGAGTTCATTTTCTATCCCCGGTTCTACGTCAAGTCAACGTAGAGAATATTATACACCGGATTTTACAGATTGTAAAGGACTTTTCGGTTCGGCTTTTTCACCAAAATTTCACCATAAAATTTGTACATAATGACGAAAGGAATCTTAATATGGTCGGCTACAGAATTCATTTTATACGCCACGGAATAACGGTTGCGAACGAAGAAGGCAGATATGTCGGAATCACCGAGTCTCCGATTTCAGAAAGAGGACGGCGCGAGCTCCTCGAAAAGCGCGAAAAGATGGTCTATCCGCCCGCCGACAAGGTCTATGTGAGCCCGCTTAAGCGCTGTATTTCGACTGCCGCCTGCCTCTATCCGGAAGGGTATGCGAGAGTCGTTCCCGAGTTCCGGGAGATGAACTTCGGGGACTTTGAGGGCAAAAAGGCGGTTGACCTCATGAACCGTGAAGACTACAAGCAGTTCCTGAAGGGTGGGCTCGACAATCCTCCGCCAAACGGCGAAAGCCTGAGGCAGGTTGTAATGAGAACAATTGAAGGGATGCAGTTTCTTGCCGAGGACATCATGAAAAACGGCTATAAAAATGCCGTCGTAGTGACCCACGGCGGAATTATAATGAATGTTATGAGCTGTTTCGGACTCCCGAAGAAGAACCCGAACGATTTCGCCTGCGACTTCGGCGAAGGCTTCACCGTCATGCTCACTGCCCAGATGTGGCAGACGTCGCAAGCCGTCGAGATTATGGGGAGGATACCGACGGTGAGGGAGTAACCTCTCAGTCAGCTACGCTGACAGCTCCCCCTTCAGGGGAGCCATAACTGCGAAAGTATAACTTCTGATAAGAAATAAAAAAAGCCGTTGACAAAACGGCGGTAATGAGTTATAATAGATGACAGAGAAGCGGAACTGGTACGAACAGTTCTGGGTCAACCTTGTATGTGTGGCTTAGAATCCACACCCGGGTTGGAAATTGACCGTTCCTATTCGTCGCTAGATCAGGGGACGGTTATCTTTTTGTATTGTCCGACCAAATGTCGAACATCTTGAAGACGACCGTAAACACTAAACTCAAAAGCAAAAGAACTTCAGAAGTTGTCATGTTTATCGACCTCCCTTATTTTATGTAATCTCTGCGGAGCAGAAACTACCGGAGCAGTAACTGCTCCCCAGGAAGAGGTCGACCATATTGAGTCGCAAGCATGTATACCTACTTTTGACTCTCACTTCTCTGTCATCGTTATTGTACATCATAAACTGATATTTGTCAACTGATTTCTGTATTTTCTGATTCTGAATTGATTGTTCCGACTATTTTGCAAAAAAGCTAACGCCTTGAGTGACGTTAGCTTTTTAATCTGTGCCGGATTACTAAGATTAACCTGCATCATAATTTCATCTCCTATGTCCCATATATTTCTTCTAATTCGACGTTTGGTCGAATGGGCAGAAAAAATAACCGCCCGGTAATCTAGCAAATCAGGGACGGTCACTTTCCAACTTTTGTGTAGGATTTTTCCACACCTTTTGGGGTCGACACGGAACTGTTGAAGCCGGTTCCGCTTCTCTATTATCTATTATAGCGCACAAAGGCTGTCTTGTCAATAGTTTTTGCGAAAGTTTGCGAAGCAAACTTTCCGAGTTCATCACAGATGAACTCATAACCACTTCGGATTCTCATCCAAGATCGCCGTAATCTCCGACAAATTCGCCTTATCCACATCATCGAGCTCCGCCTTTTCTAAAAGGTCGGGGCGTTTTTTGTAGGTTTCTTCAAGCTTTTTATATCGGCGCCATTTGAGGACGTTGTCGCGGTGACCGCTGAGGAGGACTTCCGGGACGGACATTCCTTCCCAGACTTCGGGACGGGTGTACTGCGGGTATTCGAGAAGACCGTCAAACAAGCTTTCGTCCTCGTGGGAGACGTCTTTTCCCAAGGTTCCGTCGAGCATTCTTGCGATTCCATCAACCAGAACGACCGCCGGAAGCTCGCCGCCCGTTAAAACATAGTCACCAATCGAAATCTCTTCGTCGACGATTTTGTCGAGAACTCGCTGGTCGACGCCTTCGTAGTGCCCACAAAGTATGAATAAATCCGGCTTTTTCGAGAGTTCGAGGCACTTCGCCTGGTTCAGAATCTTCCCTTTCGGAGACATGAAAACCACGTAGGGATGCCTGTCTCCTGCGACAGCCTTGTAGCACTGGTAAATTGGCTCCGCCATCATGAGCATTCCCTGGCGCTCGCTGTAGGGTGTGTCGTCAACTCTCTGATGCTTTCCTTCGGCATAGTCGCGGATCTGGTGGCAGTGGAGCTCGAAGACTCCTGCCTCCCTTGCTCTTCCTATAATGGAAGCCCCGAGCCAGGTTTCACAGAGCTCGGGGAATAAGGTTGCGATGTCAATTCGCATCGAAAAGACCCTCCATAGGGTGAATAGTCATCTTTCCATTCTCAATGTCGGTATTTAGTACGACATCGGGAATCGCTGGTATGTAGTAGAGCTTCGAGTCATCAGCCTCTATCTCATAGACATCGTTTGCACCAGTCTTGAGAACGTCCTTGATCTTGCCATAGAGCTTGTCCTGCTCGTCATAGACATCAAGACCGATGAGGTCTGCGACAAAGTAAGAACCCTCGGGGAGCTTTGCATCGTCGCGGTTGATATACAAAACAGTCTGCCTGAGCTCTTCCGCCTTGTTCGGGTTGTCGATTCCCTCAAAACGAAGGATCGCCATATTCCCTAAGACTCTAGCTCTTATGACCTTGAAAGACGTCTCGCCATTCTTGGTGTAGAGAGTATCAAAGTCGCATATGAAATTAGCGGTATCGCACCACGGAATGACCTTGACGTCTCCTCTGACACCGTGTGTGGTGACAATCTTCCCCACTTCGAGATATTTTTCCATACAGTGTTTCCTTTCATTTTTAATTTAACACGCGTTTCACTCTATGCTAAATTATTGATATAAAGCCCGTTCAATCAAAACAGCCCACAACCTCCGGCAAAAAAAGCGAAAGTGACAGGCTGCTTCCAAAAGGTCGAATCGGGATTGCACGGTTTTTTAATCCCGTGCCCCGAGCCACCTGAGGCTGATTATTCGATTTCGACCATGACCTTCTGGTTGACCTTGGCAGCTCCGGCACGCATAAGAGTGCGGATAGCTTTCGCAATTCTGCCCTTCTTGCCGATGATACGACCCATGTCATCCTGAGCGACATGGAGGTGGTAGACGATAATTCCGTCCTCATTCGGCTCGTCACAGGTAACAGTGATTGCGTCCTTGTCCTCGACAAGTTCAGCCGCAATAGTTTTGAGCAGTAACTCCATTTGAATCTCCTTTTCAAGCATTATTCCTCACCCGAAACTGTTTTTCTTAGTATAATCAGGAAGCTTCGCCTTGCAAAGTCTCCCGGTTTCATGCAGTGCATGAAATGTCGTCTCCGGCGTCGGCGAACAGGCGGGTGATGACCCAGGTTCGCCGATATGCCGGCTATACTACGTTTCAGATGATACCGTTCTTCTTGAAGAGAGCCTTGACGGTATCGGTAGGCTGAGCACCAGTAGCGATCCACTTCTTAGCCTTCTCACCGTCTACCTTAAGAACAGACGGCTCGACAGTGGGATCATAATACCCGAGCTCCTCGATGAAACGACCATCTCTGGGGTATCTCGAATCAGCGACAACAACCCTGTAGAAAGGATCCTTCTTAGCACCGATTCTTCTGAGTCTGATTTTTACTGCCATATATTTTCACCTCCAACGTGTGGTTTTTGTATTTTTATTTAGTAGTGGGTGTTGGTTAGTGGAGAGTTATCGACTGCGGCGACTGAAGTCGCCTTGTCGAGCCATTTCTCCTTCGGCGAAATGGCACCTCTCAGTCAGCTGCTTCGCAGCTGCCAGCTCCCCTTAATAAGGGGAGCCTTTATTAGCTCTCCCAAAAGTTTTTACAGAAGAACCCGGTTTCCTCTCGCAATTATGGCTCCCCTTTTTAAGGGGAGCTGTCGCCGAAGGCGACTGAGAGGTGCGCCGACCAAAGGGAGGCGCTCGGCAAGAAGGCTTCAGCCTCCGCCGCCGACTTTTACGTCATCATTTCAACATCTTCTGCATCTCCGGCGGCAGTTTCGGCATCTTCTTGCGTTTGCCCTTGCCGTTTTTTCCGGAGCCGGTGAAGCCGAACTTCTTCATCATGTCCTTCATCTGCTCGTACTGCTTGAGAAGTCTGTTCACGTCTTCAACCCGGGTGCCGCTTCCGGCAGCGATTCTGCGCTTACGCTTCAGATTGATGATTTGCGGCTTTGCGCGCTCTTCCGGGGTCATCGAGAGAATCATCGCTTCGGTCCGGGGAATCTGCTTCTCGTCAATCTGGCTTTCGTCAATCTTGTTTCCACCGGGCATCATCTGGATGATGGATTTAAGGCTTCCCATCTTCTCAATCTGCCGCATCTGGTCTAAAAGGTCGTTCATGTCGAACTTGCCCTCCGACATCTTGTCGGCAAGCTTCTCCGCCTCTTTTTCATCGACGGCGTTCTGCGCCTTTTCAATCAAAGACATCACGTCGCCCATGCCGAGAATTCTCGACGCCATTCTTTCGGGGTGGAACGGCTCGAACTCGTCAAGCTTTTCGCCGGTTCCGACGAACTTAATCGGCTTGCCGGTCGCCGCGAGAACTGACAGCGCCGCACCGCCTCGGGTGTCGGAATCGAGCTTCGTTAAGATTACACTATCTATAGACAGCTTTTCGTCAAACGCCTTCGCGACGTTCACCGCTTCCTGACCGACCATTGCGTCGACGACGAGAATAATCTCGTTTGGCTGTGCGATTTCCTTTAGATCTCCGAGCTCGTCCATGAGCTCTTCGTCAATCTGAAGTCGTCCTGCGGTATCGATGATGACGATGTCGTTGCCGTGGTCTCTGGCGTGAGAAAGGGCATCCTTGACAATCTTTCTCGGGTCGATTTGTCCCTCTTCAAAGACCGGTACACCCGCCTGCTCACCGACAATCTTTAACTGCTCGATAGCGGCAGGGCGGTAGATGTCGCAGGCGACAAGAAGCGGTCGCTTGTCCATACCCTTAAAGTACTTCGCAAGCTTCGCCGCGTGAGTTGTCTTGCCGGAGCCCTGAAGACCGCACATCATTATGACACACGGAGGCTTCGACGGGAAGTTTATCTTTGAATTGGAGTTGCCCATCAGAGCGATGAGCTCCTCATTGACTATCTTAATAACCTGCTGAGCGGGAGTCAGACTCTCTAAGACCTCAGCACCGACGCATCTCTCAGAGACCTTTGCGACAAAGTCCTTGACGACCTTGTAGCTGACATCGGCTTCCAGAAGAGCCATGCGTATTTCCTTCATGGCGACCTTAACGTCCGCCTCAGTAAGCCGCCCATGCGACTTCAAGCGCTTGAACACGCCATTGAGCTTCTCGCTCAGTCCTTCAAATGCCATTTATTCTCCAATCGCTTTCTTGATTCGTTCCAGCTTCTCAATCACGCTCTTCGTGGTTGTATATGTTTTGCAATCGTGGATGATTTCGTCGCACTGAGCGGTTACGAAGGCGAGCTTTTCGTCGTAGTCCTTCATCATTCGGGTGACGCCGACTTTTTCTTCGAGTTCGTTTAAGGAATCCTCGCCACGCTTGATGGCGTCACGGACTCCCTGGCGGGAGATGCCGCAGTTGTCGGCTATTTCGGAAAGCGAGAGATCATCATTGTAGTAAAGCTCCATCATCTCGCGCTGTTTGTCGGTAAGCATACCGCCGTAGATGTCCAAAAGCACAGAGTACTTAAGATCCTTTGCCACAATATCACCCGTCCTTTTTTCGGAATAAATACTAAATCTTGTGTCCACGGTAAAGCCCGAAAACTTTACAGCCATTATTATATACCTTTGTCATTCACTTGTCAAGAGGAAATTTAAATTTTGTAAAAACCAGTCATAAGAGCGAAACAAAATGTTGACAGCAGACTCTTTGTATGTTATAATCCGTTTAGCAAGAGGGTGACGTATAGCCTCCAAACGTAACAGGGAGGAGGTGATAAAGTGACGGTTTCAGAAGTTTTCGAGCTTTTGCAGTTGCTCGCCGTTGTTATCTTCGGCATACTCGGACTCGGACATTCCGAATCCGGTAAAAAGAAATAGCCGCTACCTTGCCTAGCGGTAACGACCAATCCACAAGTATCTTGTTTTCAGAGGTTGCGTATTTACTGTGACCGCAGTAACGTCCCTCTTGCTATTATTATAACCCACCCAGGCTGTTTTGTCAACAGCTAATTTTTTATTTTTTATAAAAATGTCCGTGTTAAACTGATATGACCCAAGAAAAAGAGAAAATCCAACGAAG
>JAJQHD010000038.1:0-81829 GCA_021199855.1 Oscillospiraceae bacterium
TTCGTTGGATTTTCTCTTTTTCTTGGGTCATATCAGTTTAACACGGACATTTGTCCGAAAAATGATGATGTTTGCAGGAAAATTTTTCGTTAAGGGCTTCATAAGACAAGACAAATGCCTTTATACGCCGCTCAAATATCTGAAAATCTGCGTTTTGACAGCTTCCTGATTCTAATTTCCCGATGCTTGTAATATACATTACTAAAACGCATTAGGAGAGAGTGAGCTTATGACGGAAATACCGATGGACAGAGAACGCCCCGTAATTTTAGGCGAATACATAGTTGAAAACAGGGCGACCGTCCGACAGGCGGCAAAAGAATTCGGAATCAGCAAATCCACAGTCCATAAGGACGTGTCGGACAGATTACAAAAAGTAGAGCCGTCGCTATACAAAGAAGTCAAGGTTATTCTCGATATCAACAAGAAGGAAAGACACATCCGTGGCGGAGAAGCAACCAAGAGGAAATATGAGATGGCGGCAATGCACAACCGCTGAAGTCAATATAAGCCGTACCGAGTAGGTACGGCTTTTCTGATTAGCTATATTTTAAGTCTATTTCGCCTAAAAATTAAAACAGTTTGTCTAAAATCTCTAACCTCTTGACTTGATTTCACGATTTCTATATAATTATTACACAAATACATGGAACAGTCTCGACTGAAAGGAGATACTGAAATGAAATTAAAAAGAATTGTATCATGGATAATTGCACTCGCACTGTTACTCTGTGCTCTTCCTGTTGCGACAATTGCCGATGAATCTGCATCGGGTGAAACGAGTTCATCTACGACTTCGGACAGCAATTTGCGCCGTGTCGTCTCTACTGAGTCGCCGATGTGGATTGTACATATCGACACCTGGAACTATCCCGACCCGGACGCTATAATCGACCTGATTCCAGAGGACGTATTACCTTATGTTGTCTTCAACATCTCCCTTTCAGTGAGCAGGGATGAGGAAACAAACGATTGGACACTGGTCGAATACGGCTACGAAACCGCAAAGTCATGGCTGAGAACATGTGCCGAAAGAGGCGTCTGGACGATGATTCAGCCGTCAAGTGGTGCATGGTCTCACTTCGAAGACTATCCCGACTCAAGCCTTGAGGGAACCCTTTTTGAAGAATTCTTCGTCGACTACCCGAACTTCTTAGGATTCAACTACTGCGAGCAGTTCTGGGGCTTTAGTGATGCAGGAGTAGAACCGACGGACAGATACAAGCATTTCGCAAATCTTCTGGAACTGTGCAATAAGTATGGCGGATATCTGGTTGTAAGCTGGTGTGGAAATCAGTGGAGCGCTTCGATAAATCCGCTTGCCATGATAAAGCAGGTCCCCGAGTTTGAACAGGCTTGCCTTGACTATACAGAGAACTTCATTCTCTGTGAGAAATATACCCAGACCAGCTACATTGCCGATATGGAGAGTATTTGCCTCGGAGCATATCTTTCCGGTTACTGCGGAAACTATGGCGTCCGTTATGACTCATCCGGATGGTCTGGCGCAATTCCTTTCACTCAGTCAACCGGACTTGCTGTCATGCTTGAACGCTTCCTTAAATCAGGCGCAACCGTAATCGACGGTCCCGAGCTTATCTGGGAAGATGACTTCTACGAGGATGAAGCGATAACCGATGACGATGGCTACACCGAGCGACAATGGTCGTCATATACGCAATTTACAAATGTAATCACGGACATGTTCCGGAAGGTTCTTGAAGGCGCTATAAGAATTCCTACTCGTGAAGAAGTCATCGATAACACCAAAGTTGTGATAATTCAGGACGTTGAAACCGGTTCTGATGACAATAAATACAGCACCTATCCGACTCTCTTTGAGGGACTATATCAGAATGACTATGACGGAAGCCTGAGTGAAAACCACTCAATCTACAAGTCAACAGGACGATATCCTGCAATCCCTACGGTATACGCATTGGCAGATGATTTAGCTGAATCGTTCGAGGTGCAGATTCTGCAATCGGAAATCTCCGAACGATGGGCGACGATAGAGGATAAAGTAGCCGAGTTCAACGAGCTCTTTCCGGAGGAGTACACGGGAGACATCTATGCCGGACGTAACGGCAACACATGGGTTGTCTATAATCCTTTGAAGAGCAGTCAGAGTGCAACAGGAACAATTCCGTTCCAGTACAACACTGCTGACAGCATCGAGCTCACATTGTCGACTTATACAACAGGAATCATAAACGAGTATTCAGACAGCCTTGAAATCTACCTCAACAACTATGACGAAAACAGCGTTCTCCTGAAGAAGAAAGATACAATCGTCATCAACGGCTGTTCTGAGGAGCCCACTATCACATATACTGACAGAGGCATTAACACTTCTGAGAGTACAGTCACTACTGAGTATGCAAATGGTGTCTTCACCGTTACAATATCACACAACGGTCCTATTGACATCACAATAAATGTCAGCGGCTCGAACACTGGTCGTTCAACCGACTATAATGTCGCAACTATAGTCGAGCCGGAGAGTCCTTCTGAGTACACTGGCGACAGACAGTATGAAGCGGAGTTCTATGCCTACAAAGACATAGTTGAGTATGTAAGAAACGGCTATGGTACAGGAATCAGCAACTACTACGGTCAGGGCTACCTCGTCTTCGGAACTGCAAAGGGTGCTTCCGTAAAGGACACCGTTTCGGTGACTTCGGCTGGGACTTACACTCTCAACCTCCGATATTTGCTTGAGAATTCGGATGTGTCCGGACTTGCGCTCTATGTGAATGGCAAGAAGGTTTCAAACCTTGAACTTGAGAGCACCGGCTCAAAGAGTGACTGGGAATACTACACAGTGGACGTATCTCTTAAAAAAGGCGAGAACACAGTCATGCTGAAAGCTACTAGCGAGCTTGCTGACACGCTGTATCTTGACTGCATGATTATAAATGGTGAGCCTGTATCACAGTCAGGTGGAAGCACCACCTTATCAGCTGGAATGGCGATTGCGATTGTAGGCGTTGTTGCACTGATTGCGGTTGTGGCAGTCGTCGTTGTAGTAATCATCACAAGAAGAAAACAGGAATGATAGAATAGCTTATAAAAAAAGTTGCTCACGCAGTTGTGGGCAACTTTTTTATAGATTATTATCTCGAAAACAGACCTTTTTTGACATACGGGTGACTGTCTACCGACAAGACCTTATACCCGGTCGCACCTATTGCTTCGGAAAGCTCCGAAGCGTTCAGGCTCGACTCGGATACTATGACGGTCTCGCCTTTTTTATGGGAGGAAGTTACCTTCTTCACTTTAAACTTGCTTCTCACGGTATCGTTTACGTGTGATTCGCACATCGGACAGCTCATGCCGTCAATTTTGAGGATGGTTTCTGTCATTTCGTATTTCCTTTCTATAGTCAGGCGGGAAAATCTGCCGATTCTCCCGCCTGATGTTTTTTATACTACTGACAATGGCAGGGAAGAGGCTTACAGCTTCTTCTGTCCCACTGAGCAGGATGTTGCATGGGCACAGCCACTGCAACTGCCGCAGTTTCCGCCACAGCTGAGCTTTCCGCTTTTCTTGTCCTTGCGCATAGCCAGCACTATTCCGGCGACAATTGCAACAAGAACTATCAGCACTACTATTGTTCCGATATTTTCAGCGAGCCATGTAACCATTTCAAACACCTTTTCTATTAGTTACTTTGTACCTACGGTGAGCTTTTCAGCCGGCTTGTAGGGCTTAGCGAGCATGTAAACCATAAGTACGATGAGAGCCACTGCAACGATGAGTGAAATTACATTTACAATGCCCATTACGGTGCCGCTTGCGAACAGTGCGCCTGTGAAGAGGTTTCCGAACTGATTTACGATGAGGGCAATAGCATAGGCAAATCCACACTCATATCCGATTGCAAACCAGAACCACTTTGTGTTGTTCATTTCGCGCTTGATAGCACCCATAGCCGCGAAGCAAGGAGCACAGAGAAGGTTGAAGATGAGGAAGGAAAGTCCGGAAACTGTCGTAAATGCCGCAGAGATAGAAGCGTATGTGGAGGCTTCTCCTGCATAGAGGATACCCATAGTAGCAACGATATTTTCCTTTGCGACAAGACCAGTAACAGCCGCAACAGCCGCCTGCCAGTTGCCCCAGCCAAGAGGAGCGAATATCCAAGCAACCAGTGAACCAATCTTAGCCAGGATGCTGTATTCCATCTCTTCTTCAGCAAGCATTCTGAAGCCGTCGGGAGCCCATCCGAAGAAGGATGTGAACCAGATAACGATTGTCGAGAGAAGGATGATTGTGCCAGCCTTCTTGATGAATGACCAACCACGCTCCCACATCGAACGTAAGACGTTTCCGAGTGTCGGCATATGGTAAGCGGGGAGCTCCATAACGAACGGTGCAGGGTCTCCAGCAAACATCTTTGTCTTCTTTAACATGATGCCGGAAACTATTATCGCTGCCATGCCGAGGAAGTATGCACCTACTGCGATTACCGGTGAGCCTCCGAAGATAGCGCCAGCCATCATCGAAATGAACGGCATTTTAGCGCCACAGGGGATGAAGGTTGTTGTCATGATTGTCATACGTCTGTCACGTTCGTTTTCAATCGTTCGCGAAGCCATGATTCCCGGGATTCCACAACCTGTACCGATAAGAATCGGAATGAAGGACTTTCCGGAAAGACCGAATCTGCGGAAAATTCTGTCAAGTACGAATGCGATTCTTGCCATATATCCGCAGGCTTCAAGGAAAGCGAGCAGGAAGAACAGAACGAGCATCTGAGGAACGAATCCGAGGACAGCTCCGACACCGGCAACAATACCGTCAAGGATGAGTCCTTTGAGCCAATCAGCACAGTTGATGGCGTCAAGACCGCTCTCTATGAGAACAGGAATACCGGGAACCCAGATTCCGTAGTCAGCCGGGTCAGGCTCTGCATATTCATACTTTTCGAGTATCTCAGCAGCCGCAACCAAATCTTCGTATGTAGCGACTTCGGTTTCAACCGCAAGTGTCTCTTCGTCTTCTACTTCATATTCAGCAGTAGCGGAAGAGTCGACAGAAGCGATGAGCGCATTTACTTCAGCCTGTGCAACAGCGGCGTTGAAGTCTTCGCTCTCTGTGTCAAGAACTGCTTCAAGGTCGCTGTCTTCGTCAGCAAATGCCAGAACGATGTCAGGAGAGCTTCCATATTCCTCAGCATCTTCTTCGTAAGCTGAGCTTCCGATTCCAAAGAGATGCCAGCCGTCGCCGAACAAGCCATCATTAGCCCAGTCAGTAGCCGCCGCACCAACGGTAACCATCGAGATGTAGTAAACCAGAAACATGATAACCGCAAATATCGGAAGACCGAGCCAGCGGTTTGTTACAACCTTATCGATTTTATCCGAAACGGTAAGGCTTCCTGCATTCTTCTTGACGTGACAGGACTTGATTATAGAACCGATATAGACGTATCTTTCATTGGTGATTATAGACTCAGCATCGTCGTCAAGCTCCTTCTCAGCGGCAACGATGTCAGCTTCGATGTGTGAAAGGACGCCCGGGTCGAGCTTCAACTGCTCCAAGACCTTTTCGTCTCTCTCGAAAATCTTGATAGCGTACCAACGCTGCTGTTCCTCGGGAAGGTTATGTACAGCCGCCTCTTCGATGTGAGCGATAGCGTGCTCAACAGGACCGGAGAAGGTGTGCATAGGAACCGTCTTCGAGTTCTTTGCTGCATCCAAAGCCGCCTCAGCAGCTTCCATAACTCCGTCGCCTTTAAGAGCGGACATCTCCATAACCTTGCAACCCAACTGCTTTGAAAGCTCATTAAGGTTAATCTTGTCGCCGTTCTTTTTCACGATATCCATCATGTTTACGGCAACGACAACCGGAATTCCGAGTTCTGTGAGCTGGGTTGTGAGATACAGATTTCTTTCAAGGTTAGTTCCGTCGATCAGATTCAATATGGCGTCAGGACGTTCGCCGATGAGATAGTTTCTCGCTACAACTTCTTCGAGGGTGTAGGGAGAAAGTGAATAGATACCCGGAAGGTCGGTGACGATAACACCATCGTGCTTTTCAAGCTTGCCTTCCTTCTTTTCAACCGTTACGCCAGGCCAGTTTCCGACAAATTGGTTGGATCCGGTCAGGGCATTGAACAGGGTAGTTTTACCGCAGTTCGGATTGCCCGCCAGGGCAATTCTTATTTCCATATCCATGATAATTCCTCTCCTCTGATTAGCCTGAGTTAGCTATCGCTTATTAGCACAGGCTAATCGAATGATTTAAATAATGGGGAAGAACTCCCCAAAATGTTTACTGAACCTCAATGGTTTCAGCGTCGGCTTTTCTTATAGAAAGCTCGTAGCCTCTGACGGTTATCTCGACCGGATCACCGAGAGGAGCAACCTTGCGGACGTAAATCTCTACACCCTTTGTAATGCCCATGTCCATTATATGGCGTTTGATAGCGCCTTCGCCATGAAGCTTTACAACCGTGCAGGTTTCGCCAATCTTCACATCTCTTAGCGTTTTCACCTGACATACCTCCTTGATTTATATTTGAATTTTAATTTCAAACCATGATTTTTCTTGCCAGCTCTTCGCTTATTGCGATTCTGGAATCCTTGATGTTTACTATTACGTTGCCGCCCATTACGGTAACAATCGAAATCACTGCTCCGGGGACGAATCCCAGATCTTCAAGATGAGATTTGACATCCGGAACGCCGCTTACCTTTTTTATTACACATTCTTCCCCGACATCTGCCATCGGCAAAGGAATCATATATGTCACCTCTTGTTGTAATCTCCACACAAAACGGAATTCTGAGGTTAGCTCCAGCTAACCGTACATATGTAGAATAGCGCATTTTCGAGCTTTTGTCAATATCTTTTTCCCGAATTTTTCACATTCGGCAGGTTTCGCAATAGGTTAGCTATCACTAACAGCAAAATTGTGCATAATTTTTAATCGGCAAATATTCATCTTTTGCTTGCATTTTTTGCGCCGGGATGTTATTATATGTATAGAAACAAAAGATGTACCGTTTTAAGAAGGAGGAGTCAGAATGCATCTTACAGAATCAGGTGAAATGTATCTTGAGACTATATATATACTCTCTCATCAGAAAGGATATGTCCGTTCTTTGGATGTTGCAGAATATATGGGGTTCTCGAAGCCTAGTGTAAGCCGTGCGGTCGGGCTTCTCAAAAACGGAATGTATATCACTGTCGATAAAGACGGTTATCTTTCTCTTACGGATGCCGGACTCGAAGTTGCAGAGAAAATCTATGAGCGGCATACGGTTCTCACAAAGATTCTTGTCAGGCTCGGTGTCGATGAGGAAACCGCCCAGAATGATGCTTGCAAAATGGAGCACGACATCAGCGACAAATCATTTGCGGCAATCAAGGAGTTTGCCGCCGGGTATGGCATTACCGGAATTGAGTGGTAAAGCTATAACTCAAAATTTATAAAAAACTGTCCCGCTTCAAAAACGGGACATAACTTTGTATAAAAACAATCAGAGAGATTATTTATGAATCTTAGCTACAAAAATACAATTTACTGTTCATACGTTGGATATATAACCCAGGCGGTGGTAAATCTTTTTGCACCGCTTCTTTTTGTGACCTTCAGCAGTGAATTCGGAATTTCTGTAAGTCAGATAACACTTATTACAACGCTTAACTTTCTCACACAGCTTATAGTCGATTTACTGAGCACCAAGATTATCGACAGGCTCGGCTACAGAGTCTGTATCGTCGCCGCGCACATATTCTCAGCTACTGGACTTGTTTTGCTTGCAGTCTTGCCGACAATTCTTCCAAGTGCCTATGTAGGACTTCTTATATCGGTTATAATCTATGCCGTCGGTGGGGGACTCATAGAAGTTCTGATAAGCCCGATTGTCGAGGCTTGCCCGACCGATGATAAGGCGTCGGCGATGAGCCTTCTCCACTCGTTCTACTGCTGGGGAGCGGTGCTGGTTATACTCGTTTCAACTGCGTTTTTCACAATTTTCGGAATCGAAAATTGGCGGATAATGAGCTGTATATGGGCGATACTTCCTGCTGTAAATGCTATCTTATTCACTCAGGTGCCGATTGAAACTCTTACCGAAGACGGAAGCTCGATGAAAATCCGGAATTTGATCTCGTCAAAGATATTCATACTATTCATAATTATGATACTTTGTGCTGGGGCAAGCGAGCTTGCGATGAGCCAGTGGTCTTCAGCATTCGCCGAAAGCGGTCTCGGTGTTTCAAAGGCAATGGGCGATTTGGCTGGACCTTGCCTCTTCGCAGTTCTCATGGGAATCGCTAGAGTAGTAAACTCAAAGATTTCACATAAGGTTGACATACTTCCTGTCATGATAGGAAGCGCGACTCTCTGCGTGATTTCTTATCTTCTGACGGTGCTTTCTCAGATTCCACTGCTGTCACTTTTAGGATGTGCGCTTTGCGGACTGTCCGTCGGAGTGATGTGGCCTGGAGTTTACAGTTTGGCTTCCGCTGAATTTCCGAAGGGCGGAACCGCACTCTTTGCGCTTCTGGCGTTTGCCGGTGATGTCGGGTGCACTAGTGGTCCCACACTCGTCGGTTTTGTATCGGGACTCAACGGCGACAGCCTTAAATCAGGGCTTTCCGCCGCAATGGTTTTCCCGATAGTGCTGATAATTTGCTGTCTTGCACTCATGAAGCTTCGGGAGAAGCCCGAAAATTCTAACAGTTGACAGCGATTTCTTCCGACAGGAAATTCATGCCTTCTTCCATGAGATACTGCATAGCTTCACCGCTAGGCATGTGCCCTGAGTTTGGAATCACTTTGAACCTGATATTTTCATTCGGACATTCGCTGAGATAATTTTTTATCGTATTAGTGGATGTAACAAGGTCTGAGCTTCCCTGCACAATGAGGTAGGGGAGCTTTATTTTTGCAAGTGTTTCCCTCATATCAACGTCCATAAGCTGGCGGATTATAATCGGCTTGCGATGAGTGCCGTTATCGAAAACAGCTTTGAAATCTTTGAAATGATAATCCGGACTTGTCAACATTCCCACAACAAACTTCCCGACAGGAGTTTTTCCGCCATTCGGGTTGTGATAGCCGTCGGTGCACTTCTTGATGAGATTTCCCATGTCCGCAATGTCTGCGTCGGTTCTGGGCACTTCACTTTTCTTGACTCTCTCGTAAGCTTCAAGTTCACTTTTGCTCATAGCTGATACATTTTTCCCAAGTGCAGAGAAAATCTCGTCATTAAAGAAAAGCTCTTTTGTTATCTGACCGTAGACCATCACTTTGTCCAGGAGCTCAGGAACCTCTACAGCACATCTTGCCGCCAGAACCGAGCCCCATGAAACTCCGAAAAGGCAAATCTTGTTATCAGGGTAGTCTTTATATAGAGCCTTTATCAGATCTAACGCCATATTGACATAGCTTTCAATACAGATGGAGTCGTCGAGCTCAGTGTCATTGATTCCGCAACCGAGCTGGTCCCAATAGACCATCGTGCATTTTTCTTCGAGGGTAGGGAACATGCCACTGCAACCTTCTCCAAACGGAATCGGGTTGCCGGGACCGCCGTGCAGGTATATAACAAGCGGGTTGTCAGACTTTCTTCCTTCAATCAGAACCTTCTGCTCATAGCCGCCGAGCATGTAAGTTTTGTGCTCAACCGTTTCACAGCTTTCTATAAACTTTTTTCTACTGCTCATTTAAGAGTAACTCCCTTCATATTCCGACAATATTTGCACTGTCGTCATCAAATTTAACATAGATTCACCTCAAAGTCAAGTCTCACAGTGTGCTATATGCCGATTCAAAAGAAAATAATAATCTCCTCTTGCAATGTCAAAAAGCCTGTGATATAATAATTTTGCAGAAGCCCGAACGGGGTATAAATTCTGAAATCAGACCGAAAGGACAGACTAAAAAATGGACAAGGTAAAGATTATAAACGGCGAAAATCTTCCCAATATCCCTTGGCAGGATAAGCCGGAAAACTACAATCTCCCTGTATGGAGATACACTGAAAACCCAATCATCGGCAGAAACCCGATTGAAGGAATTGCAAGAATATTCAACAGCTCCGTAGTTACCTACGGCGGACGTTTTGTCGGCATATTCAGAGCTGAATCAACAAACGGTGTCCCGTTCCTCTATCTCGGCTATAGCGACGATGCTATTCACTGGGAATTCGAGAAGGACAGAATCAACTTCGTAGACGAGGAAGGCAAGCCCTTCATGCCCGCCTACATGTACGACCCGAGACTTCTCAAGATTGAGGACACCTTTTACATGATTTGGTGCCAGGATGGCTACGGCGCAACCCTCGGTATCGCCAAGACCACCGACTTCAAGAAGTTCGTAAGAATCGAAAATCCTTTCCTTCCGTTCAACAGAAACGGCGTTCTCTTCCCGAGAAAGATTAATGGCAAGTATATGCTTCTTTCCCGCCCGAGCGATTCCGGTCATACTCCCTTCGGCGATATTTTCCTCTCCGAGAGCTATGACATGGAATACTGGGGACATCACCGCCATGTAATGGGCATCTCCTACAACAACTGGTGGGAAGGAACCAAGATTGGCGCAGGCGCTGTTCCGATTGAGACCTATGAAGGCTGGCTCCTCATCTACCACGGTGTTGCCAATACCTGCAACGGCTTCGTATATTCAATCGGCGGAGCAATCCTCGACATCAACGAGCCTTCTAAGGTCCTTCACCGTTGCTCTACTTATCTTCTCACTCCTGAGGAGTGGTACGAGGAAAGAGGCTTCGTTCCGAATGTTGCATTCCCGTGCGCTACACTTCAGGATGCTGAGACCGGTAAGATGGCTATCTATTACGGCTGTGCTGACAGCTATGTAGGACTTGCTTTCACTCAGGTTGACGAACTCGTAAAGTACATCATCGACCACGACAACGCTGGTCCTAGCGAGCTTGAAATCGGCAGAAGATAATTTTCATAAGTTGCAAAAAAACGTCGTCTTCACTTTGAGGACGACGTTTTCGTAAAATATCCTTCATCATGACATATATCTGAGGAAACAGGGAAATACTATTTCCGGCAATTCCGTTCTATTTTGAATGTCGATTTTTTGTCGAAAACTATCTTTACAAACATGACCGTGTATGGTATAATATGAACCAGTTAGAATAGTGTTTTGTATGTTTTTTGGACGTGGGAGGATCTTTTAAAACTGAGTAAGCACGATGTATTGTCATAAGAAGTAATCTTATGGAGGTAGTTAGTTTGCTGAGCGCGTGGAGCTGGCACTTGAGGATGATGAAGAGGAAGAGCGATTGCGTATTCAGCCTTGTTGGAGATACAGAAGGAATCGGTGTTGCAGTTTTCTATTATGACAGGACTTTTTTATCATTCGGGAATGGATAAATAAAATCGAATTTTGTCGGGAAAATCTTGACATCATTTCTTTTTCATGATAAAATCTATTAAAATACATCAAGAGTAGCTGTGGCTTCGTTATCTGATTTTGTACTGTGGGAGGGTTTTATGTTCAAAAGATTTACGTGCGTTATAACGGTTCTTGTCTTGATATTCTGCCTTTCGCTAAGCAATTTTGCGGGAGTTGTTGCTGTTGCGGATGATGAGACATATCTCGAAATAACATCGAAAAGCAACGTTCTCACTTCCGGAACTTATAAATTAACCTCTGATGTAACCCTAAACAATCCTTTACAAGTTAATTCTGGGGTTGAAGTGACTATTGATTTGTGTGGATATTCGCTCAAATGTTCCGGAAATCAAGTAATACTTGTTAATGGTGGTACTCTGAATTTGATGGATTCCAGTGAATCGGGTACAGGAACTGTCAAGAATACGTCTACGTCTACTTCTGCGTCAAAATCGGGGATCAAGATCTCGAATGGTGGAACATTAAATATGAGCGGCGGAACTGTCAGTGGTACCTACGGCATATACTCTGTTAGCAATAATTGTAGCATAAATATCACTGGAGGTTCAGTTATAGCTACTGGTCAGGTTGGTATCTACTATATTCCAACTGGTTCGGATGAAGGCTCGATTACTATCAGTGGTACTGATACGGTTGTAATAACTACATTGGGTGATGATGCCAAAGATTATGGAATTTATTGTACTAATAAAATTACGCTTACGATCTCTAATCCGAATACATATGTAAGTGCAAGTTTGGCATCCAAAGCGGTGTATGCACCGTCATCTTCCAGAGTGACTATTACTGCCGGTCACTACAGTAGTGCAATTAATTCATCATATATTCCCGAAGGCTACAGTTATACAGAGACCGAAGAGGGCTTTGTCGTCACATCTGACATCTCTCCTGAGTTTTATGGCAAAGCGCTGACGCTTGATGGGGAGATTGGGGTTACATATTACTTCACCATGGATGGTGTGATGAATATCAGCGATTATAAGCTTTATGCTACAATTGATGGCGAAACAGCTGAAACTGTTACTGCGGAGACGAAAACTCTTTCTGATGGGGTGACCTATTACCGCTATACAGTGTATGTCAAACCGACTCAGATAAGCTCAGGCATTGTGGCTTATCTCTCGGACGGCTCGAACAAAGTCGATGCAGGAACATACTCTGTTTATGAATACTGTGAGTATGCGATAAACGCTTCAGGCGTTGAATGGGAAGAGGTAGAGGATCTTTGCGAAGCAGTCCTGAACTATGGCTACTATGCGCAGGTCTGGTACAATAATTCGGAAAGCACTCTGCAGTCGAGCATCAGGAGCTTGGACAGCGCCTGGACGGATCCGACATCCTCATTCAATCTTTCCAGCCTGAGTGGCTATGCAACCACTTCTGACGGTATCAAAAAGACTCTTGCTCTGGATGGCGGAGTCTATATACGGATATATGTAACTGACACCTCTGCTACTTACTCTGTTGATGGAGAAACGCTTGAAGTAGAAGCTGACGGGAACGGTTCCTATGTCGAATTCAAGGTTTACGCAAAAGAGATGTATAAGACGTTTACTGTCCTCAAGGGTGATGAGGTGTACACGTCCTACAGCATATATACCTACATTTATAATGTCTGCAACAGTGAAATATCCGGAGACATAACCGAAAGTCTTCAGAATCTTTGCAAGGCTATTTATGATTACGGTGAAGAAGCTAAAGCCTACAACAACTGGATATAATCCGGGAGGACTACTATGAGAGAAACAAACTACGAAGAATTCAGAATGGACATTATCCTGTTCGACAGAGAAGCCTGGACTGATGTTGTAACGAGTACCAAAGGTGATACACCGGTTGTTACCAGCAAGATAGAAGCGGCTATTGCTCAGGCAGAAGCTGAATACGAAGCTTATCAATAATTATTCCTGAAAGGTTGAGATGATGAAAAAGATATTACTGTTTATACTGATGACCGCTATGGTTTCAATGACCGGATGTGCAAGCAAGGTGAATGATACTGCCGACGGATACGGAACAGAGTCCACGACTGCTGAAACAACGGCGGCAAGTGAGGAGACCGAGGAAGTCACTTCTTCGGCGACGACTGTTTCAGAAGTGACCACCGTTTCCGAGGAAACCACCACGACTCCGGCAGTTACAACTGCTCCCGAAACTTCCGCAACCACCGCTTCTACAACAATGGCTGCAACTACCACGACTAAAACCACTACCAAGTCCACAACCACCAAGTCTACCACAGTCACCACAACCACTGTCACGACAGAGGAAGACGTTGTTGTCCTTGACGACGATGACGAAGTGGTTCTTGACGAAGGCGAAGATGACAGCGCCGCTGTTACTACAACCAATTCGCCGGTAATAATCCCTGTAACGACCACAACCACCGACGCTAATGCCACTACAACCACGACCACGACTGCTTCCGAGTCGACATCAGCGGCAACCACGACAAAGATAGTCCTGCCGATTGACCCTGCCGGATAAAAAAATTTCGGCTTCCCCCACATTTTTTTGAAAAACCTCTTGACAACCCCCACGATGAAGTATTATAATGTATATATGTGGTGGAAGGGCTAATTAAAAGCTTAACCACAGTAATCATTGCGGGGGGTACTGGTCTCCCGACACGAAATTTTTTCGCGCCGTCCGAGCCCGAAGTGCCCATACCAAACCTCCGACACTATTTAAACAAGTGCATCGGGGGATTTTTGCATCTATATTTTCCTCCTTTGTGCTAAAAACTAAGGAGGAATTTTTTATGGCAAAACGCCTTATTTGCGTAATAATAAGCGTTTTAATGATCGTCTCACTCCTTCCGACGACTGCCTTCGCAACCTACTACACGGGCAGTACTCCCGAAATTGCAGAAGCAATCCCGGTGACAGTTGCCGAAGTGGTCGACGAAGCCCTGACGGTCGACTATGTCGAAGATGAGGATGAGGTAGACCTCGGCGATGAGGACTATTATGGAATCATGCTGCTGGCGGAGGAAGCTGATACCACAGAGAGTTTTGTTGCTAAAATCGGCGACACTACATACAGCACCCTTACGGCGGCGATCAATGCGGCAACCGCAGGTGACACGATTGTCCTTGGCGGCGATGTGTCCGAGACAATTGGCATCTCAACCGGTAAGGATGTTACCATCGACCTGGCAGGTCACACAATCAGTTCTGCTGAGGGAAGCACTACGAGACTTATCACCATGCGTGGTGGTAAGCTGACTATTACCGATAGCGTTGGTAATGGAACAATTACTTCCGGTGCCGGCGATGCAGTTATCCTTATTGCAGGCGGTACTTTGATTGTCAATGGCGGTACAATTTCCGCAACCGGCACAATCCCTGCAATCGTCAATGCCTGGCAGAGTTCTAACTACGCTAATGAAGCAAGCACCATTGTCGTAAACGGTGGCAAGGTCACCGCCGCTGGCGCACCTGCTATCAGAAACAATGCGGCTGGTTGCTCAATCACCGTAAACGGTGGCGAAATCGTCGGTTATTCAGGTAGCACCGGCTACTATATTGTTGATTCTGTTAGCGAAGAAGATTCAAAATCAGTTGTAATCACCGGCGGTTATTTCACAACAAATGATACTAGCAAATCACAAGTTCTCTTCTATCAGAAGAACTCCGGCAACATCGTTGTTTCCGGTGGTTACTTCAACAATGCAATCACTTGGATTAACAGCGCTATGCGTGCGGCTGGTTATTCAAATACAGTGTTGGATACAGCGAAAACATACAACAATGTAGATTATAAGTACACTGTAGCAAGCTCGACCGTATTTTACGGCACCATTTCCGAAGATGAAAATGGTGAGGAAGTAATTACTTATCTTGGCAGTGACTCAACGCCTCAGAAGGCTGTCAACGCTTTAAAGAGCGCTGGACTCGCTGAGGGCACTACAATGTACATTGAGCTTGCTGCGGATGTTACATCCACAGTTGATGTTGGCACCGGCACAGGCACAAGCGTTGTATTGGAGCTGAACGGACATAATATCAGTGCCGGCTCAGATGCCGCAATAGTCGTTCAAGACGGCGTAACCCTTACTGTCCGTGACAGCGAAGGCACAAGCGAAGTTTCAAGTAGCTATTCAAACGGCACAGTCCGTAACCGTGGCGGCGTTCTTAAAATAGAAGGCGGCACCTACACCAATACTTCCGGCTGTGTTCTTCAGAATAACGGTAGCAATGAAGCTACTGACGAAACTTACGTCACCACCATCACCGGCGGTACCTTTACCGGCACCTTCTCAGTGGTAAAGGGCAGTGTCACAGCCTATGCGGGTATAACTAATAGCGAGGGTGCAACAACCTACTATCCTACTTTGAATAAAGCGGTTTCTGCGGCAAGCAGTGGAGATACGGTTACGCTTTATTCTGACGTCAAGCTTGATTCGAGTATTGTTATTAGTGGCAAGTCAATTACTTTGGATTTGAATGGTTGTTCTGTTGAGCGTGGAGAATCCGCTACTAGCTATCTGATTGGCGTTGCGTCAACGGCTTCACTTACAGTTATTGATAGTGGAGAGGGCGGAGTGATTTATAGTTCTAACATCCCCGTTGATGAAACTGCGTCATCTTATTATGCTGGCTATCCGATTCTTAATGAGGGCACAGTTATTATAAAGTCTGGAACTTTGAACGGATACTATGGTATTATTCAAAATTCTGGAACAACAACTGTTACCGGAGGTGTAATTTCAGGCACAAACCGTGCACTCGGCATACAGGGCGGTACTGCTTCAGTTACAGGTGGTACTGTTAGCGGTACAAGTTACGGAGTAATTATCACAGCTGGTACAGTTACCATATCAGGTGGTACCGTAAGTGGTTTCTATGATGGTGTATATGCAACTGGAACAACTGCTTCTCTTGTTGTAAATGAGGGTGCTAATATCAGTAGCACTTGCGCATCGTCTTCGAAATCAAGTTATACCTCAACAGGCGCTATAGATATCGCATATGGTGCGTCTGCTACCATTAACGGTGGTACAATTGTTGGCGGTTATGCCGGAATTGCTGTATGGGGCGGTTATGAGAGCCAGTCGACAAAGTTAGTGGTAAATAACGGTACAATTTCCGCCTTTGGCTTAGGAGTTACTACAAATGGTACTAACTACTATACTGATATCACAGTAAATGGTGGTTCTATTACGGGTGCTTACGGAATGTATCTTCCGGCAATGGAAAGCATAACAACAATCAATGGTGGCGTCATAACTGGTACGGGAACAGGAATTGAACTTCGTGCTGGAACCCTTATCGTAACAGGAGGAACTATTACCGGTCAAGGAACGCCAGAATCCACAGAAGCAAATGGCAATGGTACAACAGTATATGGCGCAGGCATTGCGGTATCTCAGCATACCACAAAGCAAGAGATTACTGTGCTCATAACCGGTGGAACCATAACCGGATACACTGGTCTCTACGAAATTAACTACAATGCGGACACTTCTACAGCTGGCAATGTTAGCATTACTATTTCACCCTCAACTGATGATAGTAACGGACCTACAATAAAGGCAACTGGTGCAAATGCTAGTGCGGTTTACAGCGCAAGCTTAGATTCGTCTTCGACAGTGGGTTATTCTAATAGTCTGACAGCAGTATCAATCTCAGCCAGTACCTATAATACTGATGTTAGTGCATACTGCGTAGAGGGATATACGCCTACAACAAACACTGACGGAACTTATACGGTGGCTGCTGATACCATTACTCTTGGCTCTTCTGCAAATGACAATACTGCCGTTGAAGGTGTAGTTATTTCAGAATCTGCTGGTGTCTTGGTTGTCAAGGCTTCCGGTAGCTCTTACAACACTACAGCATATCCGACAACAACTAGGTCGTACTCATCCAATGGCTACATTTTCGCTGGCTGGTATACCGATTCGGCTTGTACAACAGCTTGTCCTGGTGTTCCTTCGGGCACCGCCTACGCCAAGTTCGTAGACGCCAATACCATGAGCATCAAGGGCGTTGTGATGAACAGCGTAACTTCTGGTGATGCAACGGGAACAAAGTACTGGCGTATTGTCACTGGTTTGGATTCGCTTAACTATGATGCCATTGGCTTTGAAATCTACATGGGCACGAGTACAGATATGACTACTATCAGTGGTTACTACTGGGGAGACTATACAGCTACGACTGCAAATAGAAAGTTCACCGCTAGCGAATTTGGAACTTGCTCACAGTATATTTCCGTATGCTTAGTAAGTGAAGCTGCAAGTGCAACAAGTTGCAAGGTTCGTGCATACTGGACTACTCTTGACGGAACTATGGTTTATGGTGCATGGTATAGTTGTACATATACATCTGGCACCTATGAGCTTTCAGTAGCTGTTTCTAACTAAGGAGGCTGATTCAAATGATTAACAACAAATCTGAGTACAAGATTCATGAGTTTGAGGTTGTCTGCTTTGGCAATGATAAGGCTTTCTGTGTTTGTGCAATCAGCGGACAGCATGGAAGCGGTACTGGTACTTACTCGTGGAAGCCTGACCGTTCAGATTCATAACTAGCTAACTAGCCCTCGTAAATCCCTCGCACCTTAACCGGTTGCGGGGGATTTATCCACGACAATAAAGGTGAAAATATGTCTCGAAAAATACTGTCTCCTGAGGAGCGAGAAGAGCACGCACGGCGTCAGAAGAAGATTGATCGGAAGAAATACTACGCCAAAACCTCAAACCTTTATCCAAAGCGCGCCTGGACTGCTGAGGAGGAAAAACTGGTGATGGAGCATTCTGTTCCGGACAGTGAGCTTTCCGCGAAAATTGGGCGGTCGCTCAAATCAATACAGGAAAAACGTCGGCGGCTGAGGAATGCTGAGGCTGAAAACGGAGAATAATTCAAGATGCCTGAGAAATTATGGTCTCAGGCTCTTGCTTTTTTGCGAAAAACTTGCTACAATAGAGGTACTTATTTTTGGGAGACATGATGATGGAAGAATCTAAAAAGAAAACAAGCGCTCTTGACAGTGCACTTGACTGGCTCAAGTCGCTTTGCATAACATTCGCCGTTGTGGTTCTGCTCTTCACCTTTGTAGTGAGGACAGCTGTCGTCAACGGCAGTTCTATGACTGACACGCTTCAGGATGGCGACTTCCTGATTCTCTGGAGCCTCTTCTACACTCCTCAGCCGGGCGACATTATTTCCGCAAACTGCGAGGGTCTTGACGAGGTTATTGTCAAGAGAATCATAGCTACAGAGGGACAGACTGTCGATATCGATTTCGAGACCGGAAGCGTCTATGTTGATGGAGAGCTTCTCGATGAGCCTTATATAAGAAATCTCACTCTGAACGATGAGGGTGGATTTACATATCCTGTAACGGTCGGTGAAGGACAATACTTCGTCATGGGTGATAACCGCCAGGGTTCTCGCGATTCAAGAGATGCTAAGGTAGGGCTGATTGACCGTGAAGATATTTTGGGAAAAGTAGTTCTCCGGCTCTATCCGTTTTCAAAGATAACAGTGTTCTCATAACGGAGGTTTATGTGGCAGAAAAAGATATAACAATACAGTGGTTCCCGGGACATATGGCAAAAACCAGACGGTTGATGACAGATAGCCTGAGACTGGTCGATGCCGTTGTTGAGGTAACAGACGCTAGAATCCCGATGTCAAGTAGAAATCCAGAGATGGATGAGCTTGTCGGAAGGAAACCGCGAATCGTTCTTCTCAACAAGTGCGACACTGCCGATGAAACGGTCACCCGTCGCTGGATTCAGAAGTACAGAGATTTGGGAATACCGGCACTTGCAACCGATTGCAAAAGCGGCAAAAACGTCTCAAAAGTGCTTCCACTTGTCCGTGAGACGCTGAAAGACACAATCGAGCGCTGGAATCAGAAAGGCATGACCGGCAGAGCAGTGAGACTCATGATAGTCGGAATCCCGAATGTCGGCAAGTCTTCGCTCATAAATCGACTTTCAGGTACAAAAAGCACCAAGGTCGAGGACAGACCGGGCGTTACTAAAGGCAAACAGTGGGTGACCCTTTCAAAGGACTTCGAGCTACTCGATATGCCTGGGGTCCTTTGGCCAAAGTTTGAAGACCAGAATGTCGGGCTTGTACTTGCATTTACCGGCGCTGTCAAGGACGACATAATGGATATGGAATCTCTTGCCGTGCACTTTATCGGAACTCTAAGAACCGTCAGTCCGGCGCCGCTAGAGACAAGATACAAAATCACGGTTTCCGAGAGTCTTTCTGACTATGAAGTCTTGGAATTAATCGGCAGAAAACGAGGATTTCTTGTGTCCGGCGGTGAGATTGATACTGAAAGAGCAGCAAGTATGCTTCTCGACGAATTTCGCTCTGGAAAGCTCGGAAGAATATCTTTGGAGACACCATAAATGACACTATTTGAATTTGACCGACAGTTTGACAACGAAGCTCCGATTATTGTAGGAATAGATGAAGCCGGCAGAGGACCTCTTGCAGGCGATGTCTATGCCGCTGCTGTTGTTTTCGACAAAGATACAGTAATCGATGGCATAAACGATTCAAAGAAGCTCTCAGCCAAAAAGCGTGAAGCGCTGTTTGACGTGATAACCGAAAAAGCGATGAAATGCTCTATAGCTACAGCAACGGTTGAAGAAATAGAAGAGCTCAACATTCTGGAGGCGGCAATGCTCGCAATGCGAAGAGCATATGAAGGTCTCGGATTAGATTCTGACAATGTTCTGGCGCTGATTGATGGCAACCGTTCACCGAATCTTCCGTGCAGTTGTATGACCGTAATACACGGCGATGCTCTTTCACAGTCAATAGCCGCCGCATCTATCCTTGCAAAAGTTCAGAGAGATAGATACATGGTTGAGCTTTCCGAGAAATATCCAGAATACCAGTTTGAGAAACACAAGGGTTATGGCACTAAGCTTCACTATGAAATGATAAAGAAGTACGGTATAAGCGAAGTTCACAGAAAGAGTTTTCTAAAGAATCTGAGTGAGAAGTAATGACTACAAGAGAGATCGGGAATATCGGCGAGGATTACACTGCAAAATTTCTTGAGAAAAATGGCTGTGAGATTCTCAGCCGGAACTTCACCATCAAGGGCGGAGAGATTGACATTGTCGCAAAGAAAGGCGATGTCGTTCATTTTGTTGAAGTCAAAACTCGCAAGCCGAATCCTGTTCAGAGTGGTGAAGAAGCCATCAGTTCCGATAAGATAGCTCACATTCTGAAAACAGCAAAGTTTTATATACGTCGTTACCGAATTGACTGCTCGTGCGTGTTTGATGTTGCCGTCGTTGAACTGACAGGAACTAATGTCACGGGCTTCAAATACATTCAACGTGCTTTCACAGCGTAAGGCACGAAAGGAGAAAATATGTTATATCAAAGTACAAGAAACAAGAATCTTCATCTCAGCTCTGCTGAGGCGATTTCACAGGGCATTTCTTCTGACGGAGGACTTTTTATCCCGTCAGAGGTTCCTACTCTTACTGAATCCGACTTGATTGCTCTTCAGGATATGAGCTATCCAGAAAAAGCTTCGTTTGTTCTGTCGAAATACCTCACCGACTTTACCGAGGCTGAGCTCAGATATTGCACAGAGGGTGCCTACAACACCAAGAATTTTGACAGCGATAGCATTATGGAGCTTGCCCACCTCTTTGACGGCAGATATATGCTCGAACTCTGGCATGGTCCCACGTGTGCTTTCAAGGATATGGCACTTCAGATTTTGCCTTATCTACTGACTATCTCTGTCAAGAAGCTTGGAATCGATAAAAAAGTAGTAATTCTCGTTGCAACCTCCGGAGATACCGGAAAGGCGGCTTTGGAGGGCTTCAAGGATGTTGAAGGAACCAGCATAATGGTCTTCTATCCTGCTCACGGCGTCAGTGCAATGCAGAAGCTTCAGATGACAACTCAGGAAGGAAGTAACGTCTCCGTTTGTGCAATCGACGGCAACTTTGACGACGCCCAGACCGGTGTCAAAAAGATATTTACCGATAGCGAGGTTCTTAAGAAGCTTGATGACGGAGGAATGATGTTCTCCAGCGCAAATTCGATTAACTGGGGCAGACTTGTGCCGCAGATTGTTTACTATGTATCTTCATACGTCGAGCTAGTAAAAGACGGAGAAATCAAAATGGGCGACAAGCTCAATTTCTGCGTTCCTACCGGCAACTTCGGTAACATCCTTGCGGCATATTATTCCAAGATGATGGGGATCCCTGTTGGCAAGCTCATTTGCGCTTCAAACTCGAATAATGTTCTGACTGACTTTATCCGCACAGGTGTTTATGACAGAAACAGAAAGTTCTACACAACCATTTCGCCTTCGATGGATATTCTGATTTCGTCCAATATCGAGAGACTTCTGTTCTTGCTGTCTGGCGGCGATGATGAGTATATCAGAAGCCTTTACAAAGATTTGTCCGAAACCGGAAGATTTGAAGTTTCGGATGAAATCAAGTCAAAGCTCAACGAGATATTCTATGCTGATTACTGCACCGACGAAGAAACTAAAGCGCAGATTAGCAGTATATTTGAAAAGTATTCCTACACGGTGGACACTCACACAGCCGTAGCTTCCAAAGTTTATGAAAGCTATGCCAAGGCAACAGGTGATACCACCAAGACGGTTATTGCTTCTACTGCAAGCCCATATAAGTTCTCAGCTTCCGTTCTTGGCGCACTTGGCTGTGATTCTGATGGCGCCGATGAGTTCGAGATGGTGAAGCTTCTTGAAGAGAAGTGCGGTGTTCCTGCTCCCGAGTCTCTGGCTTTAATCAAGGACAAGACTGTAAGATTTACGAATACTGTCGCTCCTGATAAGATGAGCGATGCGGTTCTCGATTTCCTGTTCTGAAAAATCAGCATCAGACTGATTTAGCCTGATGCTGAATAACCTTAAAAGCTTCTTGGCTTGAAGGTTTTGCACTCTGTCTGAGCGGAGCAGTTGGGATGTGAGCACCCGCAGGAGCAGACGTCAATCTTCCCTGCAACGCACTCCTTGGCTTCTCTGTTGTAGACACATTCGGATACGCCACACTTGATACCGTAGATTTTATCGTTTTCCATCTGTATTATTCCTTTCCGACAGTATTAATCCATACAAAGAAGGACTAAAAGTATTATTCCTCTTTGTCTGGATTATATTCTGCCTGAATATATGATTGTTTTGTAAGGATTGGTCGCTGATATGTCACTGTTCGTAATCGCAGATTTACACCTTTCTCTTTCGTCGGATAAGCCGATGGACATATTCGGCGGTTGGGATAACTATGTCGAAAGGCTAAAAAGAAACTGGCAAAATGTAGTCAAGCCGGATGATACGGTTGTAATCCCGGGTGATATTTCATGGGCGATGGATATGGAGGGTGCACTTGAGGATTTCAGATTCATCAGCGAGCTGAATGGTCAGAAAATAATTCTGAAAGGCAACCACGATTATTGGTGGTCTACAAAAACTAAGGCTGACAAATTTCTGGCAGAAAACGGCATAGACAACATAAGCTTTCTTCATAACAATCATTACCGCTATGAGGATTTCGGAATATGCGGAACAAGAGGTTGGATAAACGACGTAAGCGAACCAGCGGATGCAAAAGTTATAGCAAGAGAAGTTATAAGGCTTGAATTATCAATTCAAAGTGCTGTTTCAGATGGTCTTATACCTATAGTCTTCATGCATTATCCTCCTGTATATGCAGAGGTAGTAAACGACGATATTCTTGAGGTTTTGAAAAAATATGAAATCAAGCTGTGCTTTTATGGTCACCTTCACGGAAAGACACATGCGCTCGCTGTGAATGGCGAGAAGTATGGTATTAATTTCAGATTGATATCAAGTGATTTTTTACAATTTATGCCTCTTAATATCACAGAAATTGTGCATAATTGCAAAAAATAATTTTTCCGTTTTACTATGTGGTGCAAAGGGGATCAATATGTGCTATAATAAAAAGACGTATGAAAAACGCAGGAACCGTGAGTATTGCACTTACAGTTCCATTGCGATTTTACATAAACAATAATTAATCGGAGGTTCAGTATGTTAAAGACAAAGAATCAAGTTGAAACAAACAAGTACGAATTGGAGATAGAGATTTCGCCTGAGGCGTTTGAAGACGCACTTCAGAGGGCATATCTAAAGAATAAATCGAAAATCACCGTTGCCGGCTTCCGCCCTGGCAAGGCTCCGAGAAAGGTTATCGAGAGGGAGTATGGTGAGGCTTGCTTCTTTGAGGATGCCGCAAATGAGCTTTACGGTCCTGCTGTTGATGAGGCTGTCAAGGAAGCAGAGCTTGATTTGGTTGCTACACCTGATGTTGAAATCACTGAGATTTCCAAGGAAGTCGGCATCAAGATGAAGGCTACCTGCACTGTCGAGCCTAACATTGAAATCAAGGATTACCTTGGAATCAAGGCAACAAAGACTCTCCATCCCGTTACCGAGGCAGAGGTTGAGCATGAGATAGGTCATCTCCTTGAAAAGGAAGAGAGAACAATCAGCATTGATTCAAGACCTTGCGAAATGGGCGATGATGTCGTTATCGACTATGAGGGCTTCAAGGATGGAGTTCCTTTCGAAGGTGGTAAGGATGAAGGCTTTACTCTTACTTTGGGAAGCGGTCAGTTCATCCCTAGCTTTGAGGAGAAGGTTGTTGGCCATAGCGTTGACGAAGAATTTGATATCAATGTTACATTCCCCGAAGAGTACCACACTGCTGAGCTTGCTGGCGCAGAGGTTGTCTTCAAGATTAAGCTTCATGAGATTCAGAAGAAGGAACTCCCTGAGTTTGACGACGATTTTGCAAAGGATACTTCCGATTTCGATACCGCTGAGGAACTCAGAGCTGACGTAAAGAAGCGCATTGAGGAGCACATGGAGGAGCATGCTCAGTCAGAAGCTGAGGATGCTGTCATGGATGCCCTTATCGAGAAGGTTGAAGGCGAAATCCCTGAGGTTATGTATGAGAACAAGATCAATGACATGGTCGACCAGCTCTCCGCAAGACTTCAGCAGCAGGGTATTCCACTTGACCTCTATCTTCAGTATACCGGAATGACTATGGAATCTTTGAGAGAAACCTACAAAGAGCCGGCTGAGAAGCAGGTCAAGTTAAGACTCGCTCTTGAAAAGATTGTCGAGCTTGAGAAGATTGAAGTTACAGATGAAGATATTGAAAAAGAGTATGCTGACATCGTTTCCTACTATGAGATGCCTGTTGACACTGTCAAGCAGTACATTCCCGTTGCAGACATCAGAGCTGACGCTAGCGTAGGTAAGGCGGCAGAGCTCGTCAAGGATAATGCTGTCATTGAGACTGTAACTGCTGAGCCTGATGAGGACGAGGAGCATATCCACAACCATCTTTCTCATTGAGAAATTCTCATTGAGAATAGCAAATCGTAATGAACCATTGAACAAGTAAGGAGGTTATATAATGGCTCTTGTACCAAACGTAATTGAACAGACAAGTCACGGCGAAAGATTTTATGACATCTTTTCGCGCCTTTTGAACGACAGAATTATAGTTTTATCTGATCAGGTTGATGACGCTACCGCGAGTATAGTTGTAGCACAGCTTTTGTTCCTTGAGGGACAGGATGCTGATAAGGATATCTATCTCTATATCAACAGCCCCGGAGGTTCAATCACTGCAGGAATGGCAATATACGACACAATGCAGTATGTAAAGTGTGATGTCTCCACTATCTGCGTAGGCATGGCTGCTTCTATGGGAGCAGTGCTTCTTGCTGGCGGAGCAAAGGGAAAGAGAATTGCTCTTCCGAACAGTGAGATTCTCATCCATCAGCCTCTTATCGGTGGAGGAGGGCTTTCCGGTCAGTGCACCGATATAAAGATTCAGTCAGATCACATGGTCAAGACTCGTGAGAAGCTCAATCGTATTCTCTCGGAATGCACCGGTAAGCCAATTGAAGAGATAACCAGAGATACTGAAAGGGACAACTATATGACTCCCGAGGAAGCTTTGGAGTACGGTCTTATCGATAAGATAATGGTAAGACAGTAAAAGACGTAAGACTGCCGGACCGCATGGCGTTAAGGCTTAATGACTTATGCGGTTCGGCAGGATATTTTTGAGAAGGAGGAGTCCTGGATGCCGGGATTCGATGGCGGCGGAATGAAAAGATGCAATTTCTGCGGAAAGCCGGAAAGTCAGGTAAAAAGCCTGTTTTCTGCTGGTGATGTCCATATCTGTGATGATTGCGTCATGTTCTGCTACGACATACTTGAAGAAAGAAATTTAGTCGACAATAGTTTGCGCAAGTCTTCCGACATTACTCTCACTAAGCCGATTGATATAAAGAAAGAACTTGATAAGTACGTTATCGGGCAGGATGAAGCTAAGTTAGCACTCTCTGTTGCTGTATACAACCACTACAAGAGAGTGATTTCAAACGATAATGGCGGCGATGTCGAGATTCAGAAGTCGAATGTTCTGCTTCTGGGACCTACTGGTGTTGGAAAGACACTGCTTGCCCAGACACTTGCCAAAACTCTCAATGTGCCGTTTGCAATCGCAGATGCAACAACTCTCACCGAGGCCGGATATGTAGGAGATGACGTCGAAAATGTGCTTCTCAGGCTTCTCCAGGCTTCCGACTATGATGTTCATGCCGCAGAGCATGGCATTATCTACATTGATGAGATAGACAAGATAGCAAGAAAGTCTGAGAACAAGTCAATAACAAGAGACGTCAGCGGTGAGGGTGTTCAGCAGGCGTTACTTAAAATAGTCGAAGGTACTCTTTCCAATGTGCCTCCACAGGGAGGCAGAAAGCATCCGACTCAAGAGTATATTCAGATTGACACCAAAAATATCCTGTTTATTTGTGGCGGAGCCTTCGACGGTCTTGAGACAATTATCCGCAGAAGAACCGACTCATCGAAAATCGGCTTCGGCGGTACTTTGAATCAGAGCCAGAAGATGGAAACAAAAGATGTCCTGAAAAAAGTAATCCCTCAGGATCTCGTCAAATTTGGTATGATTCCCGAACTTGTCGGAAGATTGCCAGTTGTAACTGTTCTTTCTCCTTTGGATGAAGAAGCCCTTGTTTCCATTCTTTCGGAACCGAAGAATTCTCTTGAGAAGCAGTATAAGAAGCTCTTTGATTATGACGATATAGACCTTGAAATCACCGATGAAGCAAAGGTTGAGATTGCAAAGAAGGCTCTTGAACAGAAAACCGGAGCAAGAGGACTCCGTGCGATTGTAGAGGGAATTCTGATGAAATCGATGTTTGAAGCTCCGTCTGATCCAGGTATTCTGAGCATTGTAATTACTCCTGAGTGTGTAACTGAGGGGAAAGATCCGGAAATAGTTAGAAAGTCTACGTCAGACAAAAAGAAGTAAATTATTAGGGCGCACTTTCACGGACATCGGGATAAGTTGCGTCCTTGTTTTTGATTTCAGATGAAAGGGGATATAAAATGAGTTCACCGCTTGCAGATAAAATAAGACCAAAAACTCTTGATGATGTAGTCGGTCAGTCACACCTTCTTGGCAAGAACAAGCCACTAAGAAGAATCATCGACAGTGGACACATCCCCAATATGATTTTCTATGGTCCGTCCGGAATTGGAAAGACCACAGTTGCAAGAATCATAGCAGACAACGCAAATATGCGGATGTACAAGCTCAATGGCACATCCGCTTCAGTGCAGGATATCAAGAATATAATCACCGATGCTAATTCGCTTTTCGGCTACAACGGAATACTTCTTTATCTTGACGAGATTCAATATCTGAATAAGAAGCAACAGCAGTCACTTCTTGAGTATATTGAGAATGGTAAGATAACCCTTATATCATCAACTACTGAAAATCCTTATTTCTCAGTTTACAACGCCATTATCAGCCGTTCGACGGTATTTGAGTTTCTGCCGGTTCCGCCAGATGAGATTGCTCCCGCAATAAAAAGAGCTTTTCAGATTTGTGCGGATGAAATGGGGAAGAAGCTAAGACTTGAAGGCGGAGTCACCGAGCACATCGCCCACGGTTGCGGCGGAGATGTCAGAAAGTCGATAAACACGGTTGAGCTGTGTATACTCTCAGCCGACATGAAGGATGACTGCATCACTGTAACTCTCGAAAATGCCAAGCTTCTAACTCAGAGGAGCAACATGCGCTACGACCGTGACGGCGACGAACACTATAATATTCTGTCTGCTCTTCAGAAGTCAATTCGTGGTTCTGACGAGAATGCGGCACTCCACTATGCCGCAAGGCTTATGGAAGCCGGGGACATAATCTCGCTTTCAAGAAGGCTTCTTGTAATAGCTTGTGAGGATGTCGGGCTTGCATATCCGCAGGCAATTTCAATCGTCAAAGCCTGTGTAGACAGCGCAATGCAGTTGGGACTTCCAGAGGCGAGACTTCCGCTTGCTGAAGCTGTTATTCTTCTCGCAACCGCTCCCAAGTCAAATAGCGGAATATGCGCAATTGACGAAGCAATTGCAGATATAAGAGCCGGAGATGCAGGAGATATTCCAGCATACTTGCAGGATGGACATTATGCCGGTTCTGTGGCACTCGGTAAAGCTCAGGGATACAAATATCCGCACTCCTATCCGAACTCATGGGTGGAACAGCAATATCTGCCGGATAATCTCAAAGATAAGAAATACTACACCTATGGTGACAACAAAACCGAGCAAGCGGCAAAAGAGTACTGGGATAAGATAAAAGGAAAAAAATAAAAGCCTTACTGAAATACTGTTTCTATGAGCCGTGACGAACTTTCGGGAGAATACTGCCAGCGTTCTATAATTCCTTCGGATATGAAGTATCGGTTTTCAAACCTTAGTGGCGTATCGGAAACATCAACGATTATGAGTTTTATCTTCATCTTTTCCGGATTGATGGACTTGATATAAACGCTTGCTGTCTGACCGACTTTGACTCCATCTTTAGGTTCTGCAAGCCCTGCAAGGTTCGGAGCAAGTTCAACAAAAATTCCATAGCTTTCAACGCTTCTTACGATTCCTCTCACAGTCTCACCGGCTGAGAATTCCTCGGCGTTTTCTTCCCAACTGCCTAACAGCTCCTTGTGGGATATGTAGAACTTATCACCGTCAGTTCCCTTATAGACTGCTTTTATTCCTTCGCCGATTGTGAATCTGTCCGCAGGCGATGAAATTCTCGAAACGGAAATCTCATCTATAGGTATCATCGATGGAATACCACAGCCTATATCAACAAAGCACCCGAACTGCTCTATATGAGTGACCCTTGCGTCTATAATTTCACCGCTTGTAAAAAGTGAAAGATGTTCTGAAATACACGTTTCCTGTACTTTTCTTCTTGAAAGCAAAGCTGTTGTTTTGCCTTGATTCTCTGTGAAACCGACTACATTGAACATAACCGGTCTTCCGACTCTTGAAATTATGGCGATGTCCTTGGTCTTGCCTTCACTGATTCCTATTGCACATTCTTCTCTCGGAATAATTGCGTTCATGCATGGGAGATTTACTATCAAATCGTGTGAAGCTGTGCACATATCGGCTTTCGCTTCTAAGATTATTTCTTGCTCCATCGCTTTTCTGAGACTGTCAGCGGATTGCAGGTATTCGAGATTCTCTGACCTTCTTATCAGATAGCCCTCCGGCGGAAATTTAATCATTACGGTGCCTTCCTTTCCCTGTCGATGTTACGACTGTTAAATAATATGTCAATCGGGAATTTTATAGACCTATGAGGGAAAGTTCATTGTTGCGAAGTTCTGAATACTGTGCTATAATAACATTTTGATTGAGATTAAGCCCCGGGAGGCTGAAATATGGATATAAGAAAAGGCGACGTCCTTACAATGAAGAAGCCGCATCCCTGCGGCTCAAATAAAATGCGAGTTCTCAGATCCGGAATGGACTTCAAGCTTAAATGTGAGGGCTGCGGGCATGAATTCATGATTTTACGGTCCAAAGCCGAAAAGAACGTCAAAAGTATCAATACAGATGAAAGAGAAACACCCGAAAAACAATAAAGGATGATATGAATGCTTGAAAAATTAGCCGCACTGCTCGACAGATACAACGAAATCAACGAGCGACTTATGCAACCCGAAACGGCAGGTAGCGGCGAGCTCTACACTAGTCTGATGAAAGAATATAACCAGCTGACACCGATAATTGATATGTACAAGGCATATCTGAAAGCCGAGGAAGCAAAATCAGAGGCAGAGGAGCTTATCAAAAACGAAACAGACCCTGATTTTAAATTGATGGCGGAAGAGCAGTTAAGAGAAGCAAAAGATGAAATTGCAAATACTACAGAACAGCTGAAGCTCCTTCTGTTGCCAAAGGACCCCAATGATTCAAGAAATGTTATTATAGAAATCCGTGCCGGTGCAGGCGGTGAGGAAGCCGCACTCTTTGCAGGTTCCCTATTCAGAATGTACACCATGTATTCCGACACCAAGAGATGGAAGACAGAGGTCTTGGGTGCAAACAGAACCGAGCTCGGAGGCTTTAAAGAAGTTTCTTTCTCAGTTGAGGGTGCTGGAGCATACTCACGCTTCAAGTATGAAAGCGGTGTTCACCGTGTTCAGAGAGTTCCTGAGACAGAATCCCAGGGTAGAATCCAGACTTCTACGGCTACTGTTGCCGTTCTTCCGGAAGCTGAAAATGTTGAGCTTAATATTGACGATAAAGATTTGAAGATAGATGTGTTCAGAGCCTCAGGTGCAGGCGGTCAGCACATAAACAAGACCGAATCGGCTGTGAGAATTACTCATATTCCGACCGGCATGGTTGTCGAATGCCAGGATGAACGAAGCCAACAGAAGAACAAGGACAGAGCAATGAAGGTCTTGTGCTCACGTCTTCTAGAAATGAAGCAGGAAGAGCAGGACAAAGCCATTGCCGGCGAGCGCCGTTCACAGATAGGAACGGGAGACCGTTCTGAAAGAATAAGAACCTATAATTTCCCCGAGGGCAGAGTCAGCGACCACAGAATCGGTCTGACTTTGTACAAGCTTGATTCGATATTAAATGGCGCTTTGGACGAGGTGATAGACTCGCTTGCAACTGCCGACCAGGCGGCAAAGCTTGCCAAGCAGGCGGGTGAAATATGATGGAAACGCTTTTATTGGGAACAACAGATAGTGATATATCAAAAGCGGCGGAGCTTATAAAGAGCGGCGAGGTTGTTGCGATTCCGACTGAAACGGTTTACGGTCTTGCGGCAAACGCCTTTGATGAAAACGCTGTTAAGAAGATATTTGCGGCAAAGAATCGTCCCTGCGATAATCCGCTGATTGTCCATATCAGCAACTTCGATATGGTCTACGATATTGCTGAGAGTGTGCCTGAGCTCGCCTATGAGTGTGCAGAGTTTTTCTGGGCGGGACCACTAACAATGATTATGCCGAAGAAGGATACAATACCACTAGTTACTAGTGGAGGGCTTGACACAGTAGGCATAAGATTTCCGTCAAATAAGGTAGCTCAGAAGATAATCGAAAGGTGCGGTCTTCCGCTTGCGGCTCCTTCCGCAAATCTTTCGGGAAGCCCGAGTCCTACGAATGCGGCAAGAGTTATGGAAGACATGTCCGGCAGGATTTCAGCTGTTGTTGACGGCGGCGAATCGGACGTAGGAGTTGAATCTACAGTTATAACTTTCGAGAATGACGGAATAAGAATCCTTCGCCCGGGTGGGATATCGCGTGAGGATCTATTGAGAGTATGCGACAACGTAATAATCGACGAAGGGGTATCGGCAAAGCTTCCAAGCGGAACCGTTGCACGTTCACCGGGAATGAAATATAAGCACTACTCTCCGAAAGCCGACGTTATACTTATTGACAGCGATATTGACAGCTTCAGAAAGTATGTAGTTGAGAACAAGACTGATAACACCTATTGTCTTTTGTTTGATGAAGGCGAAGTTGTCGAAGGTGTGCCGTATCTAACGTATGGCGATGATTCTATAGAACAGGCGCATAACCTTTTTGAGAGGCTCCGGCAGTTCGATGAAATGGGTGCCGAGCGCGTTTATGCAAGGTGCCCGGAGCAATCAGGGGTAGGTCTTGCTGTCTACAATAGAATTCTTCGTTCAGCTGGATTCAATCTGATTAAACTTTAAGGATGGGAGACTAACCGATGGGACTATTTGAATCGGATAACATAAGAGTTATAGGACTCACCGGTCAGAGTGGAGCTGGAAAGTCTACCGTAAGTGGGATTTTTGCCAGTGAGGGTTTCCCGACGATAGATGCCGACGAAATTTCTCATAAAGTGTCTTCTATCCGGAGCTTTTTAGGTGAAGTCTACGGACTTTTCCCGGATTGCGTTACAGACGCAGGACTTGACAGACAAAAGCTTGCAGGAATAGTATTCTGCGACTGCGAAAAGCTCAAAAGCTACACTGATATCATTTATCCGTACATAACAAGAGAGATTTTTAAGAGTATTGAAGACTATAGAGAAAGAGGCGAAAGACTTGCGCTTCTCGATGCTCCAACGCTTTTTGAGAGTGGACTTGACGATATATGTTCATCTGTCGTTAGCGTTATTGCTCCGATGGAACTCAAAATCCAGAGAGTTTTGGAGCGTGACGGAATACCTGTTGAGATGGTTAAAACACGCCTCAGCTCCCAGAAGTCAGATGATATTTTTATAAGCAAGTCCCAGTTTATTATAGTGAACAACTCTGACATTGACAGTCTCAGAGAGAAGACACTCTGCGTAATAGATGAATTGAGGCGGTTATATACTGATGATTGTGATTAAGAGAATAGCCGCTTTTATTCTACTGATACTGTTCGTCTGTGGCTTGGGCGCGTTTCTGTTCGGCTATATGCCGTATTGGTTCGGAAGCGAGAGCTATCGGACTGATTATCAGGAAATAGTTGAGAAATACAGCGAAGAATTCGGAATCGACGAGGCTTTTGTCTTTGCCGTTATCAAAACAGAATCAAACTTCGACCCGGATGCCATTTCCGATGCAGGAGCTATTGGGCTTATGCAGATTATTGAAGATTCATTCGATTGGGTCAGCTCAAAGCTTGGCGAAAGCGAATTGACATATGAGGACATGTTCACACCCGAATACAGCATCATGTATGGCTCCTATATGCTGTCGTTCTTATATGAGAGGTATGGCAGCTATGAACTTGCAGCTGCTGCATATCATTCGGGAATAGGCGAAGTCGACAGCTGGATAGAAGATGGCGTTGTGTCCCTTGAAAATCCCAACATAGCGGATTTTGAAGGAAGCAACACCCGACACTATGTCAGAAAGATAATGAAAGCATACACAAGATATTCTGAGATTTTATAGAAAGGATGATTTTATCATGTCAGAAGTAAAAAACGAAAAAGAAAAATCTGCCGGTAAGGTGCTTCAGGAGAAGCTATTTACCCAGAAGAAGAACGGGTTGCTCAAAATAAGCGATCAGGAAAAGGAAGCTGTTGACGGCTTCTGTGAAGGCTACAAGAGCTTTCTTGACAGCTCCAAGACCGAGCGTGAGGCTGTTGATACCGCAATCAAGCTTGCAGTAGAAAATGGCTTCAAGGAGTACGACCCGAAGAAGTCTTATCCGGCAGGCGAGAAGGTCTACTGGAACAACCGCGGCAAGAGCATTGTTCTCTGCGTATTCGGAACCGAGCCTTTGGAGAATGGCGTCAAGATTGCCGCCGCCCATATCGACTCTCCGAGACTTGACCTGAAACAGCATCCCGTTTATGAATCAAACGAGCTTTGCCTGCTCAAAACCCACTACTATGGCGGTATAAGAAAGTACCAGTGGCCCACAATTCCGCTTGCTCTTCATGGCGTTATCTACAAGGCAAACGGTGAAAAGGTTGATGTAACAGTCGGCGAGGACGAAACTGATCCTATCTTCATTATTACCGACCTTCTTCCGCACCTTGCTCAGGATCAGTCGAAGAGAACTCTGGGCGATGGCATAAGAGGCGAGGAACTCAATGTCTTAATCGGCTCTCGTCCGTTCAACGATGACGAAGTTTCCGAAAAGGTCAAACTCAATGTTCTTTCGATTCTCTTTGAGAAGTACGGAATAGTTGAAGATGACTTCATCTCGGCAGAACTTGAGATTGTTCCTGCCTTCAAGGCAAGAGACGTTGGTTTTGACAGAGGACTCATTGCCGCTTATGGACAGGACGACAGATCCTGCGCTTACACAGCTCTCGAAGCAATCCTTGATTGCGAGAACCCGAAGACCACATGCGTCACTGTTCTTACCGATAAAGAAGAAATCGGAAGCATGGGCAATACCGGACTTCAGAGCCATTATCTTGAAGATTTCATCTTCCATATTGCCAAGAATGCAGGCACCGATGCTCCCACAGTTTTGTCTCATTCAGCTTGTCTTTCTGCCGACGTTTCTGCGGCATTCGACCCGACATTCCCTGAGGTTAATGAGCCAAGAAACGCTTCCTATTGCAACTATGGCGTAGCAATGTGCAAGTTCACCGGTTCCCGTGGCAAGAGTGGTTGCAACGATGCTCATGCTGAGTTTGTTTCGTATGTAAGAAATATCTTCGATTCAAATGATGTCATCTGGCAGACATGTGAGCTTGGAAGAGTTGACCTCGGCGGTGGCGGAACGGTTGCGGCGTATGTTGCAAACCTCGGCATTGATGTTGTCGATGTCGGTGTTCCGGTGCTTTCGATGCACTCTCCTTATGAAGTTACCGCAAAGCTTGATGTCTATATGGCATACAAGGGATTCGCAGTATTCTTCAAGAACTGATTACATAGTTTCAAAAGGCTTCGCTTGAACGGCGGAGCCTTTATTTTTATATCTGCTTGTACATCGTTCGACAAATTGCATGATTCCTGAGAGATAAAATGATAGTCGGTGACAGACATGAGTATTTATCTTGACACTCTCGTAATCATAAACGCATACATAACATTGCTTACCCTGAGCCTTACTTCAAAGCTTTCGCATCAATATTCAAGCCCTGTAAGGATGGCAATAGGTGCCTTTATCGGCGGATTCTCGGCTCTTATAATCATAATCCCCGTGAGTATATGGGTTGTATTTCTGAAGATACTTTCATTTGTACTGATAATAGCCGCAGTATTCCTGAGAAAAGGCATGAGTAAGTCGAGATTCCTGATAATATGTGCTGAGTTTTTGGGAGTAAACATAGTCTTCGGTGGAGCAGTATATCTTCTTCAATCACTTGTAGGCAGTGATATCATTTATATCAATAATGCTTCTTTCTACTTTGATATTTCACTCGGGACGCTTATATTTTTCACCGCTGTTATTTACGTTCTGACGGTGATTATTTCCGGATTTCTTGAAAGAAAAGCAGACAGAAGTCATGCATATCGGGTTATGTTCACCTCCGGCGGAAATAACTATAGCTTTGACGGCGTCGCCGATACCGGAAATACCGTCACCGATTTGTTCACCGGAAAACGGGTTATAATCTGCACCGGTTCAGATGAGAAGCCGAGTCTTGAACGCTTTTCGGCTGTCCCATATTCAACAATAGACGGTGAAGGAATTTTGTATGCATATTCACCGGATGAACTTTACATAGAGGATGAAACCGGCAGAAGGATAACCGTCAATGCTCTCTTAGCGTTTACCGACAGTGGAGAACGTCGGGCAGTATTCAACCCTGCAATTTTATACGAATGAAAGGACTTGCAATATGAAAATGCCGAAAATACTAAAGTCAGTAAAAAGAAGATTTCTCAAATTGTTAGGGCTAGCTTCGCCTATTGATTATATCAACGGCTCTGATACATTGCCTCCGCCTTTGAAAGCAGAGGAAGAGCGGCAGGTGTTTAACATGCTTACTACTAATCCGAAGAAAGCTAGAGAAATTCTGATTACACATAATCTTCGGCTAGTTGTTTACATATCCAAAAAATTTGAGTCCACAGGAATCGGCATTGAAGACTTAATCTCTATCGGAACGATAGGACTCATAAAAGCCGTCAACACCTTCAACCCTGAGAAGAATATAAAGCTCGCAACCTACGCTTCAAGATGCATTGAAAATGAGATACTTATGTATCTCAGAAAGACCAATCAGCGGAAAAACGAAGTCTCAATTGACGAGCCACTCAATATTGACTGGGACGGAAACGAGCTGCTTCTGTCAGATGTAATCGGTACAGAACCAGACGAGGTATACCAGAAGCTTGAAGGCGAGACAGAAGTGCAACTTCTGATCAAGGCAGTAGATTCTCTTAGCGGCAGGGAAAAGCTCATCATGCAGATGAGATTCGGCTTAAACGGAGGCAGGGAGATGACACAAAAAGAAGTTGCGGATGTTGTAGGCATCTCTCAGTCCTACATTTCGAGATTAGAAAAGAAGATACTGAAAGAGCTCAAAAAAGAATTGGAGGCTATCTGCTGAAATCGTTTTCCAGATAATGCCGCAATTTTATTCTGAATAGCAAACGTACACTCCGGCAATAATGATATAAGATTTCCTGGCAGGAAAGAATCATTCATTATTCGGAGTGTATACTTATGATGCAATACAGTAAGGTTGAGATAAGCGGCGTCAATACCCGGGACTTGAAGGTTCTGAGTGAAGACAAGAAGATGGAATTATTAGCAAAAGTAAAACATGGCGACAGGAAGGCGAGGGACGAACTGATACAAGGAAACCTTCGCCTAGTTTTAAGCGTCATTCAGAAGTTCATGGCAAGAGGAACTCCTCCCGATGACCTGTTTCAGGTCGGAGTAGTCGGTCTTATCAAGGCTATAGATAACTTTAACATAAATCTTGACGTGAAGTTCTCGACCTACGCTGTTCCTATGATAACAGGTGAGCTTCGCAGATATCTTCGGGATGATAACTCAATCAGGGTTTCCCGCTCGACAAGGGATCTGGCATATCGTGCCATGCAAGCTAAAGAACGTCTCACCGCTTCAAGCGACAATGAGCCAACTGCAAGGGACATTGCAAAGGAACTTGGAGTAAAAGAGTCTGAAGTAGTCTTTGCCCTGGAATCGATAAGCGACCCGGTATCGATATACGAACCGGTTTATTCGAGTACCGGTGACACTCTTTATGTTCTGGATCAGCTTGGTGACAGTTCCAGCGATGAAGGCTGGATTGATGAATTATTGCTTCGTGAAGCAATAAAAATGCTTTCCGACCGTGAGAAGAACATACTGTACCTGAGATTTTATCAGGGCAAAACACAGGTCGAGGTAGCAAACGAGATAGGAATATCACAGGCTCAGGTATCAAGAGTCGAAAAAAGTGCATTGTCGAGGATAAAATCCAAGGTCTAGCTCTTGACATTTTAAATTTCCCGTGTTAAGATAGTTTATCTACTACAAAGAGATGAAACGAGGAAATTTAAATGCAGATTTATGAAGAACTTAAGGCAAGAGGACTTATAGCTCAGGTTACCGATGAGGAAGAAATAAGAGAGCTTATCAATAACGGTAAGGCTACGTTCTATATCGGATTTGACCCTACTGCTGATTCACTTCATGTTGGACACTTTATGGCTCTTTGCCTTATGAAGAGGCTTCAGATGGCAGGAAATCGTCCTGTTGTGCTTATCGGTGGAGGAACTGGCTATATCGGTGACCCTTCCGGAAGAACGGATATGCGCTCGATGATGACTCCTGAGACGATTCAGCATAACTGCGATTGCTTCAAAAAGCAGATGGAGCGTTTCATTGAGTTCGGTGACGACAAGGCAATAATGGTAAACAATGCCGATTGGCTTCTGAATCTTAACTATATCGAGCTTTTAAGAGAAGTCGGACCATGTTTCTCGGTCAATAACATGTTAAGAGCTGAGTGCTATAAGCAGAGAATGGAAAAGGGACTTTCTTTCCTCGAATTCAACTACATGATTATGCAGTCATATGACTTCTACTATCTGTATCAGAACTATGGCTGCAATATGCAGTTCGGCGGAGATGACCAGTGGTCGAATATGCTTGGCGGAACTGAGCTTATAAGAAAGAAGCTCGGTAATGACGCTTATGCCATGACTATAACTCTTCTTCTCAATTCTGAAGGCAAGAAGATGGGCAAAACTCAGAGTGGTGCTGTGTGGCTCGACCCGAACAAGACCTCTCCTTATGACTTCTTCCAGTATTGGAGAAACGTCGGCGATGCAGATGTCATGAAGTGCATAAGAATGCTCACATTCCTGCCGCTTGAAGAAATCGACAAGATGGATTCCTGGGAGGGAAGTGAGCTCAACAAAGCCAAAGAGATTCTCGCATATGAGCTTACAAAGCTTGTTCACGGTGAAGAGGAAGCTGACAAGGCTCTCGCTGCGGCAAGGGCAGTCTTCGGCGGTTCCGGCTCTAATGAAAATATGCCTACATTTGAGTTTGAGAGTGATTCTGTCGGAATACTCGATGCAATGGTCACAGCAAAGCTTGCGCCGAGTAAGGGCGAAGCAAGAAGACTCATCCAGCAGGGCGGAGTTACCCTCAATGATGAAAAAGTCACAGAAGTCTCGCTTGTTGTTGATTTGTCCTCTGAGGTGATTCTGAAGCGTGGCAAAAAGCAGGTTGTAAAGCTTATCAAGAAATAATATTGAACTAAAATAGCCGTCTCCTTGAATCCAGGAGGCGGCTATTTTTAAGGATAGTGTCAATCAGGACTTTCACAGCGTTCCCAAAGTTTCTTAATCTCAGACTCACAACCCGACTTATCCATAAAGTAGTTCATGCAATGTCCTGCACCTTCTACGGCATACATCCTTTTGTGAGAAGGGCATGAGTTATAGTTTTCGTAAGCCATTTCGACAGGAATTATATCATCATCCGTCCCGTGAATCAGGAGAACCGGCACATCACAGCTTTCAAGAGCTTCCGATACGGTGTAAGATGTGTCTGTGTGAAGCTTTTTGTCTGCGGTGGTGTTGAATATTGTTTCAACTCTGTTGTATGGAATCCGCGAATTTTTCTCAAATACGTGTTGCCAGATTTCTCTTGCGGATGAAAAGGCGCTGTCGGCAATAACTCCTTTGACATTAGCAGGAGGATTTGAACTTGCCGCCATCAGAACGGTAGCGGCTCCCATTGACAGACCGTAGAGATATATGGGAAGCTCATTTCCGCATCTCTCATTTACCCAGGAAATCCAGTCGAGGCAATCGTATCTTTCGAGGAGTCCAAAGCCAGTATATTCGCCTTCACTGTTCCCATGAGCTCTTTGTTCTGCAAAGAGAATATTGCAGTCATTATCATGCAAAAAGTCTGCCGAAAGACCAAAGTCATAATCCCATGTTACATGCCATCCGTGGAAACAGATAACGGTTCTCTTTGCGTTTTCGCATTGCCACCAGTGCCCGACAAGTTTCAAATCATCCTGGCTCGTAATGCTGATTTCTTCGAGATTTTTCTTGTTAAGCTTTTCAGCGGCAATCCTTTTGTCTTCTTCAAATTTGTCGAAAACCGATTGTTCCAAATTCTCGTCCTTCTGACGTTTAGTAATCTTATGTAGTTTCGGCTTTTCTCTTTTCAAAACCGCATCTGCGACCATCTGAAGCATAAGATATGCCGATGCCGATGTCAGAGCACATGCTGTGACAACCGATGTGCCTATTATAATCTTTCTTTTCGTACTCTTGTTCATGATTTCATCTCCGTTGATATGAATACGCATGTCTTTATGTATGTTGCTTTTATTATAGCACCTTAATATCAAAAAAGCATTAGACAAACCGGAAAGCTTGTCTAATGCCTGATGTACATTTGATGAAAAGTGGGGAACAATCAGTTAAAAATGCCTTCGCGCCTTTTGATCTGCCGTATATCTTCACCGATAAATCTGAGGGTATGATAGTTGCCAATTAAGCGTGAGATTATTCTGTCGTCATATCTTTCGGACAATTCATTGATGGACAGATTCGAGGAGACAATAGTCGGTTTACCCATATTGCATCTCGAATTGATGAGATTGTAGATGGTGGCAGAGTTGAATGAGGATTTGAATTCGCACCCGAGGTCATCTAAGATTAACAGCTCTGCATTCAGAAGAAGCTCCAGAGTATCGCCCTCAGCACGACCGAAGTGCTCGTTTTCTATGTATCTGAGATAATTCTGAATTGAGTCAAACGCTACATTTACGCCTTTTCTTATAAGCTCATTTGCAATGCAGGATGACAGAAAAGTCTTTCCGAGACCCGTTTTTCCGAGCATAAACAAGCTTTGCGAACTTTCCGAAAAGTTGTTTACATAGCCAATGCAGAAATCGAGAATCTCAGCCATCTTGTTTCTGCAATCATATGTTGTCCCATTATACTGATATGTTACCGGATAGAAGCTCAGATCGAACTCCGAGAAGTTGTGAAGCTTGATTTTGCATTGTTCATTAAGCTTTGAGATGGTGAGCGAAGTCATAAGCTCTTCAGCACACTTGCACCTGTTTCCAAGATGGATTCCGGTATCTCCACAGATAGGGCAGGTGTACTTTACAGTGAGGTAATCGTCGGGATATCCGAACGCCAGAAGAGCATTTTTCAGCTTCTTCTGGTTCTCTAAATTTTCATTTTTGATTTTTTCGACAGCCTCAGTTACATTGACAGCCGGCTTACCGTCTTGATTTTTTGAGAAAATGACTCTGGCAAGCTTTGAAGAAGTATTTGAGATGTCCAGGAATATATCGTAAATCTCCGGATGACTCTTTTTTATGTTCGCAACATGGGCGTCATAAATGTTCAGAGCATCCTGCCGTCTTGCTTCGATGACAGAATATGCGGCGTTTACCGCTTCCTGAGTGTATTTCATAAAAGGTAACCTCCGCTATTTATTTGAGTGGGACTGCGAAAGAGTGAAGCTGTCGAACTCGTTTAAGTCGAACGAGCTGTTGCCGGATTTTCTCTCGTTCTGAGAAACACCTGATTTTAATCTGCTAGCTTCGTCAGCTTCAAGCATTTCACGGGTGAATATTCTTTTCTCAGCCCAGTTCTGTAAAATCTTATTTATGTATGGGAAGGAGAGCTTGTTCGTCTGATTGACGCACCGTTCTCTCGCCTCACCGATCATCTCAACACTGAAGCCCATATCCTGCCAGGACGAGATATACTGCGATTGCTTTGCCGTGGGCTTAGTTTCGAGAAACAACGCATGCCTGACTCCGTTTTCGAAAGTGTTATACTCTGTGCGACGCTTAATCTCGGTATCAATCTCGAAGAAACCAGTAATTCCGTTCTGAAAAAGCTCTGAAGCAAAGTTTTCGATAGCTTTTGCAGACGTCTTTCCGCAATCTCTGCAATACTCCAGAATCAGAATAATCGATTGAGTATCAAATCCGTAGTAATCCCGAAGGTTAATCAAAAGCTCCTGTTCCGTATGTTTGAGTAGCCTTCCGATAGTTCTTTCAGCTTCGGAGAAGAGCTCTCTTACAGATTCATCTGTGTCAATCATATCGGAAATGGTTTTCGGAGTATAGTTCAATCTGACTTTGGCAGGTGCCTGAAAATAAGATGTCGAAATCTCAGGAGCTTTCGCTTCGGTATGACTGTTAGTTACTTTTTCTGATTCGATAACACCTACATCTTTCCAGAAGATGACCGCATCATCAAAGGCGCTTTCTTTGATTCCGAGCTTTTTGCAGACCTCCGATTTATCGATTTCGCCAGACTCATCGCACAGAAGGTAGAGTAAAAGCTTCAGTGCTGACTCATCTGCAAGCCTTATGTAATCATCTACAAGTGCACACGGCACGGAAAAGAATCTCTTCCATTTAGGAGTATTTAGTTTTAGTGAAACCTTTTCTGACATCATTACGCCTCATTCGACACTGGATTTGATAAAGACATTATAACACGGTTTTCGAGCGAAATCAACCATGAAGAGTGCATAATTTCTTTTGGGCGAATTCTTGATATTTTATAGCCAAAAATATATGACTAATGAGAATACAATTTACTTTAGCCTGGGAGTATGTTAAAATAAACATAAGTCAATCGAAAGGACGAGTTTATATTATGAAGATTTACAATCGATTTGTGGCGTTGCTTACGGCTTTTGTCCTGACTGTTACAATGTTTTCAGGATGTGCAAACACAGCAAGTAACGACACTGTTACAGAGCCGTCAACCGTTACATCTGACGCTGAAGTCATTGAAGAGGTTACTGAGGCGACAACTACCGAAGAGGTTACAACTACAACGGAAGCTACTACTGCTGAAGTGACAACGACAACTGAGGCTACAACTGCGCCTGCCACTACTGCAACCACTGCAACAGTTGCTACAACAGAGGAGACTACTGCGGCATACACTGTTGAAAATATGAGTGCCGTGATGTATGCAAAAGCGTCTGTAAATGTCCGTTCCGGTCCATCAACCAGCTATGACAGAATCGGTCATCTTGATGAAGGCGAAGAAGTAACAGTCACCGGGCAGGCATCAACCGGCTGGTATGGTATCAGCTTTGAAGGCGGAGAAGGCTTTGTCAGCAACAACTATCTCGTGAGCGAGAAACCCGCTACCACCACTGCTACAACTACCACAACTACCACAGCGGCAACTACATCCGCCACAACTGCGACAACCACTGCGGCGACAACTGCAACTACTTCAAGTGACGATATTCGCGATGATGCACTTTATACACCAAATTACACCAATACAACATCTTCCAGCACCGTTACAATATCTGCAGGCACGGAATATCAGACGATCATCGGGTTTGGAGGCATGAATTATCCGTCGTGGAATGCCGCAGGTGATCTTACAGCATCAGAACGTGAAACAGTTTTCGGAAATGATGAAGATGAACTTGGATTTACAATTCTGAGAATTCACATAGATCCCGTCCAGAGCAACTGGTCAAAAGAGGTTGCTACTGCAAAAGCGGCGTACGATAGCGGTGCACTGGTCGTTGCCTCTGTATGGAATGCTCCCAGCAGTATGACAGAGACTTATACAAATTCGTCTGGTAAGGAAGCGACCAGAGTCAAGAGCTCTTCATATGCTGATTTTGCAGAATACCTGAATGACTTTGTTGAATATATGGAAGGCAAGGGAATTGAAATATATGCACTGTCTTTCTCTAATGAACCCGATTTAGTTAATTCGGGATGGCTTGAATGGACTACAGATGAAATAATCGATTTCATTGTAAACTATTCTGACGCAATTGATTGCAAATTGATGACCCCTGAAGCATTCCAATACAATAAGACTTTTTACGATGCTATTCTCAACAATTCTGCAGCTTTAAGAAGAATTGATATATTTGCAACCCACCTTTACGGAACGGCACTGTCAAATTACAAATATTCACTCTTTGAGAGCAAAGGAACCGGTAAAGAACTTTGGATGACAGAGATAATTGAGCCTTCCGGAAGTAATGGTAACCAGTATGATGCAAACGATTGGGAATATGCAATTGGAGTAGCTGAGAGCGTACATAATTCGCTTGTAAAGGGCAATTTCCAGGCATATCTTTGGTGGTATATAAAGAGATACTATGGACCGCTAGGTGAGGATGGTGAGATTACAAAGCGTGGCTACTGCATGGCTCAGTATTCAAAGTTTGTGCGTCCGGGATATGTGAGAGTGGCGGCTACGGAGATGCCGGCTACTGGAGTCAGCATATCAGCATATAAGGACGATGGAAAGCTAGTTATTGTTGCCATCAATAATTCGGGAAAGAATTATGCGCAGACGTTCAATATAAATGGTCTGGATTTTGATATAGGGTATATTGAGGCATACACGACGGATGAAAAGGTCAGCCTTGAAAGAACTGGAAATATATCTTATGACGGCAACAGCTTTGGATATGTTCTGAGCAAATACAGTGTAACTACATTTGTTATTTCCGAATACTGATCTATAGGAGTTGATTATGGCTAATTTTCTAAAGAGAGCGTTGTGCATAGTGCTTGCTTTTCTGATGCTACTCTCGATGGTCTCCTGTACAAGCACGGAGAAATCTGAAACAGTAGAGATAGTTGCGAGCACCGAATATCAGACAATAATCGGCTTTGGCGGTATGAACTTTCCATCGTGGAATGCCGCAGGTGATCTCACAGAATCAGAACGAGAAACTGTATTCGGAAATGATGAGGACGATCTAGGCTTTACGATTCTGCGAATACATATCGACCCTGTCCGGGAAAACTGGTCAGAGGAGGTCGAAACAGCAAAGGCAGCTTATGACAGTGGCGCACTTGTTATTGCCTCTGTCTGGAGTGCACCTGACAGTATGTTGGAAACCTTCGAGAAATCGGGAGATTCGGATGCTTTGAGAGTCAAACATTCGTCGTATGCGGAATACGCAGAGTATATCAACGACTTTGTTCAGTATATGTCAGAGCAAGGAATTGAAATCTATGCGGTATCATTCCAGAATGAGCCTGATTATGCCTACGATTGGGTCTGGTGGACGACGGACGAGATTATCGATTTTATCGTGAATTATTCCGATGCTATTGACTGCAAGTTGATGACTCCGGAATCGTTCCAGTATAAGAAAGAAATGTACTATGCAATTCTCAAAGATTCTGAGGCATTGAGCAGGATTGATATTTTCGGAACTCATCTCTATGGAACTTCGCTGTCCGACTACAGCTTCTCTCTGTTCGAACTTAAGAGCACTGGTCAAGAACTCTGGATGACTGAGCTTATCGAGCCTACAGCAAGTGATGGCAGTCAGTACGATGCAAACGACTGGGAACATGCGATCGGAGTTGCTGAGAGTGTACATAATGCACTTGCAAAGGGCAATTTCCAGACATATCTCTGGTGGTACATAAAGAGATACTATGGACCGCTTGGCGAAGATGGCGAGATTACAAAGCGTGGATACTGCATGGCTCAGTATTCAAAGTTTGTCCGTCCGGGCTATGTCAGAGTAGAGGCTACAGAAGAGCCTGCCGAGGGCGTGAGCGTTTCGGCATATAAGGACGATGGGAAGCTTGTAATAGTTGTCATCAATAACTCAGGCGAGAAATATAGGCAGAAGTTTAATCTCAACGATTTAGACTTTGAAATAAGTTCAATTGAGGCATATACAACAGATGAGAATGTAAGCCTTGAGAAAACAGAGAACATTTCACACAGCGGTAATAGCTTTAAGTATTCTCTCGGAGCTTACAGCGTAACAACATTTGTGATTTCTGAATAACGACTTATAATGGAGGATGACTAATGGTACAAATTCTTAAAAAGACACTTTGTCTGGTACTTGCAGTACTTATGCTTCTGCCACTTGTTTCTTGTGGAAGCACTGCGGAAGAAGAGGTTACAAAGATTCGGGATGATGAACTCTTTACTCCTGATTATACCGACACTGTTGAATCGGAAGTAATTGAGATTTCTGCAAGCACGGAATATCAGACGATAATCGGCTTTGGAGGCACTAACTTTCCTGTTTGGGTCGGAGACCTGACAGAGGAACAGCGCCAGACTGTCTTTGGCAACGGTGATGATGAACTTGGATTCACAATCCTGAGACTTCATATTGACCCTGATAGTGAAAAATGGGCTGACGACCTTGAGACTGCAAAGGTGGCTCAGGATGCCGGTGCTATCATCATGGCTTCTCCGTGGACTGCACCAGATGATATGATGGAAACATACGAAAAAGCAGGCGAAGACAGCCCACTGCGTATCAAGCATGACAAATATGCGGAATATGCTGAGTATCTCAACGACTATGTCACATATATGGCAGAGAACGGCATAGAGATTTATGCCATCTCCTTCCAGAACGAGCCTGACTTGTCCAACTCTGGCTGGGTTTCCTGGACAACGGAAGAGATTATGGACTTCATCCTTAACTATTCTGACGTTATTGAATGCAAGCTTATGACTCCCGAGTCGTTTAACTACGATAAAGAATATTACGACGAGATTCTCAATAACGAGGAAGCTCTTGAAAAGATAGACATCTTCGCAACCCACCTTTATGGCACCAAGGTATCCAATTTCAGCTACCCGCTCTTTGAGGAGCTTGGCGAAGGTAAGGAGCTCTGGGTAACTGAGATGATATATCCGAACTCAACATCAGTTGCAGACAAGTGGCCTGAGGCTCTTGAAACTGCAGAGCATATTTCAGACGCTCTGACGGAGGGCAGCTTCCAGGCGTATGTCTGGTGGTACATCCGCAGATTCTATGCCGCTATTGACGAGGAAGGAGATATCACAAAGCGCGGCTACTGCATAGCTCAGTTCTCAAAATATGTTCGTCCGGGATATATAAGAATTGATGCTACAGAAGAGCCTGCAGAAGGCATAAGTGTTTCTGCATTCAAAACGGATGGCGAGGTAGTGATAGTTGTAATCAATAATTCTGAGAACGACTATGAGCAACAGTTTAATCTCAATGATATGGAGTTTGATATTGGCTATATCGAAGCCTATACTACAACCAAAACCCAGAGCCTTGCAAGAACCGGCAATATCTCATACAGCGAAAATACATTCGGATATGTCTTAGACTCCTACAGCATAACGACGTTTGTAATATCAGAGAGTTAAAATTTTCAAGAATAATGATTGACCTTCCGCTCTAAATGTGCTATTATATAGGTATAATTACGAGTAGGGAGGTCTTTTTTGCATGTCTATTTTAGTATCAGGAGGAGCCGGATATATCGGTTCGCACACCGTATTGACATTACTTGAAAAGGGCTATGATGTTGTTGTATTCGATAATCTTGTAAATTCAAGTGAGGAGTCTTTAAAGAGGGTAGAAAAGATAACCGGCAAGTCGGTAAAATTCTATAAGGCGGATATGCTAGACCGCTCAGCTATGGATAAAATTATGGATGAGAATCCTGATATCACGGCTCTCATTCACTTTGCCGGTCTAAAGGCGGTAGGAGAGTCCGTTCAGAAGCCGCTGGAATACTATAAGAACAATATTGGAGGTACCCTTACACTTCTTGAGTCGATGAAGGCTCACGGAGTCAAGAATATCATATTCAGTTCTTCTGCAACCGTATATGGTGCTCCTGAAAGAGTCCCGATAACTGAGGATTGCCCGAAAGGAACATGCACAAATCCTTACGGCTGGACAAAGAGCATGATTGAGCAGATTCTCACCGATATTCACACTGCCGACAATGAGTGGAATGTAGTTTTGCTCAGATACTTCAACCCGATTGGTGCTCATCCATCAGGTCTTATCGGCGAAGACCCTCAAGGGATCCCGAATAATCTCGTTCCATATATTGCACAGGTTGCTGTCGGAAGAAGAGAGCACCTCAACGTATGGGGCAATGACTATAAGACTCATGATGGTACCGGTGTCCGTGACTATATTCATGTTTGCGACCTTGCTGACGGGCATGTCAAGGCTCTTGAAAAGATAGATGAGTCGAAGAATGGCGGAGTCTATATCTATAACCTCGGCACCGGAATCGGCTATTCGGTTCTGGATGTTGTAAAGGCTTACGAAAAGGCTTGTGGCAAGGAGATTCCTTACGTAATCGGTCCGAGACGCGCCGGAGACCTTGATGAGAACTATTCTGACCCGACTCTTGCTGAAAAAGAACTTCACTGGAAGGCTGTCTATGGCATCGACGATATGTGCCGTGATTCCTGGAACTGGCAGAGCCATAATCCCTATGGTTATAACGGAGGCTGATGAAGTCTTCGGAATAATAAATACTTGGAACAAATAGGTGAACATTATTATGAAGAGAACAAGCACCATACTGAAAGTACTTGGAGCACTGGTGTGTGCAGTATTGTTCGTAACGTCCCTTAGTGTCACCTCATTCGCCGCAACCGAATTCAGCTTCACTGTTTTTTCTGGTGAGGAAGAAATTGAAGGATGGTATCCCTCATTCATAACGAGTTGGATTGACTCCGACTTGATGAGTGGGTTCATTGATGCCATCAGTCATTCAGGCGCGACTATTGAGGTTACTTACACAGGAACAGCCGATATCTCGCTTCTCTTGCAGAGCGGAGACTACGGTGGAGGGCAATACCCGTGGGCAAGTTATTCTTCCCACACTACCGCATCAAGTAACGGCAAAAAAGTAGCGTCATTTTCAGCTGAGAAACTGATAAGTGCCTACACAGCAAAGACTCATCCGGAAACCGGAGAAGCATTAAGCCTTGACAACCTGATGAATTTCGGAATAGGTGGAGAAGGTAACACGATCTATTCCGTTGTTGTCAAGTGGAAGGTGAGTGGAAGCCCGTCGATAACCTTTGATATCGACACAACCTACCAGACAATTGAAGGCTGGGGAGCGTCATACACGTGGTATTCTGACTGGTTTGTCCGCAATATCCATTCAGAAGAAGTCTACGACTGGATTTTTGAAGACTGCGAATTCAATATTCTCAGATTCAGAGATTTGAATCACGTCGGAGACGAGTATCAGGACGCACTCGACGGCTACGAAACCTATAAAGCGTTTTATGAAGCCGCAATCGAGCGTGGAATCGACCCGATAGTAATGGTTACAAGCTGGGGAGAGTATGACAGAGACCTCGATTTCGTCGAATTCGTCAAGGAAGACGACAACGGCTATTCCTATTACACACTCGCAAAGGACAAGAATGGCGAGTATATGTACGACGAGCTGGCTCAGTTCTGTGTAGAGTCGGTTCAGCTTTTTCTGGATGCGGGAATTCCTGCTGATTACTTCTCAATCTCAAACGAGACTGAGCTTCAGGGAAAACAACAGGATGAGCAGGGAAACGCCAGAGAAAATGCAGGTTTCTATCTGGGAGCGGTTGAGGACGAATATCACTGTGCATACTGGAAAGCTCACATAGCGGTTTATGAAGCGTTCCAGGAAGCATTCGGAGATGATGCACCTGAAATCATGGGTGCTGAAGTTATGGCAGATACTGCCAGCCTCATGGAGGATTATCTCGATCCATTGATTGAGGAGGCATCTGACAGCTTCACGACCATCGCTCACCACCTCTATGGCAGTGTCAATACAAAGCTTAGCTTTTCTGCTGTAAGAGAAGCATTCCCTGATTATACCATCTGGCAGACAGAGTGGTATAATAATGATCTGCTAGGACACGCTGATACAATCATCAACGAGCTCAACTACGAAAATGTCAATGCATATCTTTACTGGAATGGCGTCTGGGTTGAGGATGATGGAAATTGCCTGATTCAGGTGAACGGCTGGAGTTCAAATTCCGATGTTGTCAGACGCGGAAATCACTATGTGATGATGCACTTCTCGAAGTTCATCAAAGCTGGTTATACCAGAGTTGACACCACCCTTAATGCGGCATATTCCAATGCTACTGCATTTGTATCGCCTGAGGGAAACAAACTTGTCCTTGTCCTCGTGAACAGTTCCGATAATGACGAAAAGCTCAGCCTGAAGCTTGGCGATTACAAGATTAAGTCGGGAAAAATCTATCGGTCGACTATAAATACCGACAACGAGGAGGAAGAAACCGAGCTTAACGAATACATGCAGTACCTGGGTTCTCTGAAGTACTACAGTATCGAGTCTCCGGCTAATTCTATCACGACGCTTGTCATGAATATTTATCCTGCCGAGTAAGTTTTTCAGGAATTTTGTGATGCATTTGGCTGAATAATGTCGAATAAGTTCACAGAAAAGTTACATTTGGTATGCAATATTTTTGCAATTTTTGCATAACGCCGATTTTGGGACTTTTTGATTCAAAAAGATTGTATAAATTGGCAATAGTAAATCTCGCAAGAATAATGTATAATATAACTACTAAGCGGTTTGCTTAACAAAAAGGAGGTTTTTCTTTATGAAAAAAATTGTTGCACTTCTTCTCTCCCTCGTTATGGTTCTTTCCATGATGTCTGTTGTTGCTTTTGCTGAAGACACTGACACCGATACTGAGCCTGATGAGACCGTCAATGTAGGCGATGATGCTGGGGAGACTGAGACCACCGATTCCAACCCGACCACAGGTATCGCACTTTGCGTTCTTCCTATGGTAGTTGCTGCTGCTGGTGTAGTTGCTTCCAAGAAGCACTAATCTTCACCTGAGAAGTTTGTAACGAAAGCGCCCCGTTTGTCGGGGCGTTTTCTTGTCATAAAGCAAATTTTTGTGACCTGAGATATCTTAAATTGAAGGTAACGACTTGTATTTTACAAGGGATTGTGGTATAATAACGTGGTGCAATCTAGTAGTTGCGCTTTCTGATTTTAATTTTATACGATAACGATATAAGAGGAATTTACGATGGATGTTATTCAGTTGACTAGAGAACTCGGAAAAGCCATACAGGCTGATGAGAGATATTCAAACTATATAAGAGCTCGTGTTGCAAATGACAACGACACCGAGCTTCAGAGTCTGATAGAGCAGTTCAATCACGGAAGAGTTATTCTCAATAACGAGGTTTCAAAAGCTGAACGTGATGAAAATAAAATTGAAGAGCTCAAAACGAGTGTAGGAGAACTTTACTCCAGAATTATGAAAAATGAGCACATGTCCGCCTACAATGACGCCAAAAATGAGATGGATGAGCTCTTAAGACGGATTACAACAATAATCAGCATGTCTGCAAACGGTGAGGATCCCGAAACCTGCGACATGAATCATAGTTGTACAGGAAATTGCTCCTCCTGCGGCGGTTGCCATTGATTGAAACTTAATTACCACTGATAAGAAAGGATGAATAAGTATGCCACTTTTACTCAAGGATGTTGATATAAATTCTCTGTCGAAGGGAATGAGACAATATGTTGAGATAAAGCTTGAGCATATGGACAGCATCCTTTTCTTCAGGCTCGGGGATTTTTATGAAATGTTTTTCGATGATGCCCTGGTCGCATCACGAGAACTTGAACTGGCTTTAACATCCAAGGATTGTGGACTTTCCGATAAAGCTCCCATGTGTGGGGTACCTCATCACGCATGTGATTCATACATCAAGAAGCTGATCGATAAAGGCTATAGTGTTTGTATCTGTGAACAGCTTGAAGATCCTGCTACAGCCAAGGGAATAGTCAAGCGGGATGTTATAAGGATTATCACACCGGGTACTCTTACCGACAGCAGTATGCTTGACGAGGGCAATAATAACTGGCTTGCGTCAATTTATCTTGAAGCCGGTACTGTTGCAGTTTGCTTCGCTGATATGTCAACGGGGGAGGCATACATCTACAAATCATCTGAAGGCGATTTGCAGGCGTTTCTTATAAACAAGCTTTCAAGATATTCTCCTGTTGAGATTCTCTGCCAGAAAAAGTTTCCGATGGACAGCGATGTTGCGGGTTTTATATTGGACAAGCTCAAGGCTGGTTTAAAGACGGTCGATGAAAGCTCATTTGATTTTGCTAAAAACCGTCAGGTTGTCCTTGATCAATTCTCAAACGATTCATTTACCAAGCTTGAGCTTTCAGAAAATGATGCAGAAGCTAAGGCTGTTTCAGCACTGTTTTGCTATATTGCCAATACTCAGAGAGGAACAATCCCGAGATTTTCTTCGATAGAGAGGCAATCTGATGACCAGATTATGGCTCTCGGCTATACTGCCAGAACAAACCTTGAACTCACCAAAACAATCAGAAGTGGTGAGAAAACGGGCTCCCTTCTATGGGTTCTTGACATGACGAAGACTTCGATGGGCAAGCGAATGTTAAAGTCCTGGATTGAACAACCTCTATGCAACCCAACCCGGATAATCAGAAGACTTGATGCAGTAGATGCACTTTATCGTAATTCAGCGCTGTTATCCAGCCTGGAGGACGAGTTAAGTGGCGTATATGATCTCGAACGTCTCATGACAAAGGTTATCTACAAGACTGCAACTCCCAGAGATTTAAAGGCACTTGCGAGTACTTCTTCAAGGTTGCCAGAGATTAAGAGAATTCTTAATGAACTCGGATCTGATCTGATTAAGAGCCTCAATAACGATATATCAACTCTTGAGGAAATTGCTAATTTGATTGATAACGCAATCCCCGATGAACTTCCTGCTACCTTTAAAGACGGTGGAATAATCAAAGAAGGCTTCAACGATGAGCTCGATAATCTTCGCAAGATTGCTTCTGATGGCAAGAGCGTCATTGAAGAAATAGTTGCGAAGGAACGTGAAAAGACCGGAATCAAGAATCTTAAGTCGGGTTACAATCATGTTTATGGTTACTACATTGAAGTCACACGTTCGTTTATTGAACAGGTTCCTGATTATTTCATAAGAAAGCAGACTCTTGTAAATGCAGAACGATACATAACTGAAGAACTCAAGAATGCTGAAGATATGATTTCAGGGGCATCAGCGCATATTCTCGCACTTGAAAATGAGATATTCAATGAGGTAAGGGAGTATGTCGCAAATAAGCTTTCTGATGTTCAGAAGACAGCAGTTGCTGTTGCTACGGTTGATGTTCTGGCGTCGTTTACGTCTGTTGCTATAAAAAATAATTACACCAAGCCGGAAATTGCCATTGACGGTATAATTGATATAAGAAACGGAAGACATCCTGTTGTCGAGCTTATGCTGAAGGATGAACTCTTTGTTCCAAACGACGCATATCTCGATCTCACAGATAATCGTATGTCCATAATCACCGGTCCGAATATGTCTGGTAAGTCTACCTATATGAGGCAGGTTGCACTGATTACATTGATGGCTCAGATTGGCTCATTTGTGCCTGCTGATTATGCAAAAATTTCTATTTGTGATCAGATATTCACAAGAGTAGGAGCTTCCGACGACCTGACAGCTGGTCAGTCGACATTCATGGTTGAAATGAGCGAGGTTGCGGATATAGTTAAAAATGCTACACGTGACAGCCTCGTAATACTCGATGAAGTCGGACGCGGAACTTCAACCTATGACGGCTTGAGCATTGCCAAGAGCGTTGCGGAGTATATATCAAATCCTAGGAAAGTTGGTTGTAAAACACTTTTTGCAACTCACTATCACGAGCTTATTTTCTTGAAAACGAAAAACCTGGCATCAAGAACTATAGTGTGGCAGTAAAGAAAGGCACGGATGGAATTAGGTTCTTAAGAAAGATTGTCCGCGGTGGCGTCGATGAGTCGTATGGTATCGAAGTCGCAAAGCTTGCAGGTCTTCCTGAATCGATTTTAAGGCGATCGAGAGAGATTCTGAAAGAGCTTGAAGTTAAGCCTGTGGTTCAGGCTCCAGTCGAAAGCGACCAGGTTTCATTTGAGGGTATAAATGAAAAGGCTGTTATAAACATGCTGAGAAAAACCAATATAGATGAGCTTTCAGACAAGGAACTCAGGGAGCTTATTTCGGATATTGTTCGTTACATCTGATAAACTGCTTTAGGAGGCAGAGAGATGGGTAAAATTCATCTTTTGGATAAATCGATATATGATCTTATTTCTGCTGGCGAGGTTGTCGACAGACCGTTTTCAGCTGTTAAGGAACTGGTTGAAAATTCTGTTGACGCCGGAGCAAGTAATATTGTCGTTGAAATCAAGAATGGCGGTAAAACGTATATCCGTGTTACTGATAACGGTTCTGGCATCGCTGCAGAGGATGTACCAATGGCGTTTGTAAGTCATGCAACAAGCAAGGTTACATCGAAAGAAGACCTTGACTCTATTATGACTCTCGGCTTCAGAGGAGAAGCTCTCGCTTCAATCTGTACCATTTCAAAGGTTCAGCTTTTAACAAAAAGACCCGAAGATGAGCTTGGCTTTAAATACGAGATTGAGGGCAGTGAAGAAATCTCTTCTGAAACTACCGGTTGCCCGAATGGCACTACCATAATCGTAAGGGATTTATTCTATAACACTCCCGCAAGACAGAAGTTTATGAACAAAGATACTGTTGAAGGAAATTCTGTTGCAATGGTTGTGCAGAAAATCGCACTTTCTCATCCTGAAATTTCTGTCAAATTTATAAGAGACAATAAAGTTGACTTTGTCACATCTGGAGATGGAAAGCTACTTTCCGCAATATATACTATTCTTGGCAAGGAATTTTATGATGGTTGTATTCCTGTTGAATACAAATACATGTACGTTACTGTCAAAGGCTATATAACAAAACCTCTTGCTTCTAAATCTACGAGGGCTTACCAGAACTTTTTTGTAAACTCAAGATATATCAAGAATCTGACTATGACATCAGCACTTGAGGAAGCATATTCAGACGCAATGATGGTTGGGAAGCGTCCGGGTTGCGTACTTAATGTCACTGTACCTGCAAATACTATCGATGTCAATGCGCATCCCACCAAGAGTGAAGTAAGATTTCAGAATAATAGCACTATTTATAGCGCGATTTTTTACGCTGCCACCGATGCACTGATGAAATTTGACTCTCCTGAGGAGATCAATGCGGACGGATCGAAAAAATCTGCTAATAGCTCGCTTACTCACAAAGAGCTATACTCTCGGGTATCGACGGTTTCAGTTGCTCCTGAACGTAATGAACAGTTCTCGTTCGCTTCCACGTCTGCTCCTGTCAAAACGACAATAGCATCAAAAAGCGATTTTGTGAATGTATTTATGAAAGACTATATACCACTCCATAAGACCAAAGAGAGCGAAGATAAGACGCCCGATTTGGTTGCTGGTTCTAAGGTTGATGATTCTCCGAATCTAGATAGCTCCTTTACGTATATAAACGCTCAATCCCTTACACGTCCCTCTGTTGAGAAGCCTGTTCCGGACAGTGAACCGATTGATATTAAAGTGATAGGCGAGGTATTCAAGACTTACGTTGTGGCACAGTGTGGTGATGACATTCTCCTTGTTGATAAACATGCCGCACACGAAAGGCTGATTTATGAGGATCTCAAGCGTAATAGAACATCGCTTGATTCACAGATGCTTCTTAATCCGGTTAAAGTTAATCTTACATACGATCAGTACGAAGCTTTGTTTGAAAATCAGGATGTTTGTCGCAAACTTGGCATCGGGATTGAGTTCAATAATGCTCCCACAGTCACTATAACCGGGTCACCTATGATTGCTCAGGATATGGATCCTATAGACATTGCGATCCAGGTTGCTGACAGCATTGTCCAAGGAAAGCGATCCAAAGGCACCGATATTTTTGATGACTTGTATCACGCCTTCGCTTGTAAGGCGGCAATCAAGGCCAACAGTGACACGAATATAGTTGAGCTTGAACGGCTAATGGAGCTTATTACTGAGGAAGATATCCGCTATTGCCCTCACGGAAGACCAATACTTGTGAAGCTTTCCAAGCGTGAAATCGAGAAAATGTTCCGTAGGATTGTGTAATCTATGAAGCAGAAGTTGATTGTTGTATGTGGTCCCACTGCTTCTGGGAAAACGGAGCTTGCGGTGTCTCTGGCGGAGCTTTTTGACGGCGAGGTTGTTTCTGCGGATTCTATGCAGATATATAAGGATATAAGCATTGCTACAGCTAAGCCGAGCTCTGAGGAAATGCGTGGAATAAGGCATCATATGATCGATATACTTAATCTTTCCGAAAAGTTTTCGGTTGCTGATTATGTGAGACTTGCCGGTGAATGTATAGACGACATAGCAAGCAGGGGAAAGATTCCCGTCGTATGCGGAGGAACCGGGCTTTATATTTCATCGCTCATAAATGGAATAAGCTTCGACGAAACCTGCTCATCTACTGAGTTGAGAGAAGAGCTTGGCAGATTAGCTGAAGAAAAGGGCGGTGAATACCTACTTGGAATTTTGCGAGAGTTTGACCCTGAATCAGCTGACAGGCTTCATCCTAATAATCTTACAAGGATAATTAGGGCTATTGAAGTGTATAAAATCTCCGGAGTTACTATGACGGAGATGAACAAACTTTCGCAAAAAGAAAGCTTGTATGATCCCGTTATGATCGGACTCAACTATTCCGACAGAGAGCTTCTGTATGACAGGGTAAACTCAAGAGTTGATAAGATGCTGGAAATGGGTCTTCTTGAAGAGGCAAAAATGGTTTTGTCACAGGAGAATGTTGCAACGGCAGGACAGGCTATTGGCTATAAGGAATTCAAGCCTTATTTTGCCGGAGAGAAATCTATTGAGGAATGCATAGATAGCGTAAAGCAAGATTCAAGAAGATACGCTAAGAGACAGCTTACCTGGTTCAGACGCGATAAGAGAATCAAGTGGATATATAGAGACAAGATTTCTTCCGGCGAAAGCGAGTTATTTATAGCGTCGGAAATAATCAGAAGAGAAGGCATATTGTTAAAGCATTGATGGAGGGTTGACAGTGAGACTCAGGCGCCTGAGAGATATTTTGATATATGCTATAATTGTTGCTTGTCTATTAGCGATAGTGTTATCGCAGATTTATCTCACATTGTCTTCTGACTCCGATACCGAGGATGCAACATACTTTACGACAAGCAAATCCTTGAGCTTTACTGGAGTTATAATCCGAGATGAGTCGTTGGTGTATACAAGCTATATCGGCGACGGTGTACTTACATATGATATCGACGATGGCAGTCGCGTTTCAAACGGTTCTTCGATAGCAAAAATATACAATTCGTACACTCAGATTTACAACAGACATGAAATCGAGAAGTTGGAAGATGAGATAGAAGCCCTTGAAAAGGCTCAGGATAACGGAACAACTGACTATGTGCAGCCGGAATTCATCTCAACTCAGATTGCAGAGCAGTATAAAGAGCTCATTGCTGATATAAAAAATCAGGATCTTGAAGATTTGAATTCCGAGAGAGTAGAGCTTCTTAAGCTTATGTGCATTCTTAATGTCTCTTCGAATGTAGAGAGCGATTACACAGACAGAATAAGTGTATTGACGGAAAGGCTGAATTACCTTGAGGTGTCCCTTGTAAATGCTGTTGCAACTGTTTCTGCTTCATCCTCCGGCTATTTCACCTCAGTTGTTGACGGATATGAATCTTATCTTAGTACCGATGGAATTTATGATCTGACGGTTGACGATATAAATGCTATTATCGCATCGCCACAAAAGGATATAACAATGAGCTCAAATGTAATTGGAAAACTGTTTTCCGATTATACATGGCAGATGGTTGGAGTTATCTATACTGACGACAGGTATTTTGTCAATGAGAGCTTTGATCTGACATTTACATCAGTGGGGAAGACCTACACTGTGACTGTTGAATCGATAACCGCTACCGGAAACGGAAATGAAGCTATAATAGTACTTTCCTGTGATCAGATGGATGAGACGGTTGCTGCATCCAGAGTGGTAGACGTTGAAATTCTGTTTGGTACATATTCGGGAATCAAGGTTTCGAGGAGTGCTATAAGATTCCAGAACGGTCAGAAAGGTGTGTATGTAGTAAGCGGAGGACAAACAGAATTCAGGCTTATTGATGTAATTTATGAGGGCGATGATTATGTTTTGTCTGCAGTGACGACAGAAGATGGTTACTTAAGCCTGTACGACAGCGTTCTGCTTGATCCGGTTGCTACAACTGAAGGTCAGAGTACCACAGAAGATACATCTGAGGATTCTGAGGAAGATGATAATTCGGAGCCTGATGATACGGGTCAAGAGGAAGAAGACAATAATTGACAATCAGAACATATCATTTTTTCATATTTTGTCTTGACATTTGCGCCGAAATATATGATAATAGAAGGGTATAGATATTTGTTTTTTTATCGCTATATAAATAAATGCGGAGGTACATTATGAGTGTGTTAGATTCTATTAAGAACTTCTTAATCGGGGAAGAGGAAGGCGAGGATTACGAGCCTCTTGTCGATGAGGAGAATGAAGCAGAGACAGTTGATGTTGCTCAAGAAAGAAGAAACAGAGAGTTTAAGTTCAACACAACTGCAACCGTACAGATTGTTCTTGCTTGCCCTACTGATTATTCCGAAGTAAGATCTATCGGCGATGATCTGAATAATCAGAAAACGGTTCTTCTCAATCTTGAGAAGGTAAAAGCAGACGAAGCAAAGCGCATTATGGACTTCCTTTCAGGAGTTGCATATGCAAACGGTGCTACAATCAAGATGACTGCTACGAAGACATTTGTTATTATGCCCAAGAATGTCGGCTTCAGCGGTGTTGACCTGATGAGCGAAATCGAGAACAGCGGTTATAGCTTCTGACAATGGAGAATGACAGCCATAAACTCAGACTTTTGTCATCTGTAAGCGACGATGAAAGAATTCTGATTCGGCACATCATTGATCTTGGAAGGAGTAGCCAGGCTTCAGGGCACTCAAGGTTCAGTTGCTTTTTGGATGAAAGGCAACTTTCCCTTTGCAACTTGTCGCTTGAACAATATGCTGATTACTTGTCTGATTATGAGCTTATTGGTGGCTATGATGAGGCAGAGCGTCGGGTTATCGTGTTTTCGGGTTATGGGTATGTTGTGCCTTTTTCACCGGTTGTTTTTAGCGGACGGGACATTGACAATCTCACACATCGGGATTTCTTGGGAACTCTGATGGCACAGAATATCAAGCGCGAAATGATCGGCGATATTCTTGTCGGAGAAAAACGGACAGTGGCATTTGTAATGAACTCTGTTCTTCCGATTGTTGAGGAGATCTCAAAGGTCGGTGGAGTGGGAGTAAATATCACATATGATTTTTCAGAGTCGGATATTCCTGAAAAGAAGTTTGATGTTATAAATGCTACCGTCAAATCGCTCAGAATTGACGCTATTTTAGCTGATGCTATAGGTCTATCGCGGGAAAAAGCACAAGCTTTAATTCGTTCTCAGGGTGTTCAGTTGAATCATCTGATGATTTTCGACCCGAGTGAAAAGGTCAATGAGGGTGATGTGTTTTCGCTTCGTGGAAAAGGGAAATTTATGCTTTACCGCGTCGGTGGTATGTCAAAAAAAGACAGAATTTTCATTACAATATATAAGTACAAATAAGGAGGACTAGTATGAACGCCAAGGACATCGCTCAGAAAAAATTTTCAAAAGCAACAGTCGGCTATAAGCCGGAAGAGGTCGATGAATACCTGAAAGATGTTGACGTTGCTCTTTCTAATGCTGTCAAGGAAAAAGAAGAGAGTGAAGCAAAGATTATTAAACTTGTCGAGCGAATAAACGAATACAGAGCAGACGAGGATGCTATTCGCGACGCAATCCTGGTTTCTCAGAAGCAGGGAAACAAGATTATCGCTGAAGCTCGTGCAGAGGCAGATAGGATTGTTGCTGAGGCTCAGGCTCAGAGGGATTCGCTTCTCGCAGACATTTCAAACGACTGCGAAGCACTCAAGCGTTCTGAGGTTGAAAAGATTGCTGTTGCTATCAAGGAAGAGAATGACAAGCTTAATGCAGTTGTCGCCGCTTCCAAGACCCAGACTGAAATGCAGTCGGACAAGCTCAATAAGCTCAAGGCTGAGGTTACTGATTTCAAGAAGAAGGTTCTTCTTGTTCTCAATGAGCAGATAAGAGTGGTTTCAAGTTTGCCTGAACTAACGGATGAGGAAATTTCGAAGATAGTATCAGGACAGGTCAGACCTCCGGTTCAGACTCCGGCTGAGCCTGCTGAAAAACCAGCTGAGACAGCTCCTGAAGCCAAAACCGAGGTGCCTGAAAAGCCTGCTCAGCAAGCCAAGACTACAACAGACAAGCGTCGTGCTTTTGGCTTTGATGAATCCATGTATAAAAAACAGGAGTTTACTTCCGAAGAATTGAAATTCGGTCATAATTCACCTAATAAGAAATAATCATTACTAAGGGGTAAAGGATATGGACTATAACAAGACCTTGAATCTTCCTGAGACTGACTATCCTATGAGAGGCAATTTGGCTACCAAGGAGCCGCCGATGGTCGAGAATTGGGACAAAGAAGGCTTATACAAGAAGATACTCAAAAAGAACGAAGGACGTCCTTCGTACATTCTGCACGATGGACCTCCGTATGCAAACGGCGATATCCATCTGGGAACCGCACTTAATAAGGTCCTCAAAGATATAATCGTCAAGCAGAAGAACATGAGTGGCTATTGTGCCAACTATGTTCCTGGATGGGATACCCACGGTCTACCGATTGAGCTTAAAGCTATGAAGAAGATTGGCGTTGAAAATGGCGCTATTCCTCCTCTGGAATTAAGAAAGCATTGCCGTGAGTTCGCCATGACCTATGTCGACACCCAGAGAGATCAGTTCAAGAGACTTGGCGTTTTAGGCGATTTCGACGACCCGTATCTGACGTTGAAGCCTGAATTTGAGGCAAGACAGGTTGAAGTCTTCGGTGAGATGGCAAAGAAGGGCTATATCTACAAGGGCTTGAAGCCTGTTTATTGGTGCCCAGAGTGTCAGACAGCACTTGCGGAGGCTGAAATCGAGTATCAGGACGACCCATGCCTTTCTATCTATGTAAAATTCAAAGTTGTAGATGATAAGGGACTCTTCACGTCTCTTGGGCTGAGTCTTGATAATACCTATTTCGTAATCTGGACAACTACAACATGGACTCTTCCGGGCAACCTTGCTATCTGCCTGGGTCCTGAGTATGAATATACTATCGTTCAGGCAAATGGTGAGAACTATGTAATGGCTCGTGAGCTTATCGAGCCTACACTTGCGGCGGCAGGTATTACTGAATATGCAACTATCGGTTCGTTTACCGGTAAGGAACTTGAATATTGCACCGCTCAGCATCCGTTTATGGACAGGTTGTCGCTCGTTATTGTAGGCGACCATGTAACACTTGACAGCGGTACCGGTTGCGTTCATACAGCTCCTGGCTACGGCGTTGATGACTTCGAGATTGCAAAGAAGTATGATGAGGTTGGAATAATCGTTGCTGTTGACGGCAAGGGCGTTCTCACTGAAGAAGCAGGACAGTTTGCAGGACTTACTACCGACGAAGCAAATAAAGTAATTTCAAAGCACCTTATTGAAACGGGAGCAATGTTTGCTTCAAGCAAGATTGTCCACCAGTATCCTCACTGCTGGAGATGCAAGTCTCCGATTCTCTTCAGAGCTACTGAGCAGTGGTTCTGCTCGGTTGAAGACTACAAGGAAGAGACAGTAAAGGCTATCGAGGATGTTCAGTGGATTCCTGCGTGGGGTGAGGACAGAATCAAGGGAATGGTTCTGGATCGTTCCGACTGGTGTATTTCCCGTCAGCGCACATGGGGTGTTCCGATTCCGATTGTATACTGCAAGGATTGCGGCAAACCGATTATCAACGACGAAACTATAAAGGCTATTTCCGACCTGTTCAGGCGCGAAGGCTCTGACGGTTGGTATAAGCATGAGGCAAGCGAGTTTATCCCTGAAACTGTCAAATGCGAGTGCGGATGCGGTGAATTTACCAAAGAAACTGACATCATGGACGTATGGTTTGACTCAGGCGTAACACATACCGCAGTACTTGATCAGAGAGAAGGACTTTCTTCTCCTGCTGATTTGTATCTTGAGGGTGCAGACCAGTACAGAGGCTGGTTCCAGTCTTCGCTTCTTACATCCGTTGTTGTGAACGGCAAGGCTCCTTATAAGGCTGTCTGCACGCACGGTTGGGTTGTTGACGGCGAAGGCAAGGCAATGCACAAGTCTCTCGGTAATGGCATTGAGCCTCAGGAGATTTACAATAAGAATGGTGCCGATATTCTCAGACTCTGGGCGGCTTCAAGCGACTATCATGCAGATATAAGAATCTCTAAAGAAATCTTGGGTCAGCTTTCTGATTCCTATAAGAAGATAAGAAATACTGCAAGATTTATCTTGGGTAATCTCTCCAATCAGGGTGGATTTGACTATGATACTCAGGCAGTGCCACTTTCTGATCTTGAAGAGATTGACAAGTGGGCTGTAATGAAGCTTGACAACCTCATCACCAAGGTTGATGAAGCATACAATGCTTTCGATTTCCATATCGTTGTTCACTCTATCCACAACTTCTGTGTTGTAGATATGAGTAACTTCTACCTCGATATCATCAAGGACAGGCTATATTGTGAAGCAGTTGATTCTAAGGCAAGACGTTCTGCTCAGACTGCAATGTACATGATTCTCTCTGCTTTGGCACGCCTTATAGCTCCGATTCTTTCGTTCACTGCGGATGAAATCTGGTCTTACATGAAGCACTCTTCGTCTGAGAATCCCGAGAGTGTATTCCTTGACGATATGCCTAAGGTGTCAGGACTTACATTTGATGAAGAGTTCACTTCCAAGTGGGAGTATATCTATAATCTCAGAGTAGATGCCAAGAAGGCTCTTGAACTGAAGAGAGCTGAGAAGGTAATCGGTTCTTCACTTGAAGCAAGCGTCACAATAAGGGCAGGCGACAGCTATGACATGCTGATGGCTGTCAAGGAGCTTCTTCCTACTGTTCTTATCGTTTCAAAGGTCGAAGTTGAAAAGGATGGTACTCCCGAATTCATCGGAGAGACAACCGGTCTTGGCTTCACTGTCAGGAAGGCTGAGGGCGAGAAGTGTGAGCGTTGCTGGATTTATTCCGACGAAGTTGGTTGCTCGCATGAGCACCCCACGCTCTGCAAGCGCTGTGCTGAAACTGTTTCTCAGATGTCAATTGACGCATAATTGAAATAACTTGCTCGGCTGCTGCCTGATAGCGGCAGCCGGTCATTGTAGTTAAGGACGTGTTTGTTTGCTGGTTCTTTCTTTAGTCTTAGCTGGACTGATCGTGGTTCTCGATCAGCTTCTGAAGCTTTATATATCGAGCAATTTTGAGCTGTGTACGTCTGTTATCCACAGATATTGGACATTCTCAATCGGAAGTTTCGACGTATTCAGCATTACTCACATCCGTAACGACGGAGCCGGTTGGAGTATTCTCGGCGGTCAGACAATCTTTCTGATTGCGTTTACTTCGATTGTCTTGATAGCCATACTTGTATATATGATTGTCAAGCGAAAGAAAATCGGCACTCTTGAATATCTGGCGCTATCACTTGTCATCGGTGGTGGAGTAGGAAACCTCGTTGACAGATTCAGAATGTTAATAGACCCTGATTTTACAGGTGTTGTCGATTATATCGCTGTAGATTTTATCGATTTTCCGGTTTTCAACTTTGCAGATATGTGCGTTGTTGTTGGCGGAATCGGTCTTTGCTTGATTTATATCTGGCAGGAATCAAAGGACTCAAAAGCAAAGAAGCTTGCGAAGGCTGAAGAAGCTAAAGAAAACTGCGAAAGCGAAGATAAAGCGCAAGGTGAAGACCAGTGACCCGATACGATTTGGTAGGGGATGTTGAATGTGAAGGCAAAAGGCTTGACAGCTGGCTGGCGTTGCAGGATGAGGTCGATATAACACGTTCCTTTGCGGCAAAGCTGATTGAAGACGGCAATGTCCTTGTCAACGGAAAAGTCGCTTCCAAAAGCACAAAGCTGAATACTGGCGATGAAATTGCTCTGACGATGCCCGACCCAATCGGGTTGTCAGTTGAGCCAGAGAACATTCCTCTTGACATCGTATATGAGGACAGCGACCTACTGGTTGTGAATAAGCCTAAAGGCATGGTTGTTCATCCTGCGGCTGGTAACTATCAGGGAACTCTCGTTAATGCACTTCTTTGGCATTGCCAGGGCGAGCTTTCTGGAATAAACGGAGTTATCCGTCCCGGGATTGTTCACAGAATCGACAAGAACACAAGCGGACTCCTGATTGTAGCCAAGACTGATAAAGCGCATCTTGGGCTTGCTGAACATATAAAGGCACATAGCTTTACACGTGAGTATGAGGCAATCTGTACCGGCGGAAGATTCAAAGAACCTACAGGAACTATAAACGCTCCAATCGGTAGAGATAAGAATAATCGCAAGCGCATGTGCGTGACAGAACAAAATTCGAGACCTGCCATAACCCACTACACAGTTTTAGATGAACTGCATGAGCACTCGCTTGGGATATGCTCCTATGTGAACTTTAGATTGGAAACCGGAAGGACGCACCAGATAAGAGTACATTCTGCGTACATCGGTCATCCGATTTTGGGCGACGATGTTTATGGCAAGCCATATAAAGGCTGTGAAGGTCAATGCCTTCACGCAAGAAAGATAGGATTTATTCATCCTGTCACTGGGGAATATCTTGAATTTATAAGTGAGCTTCCGGAATACTTTTCCAAGCTCCTCGAGAAGATGAGAGAAAACGTATGATTAAACTTGACAACTCGATTTTTGTTACAGATATGGATGGAACACTTCTGGCGCCTGACAAGTTGGTTTCGGAAGGCAATCTTAAAGCTATTTCTGAATATAGAAAATCCGGAGGACTTTTCGGAATCGCAACCGGAAGACCGATTCACACGATGAGAAAATATCTCAGCATATTGGATATTGACTTACCGCTGATTCTCTACAATGGATGCATCATTTACGGCCATCACGCTGACAAGATTCTCTCAGCGACATATCTCCCGGATTGCGCAAGAGATATTCTTAAAGAAATTTTTTCTACTTTTCCCGGAATCGCTCCTGAGATTTTTACTTTTGAAGGGCAATATTACCTTAACCTCAATGATGCTGAAAAGTGGCATCATGAGATACTTCAGGTCAGCTATATAAAGAAGACTTCCGGCGATGAAGTTACAGAACCGTGGTGCAAACTTCTTTTTGCAGACAGCGTAGAGGTCATCGATAAGCTTATGAAGTACGTCAAGAAGTTTGAGGGTATGGGAGTAAGATTCGTAAGAAGCTGTCCTTACTTTCTGGAGCTACTCCCCGAGAATGTTTCAAAAGGAAGTGCTCTGAAGGAATTGTGTCAAGTTACAAAGCTTGACAACAAATTTGTTATCTCCGCTGGAGATTATGACAACGATATTGAGATGCTCAAAGCATCCGATATAAGCTTTTGCCCGTCTGATTCACAGCCTGCTGTGAAGGAAGCGGCGGATTATGTTTTGAAATCCACCTGCTCAGAGGACACTATGGCAGAAGCATTAGCTATATTGGCAACATTATAATTTGGAGGTTTTTCTATGGACGAATTACTAAAGAAACAGCTCAGTATAACTGCTTGCAAGGTTAGAATGGGCATAATCGAGGGTGTTTATAACGCAAAAAGCGGTCACCCGGGGGGATCTTTATCTATCGCTGACCTTCTTACCTATCTTTATTTCGCAAAGATGAATGTTTATCCCGACAAACCCGACCTTCCTGACAGAGACCGTTTTGTCCTTTCAAAGGGACACACAGCTCCTGCTCTTTATTCGGTTCTGGCTAACAGAGGATATTTTGATGTTGAGGAGCTCAAAGGTCTTCGTCATATCGGTTCCATGCTTCAGGGACACCCTGATATGAAGCATATCCCGGGCGTTGATATGTCCTCCGGTTCTTTGGGACAGGGGATATCCGCCGCCTGCGGCATGGCGCTTTCTGCAAAACTCACTCACGACACTTATCACGTATACTGCGTTTTAGGCGACGGTGAAATCGAAGAAGGACAGGTCTGGGAGGCTGCAATGTTCGCGGCTCAGCAGAAGCTTGACAACCTCACCGCAATCGTTGATAACAATGGCTTGCAGATTGACGGCAAGATTTCTGATGTTTGCTCTCCTTATCCGATTACCGACAAGTTCTCCACATTTGGCTGGCATGTAATTGCTATGGATGCTCACGACTTTGACAGTATTGATGCCGCATTCAAGGAAGCCGAGACAGTTGTCAATCAGCCCGTAATGATAGTTATGTCCAGCGTCAAGGGCAAGGGCGTTTCGTTCATGGAAAATCAGGTTTCATGGCACGGAACTGCACCGAACAAGGAACAGTATGAACAGGCTATGAGTGAGCTTCAGGCTCAGCTCAAGGAGTTGGAGGAGGAATAAGAAATGGCAGAACTGATTAAAAAGGCTACCAGAGAGAGCTATGGCGAAACATTAGCTGAACTCGGTGATAAGTATGAGAACCTTTACGTTTTGGATGCCGACCTTGCTGCCGCAACCAAGACAGGTATATTCAAAAAGAAGTTCCCTGACAGACACATCGACTGTGGAATCCAGGAAGCAAACATGATGGGTGTTGCCGCAGGTCTTGCCGCAACAGGAAAGATTCCTTTCGCTTCGTCGTTTGCAATGTTTGCCGCCGGAAGAGCTTTTGAGATTGTAAGAAACTCCATCGGCTATCCTCACCTCAATGTCAAGATTGGCGCTACCCATGCCGGCATTTCAGTAGGTGAAGACGGTGCTACACATCAGTGCAACGAGGACATCGCTCTTATGCGCACTATCCCCGGAATGACCGTTATTAATCCCGCTGACGATGTTGAAGCAAGAGCGGCAATCGAAGCGGCTATTCAGTATGTCGGACCTGTTTATATGCGATTTGGTAGACTTGCAACGCCTGTCTTCAACGATAAGGAGACCTACAAGTTCGAGCTCGGCAAGGGAGTTCAGCTCACCGAAGGAAACGATGTAACCATTGTTGCAACCGGACTTCTAGTTTATGAGGCACTCGTTGCCGCCGAACAGCTCAAGAACGACGGTATCAGTGCAAGAGTAATCAACATTCACACTATCAAGCCTTTGGATGAGGAAATCATTGTCAAGGCGGCTCGTGAGACTGGACTCGTTGTAACTGCTGAAGAGCACAGCGTTATCGGCGGACTTGGCTCTGCTGTATGCGATACACTTTCCGCCAACTGCCCGACCAAGGTCGTAAAGATTGGCGTAAACGACGTATTCAGTTACTCAGGTCCTGCAGTACAGCTTCTAAAAGAATTCGGACTTTGTTCCGAGAATATTGTAGCTACTGTCAAGGAAGCTATGAGAAGCAAATAATTTTTAAGAAATATTCAGTTTCCCGTTCCGAAAGCATAGTATGTCTTATCGGAACGGGAGGCGATATTTTGCAAAGACGAAGACACAGAACTGAGCATGATAACAGCAATTCATATCTGGTTGTGATGCTGGTTCTTGGAATGGTTATAGTTCTTATATTCATAAATTCGGCGCTGAAGCCTGTCATCATGAATATGGCAGCGTCTTATGGGAAAATGTCAGTGGCGAAGTCTGTCGACAAGGCGGTCAGCGAAGTTTTTGATAGTGAAGATATCGGCTATTCGGATATAGTCAAGCTTACATTCAGCGGTTCCGGGTCTGTAACAGCGGTCGAGTATAATTCTGCCGAGATAAACAAAATCAAGCTTTTGCTGAGTAGTAGATTGGTTTCAAGTTTGGAAAAACTCAGGGCTTCAAAGATAAAAGTCCCAATTGGAAGTATCACCGGAAACGCTTATTTGAGTGGCAGGGGACTTAATTTAAGACTCAGAATAATGCAATCATCGGTGCCGGTAATCGAAGTGATTTCATCCTTTGAAAGTGAAGGTATAAATACCGTTTTGCACCGCATTATAATAAAAATCACTGTTGAGTGTGATGCGTATCTCCCACCAAGGAAAACAAGCTTTTCTCTCACACAGGATTATGTAATAGCACAGACTATAATTGTCGGCGATATTCCATCAGGATACGCCGATATTGGATAAATAGAAAGGGCAGATAGGATGAATAAATCTGATGCTGAAAAGCGTGTAGAGGAGCTAAGTCGCCTGCTCGATTATTACAGTAAGAAATATTACGTTGATGATAATCCGGAAATCGAGGATTATGAGTTCGATGCCCTGATGGAAGAGCTTATTGCACTTGAAAAAGAGTTTCCGGAGCTTATAAAGCCTACATCTCCCACACAAAGAGTTGGAGGCTCGCCTGTCTCAGGATTTGAGAAGGTTCCGCATACAGTGCAGATGGGAAGCCTTCAGGACGTTTTCTCCTATTCTCAGGTTAAGGACTTTGTCGACAGGATAAAGTCCGAGATTTCTGAACCAAGCTTTACTGTAGAGCCAAAGATAGACGGTTTGTCCGTTTCGCTTGAATATCGGGACGGCGAGCTTGTGAGAGGTTCTACAAGAGGCGATGGCTTTGTCGGAGAAGATGTCACAGCGAACCTTAAAACAATCCGTTCAATCCCGTTGAAGCTTACGAGAGATATTCCTTTTTTAGAGGTCAGAGGCGAGGTTTATATGCCTCATTCTTCTTTTGAGAAGCTTTCGATGGAAATGGAGCTTTCAGGTGAACAGCCTTTTAAGAACCCAAGAAATGCCGCCGCAGGGTCGCTCAGACAGAAAGACCCTCAGATTGCGGCAAAGAGAAAGCTCGATATATTCGTTTTCAATGTTCAGCAGTGTGAAGGAATCGAGTTCACTTCTCATAAACAGTCGCTCGACACTTTAGCTGAGCTTGGATTTAAGACAATTCCGGAGTACAAGCTTTTCAGCGAGTATTCCGATATAGAAAACGCAATCATTTCACTGGGCGAGAGAAGATATAAGCTTTCATACGATATCGACGGTGTTGTTATAAAGCTTGACAGCCTTTCTGACAGGGAAGCGGTTGGATATACTTCAAAAGTACCGAAGTGGGCGGTTGCATACAAGTTCCCACCGGAAGAAAAAAAGACGAAGCTTCTTGATATTGAAGTAAATGTCGGCAGAACAGGTGCAATTACACCGGTAGCGGTCTTTGAACCGGTCACCTTGGCAGGGACAAGTGTATCGAGAGCCACTTTACACAATCAGGACTTCATAGATGAACGTGGCATTTCGATTGGCGATGAGATAGTCGTCAGAAAAGCCGGTGACATAATTCCGGAAGTTCTGAGTGTTTCAGAAAAGCACGGTAGCGGAAGCTTCAAGCTTCCAGAATACTGCCCTGTGTGCGGAACAAAAGCCATCAGAGAAGACGACAAGAGCGTTCTCAGGTGTCCGAATATCGAGTGTCCGGCACAGCTTCTGAGATCCTTAATCTATTTTGCATCAAAGCCTGCGATGAATATTGATGGTTTGGGACCTGCTGTTGCACAGCAACTTCTGGACAGCGGTCTTGTCAAGAGGATTCCAGACATATATGCATTGACGGTTCTTGATGTTATGACTCTCGAAGGCTTCAAGGAGCGTTCCGCTGAAAAGCTTATATCAGCGATTGAGAAGTCGAAATCTAATTCTTTGGACAGGCTTCTTTGTGGGCTGGGAATAAGAAATGTTGGCTCGGCATCGTGTAAGCTGTTATGCGAGCGATTCGGGAATATCGACAGAATTCTTGAAGCCACTGTAGGTGAAATCGAAGCCATCGACGGCTTTGGTACTTTGACTGCTGAAACTGTGTATGAAACACTTTCAGAGCCTCATATGAGAGCTACAATCGAGCTTTTGAAGAGCTATGGCGTCAACACTGAATATGCAACATCGGCTCAGTCGCAGAAGCTTATGGGACTCAGCTTTGTGGTAACTGGAACACTTCCGACTTATACAAGAGACGAAGCTAAGAAGTTAATCGAGGACAACGGCGGAACGGTCAAGTCCTCAGTTTCCAAGAAGACAGATTATGTCCTTGCAGGTGAGGAAGCTGGCTCAAAGCTGACAAAAGCTCAGGAGCTTGGAATCAAGATTATAGATGAGAGTGGTCTTTTGGGATTACTCGAATGAAATATTTAGACGAAAGAAAGGCGGACGAAATGGCAAATAATCCTAGTATAGATATCAAACACGTTGCGAAGCTTGCTAGAATCATGATTTCTGATGACGAGCTTCCGAGGTATTCAGAAGAAATGAATAACATCATCAAGATGGTTGAAGCTATGCCGGAAATTGACGACGAGCTATTGGTCGACGAGAGCAATGTAATGGAATTGAGGGAAGACAAGCTTTCTGACAGCAAGCTTTCCCGCGATGAAATCCTTAAGAATGCTCCGAAGGTCGTTGCCGGCTGTGTCGTTGTACCAAAGACTGTTGAATAGGGAGGAAGCAATTTGGAACTTTATGAATATAAAGCGAGCGAACTGAGCGAAATGCTCGGTAAAGGTGAGATTTCGTCTAAAGAACTCACCAAATCTGTGTTTGACAGAATTGAAAAGACTGAGCCTGCTATTGGCGCGTATCTCACACTTAATCGTGAGTCGGCACTTGCAGAGGCTGAGAAAATAGATGAAAGAAGAGCATCCGGCGAAGAGTTGCCTACGCTCGCGGGAATTCCGATAGGAATCAAGGACAACATCTCAACTTCGGGAATCAGGACAACCTGCGCTTCAAAAATGCTCGAAAACTATACTCCTGTTTTTGATGCTACAGTTATTACAAAGCTCAAAAAAGCTGGCGCAATTATAACCGGCAAGCTTAACATGGACGAATTTGCAATGGGTTCATCCACCGAGACGTCCTACTTCCAGCCTACTAAGAATCCGTTTGACACTTCATGCGTTCCCGGAGGTTCTTCCGGAGGTTCTGCTGCGGCTGTAGCTTCGATGGAAGCTGTAATGGCTCTTGGCTCTGATACTGGAGGTTCGATAAGACAGCCGTCCTCACTCTGTGGCGTTGTCGGCTTGAAGCCTACATACGGCTCTGTTTCGAGATACGGTCTTGTCGCCTTTGCCTCTTCTTTAGACCAGATAGGTCCCATCGCCAGAAGCGTCAAGGATTCGGCAATGCTTTTTGACGCTATCTGCGGTCACGATTCGATGGATGCTACGAGCGCAAGAAGAGATTATGCTCCCATAAGCGGAACTCTTGATGGCGACGTTCGTGGTCTCAGAATCGGTATTCCTAAGGAATATTTCGGTGACGGAATCAAGCCGGAAGTAAAAGAAGCTGTCATGAATTCGGTCAAGGCTCTTGAAAGCAGGGGAGCGACCGTCAGAGAGATTTCACTTCCTTCGACAGAGTATGCACTTTCCGCGTATTATATAATTGCCTGCGCTGAGGCTTCATCTAATCTTGCAAGATTTGACGGAGTCAAGTACGGCTATCGCTGTGAGAACCCTGAAAATCTCATGGATATGTACGAGAGAACGAGAAGCGAAGGCTTTGGTAGAGAAGTCAAGAGAAGAATTATCCTTGGCACATTCGTATTGAGTTCCGGTTACTATGACGCTTATTATAAGAAAGCAAAGCTCTTGCAGAAGAGAATTCGCTCGGAGTTTGACAGCTCATTTAATGACATTGATGTCATAATCACTCCCACTTCTCCATTTGAGGCATTCAAGTTCGGTGATAAGATGGACGACCCGCTTGCAATGTATTCGGCAGATATCTGCACTGTCACGGTTAATATTGCAGGTCTTCCTGCTGTCAGCGTTCCATGTGGCTATTCGGATACCGGATTGCCCTACGGTATGCAGATAATCGGCAGAAGCTTTGATGAGAGAACAATTCTCAATACGGCATATGCTCATGAGATTGATTTCGGCGGTTTCAGAGCACCTGTGATTTTGGGTAAGGAGGTAGAGCTATGATAAAAGGCTATGAGGTTGTTGTCGGCTTGGAGGTTCATGCCGAGCTTAACACCGCAACTAAGATTTATTGCAGCTGTAAAAACTCTTTCGGACTTGAAGTCAACACACAGGTTTGCCCGATTTGTCTCGGTATGCCGGGAACTCTTCCTACTTTGAATGAGAAAGTAGTTGAGTACGCAATTAAAATGGGTCATGCCCTTAACTGCGGAATCAACAGAATCTGCAAGCAGGACAGAAAAAACTATTTCTATCCCGACCTTCCGAAGTCCTATCAGATTTCTCAGGCTGATATTCCGCTTTGTCACGACGGCTACCTCGACATTATCGTTGATGGCGAAACGAAGAGAATCGGCGTTGAGAGAATTCACATCGAAGAGGATGCAGGAAAGCTTCTTCACTCGGATAAGTTTGACGGTTCTCTTGTAGACTTCAACCGTTGCGGAGTTCCACTTATTGAGATTGTTTCGAGACCCGATATGAGAAGCTCAGATGAAGCAAAGGCATATCTCGAAACAATACGCTCAATACTCAGATATATCGATATATCCGACTGTAAAATGCAGGAGGGTTCAATCAGATGTGATGTCAACGTCTCAGTCCATAAGCCGGGAGAGCCTCTTGGCACTAGATGCGAGATGAAGAATGTCAACAGCTTCTCAGCAGTCGTTCATGGAATCGACTACGAAGCTAACCGCCAGATTGAGATTTTGGAAGCCGGCGGCACAATCACCCAGGAAACGAGAAGATGGGACGACGCTAAAGGCGAGAGCGTTTCCATGCGTTCAAAGGAGGATGCACAGGATTACAGATACTTCCCGGAGCCAGACCTTGGGACTATAGTAGTTTCTGAGGAAAAGGTTCAGTATCTCAAGGACACTCTACCGGAGCTTCCGAATGCAAGAATCATGAGGTATATGGAAAGCTGTGGGCTTTCATATAACGATGCCGCGATGATAGTTGATGTTCCCGAGAAGGCTGAGTTGTTCGACAAGACACTCGAAGCCTGTTGCAAGTCGGGCAAGCTTCTTTCAAACTGGATTTTGGGTGAGATTTCAAAGCTTATGAACGACGGAACTGATATTAGTAACACCAATCTCACTCCCGAAAAGCTTGCGAAGATTGTCAACTACATCGACTCAGGCAAGATTTCCACTGCCGCAGGCAAGAAGGTCTTCGACGCCGTTATGAGTGACAACGCCGATATTGATGAATTTATCGAGAAAAATTCTCTTTCACAGATTTCGGATGTATCTTCTCTTGAGAAGATAGCTTCAGAGGTTGTCTCTCAGAATGAGAAATCTGTCACCGACTACAAGAACGGCAAGACCAATGCTCTAGGCTACCTTGTAGGTCAGTGCATGAAGGCTTCCAAAGGCAAGGCAAACCCTGCTGTCATGAAAGAGCTTGTTCTGAAGCTTCTTGAAGATTAACTGAAAATACAGATTAGCGACTGCTGCTCAGCGGTCGCTTTTTTGTTTTCTATATGTAAGAGTAATGAGGACCATTCCTGAAATACAGACGAATGGGATAACGCTTCCTGTGCTCGATAGCTCGATACTGCTACTCACACCAGTTTCAATGCTTATGTGATTCTGAACTATCAGATATCCAATAGTTGAAATAATGGCAGTCAGGAAAAGCTGAATCGGTCTCGTAATATAAAACCATTTGAAGCTATAGTTACCACCGGATAGACATATAATCTGCATATGCACACACAGCCCACCGAATGATAAAAGAACAGTGACTAAAACAAAGAAAGCGAGTCCGTTTCCTTGAAGTGAAGTGATATTTGATATTTCGAGAATTGCAGATACGATGGGATTTTGCAACGGCAAAAGTGAGAGCAGAGCTGAAAAGAAGACAATTGCTGAACATATTGAAATCATAGAATTAGCAGAAGAGTTGATTGCATCCATAACAGTGCTTGTAAGTGAAATACCTTTACAGGCAGTATTAACAGTCGATTTGACTTTGAACTTAACTATGAAGAGTATGTATAAAATCGTGTTTGATAAGAAAATCGATAAGAAAGCTGTAAAGCCTAAAAGCTTTACATGAAATACTGCTGAACTCACTATTCCGAGAATATAGGCGGGACCTGAAGCATAGGAGAAACAAATCACTTTTTCTGCCTGCTCTGACGTAATGCGATTTTCCTTTACGAGCTCACTTAGCATCTTTGCTCCTATCGGGTAACCACAGATATTTCCAAGAAGAAATACAAGGAATATCTCACATCTCACAGGCGATATTCTCTTAGGTATGAGTGATTCAGAGCATTTTATCAGCACGCTTGCAAGCACGCTGTTTAAAAATAATGACGGCACTATCCCTATTATGCAGTTTTCTATAGATTTAACGATGGTTTCTTTGACCTCATCTATGTAGATAAGTGATAATACCAGAATCGCTATTACAGCAATCGTAACCAGTCCCTGTAATTTGTTTTTCAATAAGCTTGCCTCCTTTTTCACTCTTACAATTCTATGCTTGACTTTTCGGCAGTATAATTGAAGGGAGTGATTCTAATGAATATTAAATCTATACTGCCTGAGCTTAAAAATCGGGCAAGAAAATATGCCTACTATGAATCCTATGTTACCATTTCCGGTGACGATGAAGTGCTTATTGAAAACGTCATCGATGTTCTCGAATGCAATGAAATCATGCTTAGAGTTAAAGCTGGAGTTAACGAAGTGGTTGTCTGGGGAGAAAATCTGAAGGTGTCCGCATATACCGACCGCTCTGTTACACTTACCGGCAAAATTTCAACTGTAGAAATCTCAAAGGGTGGTGCAAAGATACTATGAGCTTGTTTCTTATGAGATTGATCGGGATTATTACCATAAGGGTTGATGGCTTTGATACGGGCGTAGTTGTAAACCGTCTGAGAAAAGAATGTAAAGTGATATCGCTTAACACAAAAAGCGATGCTGTCTATGCGATTTTGCCTTTCTTTTACGAAAAGAAGCTTGAAGAAATTGCGGCAGGGAATAGCTGTGTTCTTGAAGTAACTTCTCGCAAAGGAATATACTTTCATCTCCGCAAGTATCGTAAGAGATATGGTCTGGTCGTCGGAATTCTTACTTCAATTGTACTTACCTTTTTCCTGTCAAATATAGTTTTCAGTATCAGAATTGTAGGCACCGACGATGAGAATATTATCTATGAAGTAAGGGAGATTTTAGAGGAAGAAGGCTTAAAAGCAGGTGCATTTATCCCCAATCTGAATTTCCTGAAGCTACAAGCCCGACTTTTTGAGATTGATGATGATATTTCGTGGGTATCAATAGGCAACAGCGGTTCAGTGGTTACTGTGAATTTGAGGACGGTAATCGAGAAGGCAGAAACAGATGAGGGCAGAATTCCGTGCAATATAGTTGCGACTGAGGATGCGCAGATTATCGATATCAATGTACTCGTCGGACACCTGGAAATTCTGATAGGCGATGCGGTTGCAAAGGGTGATTTGCTTGTAAGTGGATACGTTGAAAGAGGAAACGGAAGAACCTACTATTACCATTCCATAGCGAATATTACTGCTGTTTTCGAGAGAACTGTTACATTTGAGCAGAGCATTTACGATAGGAAAGTTGTTGAAGGCGAGACCTATTACTCGAAGAGCTTTAGCATATTCGATATTGATATCCCAATCCCTAATTTGACCGTGCTTGATGGTTCATATATCACAGATACGCACACAACTAATCTCAGCTTCTTCGGTATTGTACTACCCGCGGGTATCACCACAACTGAATATACTGAGCAGATCTATAAGCTCAATATCTATACTCTGAATGAGGCGGAGGAAATCGTGAACAACAAGCTTGCAAATTACGAGGAAAATCTGATAGGCAATTACGAGATTATCGGAAAAGACGTCACAGTTGAGAAAACTGACAACTCGGTTTTGCTGACATGTGTTTATACTTTACAGGGTGATATAGGCATGGAAAGCCCGATATTTGCGAAATAATTGATTTATATTTCCGGCGGGATATTGAAATATCCCGCTTTATCTGGTATAATATTGGTAGAAAGAGATGTGAAAATGTATATAAGCATATTGTACAGTAAGGAGGACGTCTGTTTATGGAGAAATCTTTGGCAGTTACAAACTTGGGTCTTATACAAGGGCTTTTCGGAAGTCAGGACGAGAATATCTGCCTGATTCAGGACGAGCTCGGAGTTAATATAGTCACCAGAGGTGGGAACATCAAGATAATTGGTCTTGATAACGAAGTCGAAAAAGCGTATAAGTGTGTAACTGCTTTGATTAAGATTCTTGAGAGCGGAGATGAAATCTCGCCTCAGCAGGTCAGATATGTTCTTTCGATGGGTGACGAGGCGACTGCCGACGAAATCGCAAAGCTTTCAGACGGCGGAATCTGCGTCACTGCTACCGGTAAAACTGTCAAGCCAAAAACACTCGGACAAAAGAAATATGTTGATGCCATAGATTCAAATACCATCACATTTGGAGTGGGTCCTGCCGGAACTGGAAAGACCTATTTGGCAGTCTCTATGGCAGTGAGAGCCTTTAAATCTCACAGCGTAAATAAGATTATCCTGACTCGTCCTGCTGTTGAGGCTGGCGAGAAGCTCGGATTCTTGCCTGGTGATTTGCAGACAAAGGTAGACCCATATCTAAGACCGCTTTATGATGCTCTATTTGAAATGCTCGGCGCAGAATCCTTTGCGAAGTATCAGGAACGGGGAAATATTGAAGTTGCTCCTCTTGCATATATGCGTGGAAGAACTCTTGATGAAGCGTTTGTAATACTCGATGAAGCGCAGAATACATCTCCCGAACAGATGAAGATGTTTTTGACTCGTCTTGGCTTTAACAGTAAGATGGTTATCACCGGCGATGTCACTCAGATTGACCTGCCCGACCCGAGAAAATCCGGTCTTATTGAGGCTGTAAAGGTGCTAAAAAATGTTCCTGATATAGGGATTATCCACTTTTCTGAGAAAGATGTGGTAAGGCATAAGCTTGTTCAGGATATTGTCAAGGTGTATGAGCAGTACAATAAAGAAAGGATGAAGAAAACTCGTGAGAAGGCTTAGAGTTGCGTTTAATAATGAGCAAAAATATATACCGATAACAAAGGAATTCAGAAAGCTTTTGCGCGCGTGTTGTAAGTGCTCTCTTTATTGTGCAGAGTTCGATGAAAACTGCGAAATAAGCATTTCCTTTGTCACAAACGACGCTATAAAAGAGTTGAACGCTCAGTATCGCAATATAGATGCGCCGACTGATGTTCTTTCATTTCCACTTGCTGACAACTGCGAGTTTGATTTGAATCCGGACAGTGACTGCTATATGCTCGGGGATATAATTATTTCCACGGAAAAGGCGGCTGAACAGGCTGTCGAGAATAATAATTCTACTGAAAGAGAAATAGCGTTTTTGGTTGTCCATTCGATGCTTCATCTTTTGGGATACGACCATCCGGACGAGGACGGACCGGAAACGAAAGAAATGCGCAAAAAAGAGAAAGAAATCATGCATTCGCTTGGCTATGAAAGCGGAGAAATACTGAAGCATCCGGTTCATTCAAAGGATGATAAGGAATTAGTGGAGGAATAAGTTAAGTGACAGAAAATTCATTTGTAACAATCGTTGGAAGACCTAATGCAGGGAAGTCGTCCCTCATAAATGCGCTTGTCGGCGAAAAAATAGCAGCAGTAAGTTCAAAGCCTCAGACAACCAGAACCAAGATTACGGGTGTACTCACAAGAGGCGATATCCAGTATGTCTTCATGGATACACCGGGTATGCACCGTTCAAGGGACAAGCTCTCGGAGTATATGCTGAAAGCCATCGATAACTCTGTCAGCTCCGTTGACTGTGCACTTCTGGTTGCAGACTCTACAAAAAAAGCCGGAGAAGCTGAAAAAACGCTTTTAGCGTCGCTACAGGCGTCAAGGACACCCGTTATACTTGTCATGAATAAAGTTGACCTGTTCGAGGATAAAGAAGCTCTGATACTGGTTATCGCTGAGTATGCGGCACTTTATGATTTCGACTCGGTTATTCCTATTAGTGCCATCAATTCTGATGGACTAGACATCATCCTTGATGCAATATCAAAATTCACAGTCAAAGGATCGCACTATTTTCCGGATGACAAGTTCACCGACCAGCCGGAACGGGTTATAATCTCCGAAATGATAAGAGAGAAGCTTTTGGAGCTATTGTCGGATGAGGTTCCGCACGGAATCGCCGTAAGTGTTGAAAGCTTGCAGGAGAGAGATACACGTTCAGGCGAAAGCATCATGGACGTAGTCGCAACTATTTACTGCGAGAAGGAGTCCCACAAGGGCATTATCATCGGCAAAAACGGAGCAATGCTGAAAAAAGTCGGACAGCTTGCAAGAGAAGATATTGAGCGGTTCTTCATGATAAAGACTAACCTGAAGCTATGGGTAAAGGTCAAAGAAAATTGGCGCAACAGAGACGCTCTGATTAAAAACTTCGGTCTCGGCGACTGATTTTACCATTCATAAATCCCGTTTGCCTGTCAATCATAAGACAAGCGGCAGGTGATGAAATGGACAAGCTTTGGCAGATATTTTATTCGAGCGGCAAGATTGCCGACTACTTAGTATACAAACACAAACTGATGCAAGGCGGAAATAAAAATGCTGACAGTGAAAGGTCTTGTAATAAGGGAACGACCATACGGCGATAACGACAAGTTTTTGAGTATACTTACTGAATCAAATGGCTTGCTTGATGTCTACGCAAGAGGTGTAAAAAAGCAGAACGCAAAAAACGCTTCTGTATCGCAGACATTTTGCTACGCGACTTTCTGCTTTTCTGAGGGGAGAAATGGCGGATATATCCTGAATTCTGCGGAGCCGATAAGGCTGTTTTATGATATTCGGCTGGATGTTTCGCGGTTTTCTCTTGCAAGCTATTTTTGTGAGATGATTCTTTATACTTGCGTAAGTGAACAGCCGAGCGGGGAAGTGCTGAGACTTATGTTGAATGCTTTGCATTTCCTTTCAAAGGGAGAAAAGAGCGAACTGCTTATCAAGTCTGTGTTTGAGCTCAGGCTTCTTTGCGAGATAGGAATGACGCCTAATCTTATCGGGTGTTGTAAATGCTACAAGTATTCTGACGTTCAGATGCAGTTTGACATGAGCGAGGGAAAGCTCTACTGCGAAAATTGCTGTGGAAAAAGAGACTTAACCGTCTGTGAAATTGTCGATATGACATTGCTTCACGCTTTAAGGCATATTGCTCTTTCCGAGCAAGAAAAGATTTTCAGCTTCAGAATTCCCGACGACTATCTACCGTTTCTGTCAAGAATAACCGAAAGATACGCCGAGCTTCAGCTTGGGCACAGCTTTCAGATGCTTGTTTTTTATAAATCCATTCAAAATATCAATATGGGTGAAAATAAATGAGAGAAGAATACAAAACACTTGAATTACATAAAATTCTCGAAATGCTGTCGGAGGAATGTTCAAACGACGCCTCTAAGGATATGGCACTCGAAATTGAGCCTTCCACGGATTTGGATGTTGTCAAAAACGAAGTAAAAAAGACCTTCGATGCTTTCAATGCTTCCGTAAGATTCGGAAGCCCAAATTTTATCAGATTTCCGGATATTTCGGTTATCGCAAAGAGAGCACAGAGTGGTGCAACTCTTTCGTTGAGAGAACTTCTGGACGTTTCGAGAATGCTGTCCCAGACGGAAATGCTTTTATCCTGGAGACAGCAGTTTTCCGATGAAGAATTCAGCCTTGACTATCTTTTTGAGTGCTTATTCTCAAACAGAGAGCTCAATTATAAGATTACAAATGCGGTTGTCAGTGAAGAAGAGATTGCAGACACTGCGAGTCCCGAGCTTGCTTCGATAAGAAGGAAGATTCTTTCTGCTGGTTCTAAAATTAGAGATACCCTTGACAGGATGATACGCTCATCGGATACTCAGACATATTTGCAGGATACCATAATCACTATGCGTGACGGAAGATACGTCTTGCCTGTTAAATCTGAGGCAAAAAACAGTGTTCCGGGACTTGTCCATGATACTTCAGCAAGCGGTCAGACCTACTTCATCGAGCCGATGGCTGTTGTCGAAGCGAACAACAAAATCAGAATCCTCAAAGGCAAGGAACAGGATGAGATTCACAGAATCATAGCGGAGCTTTCGAGCGACTGTGCGGCTTTTGCGGAAGAACTTATTTCCGACTATAATGCCGCTGTGACGCTTGATTTGTACTTTGCAAAATCCAACTTAGGAGCAAAGATGTCAGCTTCAATGCCGGTTATTTCCGATGATGGCGAGATTATTCTGAAAAAGGCACGTCATCCGCTTATCGATAAGGACAGAGTTGTTCCGATTGACTTTTCTATCGGAAACAGCTATGATGCTTTGATTATCACTGGTCCTAATACAGGTGGCAAGACTGTTATTCTTAAAACGGTAGGTCTTCTGACTCTTATGACAATGTGCGGGCTTCTGATTCCTGTTTCTGATGGAAGTAAGATAACCGTTTTCAGCGATGTTCTTGTTGACATAGGCGACAAGCAGTCTATTGAGGAGAGCCTTTCCACTTTCTCTTCGCACATGACAGATATTGTCGGTATTCTGGACAGAGTAAGCTACAGTTCTCTGGTTCTTATAGACGAACTTGGTTCAGGTACAGACCCGGTTGAAGGTGCGGCTTTGGCTGTTGCGATTATCGAGAGAATCAAGATGACCGGAGCGAAACTTGTCACCACGACGCACTATCAAGAACTAAAGATGTATGCTCTTGAAACTGAAGGCGTTGAGAACGCTTCATGCGAATTTGACATCAAGACATTGCAACCGACCTACAGACTGATAATAGGTTCACCCGGAAAATCGAATGCCTTTGCGATTTCCAAGCGCTTAGGACTTGATGATGTAATTATCCAGAGAGCAGAAGGACTCATGTCCGCAGAGTCTCAGAAGTTTGAAGATACTATCGAGCGTCTCGAAGCTGCCCGTCAGGAATACGAAGAAAAAGCTGCTCTCGTAGAAAAGTACGAAGGCGAAGTGCGAATTCTTCGTGATGAGCTTAAGACTGAGCACGAAAAATACCAGTCTGAAAAGGACAAGGAGCTCAGCAAGGTCAAGAAAGAGGCCAGGGAACTGGTTGAGCGAGTCAATATGCAGTCTCGCCGGCTTATGAACGAGCTTGAAGAGATTAAAAAGTCTAAGGACAAGGAAGATTTTTCTCAAAAAGTCCAACAAGAAAGGCAGAAGTACAAAGCTGAAATCGACAGCATGTATAACGAAGCTTCAAAGCTTGGAGAGCTTTCGGATGAAGACTATGTTCCGCCAAGACCTTTCAAAAAAGGCGACGATGTTATCATAAGAGATGGAAATAAGACAGGAATTCTTATGTCGCTTCCTGATGCTTCCGGAAACTGCGTTGTCCAAATGGGCATCATGAAGACAAAGGTTCATGTTTCACTTTTGCGTCTTGCGGAAAAAGAAGTTACTTTTAATAATAAATCAATAAAGAAGAAGCAACAGGGAAGTGTCAGTAATTCTACTGAGAGCCGTGCTACGAGAAAAGTCGAGACTGAGCTTGATATCAGAGGATATACAGTAGATGAGGGACTATATGAGCTCGACTCATTTATAGATAAAGCTATCATGAGTGGCAACAAGACCATTATGATAATCCACGGCAAAGGCACCGGAGCTTTGAAGACTGCTGTCAGAAATCATCTGAGGAAGCATCCTTCGGTTGAGTCATTAAGAAAAGGTGTCTACGGCGAAGGCGAAGATGGAGTTACGGTTGTAGAGCTGAAATAGTTATTGGCTAGTTGTTAGTGGCTAGTGGTTTAGCGAATTATACCCGAAGCTTATTTCTGATGAGTGAGCTTTGGGGAAGCGCAGATATGGAGCTTCAAATAATTTGAGCTCAGTTGACAAAGGCGCTAAGAAGTGCAAAATAAAATAGATAGCGATGTGCGTTAAATAAAAATTTAACGCACATCAGGGGATAGAAAATTGCGATTTAATGGCGCCTCTGTGTCAGAATCGCTTTTGTAAAGTGTGGTGTTTATTATGCGTGAAGAATACAGAAAAGATTGTCCGTTGTATCTTGCAAATTACCTTACATATACCGGCTCCGTTGTAGGTCGTACCGAACGAACTGTTGAAGCTTACTATGTTGATATCCGCACTTTTCTGCGATATTTAGTTGCAGTTAAACACAGTGATGTCAATCTTGAAGAAACTCCTTTCGAGATAATTCCGATTAAGAATGTTCCGTTTTCCTATGTCAAGGAATTCACACTTATGGACGCCTACGAGTATATGAACTACCTTATAAATGAGCGTCTGAACTCAAATAAGACCCGCGCCAGAAAGACATCGTCTCTGCGCAGATTCTACGATTTTCTGGCATCCTACAGATCTCCGGAACAATACAGGCTCGACTCAAATCCGCTTGAAAAGCTGGAGCTTCCGAGACCGGAAAAGACGCTTCCAAAGTATCTCGAACTCGACCAAAGCAAGGAGCTTTTAGATGACATCAAGAGTGAGAATTACCTCAGAGATTACTGTATTTTAACTATATTCCTTAATTGTGGCTTGCGGCTCAGCGAGCTTGCGGGATTGGATATCGGCGATTACAGCGAAAGCGCCAGAACGCTAAGAGTTTTCGGTAAAGGTCAGAAGGAACGGATTGTATATCTCAATGACGCCTGCATAGCTTCGCTAAACGCATATTTGAAGACGAGACCAGAGTCAAAGACCGACCCAGATGCTATCTTTTTATCGTTACACAGAAGCGACCATCGCCGTCTGTCAACCCGCAGAATCCAGCGCATTGTCGAAGACCAGCTAAAAAATGCCGGTCTCGGAAATCTTGGAATTTCTCCGCATAAACTCAGGCATACTGCGGCAACGCTTATGTACGAATATGGCGACGTTGACCCGATAGTTTTGAAGGACGTTTTGGGACACGTCAGCGTAGCTACAACCGAAATCTACACTCATTTATCGAATAAGGACAGAAAAACCGCCGTTGAAAGCTCCCCTCTTGCAGATATGAAGGCGAATGGTAACGCAGGGAAGGCACTTGAAAAATCGGAAGATGATTCTGATAACCCCCCTACTTATAATTAATTATTTTTAATTATGATATTATGAGGCGTAAAAAATCCCCAAGTTTTAAACTTGAGGATTTTTCATTTTCATTCGGTTAGTTGTCAAAGCAGTATTACTTCTGCTCTTTCTTCTTCCCTGCTGACTTTACGCCAACTGCCGTGCCTAACGTAAGAGCGGTAATCGCACCGACAACGCTCATGACATAAGGCATACAACAGCCGCCGCAGCCACGTCTCATAGGTCTTCTTCTCGGCGGGGGCATCATGCCACCTCTCGGTCCCATGCCACCTCT